>DASZMX010000001.1:0-4769 GCA_035551475.1 Verrucomicrobiia bacterium
ATCCACGCTGACCTGGTTGGTGATGTCGCGCGGGCTGTCGATGGCGCCCACGGTGATGACGTTCTTGGCCGTGCCGGGCGACGTGATGGTGTTCTGCACGTTGTCCAGGCCGTTGCCGGTGCCGTCGCCGGAGTTGCCCGCGGCGAAGACATAGGTCATGGCTTGCTCGCCGGAGCGCAACGGTTGGGCATCGCGCACCGCGGCGTCGAAGCTGGCGGCGTCGATGTCGTAAGAGAGGTCGCCCGTGCCCCAACTGTTGTTGGAGATAAAACCATTGGTGACGATGCCGCCCTGGCTGGCGGAGTCCTGCATCAACGTGAAGGAAGCGTTGGTTTCGAGATATTCGTCGGAGAGCAGCGGGCCGACGACGAGATCGATGGATTGGACGAAGAGATCGGCTTTGGGCGCCATGCCGCGGAAGTTGGCGCCGGGAACGGAGCCGGAGGGAACGCCATGGATGTTGGTGGATTCGGAGCCGTTGCCAATGAGGATGCCCGCGACGTGCGTGCCGTGGCCGTCGTTGTCGCCGGTGAGGGTAAGCGGATCCAGATGGATGCGCCCGGCCAAATCGGGGTGGGTGGAGTCGGCGCCGGTGTCGTTTTGGTTCATCCAAATGGCGGAGCCGTCGAGCCCGTAGTAATTGGTGCGCGTGATGGTGTTGGTGGCGATGCCGAGGCGGACGCGCGTGAGATCGTTCAAGGGCTGGCGGCGGCGATACAGCTCAATCTCCTGCGCCAGCGGCCATTGCGCGGCGGTGATGGCGGCATTCGGGCCGGGCACTTGCACGATAAACTCCGGGCCCATGGGGGTCTTGTCCTCGCCGATCAGCGGCCAGCCGAAGCCTTGGATTTGGGTGAGAGCCTGATCATGGCTGCCCGGCAGTGTCACGATGCGCAACGCATTCGTGACAGGCTCATGTTTGACAGACGCCTGTAACAAATCCGAGGCAAGTTTAAAGTAAGGCTCGAACGGCGTAACATAAAAAGTTGAGCCCAAGGCAGCGACTTGATTGGACGAGGCCTCGACCAAGGCGGCATCATAGGGAATGTAGGAAATATATTTGGCGCCGGCTTGGGCGAGGGCGTCGTAGAACCGTTGATCCAGCGGGCGATCCGATTGGACAATAAAGACACGGCCATTGGTGGCGCGCAGATCAGCGGGAAGATCAAGCGTCGGCGGTTTGGTGGTGTCAAACACCGCATTGCGCAAAAGCAAAGCGCGGTCGCGCCGCGCCAGGGAGGCGATGGGTTCGTCGGTGTTGCGGACGCGCAAAGGATGGGTTGAATGCGGAGTGACGGGAGCTTTGCGCCAGCATAATAGGCACACGATGACCGCGAAGGCCAAAATGATCCATGCTCGCGCGTTAATACGCATCCACCACCTCGTCGGTTTTCAATTGAGAACAAGGGAACTTACCTTCGAAGCGGGGCGCAGGCGAGGAAATTATAGCAAGTCGATTTTCTCCAGCTTCAACAGGAAACGCTTTTTATCCAAACCGCCGCCAAAGCCGCACAGACCGCCGCTTTTGCCCATCACACGATGGCATGGAATGATAATGGCCACGGGATTGCGGCCCGTGCTGGTCCCGGCGGCCCGCACCGCGCGTTCCGATCCGGCGCGCGCCGCCAGCTCACTATAGCTGATGGTTTTTCCATAGGGAATGCGGGCGATTTCCTGCCAGATTTTCTCCTGGAATGTCGTGCCGGCCAGGCGCCACGGGATGCTAAATGCAGTCCGTTTACCCGCAAAATATTCCGCCAACTGCTGGGCGGCTTTTTTCAGAATGGGATGACCAGCGTCGGTCGCCCCATTTCGGCGCGCGGCGGAAACGTCACGGTCGGCAAAGTGAACGCCCGTCAGCGCGGATTCGTCCGCCGTCAGCAGAAGTTTTCCGACTGGACTGGGAATGGTGACACAACTCATTTTCATGGGCTTATCTTCGTGCCAGAGGCGGCAATATGCTCGCCATTTTCGGCCATCAATATAAAAATATTCCCATGTCCGAAAATGGCGAGAAAATAGTCCAAACGTGGCGCACGCTGTAAACATGAAGCAATTAAATCCGTCCCACCTCTATCGGGCCCTCCTTTCGCGCGACTCTCGTTTCGATGGGCTCTTTTTTGTGGGCGTGACCTCGACCGGCATCTACTGCCGACCCATTTGTCCGGTGAAACCGCCCAAGGCGGCCAACTGCCGCTTTTACAATTCCGCGCAGGAAGCGGAGTTGGCCGGTTTCCGCCCCTGCCTGCGCTGCCGCCCGGAATTGGCGCCCGGCCAGGCGCCAGTGGATGCCGCGCAGCGGATTGCTCATCTCGTTGTGCAACGCATCGAGGAAGGCGCCGCAGGGGACAAAAACGCCCTCGAGTCCATCGCGGCTGAGTTCAAGCTCAGTTCCCGCCAAATTCGACGCATCGTCCAAAAAGAGCTGGGCGCGCCGCCCATTCAACTGCTGCTGACCCGGCGCCTATTGCTGGCCAAACAACTTCTGACCGAAACGAAATGGCCGGTGATCGACGTCGCTTATGCGAGCGGCTTTTCCAGCCTCCGCCGTTTCAATGACGCCTTCCGCACCCGCTACCACATGCCGCCCACGCGGTTGCGTAAAAGAACGCTGGAGAATCCCGCCGCCCTGCACACCGCCGAGACCTCGCGGCTGCAACTCACCTACCGCCCGCCCTATGACTGGCCGGGCATCCTGGCATTTTTGCACGCCCGGAAGCTCACGGGGGTTGAATGGGTGACAAACAAGTTCTACGCTCGCACCGTCCAGTTGGGAAAGGCGCAAGGCTGGATCAAGATCACGCACGCGGAGAACAAAAACACCCTTTGGCTGGAGTTTTCCCACGGCCTGACTCCAGTTTTGCCGGCGCTGCTCAATCGCGTCCGCTCTCTATTTGACACGACCGCGCAACCCGAAATCATCGCGCGCCATTTTGCCCGCGACAAAATCCTTGGTCCCTTGCTCAAGGCGAATCCGGGCCTCAGGGCGCCCGGCGCTTTCCACGGTTTTGAATTAGGATGGCGCGCCATCCTCGGGCAACAGGTCACGGTCAAGTCCGCGACCACGGTGGCGGGCCGATTCGTCGCGCGCTTCGGCGAACCCATCATCACGCCGTTCGCTGAATTGAACCGGCTCACGCCGGAGGCAGTGAAGATCGCCGGCGCCAACATAAATCAACTCGCCACGCTGGGCATCGTCGGGGCCCGTTGCCGCAGCATTCTCGCGCTGGCCCAGGCCCAAATCGCCGGGGAGCTTTCTCTGGACAGCGGGAATCACCACGATCCGGAAGAAACCATCAAGCGGCTGACAAATCTGCCCGGCATTGGACCGTGGACGGCCCATTATATTGCGATGCGGGCGCTGCGCTGGCCGGATGCATTTCCCAAGGAAGATGTCGCCGTGCGAAATAATCTTGGCGGGGTCACCGCCAAACAGGCTGAGCAACTATCGCAAGCCTGGCGGCCGTGGCGCAGCTACGCCGTGCTGCATCTCTGGAATCGCCCGATGCAAACTAAGCGCTCGCGCGAGAAACGGGCGCCAGCGGCAGTTCCAGCGTGAACAAAGCGCCTTTGCCCAGGCCCTCGCTGCGCACCATCAACTTGCCGCCCAATTCCCGCGCCGAAAGCGCGCCGCCATGCAAGCCAAAGCCATGCCCTTTGGCGCGGGTCGTGAAACCGTGGTTGAAAATGCGCGTCAGGTTCTCCGCCGCGATGCCGACCCCATTGTCAAGCACAGAGACCAGCAGCTTCCCCTCCGCGCGCTCAGCGCGCAAGGTGATTTGTTTCCGCGGTTGGGATGATTCCAAACAGGCGTGCTTGGCGTTGCCAATAAGATTCACCACGATTTGAAGCAACTTATGTTTCTCCACGGTGATCTGGCCGACGTCGGAGGCGTAGGCGCGTTGGATTTCAATCCCGGCATCTTCACGTCCGAGCGTATTGATCAACAACGCATCTTCCAGCAGTTCAACCGGACTGATGGTTTCAATCAAGCCGCCGGCCTTGGCGAAATTTTGCTGCATCGAAACGATGTCGTTGATGTGCTCGACATTTTTGCGCAAGGATTGCAATTCGGTCAGGACGGTTTGATTTTCGGCGCGCAGCCGGACGGTCACTTTCTCCAGGAATGCCGGCAAATGCCGGCCCTGCGGATCGGATGTGACATAGAGCGCGAGATCGTGCTCGCGCTCTTTGACGAGGGCGGCGGCGCGTTCGAGGCTTCCCACGGCGGAGCGTTTGACCTGCTCCGTGACAATCGTGGCAGAGACATTGACGCTATTAAGCACGTTGCCGACATTGTGCAAAACATTGGTGGCCACTTCCGCCATGCCGGCGCGCCGTGAAACCTCCAGCAGTTCCTTCTGGTTTTGGCGAATCACCTCGGTCTGGGCGCGGACGCGGCGCCGCAGGGAAATCACCCAGGTGGAGGCAAGCAAACCTCCCAACGCCAGCCCGCTAAGCAGCATCAGCGCGTGCCGGGGCGTCAGCCACGGCGCCGAACGAACGACCACGAGATCATCCAGACTGGAAATAAAAACGCGAAAACTTCCGGGCTCATGATTCTCGCTCCATTGAATTGCGCAGACTCCCCGAACCCGGACAATGCTGCCCGAGCTCACTTCCGACCGCGAACCACCGGCGACAGTTTCGGGAAGTTGCGCGGTGAACACAATCGCGCCATCCTGCAAGACGACCTTCGGCTGCGCGGCGTCGAAATAACTGTGCAAAACCTCCGCTTTCAGCTCCACCCGGCGGGCGTCCAGGCTTCC
>DASZMX010000002.1:0-44834 GCA_035551475.1 Verrucomicrobiia bacterium
GGCATCAGGGAAAGTCGTAACTGCTTCATTTGTAAAACGATCAGTTGACAAATTGAGCGCGCGGGCTTATCGTCCGAAAAGCCGAGCACGCGAACCCGGTTGGGGTATTCCAACCAACGTAGTCAATAAGAGGGCTATGGATAAACTGAGTAAGACATCCGTGGGGTTATTTAGCGACGGCGCAGCCATCATTCGAATTCTGCATTTAGAGGATTCCAACGCAGACGCTGAGTTCGTGCAGCACATGCTGGAAAAGGAAGGAATCCGCTGTCAAGTAGCCCAAGTTCCGGACCAACCTCGTTACGAGGCCGCCTTGCGCGCTGGCGAATTCGATCTCATTCTGTGTGATCATGGCTTGCCGGGCTACAACGGTTTTGCTGCCCTCGATTTCGCCCGCAAAATTCAGCCTGCCACCCCGGTGATTGTGCTTTCCGGCACGATGGACGAAGAACAGGCGGTCGAAAGCCTCAAGAACGGCGCGACGGATTACATTCTCAAGCAGCGCCTGGCCCGCCTTGTGCCCGCGGTGCGCCGCGCCTTGCAGGACGCTGGCATCCGCAAAGTCCAACTGGCCTCGCAACGCCGCATTCTCGAGCAGGCCAATTTGCTTAATCTGACCCGCGACGCCATCGTGGTGCGCTCGATGGATGACCGCATCCTGAGCTGGAATCGCGGCGCGGAATTGATGTTTGGCTGGAAAGAAGAGGAAGCAGTGGATCAGAATTTTGCCGAATTGACCCACGCCAATCCCGCCTTGTTTCGTGCGGCCGCGCTCAATCTCGCCGAATGCGGCGATTGGCTGGGTGAATTCGAACTGCGCAACAAAGGCGGCGAGGAAATCTCCGTGTTCAGCCGCTGGAGCTTGTTGCGGGATGTCGATGGCCAGCCGCAATCCATTTTGTCCGCCTACACCGATGTCACTGAAAAGAAGAAAATGGAGGCGATTTTCCTCCGCGCCCAGCGCATGGACAGCATTGGCGCCCTGGCGGGCGGCATCGCGCACGACTTGAATAACGCCCTGGCGCCGGTGCTTATGAGCGCCGACCTGCTGCGCCAATGCGAGGACAACACCAGCCGCGAGCGGTTTTTGGACATTATTTCCTCCAGCGCGCAACGGGCCACCGGCATGGTCAAGCAAATCCTCGGCTTCGCCCGCGGCTCGCGCCAGCCCATCGGTCCTATTATGTTGACTCACGCCGTGCGCGACATGGCGAAAATCGTCCGCGAAACCTTTCCCAAGTCCATCACGATCTCGGTCAATCTGCCGGACAAGGATTTGTGGCAGGTGCAAGGCGACGCCACGGAGCTGCATCAACTGCTGCTCAACCTGTGTGTCAATGCGCGCGACGCCATGCCCAATGGCGGCCAGCTAAAATTGTCCGCGCGCAATTTAATGGTGCAGCCGGACGAATCCGGCGTCTCCGGCCATCAACCGGGGCCGTACGTGGTGATTGCGGTTTCTGACACCGGCACGGGCATTCCGCCCGAAGTTCTGCCGCGCATTTTTGATCCGTTCTTCACCACCAAACTGCCCGACAAAGGCACCGGCCTGGGCCTGTCCACCGTCGCCAGCATTGTCAAGAATTACGGTGGTTTTATTGACATCAAAACGGAAGCGGGCAAGGGCACGGAATTTCAAATGCATTTGCCGGCCATTCCCACCGCGCCTCCCATCGCCGCCTCGGCGGAGGAGCCCGCTCTTCCCGTCGGCCACGGGGAATTGATCCTGGTGGTGGATGACGAGGAAGCCGTGTGCGAACTCGCCAAATCAACGTTGGAAAGCTACGGCTATCGGGTCATCACCGCGCAAAACGGCGTGCATGGCCTCGCCAGTTTCGAGGCGCATAAAAATGAAATCCGCCTGCTGGTCACCGACACGGACATGCCTGTGCTCGACGGCATGACGGCGGTGCGCGCGATCAAACAGATGCGGCCGGATTTGCCTGTGATTGTGGCGAGCGGCGGCGCCCGCGACACCGAGGAATTGCGTCACGAGGACAGCGCGTTGAAGCGGCTGGCCAAGCCATTCAGCCTGGAGCAGCTCCTCATCGCGGTGGATCTCGCGATCCAGCATTGAGTTTCCATTGGATTTTTCAGGCAATCTTACTAAAGTTCTTTCATGGCTGAAAAAACTTTAAGTCAGACGCCGCGTCATCTCCGCGAACAATTCGAAAAGGGAAAAACGGCCTTCGAACGCAAGAATTTCGAGTAC
Source organism: Verrucomicrobiia bacterium (assembly GCA_035551475.1). GTDB lineage: Bacteria > Verrucomicrobiota > Verrucomicrobiia > Limisphaerales > Palsa-1400 > DASZMX01. The sequence goes on from DASZMX010000002.1 coordinate 2,213, forward strand.
GCCATTGCCATCTTCAACCAGGTCCTTGAACAGGAGCCCGGCTTCTACGATTGCCGCCAGTTTCTCCGCGCCGCGCAAATCCAAAAATCCGGCAGCGCCTCCACCACATTTTTCAAGAAAATGCTCGGCGGCGCCGGGGCCTCGCCGTTGCTCGCCAAAGGCCAGGTTGAATTGATGCGCAACGCCGTGGACGCCCTGAAAACCGCGGAGCAAATCCTCAACAGCGATCCCAACAGCATCCAAGCCCACAAGCTGCTCGCCCAGGCCGCCATCGCCTGCGAGTTCCCGAAAACCGCCATTCTCTCGCTCCAAATCGTGACCAAAAACGCGCCCAAGGACGAGGACGCCCTGAAGGACCTGGCGCGCGCCTATTCCGCCAATGGCGAAGGCGAAAAAGCGGAAAAGATTTTCTCCGACCTGATGCATTTGCATCCCGGCGATTTGCGCCTGGTGGAAGAGTTGAAGGATATTTCCGCCCGCAAAACGCTGTCGGAAGGCGGCTACGAAGCGCTCTCCAGCGGCACGGGTTCGTATCGCGATATTCTTAAGGACAAGGATCAGGCGGTTTCGTTGGAGCAGGAAAGCCGGCAAGTCAAAAGTGATGATGTGGCGGATCGCCAGATCGCCGAGTACGAGGCCCGCCTCGCGCAGGAGCCGAAGAATCTCAAGTTGCTGCGCTCGATTGCCGAGCTTTACGCGCAGAAAAAAGACTTCGATCGCGCGCTGGAATCCTATAATCGCATCGTCGCCATGGAAGGCACGACGGATGCCTCCCTCCAAAAAGCCATCGCCGAGACCACCATCAAGAAACTCGACCACGCCCTGGCCCAATTGGATCCGCAGGCCCCGGAATACGCCGAGACCAACGCCCGCCTGACGGCGGAACGCAATGAATTCGCCCTCGCCGATGCCAAGCAACGCGTGGAGCGTTATCCCAATGACCTCGTCTTGCGCTTTGAATTGGCCGAGCTGTATTTCAAGGCGGGCAAATTCGCGGAAGCCGGCCAGGAATTCCAAAAGGCGCAATCCAATCCGCACAAGCGCATCCCCGCGATGATGTATCTCGGGCTTTGCTTCGCGCGGCGCAACATGAACGATCTCGCGGTGCGGCGCTTGCAGGATGCCTTGAAGGAAAAGCTGACGTTCGACGATGAAAAGAAGGAAATTCTTTACGCGCTTGGCTCCGTCCTCGAAAAGATGGGCAAGACCGAGGAAGCCATGGACCAGCTCAAGCAAATCTACGAAGTCGATATGGGCTTCAAAGACGTCGGCGCCAAGGTGGACGCCTACTACGCCAGCAAAGGTTAGCGCGCGCTAAACCGCTCTAACGGTCCCGCTGCAACAGATACTGCGCCAGCGCCTCGAGCGCGGGAGCTCGGCCCCGAAACGCGCGCAACGCCGCGAACGCCCGGCGCGTCAATTGTTGCGCAATTTCCCGCGATTTTTCCAAGCCCACAATCGAAGGATACGTGGCCTTCTGCGCCGCCGTGTCCTTGCCCGCGGTCTTGCCGAGCTGCGCGCTGGTCTGCGTGACGTCAAGTATATCGTCGATGATCTGGAACGCCAAACCGACATTGTAGCCAAAATCCGTCAGCGCCCGAAGTTGCGCCGCGGTGCAGTTGGCGCTCATTCCGCCCAGGCGCGCCGAGCAGCAAAGCAGCGCGGACGTTTTGCGTTCGTGAATATATTTGAGCTGGCCCGCCGAGATTTTTTTCCCTTCGCCTTCCAGGTCGGCCACCTGCCCGGCGATGAGTTGTTTGGAGCCGGCCGCCACCGCGATTTCGAGAATGATGTCGCGATGCGAATAGCGCGGCCATCCCTGGCATTGCGCGGCGATTTCAAACGCTTGTGTCAATAAAGCGTCGCCCGCCAGCACCGCGATGCCTTCGCCAAACACCTTGTGGTTCGTCGGTTTGCCCCGGCGCAAATCATCATCGTCCATCGCGGGCAAATCGTCGTGAATCAGCGAATAGGTGTGAATGCATTCCACCGCGCAGGCCAGCGGCAGGGCGGCGGCGATGCTCCCTCCGCAAGCCTCGGCCGCCGCGAGGCACAAGGCGGGACGCATGCGTTTGCCGCCGGCGAAAATCGAATACCGCATCGCCTTGTGAATCGTGGGCGGCGCCGCCGTGGCGCGCGGCAGAAACCGGTGCAGCGCCGCATCAACCGCGGCGGTGCGCTCCGCCAAATAACGATCCAGATTGAAAGCTCCAGCCTTTGACATCGGCGGTTTTGTAAGCCCATCCTCCGCGCGGCGCAAGCGCGGAGTGGGCGGGCCGATCATACGTGTAAGTATTATTTGATTGCCAAAGCTGCGGGCGCGGGCGATGGTAAAGCCGCAGCTTTTTTGACGTTGTCCATGCGCTTGGGAGGAGAAACCACAGTCGCAGGGCTGGGTTTCGTTTGCGCGATCCCGGCGGCCCTTTTGGTCTTCGCGCTTTCCACTCTCCCGGTTCCCGCAGCCGATTGGCCGATTTTTCGCGGCGATCCCGCGCTCACGGGCGTCGCCGCGTGCCGCCTGCCGGAAAAGCCGGAATTGCTCTGGACCTGCAAAACCGGCGGCCCCGTCAAGTCTTCGGCCGTCATTGCCGGCGGAACGGTGTTCATCGGCTCCGACGACGCGCATGTGCACGCGATTGATTTTGCCACCGGCCAGGAAGTGTGGAATTTCAAAGCCGACTCCGCCATTCAAGCCCCGCCGCTTTGGGCCGGCAAAACCGTGTTCGTTGGATCGATGGAGGGAACCTTTTACGCCCTCGACGCCGCCAGCGGCAAATTGCAGTGGAAATTCCAGACGGAAGGAAAAATCGCCGGCTCCGCCAATTGCGACACCGTGGCCGGCCAACTGCGCGTCTTATTTGGCAGCTACGATTTCAAGCTCTATTGCCTGAACGCCACCAACGGCCAGTCGGTATGGAATTTCGAGACGGGAAATTATATCAATGGCTCTTGCGCCATCGCGCATGGCCAGGCGGTTTTTGGAGGTTGTGACGCGATCGTCCGCACGCTCGCCACTGCCACCGGCGCCAAAGTGCGGGAGGTTGAAGCGGGCGCCTATATCGCGGCCTCCGTCGCCCTGGCCCAGGACAAGGCTTATGTCGGCCACTATGACAACGAGTTTCTCTGCATCGATTTGGCGGCGTCGAAAATCCTCTGGCATTTTAAAGAGCTCGATTTTCCCTACATGACGGCGGCGGCGGTCACCTCAGACCGCGTCATTTTCGGCGGCTATGACAAGGCCATTCATTGCCTGAACCGCGCGGATGGCCAGAGCGTCTGGAAATTTTCCACGCAGGGAAAAATTGAAAGCTCGCCCGTCGCCGCCGCCAACGCCGTCGTGGCCGGTTCCGACGACGGACGGCTCTACCTGCTGTCGCTCAAGGACGGCCAGGCGATCTGGTCGTATGATTTGGGCCAGGCCATCGCCAGCTCCCCGGCGGTCGCGGATGAAAAAATAGTGATAGGTTGTCAGGACGGAAACGTCTATTGCTTCGGGTCCAGAAAAATCAGCAAAACATGAGCGCCACCACCGATACATCGCCGGCCACCCCGGCCGCCCCGCCGCTGGAAAAACAGACGACGGTCGGCAATTATTTTGTCTCCAATTATCCGCCCTTCTCCTTCTGGAAACCGGAGCTCGTGCCCAACGCTCTCGCCGCGCTTGACCAAGCACCCCAAGCCGGGACGCCTCTCGGTGTGTACTTGCATATTCCGTTCTGCCGCAAACGCTGCCATTTTTGCTATTTCAAAGTTTATACGGACAAGGATTCCGCGGCCATTCGCAGCTACATCGACGCCGCGCTGCAAGAGCTCGCCCTTTACGCCGCCAAACCGATCATTGGCGGACGCAAAGCCAACTTTGTTTATTTCGGCGGCGGCACACCCTCCTATTTGTCGGTGGATCAATTAAAATATTTGACCGACGGCATGAAGCGGCTGATTCCGTGGGACGAAGCGGAGGAAGTCACCTTCGAATGCGAACCCGGCACGCTGACCAGCCACAAATTAAAGGCGCTCCGGGAAATGGGCGTGACCCGGCTGAGCCTGGGCGTGGAGAATTTTGATGATCACATTCTCGAAATCAACGGACGCGCGCATCACAGCAAGGAAATCGCGCGGGCTTACGCCTACGCGCGCGAGTTGGAGTTCCCGCAGATCAACATCGATTTGATCGCGGGCATGGTCGAGGAAACCGACGCCAATTGGCGCGAATGCGTGCGCCGCACCATCGAAATGGCGCCAGACAGCGTGACGATTTACCAAATGGAAGTGCCCTACAACACCGGCATTTACCAACAAATGAAGGCGGAGGGAAAACTGGTGGCGCCCGTGGCGGATTGGGAAACGAAACGCGGCTGGGTGGGCTGGGCTTTCGCGGAACTGGAGAAGGCCGGCTACACCGTCGGCAGCGCCTACACCGCTGTCAAGAGCAAGGCGCACACGCGCTTTGTGTATCGCGACCGGCTTTGGGCCGGGGCCGATTTGCTGGGGCTCGGCGTCGCCTCCTTCGGCCATTTGCACGGCACGCATTACCAAAACCGCCACGAGTTTGAGCCGTATTTGCAGGCGATCACGGCGGGGCAATGGCCGATCTATCGCGCCATGACGCCCAACGATGATGAACGCCTCATTCGCGAATTTATTTTACAACTGAAATTGGGCGCGGTGAGCTGCGCTTATTTCCAGAAAAAATTCGGCGTCGATCCGCGCGTGCGTTTCGCCGCCCCGCTGCAAACGCTCCGCGACTGGGGCTTTGGCAGTGTGGAAGGCGACACCGTCCGCCTGAACCGCGAAGGGTTGCTCCAGGTGGACCGACTCCTGCACGAGTTTTTCCTGCCCGAACACAAGAATGCGAGGTACGCCTAATGCCGCCCGACCCCGCGTTTGCGCCCCGCGCCATTTTCTCGGACATCTATCCGCTGGACGAGTTTTACGCCGCGCGCCATTGCCCCGTGCCGGCCATCGGGCGGGTGGAGGCCGCCGAACTGCCCGAACCCTATCACACGCTGCTCGCGCACGAGGGCGACATGACGTCCAAGCTGGAGGGATTTCACAGGGCGAAAATCCATATCCGCCTCCTGGCGCGGCAAACCGTCGAGAACGAATACTTCCGCGAAGTGGCCCTTTTGCTGGAAGGCTCCGAAAAGCCGGTGGAATTTGGCGCCATCAAGATTATGCTTGACCTGTTTCCGGAGGAGGCGCAGCGGGAAATATTGCGGGAGCGCCAGCCCTTGGGAAAAATTCTCACCGCTTCCGGCGTGCGCTTTCAGAGCCAGCCCCGCGCGTTTTTGCGCATGGAGGCCGACGCCTTCATCCGCGAGGCCTTGCAACTGGACCAGACCCATTTTCTCTACGGTCGCCGCAACACGCTGGTCGATCCCTGGGGCCGACCCTTGGCGGAGATTGTCGAAATCCTCCCGCCGACCGCCGCGAAAAAACGCGCGACGCCCGTCCCGCATGGCGAACCGCCGCAATCGATGCCCTCTTGATTTTCCATGAAAAACCCCGCATCCCTTGACGCCCTGATCATTGGGGCCGGACCCGCCGGTTCCGCCTCTGCCACCGTTCTCGCCCAGCACGGTCATAAAGTCCTCATCCTGGAGCGCGAAAAATTCCCGCGTTATCACATCGGCGAATCGCTTTTGCCCTTCACCTTCCAGCCGCTCGCACGGCTCGGGATGATTGACAAGATGCGCGGCTCGGCTTTCGTCAAAAAATACAGCGTGCAATTTGTTTCGCCGTCGGGCCGGGCCAGCCAACCGTTTTATTTTTACAATCGCTACGACCGCGAAACCGTGGCCCAAACCTGGCAGGTCTTGCGCTCGGAATTTGACCAAATGCTCCTCGACAACGCCCGCGAAAAAGGCGCGCAAGTCCTGGAGGAAACGGCGGTCAAGGAATTGATCAAGGAGAATGGCCGCGTCGTCGGCGCGCGCGCCCAGACCAAGGGCGGCGCGCTCACGGAATACCGCGCGCCCATCACGCTGGATTGCTCGGGCAAGGAAGCCTTTTCCGCCGTGCGCAACCAGTGGCGGCAGAACGATCCGTTCCTCAACAAGGTCGCCGTCTGGACGTATTACAAAGGCGCCCAGCGCGATGAGGGCATCGACGCCGGCGCCACGACCGTCGCCTACGTCCCGGAAAAAGGCTGGTTTTGGTACATCCCGCAGCACGACGACATCATCAGCGTCGGCGTGGTGGCCGAGGGAAAGTATTTGACACGCGACGGCTTGAAAGATCCCAGGGAAATTTTCAATCGCGAAGTCGAGCAGAACCAATGGATCAAGCAGCACCTGGCCCGCGGCCAATCCACGGGCCAATACCGCCTCGTCAGCGAATATACCCAGCACGCCCGGCATTGCGCCAGCGAAGGACTCATTCTGGTCGGCGACGCCTTTGCCTTCCTTGATCCGGTGTTTTCATCCGGCGTCATGCTCGCCCTCAAAAGCGGCACGCTGGCGGGCGACGAAGTTCACCAGGCCATCGTCGAAAAGGATTTTTCCGCCGCGCGTTTTGCGAACTACGGGCGTTTTCTGCGGGAAGGCGTGGAGAACATGCGCAAGCTCGTCTATGCCTTCTACCATCCCAAATTCAGCTTCCGCACCGTCACCAACAAATACCCCTCCGCCGTCGGCCTCATCACCGACTGCCTCAGCGGCGACGTCAATAAAGATTTCTCCGAACTCTGGCGCCAAATCGAAGAATTCGTCCCCCTCCCCGCGCCCCTGCCCCTCGGCGAACCGCTGGAAGGACCCGTCACGGCGTGATGACCCGATAAAAATGCGCCGCCGACTGCGTCGTTGAGTTCGTGAAGCGGAACAGCCCTGGCGCGACTTGCGCCGCAGTCGCAGTCTGACTCCAGTCCGTCAAATTCGTTGAACCCCAGATCATATATGGCAAATCCGGGGACGCCCGCGAAGTCCCATTCAAAGCCATTGGTTGACAAGCCAATTCCAGAGCTGATCGGCAGTGTTCGAACTTGTTGCCCATAATTCTGTCCCAAGTTTGGCAAGCGCGGAGGCAGCCAAACCCGCGGCAGCGCAAATTGTATGGTGGGCGAATAATAATTTGTCAGGTCTTCCGTCGTATAATGGACTTTCGGATTCTTGGCGGGCCAATCCGAGGTCTGGGTCAAAAGAGCGATCGCGGAAAATGGGCTTTGCATTATGTTCGTCGGCACGGCGTCGCCCAGCAACAGTCGTTGAAAAAAACTTGCATTCTGTGGCGGCGGAGTCCAATCCGGAACGGTTATCAGTCCCGCGCCGATTAAAATCTGATTCTTGACGCCGTCCGAAGCGGGTGAATCAAACGCGTCGTTGGCGCCATTGGTTTGCCAAACCAAATCCAGTGAAAGAGATGGGTTGATTTCGTCTCGATTCAAAGTTTGGCTCCAATTTAGCGCGGCGCCCAAGCCAGCCACGTTGACAAAATCGAGCAGCCGATTTGTCCCGGAAGATCCATCCATCAAGCCGTACAAAACATCGTTGGTCACCGTGAGAGTCCATTGATGCTCCGGCAACCCGATTTGATTCGTGTCGTCGAAAAAGGACGGATCGACGACCGGCGTGAACTCCGCTTGATTCTCTATCCACTCTGAAAGCGGAAAAGATATCAGGCTTGGCAATGTGATCACCAAATACGAACTCCCGTTTTGCGGACCGTGCGTGATCAGATTTTCCGTTCCCACCACTTCAGTGATGTTCGTTCCCCAGTTGTAATTGTTGGTCAACGCGATCGATATTCGATTCGACGCCAGCACGGTTACGGGCTTCGCGTAGGCAGATGAACCTCCTGCGAGGTCGAGGCCAAAGATATTCGACACCATAAATTCGTAAAATTGGTTGGTATGGGTCGGATGGGATAACGGCTTGATCGATGGGCGATAGACGGACAGTATTCGCGTCATCGCCATCACCGTGGCGAAACTATAATGGTTGAATTGCGGCGCGTAACCCTTGGCGCCCACCACCCACGGCACGCCCCACACGTTATCGTCCACGCCAATGGACGGATCGGTGATGTCCTTCCATCCGGAAGCCCATAGTGTATCTGCGTCGCCAGTCACGTTTGTATAACCAATAATGAATAGATCGCCGCCGGCGCTGCCGAATCGCGGGCGGAAAATGGAGGGATAATTTGTGGCGGGCGTCGTGATGTCATAAGAGTTTGCCGCCGCTTGTAGAATATAATGAAGCGCCGCGCTGTAGCGCACCGAAGCATTGGTGGGGCAATAGATGGGAATGTTCGTGAGGCTCAAGCCCATTTGCGCCCGCAACGCCGCCTCGGCCTGGTTGGTGAAGACGTTCAGGCTCTCATCGGCGCGAGCGCCGACGGCGAGCCAGAGCGTCAATATGAAAACCCACCGCGCCATAAATTACTATGGCTTCGCCCGCCAATAGCGCCAGTCGAGGTTGGGGAAAAGGTTGTCCGCGCGCTCCATTTCGGCGAGCCAGACTTCGTCAAGACTGTTTTTGGCAAGCTGGTCGTAGAGGGCGGTGAAACGGAGGAGGTGATCCTTGACGCGTTGCGAGGCGTAGCCGGGGCTGGTGCCGGTGCGGAGAATGAAGGGCCAGTCGCTGGCCTGCGCGAGGAGCAGCTCGCGCGCGGCTTGCTTGAGCGCGCGCTCCTGCAACGGCGTCGGGCTGGCTTGCGCGGCCAGCTCGGTCATGCGGCCTTGCGCGACGCGCAGGTGTGGATAAATCCATTGATTGCTCTCGTTGAGCCAGACCCGCCAGTATCCCTCCTCGCCCCAGCTGGAGGCGCCGGGCGTGGCGACTTGCTGCGTGGGGTAACGCTTGAGAAATTCATGCGGCGTCACGAGCGTGAAAGCTTTCTGGTCGTAATACGCCTTGCGCATGAACAGATTCAAAAACTCGGGCCCTTCATACCACCAATGCCCGAAGAGCTCCGCATCGTAAGGCGCAAACACCACCGGCGGCCGATCCATGATGCCTTCCAGCTTGGCCATTTGCGCCAGGCGCGCCTGCAAGAAATGGCCGGCATGCTCGTCGGCCGCGCGCAGGGCGGCGGCGCGATCATACGCCCGCTTTTCCGGGGCGTCGCCGCTGATGGCGTGATACTTGACACCGGTGAAGCCGCGCAAATTGGGCGATGGCAAATAAGGTTTGACGTAGTCGAAATCCAGATCGAATCCGACGTCGCGATAAAAATCGCGATAACGGGCGTCGCCCGGATAACCCGTGTCCTTGCTCCAGACCTGGCGGGCGGAATCGAAATCGCGGCCGAACACGGCAAGGCCGTTGGGCGTGAAGATGGGGGCGAACACGCCGTAGCGCGCGCGTGGTTGCGAATGCAAAATGCCGTGCGTTTCGGTGACGAACCACCGGATATTGGCTTCCTGCAACGCGGGTTCGATGCCGGGCACGTAGGCGCATTCCGGCAGCCAGATGCCGCGCGGCTCGCGCCCAAAACATTCCCGGTAATGATCGCGCGCCACGAGAATCTGGGCGCGCAACGAGGACGGATCATCCACCAGAAACGGCAGCAGCGCATGCGTCGCGGCGCAGGTGGCAATCTCCAGTTTGCCGTCGTCTTGAAACCGGCGGAAGGCGCCGACGAGATTGCGGCCGTAATCGAAGTAGGTTTCGCGAATGGTGGTAAAACGATGGTGATACATCCACGCCAATTCGCGGTAGGCCGGATCCCAATGCGTGCGATGAATTTCGTTTTCCGCCAGTTCGATCAGGCTGTTCAGGCGCCGGAGATAGCGCTCCTGCAAAAGCGGATCGAGCAGCATCGCGCATAAGGGCGGCGAGATGGACATCGTGAGCCGGAAATCCATGCCGTCGCGCTGCCAGCTCTCCATGTTCTGGATCAGCGGAATGTACGTCTCGGTGATGGCTTCAAAGAGCCAGTCTTCCTCCAGGAATTTTTCGTGCTCAGGATGCCGGACAAACGGCAAATGAGCGTGCAGCATGAGAACGAAATGGCCTTGCATGAATGTCAGTCCAAATCCCGCGTGAAATGCTCCGCAATGCTGGAACTTTTCCAGATCAAAATCAAACCGCCGAGAAAAGGCACCGCTTGCAGCGCCAAGGCGGCCGCGCTGCCGCCGCCCTGATGCGTGGCCCGCGAGGCCACATCACCGGCGTATTCGCACACGCTGAAAATAATCAGCCCCACGGCCACGAGCCGGATGACGGATGCCAGCGCTTTGGTGTAAGGACTCAAGCGGCGCTAAGCTACCGCAGCCACCACGGGCGGGCGAAGATTTTTGTCCTGCGGATGCGCGCCCACGTCCCCCTCGTATTTGGTGCCGCGATGAAACCGCAAATCGGCGCGGCGCGTTTCCTCGCCATCGGCGGAATGCGCGGCGGCGGGCAGGTTGTAGTCGCCATCAGGCAAGGCAAAACGAAAACTGAAACTGCCATCCGGCCGCAGTTTGATTTTGCGATCGCCAATGGTCACGGTGGCGTCCGGTTCGGTGGCGCCGTAAATGATCAACTCCGCGTTGACATTGAACCAGAACCCGCGCCGGCGCTGTCCGCCGCCAAACGGGCTGGTCACACTGCCCATTTGACTCGAAACTCCGGCCGCCCACGAGGAAGGCAGGCCGAATTGCGCGGCGCCCATCGAGGAAAGCTCCTGCTGCAAACGCCGCCGAATCAATTCCGTGATTTCCAGCGAACCAATCCAGATGCGGTGCGATTGATCGAGCGAAATAACTTCCGCCAGCGCCTTTTCCTGCGCGGGCGTCCACGTCCCAGCCAACTGCGGCCCGGCCGGCAACTGCGGATGCCCCGCCGCGCGGAGTTGCTCCACCGCCTCCACCAGCGGCGTGTGCTCGCGAATCGCCGCTTTCACATTGGACAGCAATTGCACAAACGGCACCTCGTACGGAATGGTGGCAAAGCGCACGCCGGTCTCGTCGGAAAGCGAATCGGGCGGCGTCAGCGTCGCGGAGGAATGGACCACCGACACCCATTGGCGCGCGCGATCGCGGTAGCCCAACTCCGCCACGTAACGCTCGGCGCCGCGGGGCACGGGCACAAACCAGTTCCGCGACTCCGGATGCACTTGGATTTCGTCGAGCGGCTTCCCCGAAAAATCGTGGGCGAAAACGCGCAGCGCCAGGTGGCCGTCGGCGGAAAGCGCATTGAGCTCGCGCACCTGCTCCAGCCGAAAATCCCAATGCGCGAAAAGCCAGCGCGGATCGCGCGCCGTCAAGAATAATTGTTTTGTGCCGTAGGATTCGGGCAGCTCCGCGGCGGGCGCCGGCGCGGCGACGGGCGGCGTCGGGCCGGTGGCAAATCGTTTCCCCGGGCCGCTGACCGGCGCGGCGGGCGTGGCGTCGCCTTCTGACAGGATCGCCGGCGCCTTCAATTTGGCGGCGCGCGGAGCGGGCGCCGGAGCCTTCGCGGCGACAGCGGGGGCGGACGGTTTTTTCGCAGGCGCCGGCTTGGCGGCGGGGGCGGGGGTTTTTTCGGGAGCCGGCTTGGTCTTGGCGGAGATGATGGATTTGACGACTTTGGAAATTTTATCCTTCGCGCGGGCCGCGGCCGAGCCCTTGGGTTTGGCGGTTTTACCGTTGGGTTTGGGCGGTTTTCCTGGATCGTTGGATTTCATAAATGGTGATACGCAAGGGAACGCTGCGTTAACTCTTCCAGAAGCTTACTATGGCGCGATGATCCGTTCGGCGCAAATAGAAAAGCTCACTTCGTGGAAAACCGGCAAATGATCGTGCTGCGGAATACCTGGCCGGGCTTGAGCACGACGCTGGGAAAGGACGGTTTATTGGGAGAATCAGGATAATGCTGCGCTTCCAGGCAAAACCCGTGGCGCGGCAAATACGTCCAGCCGCCTTTGCCCGTGATCGAGCCGTCGAGATGGTTGCCCGTGTAGAATTGGACGCCGGGCTCTGTGGTGAGAATTTCCAAAACGCGCCCCGAGGTTGGCTCATAGGCGCGCGCGATCAGCGCCAGGCCGGGGCCGTGGTTGAGCGCATAGTTGTGATCGTAACCATGCCCAAGTTTGAGCTGCGCATCCGCCTGTTCGATGCGCGCGCCGATGGTCGTGGGCTGCCGGAAATCAAACGGCGTCCCCGCCACGGGCCGCAGTTCGCCGGTCGGGATGAGATTTTCGTCCACCGCCGTGAACGCGTCTGCGTCAATAAATATTTCGTGGCCCAGGACGTTGCCGCGCCCGGCCAGGTTGAAATAGGTGTGCTGGGTGAGATTGAGCACGGTGTCTTTGTCCGTGGTGGCCGTGTAGTCGAGGCGCAGGCCGTTGTCCTCGGTCAACGAGTAAACCGCCTTGACGCTCAAATTGCCGGGAAAGCCTTCCTCGCCGTCCTGGCTGACATAAGCCAGTTCCAGCGCCGGGCCGGACGCGACGGCGCTGGCCTGCCAAACCACCTTGTCGAAGCCGCGCAAGCCTCCGTGCAGGCAATTCGGGCCGTTGTTGATCGGCAATTGATGCGTTACGCCGTTAAGCGTGAATTTGCCTTTGGCAATGCGGTTCCCATACCGGCCCACCAAGGCGCCAAAGTACGGGCTGTTCTTGATATAGCCTTCCAAGTGATCGTAGCCGAGCACCACGTCGCCGGGTTGGCCGCGCCGGTCCGGCGCGAGCAACGACGTGACAATGCCGCCGTAATTGGTGATGCGCGCTTCCAGAGCCCCGCGGCGCAAGGTGTAAAGGTCCACCGGCGCTCCCTCTTTGGTCACGCCGAACGGCGCCTTGGAAATGGCTTGATCGTGAGTCATGTGTTTCTTGTAAGACGTCCGGCGGCGGGACGCCACATTTTTCGCGGCGCCGCCTGGGGAAAGTCTGTTGCGGAACTGTAACACACTTGTCACGGCGGCGCCGTTGTCCGTCACCGGGCCTTGGCCCCATTGTAACAGCGTGAAAACCAAAATTCTGGTGGTGGACGATGAGCCAGATGTGCTGGATCTGGTCACGTATAATTTGCACCAGGCGGGTTTCCAAACGGAAACGGCGGCCGACGGCGCCGAGGCGCTGCGCAAAGCCCGCTCCGCCGAGCCGGATTTGATTTTGCTGGATTTGATGCTGCCCGAAATGGACGGCCTGGAAGTGTGCAAGCTCCTCCGCCGCGACGCCAAAACCAGCGCCATCCCCATCATCATGCTGACCGCGCGGGCCAATGAGATTGACCGCATTGTGGGCCTGGAGTTGGGCGCGACGGATTATGTCCCCAAACCCTTCAGCCCGCGCGAATTGATTTTAAGAGTCAAGAAGAGGCTGGAGGAGCAAAAAGCGGTGGAAGAGCCGCCCCTGGCCTATTCATCCGGCCCGTTGCAAGTGGATGTCTCCCGGCATCTCGTCACCGTCAAGGGCAAGCGCATTGAGTTGACCGCGACCGAGTTCAAACTGCTGACGCTCCTGATCCAGCGCATGGGCCACGTGCAATCACGCGAGCAGCTCTTGCGCGACGTCTGGGAATACGAAACTCATATTGACACCCGCACGGTGGACACCCACATGCGGCGCTTGCGCGAAAAACTCGGCGTCGCCGCCAAATTTCTGGATACGGTGCGCGGCGTCGGCTATCGCTTCATGCCCGAATAGACGGGCCCGGGTTTATGGCGTCAGCGATTCCGAGGCGGGCTGCACGTCAAAACGAATTTCGAATTTTGAGGGAAAATTTGTCGGCGGCACGCGGCCGATGGATTTGGTGGAGGCAATGGCTTGCAGGACGGATTCATCCCAGCGTTTGTTGCCGGATTTCTTCTTGAGCGAGTAACTTTTCAGATAGCCGTCCCGGTCGATCTGCACTTCCACCTCGTCGGCAAAATCCTTGTCGGTCAAGTCATCCGGGCGGTTCCAATTTTCGCGCAGCGTGTATTCGACAAAATTTTTGTAATACGCAATGCCGGCATTGGCGCTGGTGATGACTTCCTTGGCCCCGTCGGCAAACGAAAAATCCGCCGGGATCACCGCTGCGGGAGCGACGGCGGGCGCGGACGGCCCGGAAGGTCCCGGCGGCGGCGCCGCCACTTGCGGAGCCGGCTCGGATTTGGCCACGGCCTGCGGCGGCGGCTCTTCCACTTTCGGCTCGGCTTTGGGCGGTTCGATGCGCGGCTCGGGTTTCGGCGGCTCGGGCGGCTTTTCCTTGGGCACCAGGACGGCGGTGATTTCCTGGAGTTTGTGGCCCAGAATTCCCTCGTGCGCGGCGAACAGAAAAAACACGGCAATGATCGCCGCATGGAACACCGCGGAGATGACGAGATTGATCTTAGGCGAGATCTTCCGGCGAGGCATGCGCTAGCCTTTTTTCGTCGTTGGCTCGGTGGCCAGGCCGACTTTCGTCACGTTGGCCTGCTGCAAGACATCCAGCACGTTGATGATTTTCTGATAATCAATGGCGGCATCGCCGCGCACCACCACGCTCAAATCCGGATCCACCTCGCGCATTTGCACCATCAATTGTTGCAGCGCCACCAGGTCCACCTGCTTCATGTTGAAGTAAATGCCGTCCGCGCGCACCGTGATGTAATTGGGCTTTTTCGGCGCGTCCTTCGGGCGCGGCGCGGCGCTCGGCAGGTTCAGCTCCAGGTCGTTCACCATGGGCGTCGTCGTGATGATAAAAATCACGAGCAGCACAAACGCCAGATCCAGCAACGGCGTGATGTTCAATTCGCTCAGCGAATGATGCGAGTTCTTGGAATACTTTTTCATGGCCTAGGCGGGAATGGCCTGGCGTTCCATGGAGCGCAGGGCGTCGGCGATTTCCTCGGCCAACGGGCGGGCATCGACATAGCGATGCTCGATTTGCGTGCCGTATTCGCTGGCGAAATTGTCCAGTTCCTGCGTGATGGCGCGGATGCTGGTGACCATGAAGTTATAGGCGAACATGGCGGGAATGGCGACCATCAGCCCCGTCACCGTGGCAATCAGCGCGCCCGCCACACCCGGCGCCATCGCTGTCAAGCTGGCGGATTTCGCCGTGGCAATGCCCGAAAACGTTTCCATGACCCCCCACACCGTGCCGAGCAAACCAATGAACGGCCCGCCCGCCACCGCCGTGGATAGCACAATCATGCCCTTCTCCAGCGAAAGCGCTTCCGCTCCCACCGCACGCTCCAGCGTGACCCGCACCGAATCATAAGAAGACGCGCTGATTTTGGTGTGGCCTTTCACATTCACGGGGTTGTTCTGGAGATGATAAACCAACTCCTCCGCCGCGGCGTGATACACTTCAAAGGCGGGCGCGCCGTCGAAATATTCCTTCTTGCGATGCAGCTCCAGCGGGTCGCGCAAAGCGCGGAACGCGGCAAAAAATTTCCGGGCCATCGTGCGCGCGCGATAGAGTTGGAGGCTCTTGGTGATCATCACCGTCCAACTGACGATCGACACCACGACCAGCGTGCCGATCGTGATTTTTCCCTCGATGGTGGCTTTCTCGAAGGCGAATTGCAGGGCGCTGCCCAGCAAAGGTGTGACGTGAAGGTGTGTCATATGTATTCCTTAATGAACATTGGCGGGCAGCACGACCGTGACGCGCCCGGTGGGTTTGGAAAGCGCCGGGCCGCCTTTGCGCCCCGTTTTCTCCGTCTCATCAGGCGCGACATCCAATTGGATGGCCTGCTGCACAGTTTGCGAAGCGTCCTGCACGGTTTTGGCCACCGTTTGCACCGAGGTGCCGGCGAAGGCGCCCATCTTGGCGCCGCTGGCGTCGCCCGTGGTGCTCGCAGCGGCGCCGCTGCTGGTGGCGACGTTGGCGGTGATCGAGCCGGCATCCACTTCCACCGCGGAACCGCCCCAAACCAATCCCGAAACCGTGCCGCCGCCGGTCGAACCGAGGCTGACGTTGCCGACCGCAAAAAAGTCTCCGCCGAAATTCCGGCCCGCCGTGCCCTGCAAGGCGCCTTCGCTGAAAAACAATCCTTTGATGTCGCGGCCGGCCTTCGGATAAAGATTGTCGCCAAAGACTCCCGCCGAGGTCGCGATAATGTCGCGCCCGGCGTCCAGGACGAGGCGCGCATTTTTCGACGCGGGGGTGTATTGTTGGAAAATCCCGCCGAAGCCGGTGAGGATGTCGAGGCCGGCATTGATCGTCACATCACCCACCACGGCGGAAGAATGCTGGCCGACCAGCGCCAGGATGCCGCTGCCGGAAAATGTGTCCGTTTCCTGCACGACCTGCCCGTTCTTATCGACCTTCGAAGTATTGACATTGATGCTGAACTGGCCTTGCCCGCCGTTGCCGGCGTTCACGCTGCCATCCGTGGAAGTCACCGTCACGTCACCGCCGTCAAAGGTGGCAATGCGCGAACCGTTCACATCGACATCGCCCTTCGCCGCCAGCGAGACGTCGCCGCCGTGCGCCGAATAAATTCCCTTGGGCAAAAGATCACTGGTCACCTCGGTTTGCGAGCCGACATCCACGCTGCCGCCGGCGGTGATCGAAATGTTGCCGCCGTTGAATGACCCGATGGTGGAAGCGACCAATCCCAAATTGCCCCGCAAATCGATTTCGATGTCCGCGCCCTTCGAGAACAATCCGCCGAGAGCTGGATTCAGCGCGGACGTCACGCCCTGGATGCCGCTCGAAACGCCCAACTCCATGTTATTGGCCGTAATCAAATACTTGCCCGGGCCGCCCAGGCTCATCGCCGTCACGCCTTGCACGGCGAAGGCCGGCAGCTTCTGGCTCTGCGTGTTCAAACTGTCAATAATGTCTTTGGGCAGGAAGGCGACTGGCTTGGTTTCCAGCACGCCGCCGGGGCCATACACCGGGTTGCCGTACTGGTCATAGACGAACACGGTCGGGTTGAGCAAAAATTTGTATTCCGCGTCGGTCAGCGGCAGGCCGGTGTAGGAAATCTGCTTGGTTTTCGGATTGTAAGAGAGCGCGCCGATCAGGCCGGCGAGCGTCTTATCCGTGGGATCGATGCCGATGCCCGCTTCGAATTCCGTCAGGCTCGGCGCCTTGGCTCCCGCCGGGAGCGTCGCGGAAACGGTGGCGGACGAATACAGAATATCGCCGGTCACGGTGACTTTGGAAACATCGCCCGACTGCAAATTTTGGCTGGTCAAGAAGGAGTCCACCAAATTTCCGCCCACCGTGATCAGCGTTTTCTTGGGAAATTGGGTGTTGATGTCCGACATATCGCCGCTGATGGAAAGCACAATGGGATCATCCGCATCCGCCATTTGCAACGGCTTGGCGGAATGGCCGTTCAAAAACGTCCGAAAATCCGCGCTGTCGCTGTCCGACATGACGAGCGCGTATTTCTGGCCGGCGGCGCTGGTCAGGCCGCCGCCATCGGTGGTCGTGATATGCAGCGCGGCGTCGGCGGCGGGAAAGAGCACGACGGTGTTGTTGAGCGTCACGCCGCCCGCCCCGGCCGTGATGTCAAGAATCGGCGGATAGAACACCGGCGTGGCAGCGGTTCCGGGAGGGGCCGGGAGCGCGCCGCCGAGCAGCGTGACGCTGTGGCCGGCCGACAAATGCAACGCCGCGTTCATCGCGTAGTCATAAACGTTCGCCAGCCCGTTGACTTTGTAGCTGGAATTCAGCGTGCCTTGCGGGTTGTAAATTTGGTTCAGCACGAGATCGCTGCCCGCGCTGACGGACCATGAACCCGTGGCCAGCCCAAGCGTTACGCCCGAGCCGGAACCGCCGATCAGCGGCGCGCTGAGCGAGCCGGCGCCATTGTGCACCAGGAAATCGCCAAAAATGGATTTGCCCGCCGTCAACGTCACATCGCCCGCGCCCCAAGCTCCCACGCCAAACGCGCCCGGCTCCTGTTCGCTCGTGTTGATTTTTCCCGCCGCGGAAATGGAGACGTCGCCATCGCCTTCCGCCGCGATGCCGCTGACGCCGCCGGCGCCGGCCGGATTGGGCGCCGAACCGGTGATGCGGTTCACATAACCCAGTTGTTGACTGCCGCTGACGATCTTCACCGTGACGTCGCCCTGCCCCGTGACGATCGACACGTTGCCGCCGCTGTCGGTGCGCACATAACCCGAGCCCAAAACAACTTCGTTGCCCGCGCGCAAATCAATATTGCCATCGGCCAATTCCAGAAAACCTTTGCCCGTGCCGGAGCCGGTCGGGTCGTTAAAATAAATTCCGCCCGTGCCCAACACGAGGCCGCCCAGCCCCGGCATCTGGTGCGGATTGGCCGGCGCGGCGGCGAGGGTTTGCGCAAAATTGCGGCCCGCCACCAACTCCACCGACCAGCCGGTCGTGCCCTTCAACGAGCCCGCGGCAGTAAAATTAATATTGCGGCCCGCTTCCAGCGTCAGGCTGCCGCCCGTGCTCAGACCGGTGCTGGACGCCAAATCCCAAGCCGTTTGCACCGTGATGTCCTGCGTCGCCTGCAAATCAATTTTCGCAAACCCCTTAAACGCTGATGCCACATTGAGCAAAAGCGTGCCCGTGGTTGGCGCCGCGGTCGAAGCGACCGTGCCGCCCGTCCCAACTTTTCCCGCGCCGCTATTGCCAATGGTGATGTTTAATGGATCGATGGCCAAACGTCCGCCGCGCCAGCCGGGCAGCGCCAAAGCGGTCAATTGGGATTGGATCGAATCGATTTGATCGGCGCAGAGGGTCACCAGACCGCCGTTGCCGCCCGCCGCGCCGCCGCTGACGTCCATCATGGAGCCGGTCGCATCGACAAATTTCTTCCCGCCCTTGACGGTGATGGAGCCGGCGGCGCTCACTCCGGAATCGCCCGCCGCGCTGAGCACGGAGTTGGCCCCGAGATTGACTTCGTCATTGGCCACCAATTCGATCACGCCATGTTGCTGCCGAACCGAATTGGCCTGGATTAATCCATTTTGATTGACAACGTCCGCTTGCAGCGAAATCGCGCCCGCATCCGCGATCAGGCGGCCCGCGTTGTCCACCGAGCCGGAGGGCAGCCGCACACTCGCGCTCAACCCGCGCCCGTCAGGACGGGCCGAGAGCAATAACTCCTTGCCTGCATAAAGCCCGATTTTTCCGTCTGGCGCCGTGATCGTGCCGTGATTTTCCACCGCGGGCGCCACGAGATAAACCGAGCCGCCTTGCGCAACATGGATCTCGCCGTAATTAATCACGCTGGCCGAAGGGGGCACGCCATCGAACTGCCAAAAGCTGCCCGCCTCGCCGCCCGTGCGCACCATCGGGGCCGCGGTGGCGATGAAGCCCGACGCGTTGACGATGGAATGGTCGCCGAAATAAATCCCGCTCGGATTCATCAGCACGACGTAGCCATTGGCGTTGAGGCTGCCGAGAATTTGCGAGGGGTTGGCGTCGTGAATATTGTTCCAGACAATGGAATGCGCGTTGGGCTGGATGAACGTCGTCGTCTCGCCGGCGGCGATGTTGAAACTCGACCAATTAAGCACCGCTCCCTGCGAAGCGTGGATGATGAGGTTGTTGCCCACGGTGGTCGGCGTGGCATGGCCATGCCCGGTCGTCAGCCCTTTGGGATTGGCCCAAACCGAAGGCATCGTGGACGCCAACGCGGCGCCGGCCAGGATAAATTGCGAACAGACGCGACGCGTCATAGCCCGAGAGTATCGGGCAACTCCTCGCGCGAAAAAAGTTACGTCGTGTAACATTTGCGTTTCTGAATTGTTACAGCGCGGTGTCGGTTAAAATTGCGCGGAAAGGGCGAACTCCACGCGCGGATCGCCGGCCTTGGTGGTTCCCGCCGAAATGAGCGGGAAGCCGAAGGTGAAATGGAAATCAAAGGTCTGGCCGATCGTGCCGTTGAGCCCCAGCCCGGCGCCCCACAAATCCGCCTCCGCCGCGCGCGCGTCGGCGCCCGATAACGGCACGCCATTCGGATCAAGCAATTTGGGCGAGAAAAAATAGCGCCGGCCGTAATCTGTGAACACCGAGCCCTGCAGCATCACCGGAATGGTGTCGTTGATCATGGTGACGTGATAATAGGGCGTGTGCGGCTCAAGGCTGAAACGCCAGCCGGCGTCGCCATATTCTTCGCCATCGCGATAGCCGCGCGGCCCGACTTCGCCGCCGAGGGCGAATTGTTCGTTGCCGATGAGCGTCTGGCTGGCCCATTGGCCCGCGGCGCGGAGCGTCAAACCGAAATCCCGCGGCATTTTCAGCTCACGCGTCACTCCGGCGCTGATGATGTAGAAGTTGCCGTCGGATTTGGCCGTGGACGTTTCGGCCACGGTGGCGAACTGCCGGCGCGAACTGGAGCTGAGAGCGTTCAGGTTGAACGTTTGATCCACGTAAAAGCTGCTCACGCCCCACGAATCCAAACGGTTCGCATCCCAGTTAAAGGCGAAAGGCAAATAATTGACAGACGTGGGGACGTATTGCGCGGCGAAGGGCGGCGATTGCAGGGCGTTCGTGACGTGGCCGGTGGCATTGGTGAAAATGCTCAACGCCACGACTGACTTGGTCTGGATGCCGATTTGATGAAACGCCTTGTAATCCACGCCCAGGGAAAGCGACGAATTAATCCCCCAAAACGACGGCGCCGGATGCGTGAAACGAAAGCCGAGGTCCTCGGTGAAGGTCAGGCTTTCAGAGTACAAAGTTTGATTGACTTGCAAGCCGGTCCCGCCCGGCCCCAGGGGCGTCGAGGAGCTCGATACGACGCCAATGCCGGTGTCCACCACCGAGCGCGAGGCATACATGATCAACTCGGGATTGCCGAAGGCCGGCGGCGCCTTGAATTTGTGCGTCACCTCATCATAGCCGAAGCCCGAGAGCGGCGGCGCGGCGTTCGTGCTTTCCGCGTGGCCCAAAAATATCGGCATCCGATAAAAGCCGCTGTAGGAAACAAACCGCGGATCATCGATCGGCCAGCTGATCTTGTGGCCGGTTTCCTTTTCGACCGCCGGCGAAAACATGTATTGCACGCCCAATTGATGATCGAGATCCCACAAATTGTTGTATTGCGACGAGGCGCCGAGCCGGATGTCGGGCGTGCCAGGGGTCGATTCGTTGTCCACATCGAAACGCGCATGCCAGGGAAGCCGGTCCACCACCTTCAACCGCAAGGCCGTGGTGCCGGGCTCCGGGCCGGGCGCGATTTCCGGGTAGATTTGACGGTCGCGATTGGCGTTGGCCTGGTCCAGGGTCTGTTGAAACACGAGGCTGTTGAGCAGCATGTTGGTGTGCAGGCCCGGCAGCGCGCGCATGACATTGTTGCTGCTGAAATAACGGTTCTTGCTGATGGTGATTTCCGCCAGGCGCCCTTCCGTCACCGTGACGCGCACCACGCCGTTGGTCAATTGCTGCTGGGGCAAACCCACTTTTACAGTGACAAATCCACGCGCGCGATAGGCCAATTGCAATTCGGTCAGGCCCTTGCGAATGTTCTCAAGCGTCACATGCTCGCCCGTGAACGGCGCCAGCGTCTTGTCAATTAAATCATGCGGCAACACAGTGTTGCCCTCCACGTCATAGCCGCCCACCCGGAAGGCGGGCGCCGCATTGGTGGCAGCGGGCGCGGCCGAGGCGGCTCCCGTCAATAATAGCCAGCCGGCAATCAAACACAACATCGCCACCGGCGCGAAACGGCGCCGCGCGGGGGCCGGCGGCGCATGGCGGCGGCGCCATTCCGACGGCGTGGCGCCAAGGTGCTTTTTGAAAAGTTTGTTGAACAATCCCAGGTTGCGGTAGCCGCTGTCGAGCGCGACATCGATGATTTTGTGGTCGTTGCTGGCGAGCAATTCCTGGGCTTTGAGCAAACGCAAATGCGTCTGGCGCTGCCGCACGGACACGCCGAATCGCTGGTAGAAAAGACGCGCAAAATGCCGCGCGCTGCAACCGCAGCGCCGCGCCAATTGCGCCGGGCTGTAGTCAAGTATTTCGCTGTCCGTGAAACCGGCGAGCAACTCCTGAAAACGGTCCGCGGCGCAGGCCCCGCCCGGCGCGGCCGGCGGCGCGGCGCGGTTGATCTCCGCGCTGAAGGTTTCCGCGATCAATTGCAGCATCCGGCAGCGGCCCGCCAAAGCCGGGCGCTCCGCGTGATCTGCCGCCAACTCTTCAAAATGCCGCGCGATCTCGCCGTCGGCCCGCAAGGTGCGCAGGGGAATGGAGGCCGCGCCCGCCGCGGCGAAAAAATGCCGCTCCGGCAACGTCAGGATGCCGGTAAGCAACTCCGGCCGCCAATCAAAGTATTGCAGTCGGATGGGCGAAAGCTGGCTGGCGCGCAGCGCTCCCTGGCTCCGCGGCGGAATGACCAAAAGCTGCCCCTTCTCCAGCTCGCGAATGTCCCCGCGATCCACCCAATAGCCATGCCCTTCGGCCAACCGCGCCAGCCGCCAGCCCGTTTGATTCGGCCACTCGGCGCCGGGCTGGACGATGATTTCGCCCAAGGTCAAATGCGAGGATCGTGTCATTGGCGGCGCATACTAGGCGCCGTTTGTGACAGACCAAGGGACGTCGTGTGACGATTAGGAAAACATCGATTGACAAACAGGTCACGGCCTCGGCATCACGCTAATTGAGCCGCACCTCGTAAAAACGCTGCGCTGCGCCGCTCGTCGGAGTCGTGAAGGAGAATTGCCCGGCGGAGACTTCCGAGGCGTTGCCCAGAAACGTCCAGGTGTGCGCCGGCAGCGCCACATTCGTGCTGCTAAAGACGGAGTAGGTCGTGCCGGGTGTGTTGGTGAAAGTCAATTGCACCATGCTCGCATTCAGCCGCGTTTCCATGACTAGCGGCGGCGTGTATTTGAGTTTGTAGCCCAGAACGTCGAGCGCCACCAGGTCGGCCCACGTCAGCGACAACTCACTTCCCGAGGAGGCAAAGGCGTCAAACGAATCCGGCGCCGCGCCGCCCGCCCAGTCCTGCACGTCGCCTTGGGTCACGTCGTTGTAAAATGATTTCCATTTGTTGGTGCCGTTGTCGGCGGAGAAATAGACGCCGCTGTCGTTCACGTTGAAGCTGTGGACGCCCGGGGCTGTGAAACGGAACAAATCAAACGGCTGATCGTAGCCGGAGCCTGGCGGATAATTCAGGCCGAACACCCGCCCCATCACTTCCGTCAACTCGTGCTCCGCCACGCCAATCAAATCATATTCCCCGGGCACGGCGCGATTGCTGGGATCATACGTGTAAACGACATCGGAGGCGAAACCCACGGCGCCGTCGTTGACGAGATCATTGGGGTTGATGCCGCTGATGGAGAGATTGAGCGCCTTCACCTCCGGCCGCGGCACATACCAACGGTTGGTCCCCACGGGATTCGACCCCGGCAATTGCGACAACGAGTTGGTGTCCGCCGCCGTGGTGCGCATGGCGCGCAAAGCCGCTGTCAATTGCGTGTACGAGACGGGGCCCGCGCTCAGCGAATCGCTGGCTCCCAAACCGATGCCGTTGGTGAACGGGCCGTGATCGCCCCAATAGACTTTAATGTTGACCGTAATGGCGTTGGTCAACAGCCCTTCCAGCGTCGTTTTGGCAAAGCCCAACGCCGTTTCCACCTGCGTGGCGTTGATGAGGGACGTGACGCTGCTGTCGTAGGTAAGATTGATCGTCAACGCCGGCGCCGAAATGGCGCAGGCGCAAAGGGCGACCCCGGCGAAAATGGTTGGGCGGCTCAGGATGCCCCAAAAATAGCGCCGCGTTTGCGCGCGTCAACTGAGTCAAGGAAAGCTCGCGAGCAACGCCTGCGTGGCGCGATGCAGGTCTTGATGCACATAATTCAATTCGTTGGAAAGCGGAGCCATCACCAGCGCCGGCATTTCGCCGCCCAAATCCAGCATGGCGCCAGGAGCCAGCGCGAGCGCCGGGGCCGCGGGAGCGGGCGTGGCCGGCGGCGCCGTCACATGCGCCGCCAGCAGCAGACCCGCCAGCGCGCACGCGCTTAACGCCGTCCAGGCCAGAAAGCGGCTCAAGCCGCGCGCTTCCGGTTGGGGCGTTTCGGCCCGCGCGGCCCGCACCGCGCGCATGATCGCGCCGTGCAATTCCGGGCCCGGCGCAGGCATCGGAGGCGGCGAGCGGCGCAGTGCGGCCTCGATCTCTGCCGTCGGACGCATGAATTTTGCGAACCACGATTTCATACAGATTCTCCTTTGGCGATGATGGCGGACGGCGCCGTCTCGTGCTCGGATCGCGCCGCCCGCAATTTGGCGGCCAGCGCGTGCCGGGCGCGGAGCAGCATGACTTTGATATGCGTGGGGCTCTTGGAAAGAATCGGCGCAATTTCACGGACTTTTAAATCCTGCGCGTAGTGCAGCCAGACCGCTTGATATTGCGCCTCGGGCAAAATGCGACGGGCCAAATTCCAAACGCTGCCGGATTCCTCCCGTTCGGACAAAACGTCCGATGGATCGTGGGCGTCCATCTCCTCCGGCATCGGCAACGGCCGGCGCGCGCGAAAAAAATCAATGCACTTGCGGCGCGCAATCGTGAAAAGCCACGGCGCAAATGCCTGGCGCGGATCGAACTGGGCCATGGCTTGAAAAGCGCGCACGAAAGTTTCCTGCGTCAAATCGGAAGCATCCGCGCCGTTGCGGCAGGATTGGAACACGAACGCATAAATCCGATGCTCGAAGCGCCGCACCAATTCTTCAAAGGCCACGAGGGAGCCGGCCTGGCTTTGCCGGGCCAGCTCCTCATCCGGGACGTTTTCGAAATCAGCCATTAGGGCGACTTGGCCGCCGGCGCGTTGGTGTCGGCAGGCGCTTGCTCCTGCTCTTTGCGTTCATGCTCGGCGGCGCCTTTCTTCAGCAGCGCCACAATGTCCGCCGAAGGCGCGGCCAGGTTCAAAATCACGGTGGCGCCATCCTGCCGCACATTGATGCCATTGGCCAGTTTCAAGATCGCCGGGTCGAGCTTTTGAAACTTCACCACCGCCAGCAATCCATTGACCATCGCGGAAACTTGCTGGGCGGAGTCGGCGTCTTTGGCTTCGAAACTTACGGTCGCCGCGACATTGTCCCCCACTTCCCCGAGCTTGAACCGAATGGCCTTGGACGCCTTGAAGATCGCGGCGCTGGGATTGTTCTCGTCCATGTCGAACTTCAGCACCGCCCCCTGCGCCACGACCAATTCGCCGGACTCAGAATTGAGCAGCAATTTGCCGCCGTTAAAACCGGCGCCTTTGCCGTCAATCACATTCAAGGCGGACGTCAGCGCCTCTTCGGTCTTTCCGAATACCAGGCGGCTGCCCGCGATCGACGCGTAAATGCGCGGAGTGTCGGTGTTTTTCTTCTTTTCATCCAGCCAGGTGTAAATCACATGCGCGTCATTGGTGTCCTGGTGAAAACCCGGAAACGCCTTGGCCAATGTGATGAGGCGGCTAGCTTCAAAGTCCGCGTAAAGTATAAGAACGGGATCCTGCGAATGCTCCATCGCGCTGTAAATCGAAAACCCGTGCAACTGCGACCGGAAATCGAAATTGAACATGGCCTGCACCGCCGCCAGCTTGGTCTGCACGTCCGGATCGGCCAAAATGGTCTTGCCCACGGCGGTGGAGCGCAACGCGTCCACATCCACATGCACCAGCAAAGCCGGCTCCGCCGCCAGGTCTTTCTTATTGATCGGCGCCGCCCAGGTTGTGCCAACGCAAAGCGCCGCCACGGCGAACGAGAAAAGTGATCGTTTCATCATATACAAAGGCATACGGAGCCACCCGCGCTTTGGTTACAAAATAAAACATAATTCTCCTTCCTGATTTTCTGAGTTCCAGATTGAAACTGAGCCCGTTATCGTTATCGAAGCATTTAGAATCAGCCTTTCCCTTAAACAATTTGCATATTTCACCCTTAATTTTCCTTAATCCTCGAAAAGCCCAACTTTTTCGCCTCGGACGGTGCCTCAAAACCCATTCCCTAGTGGGGAAAAATGAAAAAATGTCTATATGTTGTGGTTTTTCCTTTACAGCCCCACAACTTTATAGTGAGATGACCGCGCCATGTATCTGAAGAACTTAACGGTGCTGGGTTTCAAGTCGTTCGCTGATAAGACGTCCCTCAATTTTCAGCCCGGCGTGACGGCCATTGTGGGGCCCAACGGCTGCGGCAAATCCAATGTTTCCGATGCCATTCGCTGGGTTTTGGGTGAGCAATCGGCCAAGGCGTTGCGCGGCGGGGAGATGGCGGACGTCATTTTCAACGGATCGGACACCCGCAAGGCGTTGAGCATGGCCGAAGTATCGCTGACGATCGGCGGGGTGGACGCGGAGCATTTAAGCGCTTCAGGGGTCGAGATCGCCTATAATGAAGTGACGTTGACCCGGCGCGTCTTCCGGGACGGCGCCAGCGAATATTTCCTGAACAAAACTCCCTGCCGCCTGAAAGACATCCAGCAGCTTTTCATGGGCACGGGCGTGGGGCGCACCAGTTACAGCATCATGGCGCAAGGGAACATCACCCAGATTCTCTCCAGCAAACCGGAGGATCGCCGCCTGGTGTTCGAGGAAGCAGCCGGCATCACGAAATTCAAGGCGCAGAAAAAGGAGTCGCTGCGCAAGCTGGAAGCCACGGAACAGAATTTATTGCGCATCGCGGATTTGATTCGTGAGGTCAAACGCCAGATCGGGTCGCTGCAACGGCAGGCCGGCAAAGCACGCCGTTACAAGCAATTGATGGTTGATTTGCGCCATTTGGAAACACAATTGGCCCGGCACCAATTCGACGTCTTTCAAGCCGAGATTCAAGCGCGCCGCGAGCAATGCGACGCCCTGCGCAATGAGATCGAGACCTTGTCGAGCGGCGTCTCGCGCGCCGAGAGCGAAATTTCCATCCTGCGCGAGCAACTCTCCGAGCAGGAGCAGCAAACCGGCGCCTTGCAGCAGCAAGGCATGGCGCTGCGCGGCGAAATTGAGCGGCACGAAGCGCGCATTCATTTCAATGAGGACCGCATGCGCGACCTCGAGAGCCAGAACGCCCGCGCGATGAGCGACATCACCCAGGCCGAGGAGCGCAAACTCACGGCCGAACAGGAGCTCGCCGTCGTCACAGAGCGGCTCGCCGCCTCCAGCGCCGCGGTCGAAGCGCATCGCCAGGCGCTCGAGGAAAAGCGGCAGGCCGTGCAGCGGGTCGAGGCCGATTTGCGTGGACGGCAGGAAGCCTTGCGCGCGGCGCAGACGCAGGCCTTTGACGCCGCGCAGCAACTCAGCCGGGTGCGGAATGAAATCAACGCGCTGGATCTGCAAAAGGAAGGCAACGCCGCGCGCCTGCAAAAGCTTTCGGCGGAAAAAATCCAATTGGAAGAGGAGCGCACCGGTTTGGCCGCGCGTTTGCAGCAGTTTTCCGCCAGCGTGGAGGAGGAGATTTTAAGCGCGCAGACGCATCGCGGCACGGTGGAGGAACGTCAGGTGCGGCTGCGCGATATTTTGGCGCTATTGACTGAAGCCGGCCGCGAACTGGACGAAGCCCTGCGCGAGCAGGCGCAGAAAACCTCGCGGCTGAACGTGCTGGAGCAATTGCAGAACGAGCATGAAGGCTTCAGCGCCGGGGCGCTCTCCGCCCTCAAAACCGCCACGGGCGTCCTTGGCTCCCTGGCCGACCGCATCCGCGTGCCGGACGAACATGTGGTGGCGATTGAAGCGGCGCTGGGCCATCATTTGCAATTAGTTTTGACAGAGCAGCCGGAGGCGGCGCGGCAAATCCTCGACGATCTGCGCGCCCGGAAAAGCGGGCGGGCTTCCATCGCGGCGCTGCAACTCGCGTCGGCTACGGCGGAAATTCCAGACGCCACGGCGCCGGTTCCGGGCCTGCGCGCCTTGAGCGTGATTACGGCGGACGCTTCGATTCAGCCGCTGCTGGATCGCTTGCTCGGCCGCACTTTAATTACGCCCGATCTGGCATCCGCCACAGCGGGGAATCTTGAAACGCACGGCGCGTATGATTTTGTCACGGCGGACGGCGACTTGCTCAATCGCCACGGCATTTTCACCGGCGGCGCGGCCAATGGCAACGGCAGCGGCAAGGCGCCTTCCTCGATCCTCGGACGCAAAAACCAGATCGCGGAATTGCAGGCCGCCGTGGCGCAATTGCAGGAGCGCGTGAGCGAAGCCGGACGCCGCAAGGGCGCGCTGGCGGCGGAGCAAACGCAATTGCAAGCGGGCTTGCAGCAGGCGCAAACGGATTTGCGGACGCAGGAAGTGGCGATCGCCACGCGCCAGGGAGAATTCAAGGCGCTGCAAAATTCGCAGCGGATCCTCGAGCAAAAAGTCCAGACCGTGATTTACGAAATCCAAAGCCTCGCCGGCCAGGAGGAAGAAGGTCTGCGCAAGCGCCAGGCTCTCGCCGAGCAGCTTTCCGCGCTGGAAATGCGCGAGCGCGACAGCCAGGCGGCCGTGGCTGAACTCACCGGCGCGCTCGAACAGTTGCGCGGGCAGCGCGACGCCGCCAATGCGGCGCTGACAGAATCCAAGGTGGCGCTGGCCACGGATGAACAACTGTGCGCCTCGTTCGCCAGCCAAAAACGTCCATTGGAAACGCGCATTGCGGAATTGGCGCATCTGGCCTTGCAGCGCCGCAACGAAATCGCGGCCTTCATCGGGCGCAAGGAGCAAGCGGAGCGCGAGACCGCGGAATCGCAGCAGAAAATTACGGGGCTCGCCCATCAGCGCGAACAG
The DNA here is from genome assembly GCA_035551475.1 of Verrucomicrobiia bacterium. GTDB lineage: Bacteria > Verrucomicrobiota > Verrucomicrobiia > Limisphaerales > Palsa-1400 > DASZMX01. Next base: position 30,701 of record DASZMX010000002.1, read on the forward strand.
GTCAACGCGCAAATCACCGTGATGCTGGAGCAGAAGGAAGCCAAGGAGGAGGAAATCGCCGCCGCCGACGGCGGTTTGCGCGAGCAGCGCCAGGCCTTGAATGGAGCCCAGCAAAAACGCGGCGGCCTCGAAATCGAGCTCGCTCAAAAAGAAATGGCCGTCCAAAACCTGCGCGACCGCGTGCAGGAAAAGCACCAGATTCTGCTGGATGACATTCGCAGCGAGTGCATCACGATCACCGTCGCGGATGAAGGCCCGGCCAAAGTGCATACGCTCACGCCCGAGGAAATGGCCGCCAGCGGCGCCGCGACCGATTGGGATGCGGTGGCCGCGCAAGTGACCGCCTTGCAAACGCGCATCGACGAAATCGGCCCAGTGAATCTCGTCGCGATTGAGGAATACGAGGAGACCGAGCAGCGCCAGCAATTTCTCAGCGCGCAATTCGAGGATTTAACCCAGGCCAAGGCGCAATTAATGGAGGTCATCACGCGCATCAACACCCAGACCCGCCAGATGTTCATCGAGACCTTCGAGAAAGTGCGCGCGAACTTCCGCGAAATGTTCGTGGAGATTTTCGGCGGCGGCAAAGCTGACTTGATTCTCGTCGAGCAGGAGGACGTGCTGGAATGCGGCATCGACATCGTCGCCCGCCCGCCCGGCAAGCAATTGCAGAGCATCTCGCTCCTCTCCGGCGGCGAGCAAACCATGACCGCCGTGGCGCTGCTCTTCTCCATTTACCAGGTCAAGCCGAGCCCGTTCTGTGTGCTGGACGAATTGGACGCGCCGCTGGACGAATCGAACATCAACCGCTTCATCCGCGTGCTGCAACGGTTCCTCATCCATTCGCAATTCATCATCATCACCCACAACAAACGCACCATCGGCATGGCCGACGTGCTCTACGGCGTGACCATGCAGGAGCGCGGCGTCAGCAAAATCGTCAGCGTCAAATTCCACAAGGCCGACGAAGCCGGCGCCGCCGACCACAAACCGTTGCACGCGCCGGACGAACCCGCCCCGGCCCAGGCCCAGGCGACCGAAACGCGCACCGAGACCGCTTCCGGCCCCGAGGAAACCATCGTCATGGCGAAGTAAGCGCCGCGGTTTGCTCCACGACAATTTTTAGCGACGCCTCCGTGGGCCGCGTGGCCAGCGCGACGGCGTCGGTCGTTTTTTCCAGCGGGAATCGGTGCGTGATCAGTTTGCCCATATTGATCTGGCGCGAAAAAACGAGCCGCGCCACTTCGCGCTGGAGGGTGAAGTCAGACGAATAACTGCCGATCAGATCCTTCTCCCCAACGCAGATTTTCGAGAGATCGACCTCCGCGACGTCGCCCGGCCGCGTGTGGGCAAACAACAAAACCTGGCCCGAACCGCGCACAAAATCCATCGCCTGCAAAACGGCGGGATTGGATGGAACCGCGATGATGGCGGCATCGAGACAACGCGCCGCGGCCCCGATTTTGTCCGCGAGATTTTTGTCATCGGCGCGAAACGCGCGCTTGGCTCCCCAGCGCCGCGCCAATTGCAAACGCGACTCCATCAGATCGGTGGCGAGCACGTTCACGCCGCGCAACCGCAGCAACCGCGTGAACATCAGCCCAATCGGCCCCTGCCCCACGACGAGCGCGCTGTCGCCAGGCTGCAAGGTGAGGCGCCGCACCGCCTTCAACACAGTATTGACAGGCTCGAGCATCGCGGCTTCGAGAAAGTTGTTGCGCGCGGGAATTTTCACCACGCCCGGCAGCGCAAAAGCCATGACCCGCACGTATTCGGCATAGCCGCCGCCCGCGGGCTCAAATCCCGCCGTGATCCCGGTGCGCTTGTAGCCGGGGCATTGCGCAAAGGCGTGATGGCGGCAAAAATGGCAGTCCAGGCACGGCACATGATGATGCAGCGCGACACGGTCGCCGACGCGGAATTTTTTCGTGCGCGCGCCCACTCGCGCCACGATGCCGGAAGTTTCGTGGCCAAACACGCGCGGCGGCGGGACCGTGCCGTAATGGATTTTTTTGAGGTCGGTGGGGCAGACGCCGCAGGCCGCGACGCGCACGAGCAATTCATCGGCGCGAATTTCCGGCACGGGCAGCGTTTCCAGCCGCAAATCATCCACGCCGCGATAAACCACGGCGCGCATCTCACTGGGAATTTTGAGTTTCAAGGGTTCAGGAATTGTTGAAAAGCCGCGTCGGGCGGCGCCGTAAACGTCCGCGCCTCGCCGCGCCAGGTCAAGTCCAAGCGTTCCGCATGGAGCGCCTGGTTGTCAAGCATCAGCGCCGCGCGTTGCGCCTCCGTCAAACGCTCCTTCACAAAATCCAAATACGCCGAGGGGTCCGCCCCGTAAAGTTTGTCGCCCACAATTGGATGCCCAATAGCGGCGAGATGAATGCGCAGTTGGTGTTTGCGGCCGGTGTGCGGCGCAAGCCGCACGAGCGTGAAGTCCTGGCCGCCGCGTTGGAAATGACGCAGCGCCGCATACTCCGTCCGCGCCGCGGCGCCATCGGCGCGCGCGCAATCCTTGATGGCGATTTCGCTTTGTTCATCCTTGCCCAGGGCCAGTTCAATCGTCCCCTCCGCCGGTTCCAGGGCGCCGTGAACAATGGCCAGGTATTCCTTGCGCACCGCGCGCGCTTCCCAGAGTTTGCCCAATTCACCCGCGGCGGCGCTGTTCTTGGCGGCCATCACCACCCCGCTCGTTTCTCGGTCAATACGATTAATTAAATGCGCCGTGGCGCCTTCGCCCAGATAAAGACGCACCCGGCTGATCAGGCTCGAATACACATCGCCCTTGGTCGGATGGCACACGAGGCCCGCCGGCTTGTTCATGACCAGCAAGTCGGCGTCTTCATGGAGGATGTCGAGCATCGCCTCCACCATAGCAACAACCCTCCCGCCCGCCTACAAAGATTGAGCATTCGCGCCCCGCGTGTTATCACATTCTCCATGCGCATGATTTGCTCCGCCGTCCTCGCCCTGGCCGCCATGCTGCCCGTCCGCGCCGACAAGGTCGATGACTTCATGCGCGACGCCATGGCGCATCATCCCATCGCCGGCGCCGCGCTCGAGGTCCTGCAAAACGGACAAGTGGTTAAGCGCAGCGCCTACGGCCTGGCCAATCTGGAATGGCAAATCCCCGCCACCCCGGAAACCGTGTTCGAGATCGGCTCCATCACCAAGCAATTCACCGCCGCCGGCATTTTGCTCCTCGCGCAGGACGGCAAATTGTCCGTGGACGACAAAATTTCCCAATATCTCAAGGACACGCCATCGAGCTGGCAGGACATCACCCTGCGCCACCTGCTCACGCACACTTCCGGGATTGTCAATTACACAGGCCTGGACGGTTTTGAGCTGCGGCGGCATTTGACGCAGGCCCAGTTTATCAAGGAAGTTGGCGCCCATGCGCTGGTGTTTCCGCCCGGCGCAAAATGGGCTTACTGCAACACCGGCTTCAACCTGCTCGGCTACATCATCGAGAATGTCAGCGGCCAGCGTTATTGGGATTTCATGCGCGCGCGCATTTTCTCCCCGCTCGGCATGACCAACACCACCGATCGCGATCCGCGCCCGCTGCTCGCGTTCCGCGCGCACGGCTACGACACCAACGCCGCCGGGCAATTCATCAATCGCGATGACGATCTCACCGATATTTTTTCCGCCGGCGCCATTGTCTCCACCGTCGATGACATGGCCAGGTGGAGCGCTTCGCTTGACAGCCATCAACTGCTGACGCCGTCCACCGAGGCGCAGATGTGGACGCCGCTGACGCTCGCCTCCGGCAAGACCAAGGATTACGGCTTCGGCTGGTTTCTCGATCCCTGGCATGGCCACCAGAACATCGGCCATAGCGGCACGACTGACGGCTTTTCCGCCAGCTTCCAGCGCTTCCCGCAGGACAAGCTCGTCATCATTCTCTTGACAAGCTCGGATGAATCCGGCGTTGCCACCAAGGTGGCCAAAGACCTCGCTCTGCTTTATCTGGAGCCGCGATGAAGCTGCTGGTTTTTGCGCATACTCCTCCGCCGCACCATGGCCAGAGCTATATGGTGCAACTCATGCTCGAAGGTTTAAGGCAAGGGCAGGAGATCGAATGTTTCCACGTCAACGCCCGCGTTTCGCGCGACAATGAGGACATCGGCGGCATGCGGCTGGGTAAAATGTTTCTGCTGCTGCGCTATTGCGCCCAGGCGGTCTGGCTGCGTTTCCGGCACGGGATCAAGGCGTTTTATTACGTGCCGGCTCCCGGAAAAACCTCGGCGGTGGCGCGGGACTGGGTGGTGATGCTGCTCTGCCGCCCGTTTTTTCCGAAATTGATTTTGCACTGGCACGCGGCGGGACTCTCACAGTGGCTGGAGAGCAAAGGCGCGATGACGCGCATCCTCACCCACACCCTGCTGGGGAAATCCGACCTAAGCATTCTCACCTCCGACATGAACCGCGCTGACGCGGAGAGTTTCGGCGCCAAAAAAATTGTCGCCGTGCGCAATTGCCTGCCTGATCCATGCCCGGATTTTGAAACAAACATGCGGCCTCGCCGGGAAGCAAGGCTAGCGGCGCGTTTGAAATTGCAAGCTGGCGAAAAGCTATCCGCGCAGGAACGGGCGGCAGCCGGGGGCGAACCGGAGCGGGTGCGCGTCCTATTTCTCGCCCATTGCATGCGCGAGAAAGGTTTGTTTGACACGCTCGACGCGGTCGCGCAAGCCAACGCCGCATGGCGCGAACAAAAGGCTCCGTGGCGCATGACCTTGACTGTGGCGGGAGCGTTTCACTCGGAGGAGGATCGCGCGGAATTCGAACGCTGCACCGCGGCGCCGGAAATGAAAGAGATGGTGCAGCCGCTGGGATTCATCTCCGGCGCGCAGAAGCAGGCGTGCCTGGCCGAGTCGGACGTGCTGTGTTTTCCCACCTACTACCACGCGGAGGCGCAGCCGTTGACGGTCGTGGAAAGCATGGCGGTGGGCCTCCCCATCGTGACCACGCGCTGGCGCTCCATCCCGGATATTCTGCCGCCGGATTATGCGGGATTTGTGGCGCCGCAAGCTCCCGCCGAGGTGGCGCAGGCGCTGCGCATGGCGGCGCTGGCCAATCCATTTCAGGCGTTGCGCGCGCGCTTCCTGGAATGCTTCACCGTGGAGCGGCACCTGCGGGATTTAACGGCGGCGCTGCGTTCCGTCGAGTGACGCGCCCAAGGCTTTTGCTTTAAAACGACGCGCCAGACGGGTATCGTGTTTTTCGCATGAAGTTAATCAAAGTCGGCGTGGCGGCGCTGAACCAAACAGCCTTGGATTGGAAGGGCAATCGGCGGCGGATTGGTTTGGCGATCGACCAGGCGCGCGCGGCTGGCGTCTCGCTCCTCTGCCTGCCGGAAATGTGCGTGAGCGGCTATGGCTGCGAAGACGCCTTTCATGCCGCCAACACCACGCGCATGGCTTGGAAAAGTTTGCAGGAACTTTTGCCCGCCACGCGCGGCATGGTGGTGACGCTCGGGTTGCCGATGCTCTTTCAAAACGGGCTCTTCAATTGTGTCTGCCTGGCGGTGGACGGCCGCATTGCGGGCTTCGCGGCGAAACGCTTTCTGGCGGGAGACGGCATTCATTACGAACCGCGCTGGTTCAAGCCCTGGCCCACCGGGTTGCGCGCGAAAGTGGAAGCCGGCGGAGCGGAATATCCCATCGGCGATTTTTGTTTTGACTGTGGCGGAGTGCGGATCGGTTTTGAGATTTGTGAGGATGCGTGGGTGGCCAATCGCCCGGGCGCGGCGCTGGCGTTGGAAGGCGTGGACGTGATTTTGAATCCGAGCGCGACCCATTTTGCGTTTGGCAAAAAGGAAATTCGCGAACGGCTGGCGCTGGAAGGCTCGCGCGCGTTTGGCGTGACCTATCTTCTGGCAAACCTGCTCGGCAACGAGGCCGGACGCGCGATTTACGACGGCGGCGGCTTGATTGCCTCCGGCGGAAAGCTGCTGGCCGGCGGCGCGCGTTTTAGTTTTCAAGAAACCACCCTGACAACGGCGGTGGTGGATGTGGAGGCCACGCGCATGAACCAGGCGCGCACTGGAAGTTTCCAACCGAGTTTGGCCGCGGGCGAGGAACCGTTCGTGCGGACGCCGTTCGTCTGGCCGGACGCAGCCTGGGGCGCGGCGGAGCAAAACACGCCGGCGTGGGAGTCTGGCCCGTTTGTCAAAGAGGAGGAATTTTGCCGCGCCGAAGCGCTGGCGCTCTTCGATTACATGCGCAAAAGCCGTTCGTTCGGCTTCGTGGTGTCGTTGAGCGGCGGCGCGGATTCGGCGGCGATCACTTGCCTGATTCATATCATGGCGGCGCTCGGTTTGCAGGAATTGGGCCCCGAAGAATGGGCGCGGCGCCTCTCCTACATTCCCGGCTTCACGCCTTGCGCCGACACGCGGGCGGTGGTGTCGCGATTGTTGACAACAGTTTACCAAAGCGCGGACAACAGCGGCCCCGTGACCCGGGCCGCCGCGCGCGCCATCGCCGAGGCCGCCGGCGCGCAGCATTACGAATGGAATGTCGGCGCGACCGTGCGTGATTACATTGCCACCGTGCAAAAGGCGACGGGCAGCGAGTTGAATTGGGAGGAGCACGATCTGGCGCTGCAAAACATCCAAGCCCGCGCGCGCTCACCCGGCGTCTGGCTGGTGGCGAATTTAAAAAATGCGTTGTTGCTCGCCACCAGCAACCGCTCCGAAGCCGCCGTGGGTTACGCGACGATGGACGGCGACACCAGTGGCGGCTTGAGCCCGCTGGCCGGAATCGACAAGGCGTGGCTGCGGCGCTGGCTGCGCTGGGTGGAAAAAACCGGCCCAAGCGGCGTCGGGCCCATGCCGGCTCTCGCCGCGATCAATGAGCAGGCGCCCACGGCGGAATTGCGTCCGCCCGGCCGCAAACAGACGGACGAAGACGACCTGATGCCCTATGACGTCCTGGACGTGATCGAGCGCACAGCCATCCGCGACCGCCGTTCGCCCGTGGAAGTTTTTGAGATCGTGCGGCTGCAATTTCCCGAGCGCGGCGCCGCCAATCTCGGCCTCTGGATCGAGCGGTTTTTCCGCCTTTGGTGCCGCAACCAATGGAAGCGCGAGCGCTACGCGCCTTCTTTTCATCTTGACGATGAAAACCTCGACCCCAAGACCTGGTGCCGTTTCCCGATTCTCTCCGGCGGTTACGAGGAGGAATTGGAGGAGCTGCGCGCGCGCGTCAAAAATTTGGCAAAATGAACGCGTCTCCCCCCACCGAAACGCGCGTCAATGTCCTCGGCGTCGGCGTCAGCCCCCTCAATATGAACACCGCCCTGGCGGCCATCAGCGGCGCCGTGGCGCGCCGGGAGAAGGGATATATTTGTGTGACAGGCGTGCACGGCGTGTCGGAGGCGCAATCGGACGAAGCGTTTCGGCAGATTTTGAATCGCGCCTTTTTATGCACGCCCGACGGCATGCCGCTGGTGTGGGTGGGCCGGTGGGCCGGGCGGCGCAACATGGACCGCGTCTATGGGCCGGACCTGATGCTCGCCGTAATGGCGCAGTCCGAGGAAAAGGGCTGGCGTCATTTTTTTTACGGCGGCGCCAACGGCACAGCGCAGGAGCTGCGCGCCAAACTCGTCCAGCGCTTCCCTAAATTAAATGTGACAGGAGTGTGCGAGCCCCCTTTTCGCCCCTTGAATGCCAGCGAGCGCAAAGATCTGCAGGCCCAAGTGGCGGCGGCGCGGCCGGACTTTTTCTGGGTGGGCTTGAGCACGCCGAAGCAGGAAAAATTCATGGCGGAATATCTGCCGCAATTGGACGCCACGCTGATGATCGGCGTCGGGGCGGCCTTCGACTTTCACGCGGGCCGCGTGCGGCAAGCCCCGCGCTGGATGCAGCGCTCCGGTTTGGAATGGCTGTTTCGCCTCGGCTGCGAACCACGCCGCCTCTGGAAGCGCTACGCCAAAAATAATCCGTTATTCATCCTGCGGCTTCTGGGTCAATTCTCTGGATTGAGGAAGCGGCCTCTGGATGGCGAGGCGAGCGAGACTGGACCCTAGCCAGCAATCGATTGGCGACAAAATAAAAGGCGACGATAATTAAAAGATAAAAAAACCGATCGTCAAACCGCCAGGAATTCGCCATGTAAGGCTCCCAGGCGACGATTAAGTAGCACCCCGCCAACGCGCCCGCCTCGCCCCGGCTCATGGCCAAGCCAGCTTGAGAAAGCACCCACGGCATAGCGATCCAGACGATGGGCCAGCCGGCGCCCACCAACTTCTGCACCGATGCACCCAAGCCCGGTCCAATCAAATAGGCCACGCCTCCATACACAAACGCCACGCGCACCGCTAGCGGCCATTTGGCTCCCGTCCGAAAAACCTCGCGCCACCGCCAGGCGACCAGGGGAGCGCATCCGAAAATCGCCGCCCACGAGACCAACGTCAGCAAGGGTTGATCCCAAAGGAAGCGGACTCCGATTTCACGAACCTTGCCCCACTGGAGCGCCGCCGGGAGAGGCCACGTAAAGCTGGGCGCAATTCGCGTTGGATCAACATTCGTCCAGAACATAACGCCACAATAATCGCGCAAGGAATTATAGCCGACTTTCAAAGCCAGATACACCACGTCGGGAAGCGCATAAATATTAGGCCGCCCCAGCCGTGCAGCCATGCTGCCCGCCACCATGCCTGCCACCAGCGTCACCGCGCTTCCCAAGGCCAACCGCCTTTCTCCCCGCCACCAGGCGACCGCAAACAGCGCCACACATAGGAGGAGCGTGCTCTCCCGCGTAAAGAAAGCTAACAGCAGCGCCGCCAGCGCCGGCAAATCTCGCCGACTCCAGAGCAGCAGAAAAAACAAGGAAACCAACGCCATGTGAAAGACCTCCGGCATGTAGGCCAGCAGCAACGCTTCGGACGGCATGGGGGTCATTAGAAATATCGCCGCCCACCAGCTTTGGCCGGTGGTTTTAACCAGCACAGCCGTCACACACACCGCCAGCAACGTCCAGGCTGAAAGATTAAGGGCGAGGCATATCGTGGGCAACGGAGCGCCAGTGAGACGTGTCAAAGATTTGGCCAGATACGGATAAAGAAAGCGCTTTGTGAACGGCGAATCGACCGTCGAAGTCTTGCCCTCCGCCATCGCTTTATAAGCGTCATCGTCGATCGCGACCATATAGGGCAGCATGTCTTGATGGGGCGGACGATATTGCAGGAGGGGGAACGACTGATGAAATAGGATGACGATCCAGCCGAATAAGAGTATCGACAAAACAGTGACACCAGCGCCAAGCGCAGAGCGGCTGGAGTTTAAGGATGTCGCCATGCGGGCATCCTCTACCAATCATCGTTGCCAAGAGCAATACAATTGAAAAGACAAGTCGATTTTTACCCCGCAAATTATGCGTTGAATTCCACAAGGCTCTCGTTAGCCTGCAGGGTCACAAAATGAGTTCAAAAATTGTGGTTTGCGGCGCCGGCGGTTTCATCGGCGGACATTTGATCGCTGACTTGCGCCGACAAGGCGTCAAGAATCTCCGGGCGGTCGATATCAAGCCCTTCAACGAATGGTATCAGAAATTTCCTGACGTCGAAAACCTGCAATTGGATTTGCAGAAGCGCGACGCTTGCGACCAGTCGATGCGCGACGCCCGCCTGGTTTATAACCTGGCGGCGGACATGGGCGGCATGGGCTTCATCGAGAACAACAAGGCGCTGTGCATGTTGTCCGTGCTGATCAACACGCACTTGCTCATGGCGGCGAAGGAATTTGGCGTGGAGCGGTTTTTCTATGCGTCGTCGGCGTGCGTTTACAACGCGGACAAACAACGCGACCCCAACGTCACCGCGCTCAAGGAGGCTGATGCTTACCCGGCGATGCCCGAGGACGGCTATGGCTGGGAAAAGCTTTTCAGCGAGCGCATGTGCCGGCATTTCCGGGAGGATTTTGGCATCCAAACGCGCATGGCGCGGTTCCACAACGTCTATGGGCCCGAAGGCACCTGGGAAGGCGGACGCGAAAAAGCCCCCGCGGCCGTGTGCCGCAAAGTCATCGCAGCAAAACTATCCGGCAAACATGAAATCGAGATTTGGGGCGACGGCCATCAAACCCGCAGTTTCATGTATATCGACGACTGCCTGAAGGGCGTGGAATCGATTCTGCAAAGCGACATCCTGGAGCCGATTAATTTGGGCAGCAGCGAATTGGTTTCCATCAATCAACTGGTTGACATCGTCGAGGAAATCGCCGGCGTGAAATTGAAGCGCACCTACAACCTCAAGGCGCCGAAAGGCGTCAATGGCCGCAATTCCGACAACACGCTCATCAAAAAATATCTGGGTTGGGAGCCGAATGTCCGCCTGCGCGATGGCATGGAAAAAACGTATCATTGGATCCACGGCCAGATGACCGCGCGAAAATGAACGGCGCGGCGCCACGAGTCTCGGTGATCGTGCCGTGTTTTAATGAAGAGGCGGCCCTGCCGCAACTGATCCAAAGGCTGACAGCGGCGGCGGAGCGATGGGGCATGGATTACGAAGTGATCTGCGTGGATGACGGATCGCGCGACGGGACCTGGGAACTGCTCAAAGCGCAATATGCCCGGGACAAGCGCTGGCGCGGCGTTTCTTTCGCGCGCAATTTTGGCCACCAAGTCGCCGTCAGCGCGGGCCTCTATTATGCGACCGGCGACGCGACGCTGATCATCGACGCCGATCTGCAAGATCCGCCCGAGGACATTATTCGTTTGCTTGACAAGTGGCGGGAGGGGTTTCAAGTCGTCCATGCGGTGCGGACGCAACGCCGCGATGGGCTGGTCAAGACGGCGCTGGCCTGGGCCTTTTACCGGATTCTCGCCAAGATGGTGCCTTTTCCCCTGCCCACCGACAGCGGCGATTTTTGCCTGCTGGATCGAAAAGTGGTGGACACGATCAACAGCATGCCGGAGCGAAACAAGTATTTGCGCGGCTTGCGGTCGTGGTGCGGCTTTCGGCAAACCGGTGTGGAATTCTCGCGGCAAGCGCGGGCGGCGGGCACGTCGCAATACACTTTTAGCAAATCCCTGCGGCTGGCGTTGGATGGGATTTTTTCGTTTTCGGCCACGCCTCTGCGGCTGGCGTCGCACTTGGGGCTGTGGGTGTCGGTGCTCGCGTTGATGGGGGTAATCTTCACCTTTTGCCAGCGGGTGTTTCGCAGTTACTTCACGTCGATCGGCATGGGGCCGGAGCCCGGGTTTGCGACCATCGTGATTTCAATTCTTTTCCTTGGCGGCGTGCAATTGATTTGCCTGGGCATTCTCGGCGAATATCTGGGTCGCATTTACGACGAGGTCAAGGGGCGTCCCTTGTGGATTATTCAGGAGACAACGGGATTGACCGCGGCGCCCGCCTCGCGCGCGCGGGTGTAACCGGATGAAGGCGGCGTCTCATCCGCTGAAAGTGGCCATCATCGGGGGCGGTTACACGGGGCTGGCCGCGGCGCGGCGCCTGGCTAAAAGCGGACGTTGCGAAGTGACGCTGCTGGAGCGCGGCTCGTCCGTCGGCGGGTTGGCCGGAGACTTCACCATCCAGGGCGAGCCGATCGAAAAGGCGTATCATCACCTCTTCCGCACCGACCGCGAAATTCTCGCGCTAGTGGAGGAAATGGGGCTCACCGCCAAGCTGGAATGGCGCGAAAGCTCCGTCGGCGTCCTCCACGGCGGCCAGACTTATCCCTTCCTCACGCCGCAAGATTTGCTGCGGTTCAAGCCGTGCTCCTTTTGGAATCGGTTGCGCCTGGGTTTGGTCGCGTTATATCTGCAACGAACGCGGGACTGGCGCCCGCTGGCTCGCCAAAGCGCCAGCCAGTGGATGCGCCGGGCGTGCGGGCCGCAAGCAATGGCCGCGGTCTGGGAACCGCTGTTGCGCGGCAAATTCCATCGTTACGCTGACCGGGTCTCGATGGCTTGGCTCTGGGCTCGCATTTATAACCGCAGCCATTCGCGCGATGGCTCGGGCCGGGAAAAACTGGGGTATTTTCGCGGCGGATTGGGCGTTGTGGCTAATCAACTCGCGAGCGAAGCCCAGGCCGCCGGAGCTGCCATCCGGCTAAACACGCCCGTGGCCGCCTTGCAAAAAGGCGCGACCGGACCGCGCTTGCTTGTGCAAGGCGAATGGACGGAATTTGACCGCGTCATTTTCACCGGCCCTTCGGGCGCGCTGGCCGAACTCCTCGCCGACGCGCCCGGGACGGAAGCCTATCGCAGGCAGCTCCAATCGATCGCCTACTTGGGCGCAGTCAGCCTGGTGTTTGCCACGGAGCAAAAGCTGGGGGATTATTATTGGTTGAACGTGACGGAGGCCGGCGCGCCTTTCGTGGTTTTCATTCGCCACACGCGCATGGTGGACGCCGCACGCTACGGCGGGAAGGAAATTTATTACATTGGCGCATATCAACCACACGATGGCGCGGCGTTCTGCCAGTCGGAGGAAGCGCTGACGCAAACGTGGTTTGATTATCTGCAAAAGATTTTCCCGAAGTTTGACCGGACGAAAATTGTGGAAAAGCGGTTATTCAAGCTCCGCCATGCGCAGCATGTCGTGGACACCGCCTACGAAAGCCGGATTCCGGAGGCGCATACCCCAGTGCCGGGGCTTTTCCTGTCGAACTTTTCCCAAGTGTATCCCGAGGACCGGGGCACAAATTTCGCCGTGCGAGAAGGCCACAAGATCGCCGACCTGATTTTGCAGGGGTGCGGCTGATCGATTCGCGCTTTGCAAACGAATGATTTGGATTATTCTGTCATCCGTTTGATGAATACGACGACAGCGCCTTCTCCCTCTTTTTTGGATGAGCTCCGGGATTGCGGTCGCCGTCTGCCAGACAAGGGATATTTTTTGGCATTGCTGGCGGGGTGGATCGCCTTGTTTCAAATGTTTGGCGTCAGCACCCGCTCGATGAACACCGGTCCGTCGCTGCTGGAATGGCTCTGGGCTTATTACGGGCTGCCCGCCCTGGATGCCGAGTACGCCAAGCTGATCCCGTTTGCGATCGTGGCCATTCTCTGGCATAAACGCGCGCACTTGCTTGGGCAAATTTCCGAGACGCGTTGGCCGAGCTTAATATTATTGGGGTCGGCCCTGGTCCTGCATGTAGCGGGATTTGCCGCGCAGCAACCTTCCCTTTCAGCGCTGGGATTTTTTCTCGGTCTCTACAGCCTGGTCGGCCTCACTTGGGGGGCCCAAGCGGTGAAAGAATCATTATTCCCTTTTTTCCTGCTGGGCTTCTGTCTGCCCTTCGGATCAGTTTTGACGGACATTACCTTCTGGCCGCGCCTCTTCGCGACAGACGTGACCTACATCGTGTCCCACGATTTATTGGGAGTCCCGTTGGTGCAGCATGGCACAACGCTCACCAAGCCGGATGGCAGCGCGTTTGAGGTGGCGGCGGCGTGCAGCGGCATGCGCAGCTTCTCGGCGCTGCTGGTGGTAACCACCATTTTCGCGATGATGGCATTGCAGAGGTTTTGGAAGCGAGCGCTCTTAATCCTGGTGACCGTTCCGCTGGCGGCGGCCTGCAACGTCATGCGGCTGGTGGTGATGGTGATTGCGGACCGGGCGTTCGGAGCCCGCGCGGGGGAACTTACGCACGACAGCGATTGGATTTTTACTTACGGGGTGGCAATCATCACAATTATGGCGCTCGGCCGATGGCTGCGGCGTCATGAAGTTTCTCCTGCGACATGAGACTATCGAAGTGGACGACCCTCGGTCTCGCCCTGGCTATGATGGGAGCAACGGCGGCAGCGTTGCGCCGCACGAGCGTCGGCGGCGCCCTCACCGCGCCCGGCGTGAAGGTGGGAATGTCGCCCATTTACAGTGACACGGGCCGCTTGATCACGAATCACAGCGTAATCATGCCCAAGGAAACCCCGGGGTGGACCCCCGTGGCCCTGCCGATTACGGAAGTGGAAGCGCACACCTTGCCGGCTGACACGACCTTTGGCCGCCGCGGTTACCTAAAGGATGATTTTCAGGTGGAAGCCACCGTGGTTTTGATGGGTGAGGACCGGGCCAGCATTCACCGCCCGCAATGGTGCCTGGTGGGTGCGGGATGGACGATTGACCGGACCGAGACGGTCACCGTGCCAATGCAATCACCCTACCCGTACCTTCT
>DASZMX010000003.1:0-1761 GCA_035551475.1 Verrucomicrobiia bacterium
CGATGGCGGTGTTGATGGAAATAATTCCCAGGCGCCGCACAACTTCCGGATGATTGCTGATTTCCTGCGGGCGCAGTAACAGCTTCGAACGGAAAAACTCCAACTGGTCGTAAATCCCTTTGAGCACCGGACTGCTGACCGTCAACGAACAACCGCTGGCGAAGCGCACTTTCCCTTGATTGATCAAGGCGATTACGGCGTCCTGAATGACCTCGGTGTACATGTCAAACATCGGAATTTTCGGATGCTCGCCCATGGCCTTGAGCACGGCGTTCGCGGTGTCGCCCACGCCAGATTGAATGGGCAAAAACGATTGCGGAATGTGGCCGCGTCCCAATTCTGCCGCCAGAAAATTCGCCACGTTTTCGCCAATGCGCGCAGTCGTTTCTGATGCCTCGCCAAAGGCTCCAATCTCATCTGGCAAATTCGTTTCCACGATGCCGGCGATTTTTTTCGGGTCCACTTTGATAACCGGGGCGCCAATCCGGTCGTCGGCATGCAAGACCGGAATCGGCTTGCGATTCGGCGGGTCTTCCGGCTCATAAACATCGTGAAACCCGCGAAGCGCCTGCGGATGATAGCGATTCAGCTCGATGATAATTTTCTTCGCCACCCGGCAAAATGTCGGCGCGGCGCCGACTGACGCTGTCAAAGTGATTTCTCCAGAGGGTGAAACGTCTGACGCCTCGATCACCGCGCAATCGACCGGCCCAAGGAATCCGTAGCGCACCGCCTGCGGCAGTTGCGAGAGGTGCATGTCATAAAACTTCGTGCGCCCCTCGTTGATGCTTTTGCGCAGGTCAGCATTGTTCTGGTAGGGCGTGCGGAAAAGGATCGCGTCGGCGCGGGCCAGCGATCCGTCCAGCGAATTGCCGGTGGACGCGCCTGTCATGACGCCAATCCGAAACGGCTCGCCTGATTTGTGCGCCAGCGTGGCGCGCTCGGCGATGGCTTTGGGAATTTCTTTCGGCGCGCCCGCGGGCGTGAACCCGCTGAACGCCAGGATATCGCCATTCTTGATCTGCGACGCGGCCTCCACCGCTGTCAATACTGGAAACTTGGTTGTCATAAATCACCCAATGCGCGCCAGGACGCGGCCTTCCTCGACCGTGTCACCCACCGCCACAAGAATCTCGGCGACCTTGCCGGCTTTGTGCGCGCACACGAACGTGTTCATTTTCATGGTCTCAGTCGTAATTATTTTGTCCCCTTCCTTGACGTCCTGGCCTACGGTGGCATCAACCGCCACCACGCGTCCGCCGAGCGGGCACACCACGTCATTGGGGCCTCCTGGCGACGTGGCCGCCGGAGACGACGCAGGAGCCGGGACGGCCGCCGGCCGGCTGACGGGGGCCGAAGCAACAGGCGCGGCCGCGGCGGGCGCATCCGCCTCATCCGGAACTTCGACTGTGACCTCGTAAGGTTTGCCATCCACTGTGACACGAAGCTTTTTAATCATACTGTAAAGAATATTTATCGGACTTTATGTGACATGAAATGTTCCATGCGCCCTTCCAGCGCCCAAACATTCACTTCTGGAGTTTGCACCAATGCCGGTTCCACGGAGACGACCCGATGGGGCCGGCCAAGGATAACCGCCACCGCCGCCGCAATCACGGCAACGACTTCGGCGGGAATTTGTTCCATCGCCGCAACCACTGGCGCGGGAGCCGGCGCCGGCTTCGGCTGGACCGGGGGCGGCAGAACTGGCGGAGCAATCACTGGGATTTGCCGGACGGGCGGCGCTTCCTTGCCCGAGAC
>DASZMX010000004.1:0-55468 GCA_035551475.1 Verrucomicrobiia bacterium
TACTCGCTGCACATGGGCGCGACGGCGGTGCGATTTAATCCGAGCCGCGCCGCAGACTTGCAGAACCTGATTGCGCGCCTCGCGCCGGCGCTGGAAAATTCGAACACGATCTCCAAGCAGAATCGCCGCGGTTTGGCGGAGATCAGGCGCCTGGCCGAGGCCGCGCTGGCCGCGCCCACCTCCGTAGCGCGCGATGAAAAAGTCCTCAGCCTCCTCGAGGTCACCCTGGCCATCGACAACCTGGACCGGCCCACCATTCCCCGCCATTTCGATGGTTTCATGACGCCGGTGGCCTTGCTGCAATTCCATCGGCCAATCGGAATTGGAGAGAAACCGGCGGCCAATCTGCAACCGGGACCGTCTCCAGATTTAAGCCGGCACGATCCCGAGCCTTCGACTTTCTGGCGGCGCCCGGCGCGCATCGCGGACGAGAATCTGGCCATCGGCTTCGACCGTCCCGCCTTGCCGGATTTCACGAATACCGTCTGCCATTATGCGGCGCCCAAGGAAAGCAGCGGGATGAATCCGGGATTTGAGGTCGATTGCGGCGGCGCAAGAGTCAAGTGGAAATTCGGCGAGGTTTCCTCCGAGCCGTTGGCGGCGCGGATTTTTTGGGCGCTCGGCTTTCACGCCGACCCGACCGATTTCGTGGACGGGTTGAAAATCGCGTATGACCGCCGGATTTTCACGCAGTTTAATTCGCGCCGGCCGGTGTCCACGAAGTTCACGGCTTTGTGGGTGATACCGGTAGGTTCGATGAATTTGCAGCGGTTCCACGATCCGTTTGCGTGCGTAAAGTCGGCGGAGCTCCGCAATGGCGCCCGGTGGAGCGGGGCGGAATTGAAGCAACATTTGCTGCAAGGAACCAATTTCCTGCCGGAAGTGGAGGCGCAGATTGATCATCTCGTGATGGTTCCCGCGAATGTGCAGGTCAAGGAGGCGCGCGGCAAAAGCATCGGCCCGTGGGATTACGGGCAGCTCGATCACGCGGACCTGCGCGAGTTGCGCGGGGCGGGGTTGCTGGCGGCGTGGCTGGGTTTTTTCGACACGCGTTTTGACAACACAAAGCTTCGTCTGGCTGGCCCCAAATCGAATCCGCGCCTGGAACATTATTTTTCCGATCTGGGCGGCGGTTTGGGCCGAACCACCGGGCTCATCTCCTGGCATGGCGAAGATGTGAACGCCTTTCCGTGGACCTTCACGGCGCCTCCGCTCGATCAAGGAAAAGGTCATTTGGCGCGCCCGCTGCGGATCGTCGGTTATACACCCGTGGTGCGAACGGCGGCGTTCGCAGCCATGACCATTGACGACGCCCGGTGGATGGCGCGGCTCATTGGACAACTAACGGAGAGCCAAATCACCGCCGCCCTTGTGGCTTCCGGGTACGACGCGCCGACCGTAAGCTTGTACACTCGGAAACTTATCTCGCGACGCGACCGAATGATGAAGGACCTGCGGGTCGAACCGTAATGATGCTTAACGAAGCATCGTGGCGTGTGTGCGAAACCATTCCACGTCGCTGCCGATCTTCGTATTTTTCACATCGAGGAAAGTGTTCTTCCATTGATGAATTTGTGCATGGCCATCGGCGAAGGTCAGGGCGCTAGCTCGTCCGTGGTTCGCCGCGGGGCGGTCGCCAATGCTGCTGCCGTCGGCCACAACCAGCAGGAAGCCGTCGTTGAGGGTTTGTGGATTTTCGTCGGTATAAACAAAGGTGTTGGCCGAGGCCATCTTTCCGAAGTCGGTGGACTTGCGGAAAATCGAATAATGATAATCCACCTCGCCGGCGTGCGAATTCGCCTCGTAATGCGTCGTGCCGACGAAGCCATTGGCGGAGCAGGAGCGGACGCGCGGCTTGGTGGCGTCATCTGGATCCATTTGCCGGTCGGACGGACATTTATAAACGTCCGGGCTTTTGGTGTACATGCCGATCGAGCCCGTCAGCGTGCCGGTCGCAATGGGATCGGTGATCGCGCTGGTCACGCCGAGGAGCCAAGTGTTGGTTTCGCAGCCTTTGGGCGCGGCGGGGCCGGGGTTGTTTCCGGCAATGGTTCGAAACGACCCGGCCACCCACACAGGCTCGCTCGGGGACACGCCAATGATGCCCGTGTCATTTAACGGATGCCCGGCGTTTCCCGGGAAAAAATCGGCATTGTCGCTCGCATACAACAGGGCGGCCAATTGCAACTGTCTCATATTGCCGAGGCATTTGGTGCCCTGAGCGCGCTCTTTAGCTTTGGCCAGGGCGGGCAGAAGCATGCCCGCGAGAATGGCGATGATGGCAATGACCACCAGCAATTCGATTAACGTGAAACCGCGCCGGATTTTCGAGGCTTGAATCGTTTGCATACTAGCTCTTCAACATTTCAAAAGTGAACCCAGCCGCCGGCTCGCGCCGGCGGCTGGACCCCGTTACTCACTCCTCGTGCACACCACACCTCACTGAACCTGCACGCGGTAGAACTTGGTCGTGCTCCCCGTGACGCTGTCGTTCTGGCTTTGCGTCGAGCCATTGCCGCCATGCAGGCCGCCCACGGGCGTCCACGCGCTGTCGGACAATGTGTTTTTGGATTGCACTTGATAGCTGTATCCCGTCTGCGTCGGGAACGAGATCGTGATGGTCGAGCCGGCGACTGCCGCCGTGAGCGTCGGGCTGGGCGTCGTGGCGATGAGCATCAGGAAGTTCACATTGACTTCCGGCTGGCCGTTGACCGGCGTGCCCGAAAGGCGCAGCGTCGTCTGGGAGCCGTCGAGATAAACTTTCGCCGGATTGCCGCTGGCGTCCAGGAGCGAAGCCCATTCCCAACTCGTCCAACCAATCGGCGGAATATAGAATGTGCCCAGCAGGGAAGTGGTTTGATTGGTGTTGCCATAACCGCTGGTCACGAGGGAAAGCTGCGCCTCGGTGGGCGTCTGGCCTTCCGCGAAACGTCCCACAACGTTGTAGGTCCCGGCGGGATAATGGCGCGTATAGTTGGCCCACGAGCCGCCGCCGAAGAAGCCAATGTTATAATCGGTCGCGCCGGTAAACTGATCGCGCTTGCCATCGCTGGCCACATCGCCCGTGCCGGTGGGAATCCCGGGGGCGGGCCGATAGTTATAACCGCTGGCGTTGGCATCGGATTCCACGAAGTCCACGCCGGAAACGCCATGCTGCCCGTTATAGGAATCGACTTGCGGGTTATCGAAGAACGATCCGCCGTTATAGTCATAATCCTCCGCTTCCCATTGATAATTCGTCGAAGCGAACGTGCCAAAGCTATTGGTGGAGGAAGTCGTGCCGGCGGTGTCGGTGAGAGTGATGATGGCCGTGTGGAATTGATTCAACGCCACCGGATAGGAGATAAACCAGGAAGATGGCGAACCGGTCGCGGTAAAGCCGTGCACGACTTTGCCGTCCAGGTTCAACGTGATGTTGTTCGTCGTCAGGCCCGCCGAGGACTTGGCCGTGAACGTCAATTGATTGGTGTACTGGAACAAGCTCGAGCCGTCCGGCGCGAACCCGGTGACAAACGGCGGCGTCTTCACGGTCAAGTCCGCTGGCAACAGCATGAAGTAGTTCTGATTGTGGCCGCCGCCGTCGATGGTGACGCGCAAGGTTTGCTGGCCGCCGCCGGTGAATTGCGCCAGCGTCGTGCCGCTCACGATGACTGGAGCCCAGCCGTATTTTTGCCAGTCGCCTGTGGGAGCCGCGGCGTAGGTTCCGAGTTTGGTGACGGTCTGATTGCCGACCGTAGGATCGCTGGTGACGAGTGAAACGCTGCCGGCGTCAGCCACGGTGCTGCTATTGTCGCCGCGCGCATAGCGGACATAAATATTGTAAACGCCCGCAGGATAGTGCCGGGTGTAGTCGCCCCAATTGCCGCCCGAGGTGAAGCCCACGTCATAATCCTGGAAGCCGAGGTGCGTCTGGCGGGGAATGTCGCCGGCGTTCTCGGTGTTCAATTGAAACCCGTCTTCCGCGCCGCCGCGATAAGCGGAGCTGTGGACGTTGTTGATGCAGGAAAAGTCCACGCCTTCGGTGGCGCCGGCGCCGGCATAGGCGTTGGTCTGCGGATTGTCGTAGAACAAGCCGTTGTCGTGATTGTAATCCTCGGCCTCGAAGGTGTAACCGGGCGTGATGGTGTCGAAGGTCAACGTGGTGACGGCCGGGTTGCCGCTGAGGTCAAACACCTGGATGTTGGCCTTGTAAACGGTGTTGCTGGCGAGCGGAGCGCTCACGAGCCAGGCATTGGCGTTGCCGCTCACGGTGAGGCCGGAGCCGGGCATCAGCACCGAGACGGAGCCTTGGCCTGCCAGGTTGGTCCCAGTCAATTGCACGGTGATGTCGCTCTGGCTGATCGGGTCGGGCGAGGTCGCGGTGAACGTCAGGCTGTTGGTCGGCTGGAATTGCACCGTGCCGTTCGGATAAATATTGGTGATCACGACGGTGGAGCCGGAGGCCGAACTGGTGTCGGCCGGGATCAGCATGTAGAAGTTGGCGTTGTAGCTGCCGCCGTCGGTGGAGATGCGAAGCGTGGCCTGGCCGCCATCGGTGGTCAACTGGGCGAGCGAGCCGTCGGAGCCTTTGGCGGGCACCCAGCTATAGGCTTGCCAGCCGCCGATGTTCGGAACGGAAAAGGTAAAGGGGCCGCTGCCGGAGATGCTGGCATTGCCGGCTGTGACGGAAACGCTGGCGCTATCGCTGGCCTGCCCGCCGCCGTCGGAGCCGCGCATATAAATGTTATACGTACCCGCCGGATATATGCGGGTGTAGCTGCCAAAATCACCGCCGTCGGTGAAGCCGACGTCGTAATCCGTGTTGGTGGTGCCGATGTATTGCACGCGCGGAATGTCGCTGGCGCCTTCAGTCGATAGGCCAAGGGGGCGATACGCAGCGCCGCCGTTGGAATTCTCGTAGTCCACGCCTTCGACCGAGCTCAGGCCCTTGTAGCCATTGGTCTGCGGATCGGGAATGAAGCTGCCGCCGTTGAAATCAAAGTCCTCGGCCTCGAACGTGTAGGACGGCGTGATGGTGTCAAATGAAACCGAGGCGTTGGCGGTGGCGCCGGTGGCGTCGGTCACCTGGATCACCGCCGAATAAAGGGTGTTGGCGGCCAGCGGCGCCGTGATGGTTTCGCTGGTGGACGAGCCGGTGGCAGTCAGGCCGTGGGTCAAGGTCAGTGTCCGGAGAAAGGCGGTATGCCCGATTTTTCCGCCAGTCAACTGCACGGAGACATTGGTGATGGCGGAGGTTCCGCTGGCCAGGAAGGACAAATTGGCGGCCGGCTGAAATTGGTGGGCGCCGTTGGGAGTGAGGCCGGTGATGCTGGGGGCGGCGGTGGCGGCGAGGGTCGCAGCGAACAGGCCGGAGACGGCCCAAACGGCTGGGGTGAATCGCATATGGGGACGGTTTTTGTCTTTCATTTCTTAAATGAGGTTAAAGTGCTGTGCAGGCAACATAGATGAATCCAGTGGCGCCGACGCTGGTCTGCCATGCCAAAGTGAGGGGGTAACTGTGCCAAATAGAAGACGTGCGGCGCGAAAAGGGGTTTTGGCACATTCGGCCCTTTTTTTGGCACAATTGCCCCGCGACAACCCCTCGCCTATCCGAAAGACTCAACACCTGATAGCTATGAAGTCAATCCTAGGAGTCACCTGCCCATCCCCCTTTCGGTCATTGCTGCTTGCCGTTTTATGGTTCGGTCTCGCTTCCCCCACTGCGCGCGCGGAAGACCCGGTGGACGACGTGGATCCGACGATAGGCAACGTGCCGCAACTCCTGGAGCCGACGCGCCCGACGGTTTCCCTGCCCAACTCGATGGTGCGCGTTTATCCGGTGCGCAAGGACGGGCTGGACGACCAGATTCATTCCTTTCCGCTCACGATTATTTCCCATCGCCTCGGGGAATTGTTCTGGCTCATGCCGGGCGACGGCAACAATACGGGGGCCTCCTGGAACCATCCTCGCGCGTACGACCAGGAAAAATCCACGCCGTATTATTACAGCGTCCGGCTGGACGATTCGCTGATTCAAGTGGAATTCACCCCCACCGCGCGCTGCGGTTTTTTTCGGCTGAGTTTTCCCTCTGGCAAAACCGCGGCGATTTTGGCGAATCGGCAGGGCGGCGATTTGCGGGCCGACGGCGCGGGCTTCTCGGGCTTCGAAGAATTCAGCGGGATGAAGGCCTTTGTGTATGGTGAATTTCATCAGCCGGTCGCGTGGGAGCGTTTGTCCGAGGACGACAAAACGCGGCTGATCGCCACCGGCTCCGGGAATATGCTGGAGCTGCGTTATGGCGTTTCGTTCATCAGCGTGGACCAGGCGCGGCGCAATCTGCGGGAGGAAATTGCCGGCTGGGATTTCGAGAGTGTCAAGCAGCATGCGCGCGCGCGCTGGAATGAAGCGCTGGGCCAGATCCAAGTGGAGGGCGGTTCGCCGGAGCAACGGCGGACGTTTTACACGGCGCTCTATCGGTGCTACGAGCGGATGGTCAATATCACCGAGGACAATCAATATTACAGCGCCTACGACCACCAGGTGCACCGGGACCCGCGGCCCTTTTATGTTGACAACTGGATTTGGGACACCCATCGCGCGTTGGAGCCGCTGCAAACCTTGCTCAACCCCGAGATGGAAGCGGACAAAATCCAATCTTACGCGCGCATGTATCAGCAAAGCGGCTGGCTGCCCTCCTTCGCCGTGCTGTGGGGCAATCATCCGTGCATGACCGGCAATCACGCCGCCGCCTGGTTCGCCGATGTCTGGTTCAAGGGCGTGCAGAACTTTGACTTGGAGACGGTTTATGCCGGGGCGCGCAAGAATTCGCTGGAACGGACGTTCCTGCCGTGGCGCTACGGGCCGAAGGGCGTTTTGGATGATTTTTATAATGAGCATGGCTACATGCCGGCCCTGCATCCGGGCGAAAAAGAAACCGTGAGCGAAGTGCATCCGTTCGAGCGCCGCCAGGCTGTGGCGGTCACGCTGGGGCATAGTTATGATGATTGGTGCACAGCGCAATTGGCGCGGGCCCTGGGCAAGGAAGATGACTGCCGCCTCTTTCTCCAGCGCGCGGCCAATTACCGCAATGTCTATCGCCAGGACAAAGGTTTCGTCTGGCCCAAGGATGCCAGCGGCAATTGGATTGAGCCGTTTGATCCTAAGTTCTCGGGCGGCCCCGGCGGCCGGGATTACACCACGGAAAACAGCGCCTACACCTATAACTGGGATGTGCCGCACGACCTGAAAGGGTTGATTGACTTGATGGGCGGACAAAAAGCCGCGGCCGATAAGCTCGACCAATTATTCCGCGTCGATTTGGAGCGGTCGAAGAGCGACTACTACGCCATGTTTCCTGATTCGACCGGGTTGGTCGGCCAATTCGTCATGGGCAATGAGCCCAGCCTTTCAATTCCTTATATTTACAATCACGTGGGCGAGCCGTGGAAAACGCAGAAACGCGTGCGGCAATTGCTCGATGTCTGGTTTCCGGCCACGCACGGCGGCATTCCCGGCGACGAAGACGGCGGAGGGCTGTCCGCGTTCGTCGTTTTCTCGATGATGGGCTTTTATCCAGTGACCCCGGGCGTTCCCGCCTACGAACTGGGCAGCCCGGTGTTTGACCGGGTGTCGATCCGGCTGCACAACGGGAAGACCTTGCGGGTGGTGTCGCACAACAATTCGGTTGACAATAAATACGTGACGAGCGTGCGCCTGAATGGCGAAGCGCAGGACAAGGTGTGGTTTTCCCACAGCCAGGCTTGGGACGGGTTGACGATCGACCTGGCAATGTCCGACACGCCGAATTTGACGCTGGGCTCCCGTCCGAATTCACTCCCGCCCTCGAGCATGGCGCTTGACCCGCGGACGCTGCAGGAAACCGAGCCTAAAACGGCCATGACTCAGGGTTCGCATTAGTGTAGGCTGCCATCCTTGCGATGGTTACGCTTGCGCGCATGCCGGGCTTCTGGGGGCGGTGGCTCGGATTATTCCTGGCCGCGACAATCGTGGTGGGCGCGCAGACCAATCTCGCTCCCTCGCCCCGGCAGCGGTTGATCCGCAAATACGCCCTGACTTCCGCCAATGATTTTCCCGCGCGCGATCCGCAGGATTGGCGCTTGCTCGGCTCCAATGATGGCGGGCAAACCTGGACCGCGCTCGACTGGCGGCAGGGCGAAGAATTTCCGGAGCGCCACCAGCGCCGGGTGTTTGTTTGCACCAACATCGCGCCCTTCAATGTCTATCGGCTGGAAATTGACCGGGTGCATAATCCCGCCACGGCCGACGCGGTGCAATTGGCGGGCGTGGAGCCGATCGACGACACTCCGGGCGAGCCCGATCCGATGCCGCTCTTTTCCGATGCGCTGTCCGCGCAGGGCGAAAATGTCCCCAACGAAACCATCGCCCAGGCGTTCGACAAGGCGGCGGACACAAAGTGGCTGGATTTTGCCTCCGCCAACCCCGCGACCCGCTCGTCGTGGATTCAGTGGCGTTACCTGGACCAGGGAGGTTTGGTCATCACCAACCTGCATCAATTGCACGCCTTGAGCGCGCGGGCGGCGGAGAATTATCCATTGCGTGTGGCGTGCGTGCTGGTCGGTCCCGTGCCCGGCGCGCGCGCCTGGAGCGTGCTGGATGCGACGGGCTTCACGGACATCCCCTTGCCGACGAATGGCGCGGCGCTGGGGCCCGGGCAGAAAGTCCTCTTGACAGGATTCACGCGCTGGCTCGACGCCGAATGTGTGGTGCGCGAGCCGCGCCTGCAACCGCTGGCGGCGCGCGCGCTCACGGCGCCGGCGCGCATTGAGCTCGAACAGCCCATGACGGAGGCCGAGCAGTTCCGCTGGGTGGAAGCGGAGGGCCAGGCGCAATTCGTCACGGAGGGCAACGACATGGTGACATTCGACTTGACGAATGGCGCGCATCGGCTTTCCGTCCGCTCCCTGCATTCAGAGCGCCCGATGCAGCCGCCGCGCGAAGGCTCGCGCGTGCGCGTGCGAGGGTTGTGCGGCGGTGTGCTGAACCAGGAAGGAACGCTGGAGGCGGGGATAATTTGGGTGGCCAGTTTGGAGGCGGTCGTGCCGCTGGCTTCCTCCAACACCGCTCCGGCGAGCCCGCCCACGACCGCGGCGCCCGAACCGGCGTTCACACCGATTGATCAAATCCGGCATTTTACCGGGGCCGAGTTGGCCCGGGCTCCGCACGTTAAAGTGCGCGGCGTGGTCACCGATTCGGCGGGCGTTTGCATTCAGGACGCCACCGGCGGGATTGAGATTTGGCTGCACAACAACACCGCGCGCCAGGCCCAGGGCCTCGGCGCCTGGGTGGAAGTGGAAGGGCGCGCGGTGGCGGCCTCGGGGCATGGCGCGGCGGGGAAAGGGCCGGTGGTTGAGGTCACGCAAATACATTATGCGGGGCCCGGCCGGCTGCCCGATCCGATTCGCCCCGCCTGGAGCGTTTTGGCCAGTGGACAAATGGACGCGCAATGGGTGGAAGTGGACGGGGTGGTGCGCGCCACGGACGGTTCCCATCTTTTGCTGGCCTGTGAAAGCGGCCAGTTGACGGCGACCCTGCGCGCGGCGCCGGTGCTGGCTGTCAATAATTTGCTCGACGCCAGCATCCGGGTGCGGGGCGTCAGTCTGGCGGCCACCGACGCGCGCGGCCAGATGCAGGGCATCGAGCTGGTCGTGCCTTCGCTGCAGTTCATTCAAGTGTTGCAGCCCCCCATGGACGCCGCCGCGCTGCCGACGCGCAAAATCGGCAGCCTGCCGCAAATCCGCGGCCCGCGCGAATTGATTCATCGCGTCAAGGTGAAAGGCCTGCTGACGTGCATCGATCGCAATAATTATTTCATCCAGGATGAGACCGGCGGCGCCCTGGCCATCGCCAAGGAGGACGTGGTGCTCAATTTGCCGGCGGGCGGTTGGTGGGCGTTCTGGCAGAGCCCCCAATCCAACGCCGTGCCGCTGGCCGATCCTTCGCTCCGCGTGGGCGACACGGTGGAAATCGTCGGTTTTCCCGAGACGCGTGGTTACGGCCCCGTGCTCACGGAGGCCGGCATTTTCAAGACGGATCCCATCGCGCGCGTGCTGCCCGTCAAGACGACGGCGGACGACCTGGCGCGCGGGGAATTGGATTCCAGCCTCGTCACCCTCGAAGGGCTGGTGCAAGGCAGCGAGTCGCTCGGCAAAATTCTCGTGCTGCAAATCCAATCCGGCCTGCGCACGTTCCGCGCGTTGCTGCCGATCACGGAGGACGATGATCGGCGCATTTCCTCCGGCAGCCGCGTGCGTGTCACGGGCGTGTGCCAGATGGAGCCGGCTTCCCACGCGGAGCTGGGCAAGCGGCCCGCGGAATTTTCGCTGCGCCTGCGCAATGCGGCTGACATCACGCTGCTGGAGTTGCCGCCCTGGCTGTCCTTGCGGCGCTCCCTGGCGCTCGTCGGCGCGCTGGTGGTTGTCTTGCTCGCGGCGTTCGTTTGGATTCGGCTGCTGCATCGCCAGGTGGAAACGCGCACGCGCCAATTGGAGCAGAAAATTGCCGAGCACGAAAAAACCGAGTCGCTCCTCGCGGGCAAAACGCAGTTGCTGGAATTGGAAATTGAAGAGCGCAAGCGGGTCGAGGCCGAAGTGGAAAAAATCCACAAGCAATTGCTCTCCACGTCGCGCATGGCCGGGATGGCGGATGTCGCCACCAACGTGCTGCACAATGTCGGCAACGTCCTGAACAGCGTGAATGTTTTGGCCTCGTCCATCGCCACGCATGTCAAGAAGTCGCGCGTGGGCGCGGTGTCGAAGGTGGCTGCGCTGCTGGGCCAGCAGAAATCCGACCTGGGCCGTTTCATGACGGACGATCCGAATGGGCGCCATGTGCCCGATCATCTCGACCGTCTGGGCGTGCATTTGGCGGATGAGCAGACCCGTTTGCTCGACAAGGTCACCGCCCTTTCCGAAAGCATTGCGCACATCAAGGAAATCGTAGCCATGCAGCAGAATTACGCCAAGGTGTCCGGCCTGCGGGAAGCGGTGCCGGTGGTGGAGGTGGTGGAGGACGCCCTGCGCATGTGCAGCGGCGCGCTGACCCGCCATCAAATCAATCTCGTGCGCGATTATGAGGATGTGCCTTCGCTCATTTTGGACCGCCACAAAACGCTGCAAATCCTGTTCAACCTGCTCGACAACGCGAAGCACGCCTGCTGGGAAAGCCATCGTCCTGACCAACAAATCACCGTGCGGCTGCGCGCCGTGGACGACCGCGTGCATATTCAAATTATTGACAACGGGATCGGCATTCCTCCGGCCAATCTCACGCGCATTTTTACCCAGGGTTTTTCCACCCGGCAAAGCGGCCACGGCTTCGGTTTGCACAGCAGCATCCTCGCGGCGCAAGAGATGGGAGGGACGCTCACCGTCACTCCCGGAAATCCGGGGGCGGCTTTCACGCTGGCCCTGCCGCTGACGACGGCGGCCGCTTCCGCCAATTGAGCGGTTTTTGCGCTACATTGCGTGGAACAGGCGATGTTGCTGCAAACCACAGAGCGCGGGATTTACTGTCCGGCGGGAGATTTTTACATCGATCCATGGCGTCCCGTGGATCGGGCTGTTATCACGCACGGCCATTCTGATCATGCGCGGGCGGGCTCGCGCCAATATTTGACGGAGGAATCCGGGCGCGGCGTGTTGCGCGCGCGGCTCGGCCCCGAGGCTGTGATCGAGACGGTGCGTTATGGTGAATCCTTGACGCGCGACGGCGTGCGGGTGTCGTTGCATCCGGCGGGGCATATTCTGGGCTCGGCGCAGGTGCGAATCGAACGCGCGGGGGAAATTGCCGTGGTGAGCGGCGACTACAAGGTCGAAGCAGATGGTTTATGCGCTCCGTTCGAAGCGGTGCGCTGCCACACTTTTGTCACCGAATCCACTTTCGGGCTGCCGATTTATCGGTGGCGTCCGCAGGCCGAGATTTTTCGCGAAATCAACGATTGGTGGCGCGAAAACCAAAGCCAGGAACGCACCAGCGTGCTGTTCTGCTATTCCCTCGGCAAAGCGCAACGGCTCCTGCATGGCCTCGACGGCGCGCTGGGCCCGATCTTTTTGCACGGGGCCGCTGAATCCATGACGGTGGCATACGAAGAGGCTGGAGTCACGTTTCCCGCGTGGAGCAAACCTGACGTCGCGCTGGCGAAGAATTCCGCGGGGCGCGCGATGGTTTTGGCGCCGATGTCCGCGGACAACACGCCGTGGCTGCGCAAATTTGGCGACGTTTCCACCGCGTTTGCCTCCGGTTGGATGACGATTCGCGGGGCGCGCCGGCGGCGTTCACTGGACCGCGGTTTTGTCCTGTCCGATCACGCCGATTGGCGCGGCTTGCTCGAGGCCATCGACGCCACGGGCGCGGAAGACGTTTGGGTGACGCACGGTTACACCGCTCCGGTCGTGCGCTGGCTGCAGGAGCATGGCCGCCGGGCCACCGCCGTCGAAACGCGTTTTGCCGCGGAAGGGGAGGAGGCGCCATGAAACGGTTCACGCAACTTTTCAGCGAACTGGACCAAACCACGCGCACCAACGAAAAGGTCGCGGCGCTCGAACGTTATTTCGCCGAGGCGCCGGCGGCGGATGCGGCGTGGGCGCTGCAATTTCTTACCGGGCGCAGTCTCGCCCGGGTGGTGTCAACCAAACATCTTTGGCAATGGGCCGCCGATGCTTCCGGGTTGCCGCCGTGGCTGATGGCTGAATGTTTCGACACGGTCGGCGACCTCGGGGAAACGCTCGCCTTATTGTTGCCGGAAGAAGGCGCCGGCTCGCCGCTGACGCTCGCACAATTGGTCGAGCAGCGCCTTTTGCCATTGCCCACGCTGACGGATCATTCCCAGCGCGAAATGCTGTTGCGCACCTGGGGCGAGCTCAGCCGTCCCGAACGCCTCGTCTGGAATAAGCTTATCACCGGGAATTTTCGTGTGGGCGCCGCGCGCACGCTCGTGGTGCGCGCCTTGGCAAATGTGGCGAAGGTCGAGCCGGCGGTGATGGCCCATCGCGTCATGGGCCGCTGGCGCCCGACCGCCGCGGATTTTGCGCAATTGCTCAGCGGCGACGCCGGCTCCATCGCCCGGCCCTATCCATTCTTTCTCGCGTCGCCGCTGGAAATAAAAATCAAGCCGGGCGAAGCGCTCGACTCGCTCGGTGATATTCGCGATTGGCAATTCGAATGGAAATGGGACGGCATCCGCGCCCAGCTCATCCGACGCGAGGGCGAAACACTCATCTGGTCGCGCGGCGACGAAATGGTGACCGACGCCTTTCCCGAATTGGCCGAGGCGGGAAATCATTTGCCCGACGGCACGGCGCTCGATGGGGAAATTCTCGCCTGGCAGGGCGATGGCCCGCTGCCATTCGCCAAATTGCAACGGCGGCTCGGCCGCAAAATGGTCAGCGCAAAAACGCGGCGCGATTTTCCGGTGGCATTTCTCGCGTACGATTTGCTCGAAGCCGGCGGCGAGGATCTCCGCGTGCGGCCGCTCGTGGAACGTCGCGCGCGGCTCGAGCAGATTATTTCAGCGATCGTCGCCGCCCCGCGGAAATCGGCGCGCCAGCCGCTGGCGGAAGCTTTGTTGCCGGGGTTTGAGTTGCCCGAAACCGAGCCGTTTCCTTCGCTGCCGTTGCGCCTTTCGCCGGCGCTGAAGGCCTCGTCGTGGACGGAGCTGTCGCAGTTGCAACAGGGCGCCCGCGCCAGGAATGTCGAAGGCTTGATGCTGAAGCGGCGCTCTTCGCCATATGGGGCGGGGCGGCAGCGTGGCGATTGGTGGAAATGGAAGATCGATCCGTTTGTGATCGACGCAGTTTTGGTGTCCGCGCAACGCGGTCACGGGCGCCGCGCCAGCTTATACACGGATTACACGTTCGCCCTCTGGGACCAGGGGCGGCTGGTGCCCGTGGCCAAGGCCTATTCGGGCCTCACCGACGCGGAAATCCTGGAGATGGACGCGTTCGTGCGGCATAACACCGTGGAAAAATTCGGGCACGTGCGCTCTGTCAAGCCTATGCATGTTTTCGAGCTGGCCTTCGAGGGGATCCAGAAATCCAGCCGCCACCAATCCGGGCTCGCCGTGCGTTTCCCGCGCATGCACCGCTGGCGTCGCGACAAAAAACCGGAGGAGGCCGACACGTTGGACGCCTTGCGCGCGCTCGCCGGCTAGGCGCCGAAGGAAATCTGTTGCATTTGCGCCGTTCAATTTAATATTAGCGCTCACTGTATGGCTGAGAGCAAGAAGCACCAATACGACGAGAGCAAAATCAAGACGTTGTCCTCCCTGGAGCACATTCGCCTGCGCACCGGCATGTACATCGGGCGCATCGGTGACGGCTCCAACCACGATGACGGGTGTTACATCCTGCTCAAGGAAGTGATCGATAATGCCATCGACGAATACATCATGGGCCACGGCAAGGAGGTGCAAATCAGCATCGAAGGCACGACCGTGAGCGTGCGCGATTTCGGGCGCGGCATCCCTCTGGGCAAAGTCGTGGATTGCGTATCGAAGATCAACACGGGCGCCAAATATAACGACGACGTTTTCCAATTCAGCGTCGGCCTCAACGGCGTGGGCACCAAGGCGGTCAACGCCCTGTCCAAGGATTTTCTCGTGCGCAGCCATCGCGGTGGGGAATTTGTCGAGGCGGTTTTTAAAACCGGCAAATTGAAAGGCGAGAAGAGCGGCAAAGGTTCGCCGGAGCCGGATGGCACTTTTATTCGGTTCACGCCCGATCCGGAAATTTTCAAGCAATCGGAGTTTCGCCCGGAATTCGTGGAGAAACGCCTGCGCCATTACAGCTACCTCAACACCGGCCTCAAATTGAGCTACAACGGCCAGACCTTTGTCTCGCGCAATGGCCTGCTGGATCTCGTGCTGGAGGATTTGCGCAAGGACAATTCGGAGCCCATTTATGCGCCGCTGCATTATTCGAGCAAAACGCTGGAATTCTGCTTTACGCACACCAACAGCCGTTACGGCGAAACGTTCTTCTCATTCGTCAACGGCCAATACACCTCCGACGGCGGCACGCACTTGAGCGCGTTCCGCGAGGGCTTGCTCAAGGCGGTCAATGAATTTGGCAAAGGCAAATTTGAGGGCGACGACGTGCGGGAGTGCATGGTGGGCGCGGTTTCCATCCGATTGAAGGACCCGGTTTTCGAATCGCAGACCAAGAACAAGCTCGGCAACACCGAGATCCGCTCTGACCTGGTCAACACGGTGCGCGAGGAATTGCTGCATTTTTTCAATCGCAATAAGGACGTCGCGGAAAAAATCATCGCCAAGGTCCAGGACACGCAGCAGTTGCGCAAGGAATTGCAGGAAGTCAAAAAGCTCGCGCGCGAACGCGCCAAGGCCATCACGATCCGCATTCCGCAGCTCAAGGATTGCAAGACGCATTACGACAAGGCCAAGGGCAAAGGGCGGGGAACGATGATCTTCCTGACCGAGGGAATGTCGGCGGCGGGGCCGATTGTGGGCTGCCGCGATGTCAATACCCAGGCCATTTTCGTGCTCAAGGGCAAGCCGCTCAACGTCTGGGATCTGAAGCGCGACATCGTGTATCGCAACGATGAAATGTACAACCTGATGCGGAGCCTGGACATCGAGGACACTGTCGAAAACTTGCGCTACGAAAAAGTCATTCTCGCCACCGATGCGGACGTGGATGGGTTGCACATTCGCAATTTGTTGATCACCTATTTTTTCCGTTTCTTCGATCACCTGGTGCATGACGGCCATTTGCACATCCTGGAAACGCCGCTCTTTCGCGTGCGCAACAAGGAGGAGACGATTTATTGCTACAGCGAAGCCGAGCGCGACAAGGCGGCGGCCAAGTTGGGCAAGAACTGCGAAATTACGCGCTTCAAAGGGCTGGGAGAAATCAATCCGACTGAGTTCGGCCAGTTCATCGGCCCGCAGATGCGGCTCAGTCAAGTGGAATATGCCAACAAGCCGGACGCCGGCGGCATCCTGAGTTTTTACATGGGCAAGAACACGCCCGAACGCAAAGATTACATCATGGAAAACCTCGTCGTGCCCGTCGAGGATTGAGAGTCATGCCAAAATCCAAGAATCCCAACGACCAGCCCGAATTGCCCATCGCGGGCGCCGCGCCCGCGCCCGACGGGGCTCCATCCTTGCCGGTTGCAACCGGCCATGTGGAAGCGGAAGCGGTGGAGCTCGCGCCGGCCCATCCGTTTGTGCCGGGCAAGATCGATCTCCCATTGCATCGCCGGGTGGACCGCAGTTTTCTGGAATACGCGTCCTACGTTATTCGTGATCGCGCGATTCCCAATGTCAGCGACGGATTGAAGCCCGTGCAACGGCGCATTCTTTGGGCGTTGCACGAAAAAGACGACGGACGCTTCATCAAGGTGGCCAACGTCAACGGCGCCACGATGCAATATCATCCGCATGGCGACGCCTCCATTGGCGACGCGCTTGTGGTGCTGGCCAACAAGCGTTACCTCATCCAAGGCCAGGGAAATTTTGGCAACCTTTACACTGGCGACCCGGCGTCCGCGCCGCGTTATATCGAGTGCCGCCTGACTGAGTTGGCCCGGGCGGAGATTTTCAACGACGAGATCACAGATTTCGTCCCCAGCTATGATGGCCGCCACAAGGAGCCAATTACGCTGCCGAGCAAGCTGCCGCTGTTGCTCATGCTGGGCACAGAAGGCATCGCCGTCGGCATGTCCTCGCGCATTTTGCCGCATAATTTTCCCGAATTGCTGGAAGCGCAAATTGCCATTCTCAAGAAACAGCCGTTCAAAGTCCTGCCGGATTTCCAGACCGGCGGCCTGATGGACGCGCGGGAATATCGCGATGGCGCGGGCCAGATCAAGGTGCGCGCCCGCATTAAAATCAAGGATGACTCCACGGTCGTCATCACCGAAATTCCGCCCACCACCACCACCGAGGCGTTGACCGATTCCATCGAGGACGCGTCGCGCAAGGGCAAAATCAAGGTCAAAAACATCAACGATTTCACGGCCGAGAAAGTGGAGATCGAAGTGCGCGCGCCCAGCGGCGTGAGCGCCGACCAGTTGATGGACGCCCTTTTTGCCTTCACCGATTGCGAGGTGACCATTGCCAGCCGCATCATCGTGATTCGCGACAATCGTCCGGTGGAAATGACGGTGTCCGACGTGCTGCGCCTGAACACTGAGCAACTCGTGGCCGTCCTCAAGCGCGAGCTGGAATTGAAGCAGCAGCAGCTCCAGCAGGAGATGCACTTCAAGACGCTGGTGCGGATTTTCATCGAAAATCGTATTTACAAAAAAATCGAAAACGCGCGCACCAATGAGGCGGTTGTGACCGCGGTGACTGAGGGTTTTGAGCCATTCCGCCGCCAGATGGTGCGCGAGCTGGCGCCGGAGGACATCGAAATGCTGCTCGGCGTTCGCATCCGGCGCATTTCTCTTTTTGACATCAACAAGCACCGCGAGGAAATGGACAAGGTCAAGGCCGACCTCGAGGAAACGGGCAAGCATTTGAAGAACGTCACGAAGTTCGCCATCGCGCATCTGGAAGCGTTGCTGGCGAAGTATGCCGACGAGTTTCCCCGCCTCACCAAGTCCAGCCGCTATGATGAAGTGGACGCCCGGGAAGTCGCATTCAAGTCATTCAAGGTCGCCTACGACCGCGAATCCGGCTACGTGGGCTACAAAGTTTCCGGCGAGGAATTCAAGTTGGAATGCACGAAGTTCGACAAAATCCTGCTGGTGTTCCGGGATGGCCATTACAAGGTCAGCGAATTGCCGGAGAAAATGTTCGTCGGCCCGGATGTCGTGTTTTGCGCGATCCCGGATCGTGACCGCGTCTTCACGCTGGCCTACACGAATCGCGAGGCCACCTACCTGAAGCGCTTCACGTTCGGCGGCACGATCATGAACAAGGAATATTTCTGCATCCCGCCGAAATCCAAGATTCTCTATTTCGCCCCGAACACGCCGGACTTGCTTTACATCCGCTACAAGCCGGCGCCCTACCAGAAAATCAACCAGCAAACCTGCAAGCCCGCCGACGTTGAAATCAAAGGACCCAAGACGCGCGGCCGCCAAATTTCCATCAAGGAAGTCGCCGCCATCGACAGCAAAACTCCGCGCGGCTGGGACCCGGAAGGGCCGACGACAAAGCTGGAATTTATTTGAGATTTCGACCGTTTGGCGGCATCTTGCGATGTGTCCATCACCCGTCAAATTTTGCCATGAAGTTCCTCTGCGCATTGGTTTTAAGCGCATTGGCCTGGGGCGGCGCCGCGTGGGCGCAAAGCGCCCCGACCGTGCCCGCGTGGAACTTGATTTGGGCGGATGAATTTGACCAGCCGGACGGAACGTCGCCCGACCCGGCGCGCTGGACGTTCGACATTGGCGGCAATGGGTGGGGCAATTCGGAGTTGGAATACTATACGGCGCGCACCAACAATGCGCGCATCGTGGGCGGCAATTTGATCATCGAAGCGGACAAGGAAACCTACACCGGCAGCGATCGCACGACGCGCGCCTACACCTCGGCTAGGCTCAAGACCCAGAATCTGGCGTCGTGGACGTACGGGCGTTTCGAAGCGCGGATTCAAATTCCCTTTGGGCAGGGGATCTGGCCGGCGTTTTGGACGCTTGGCAACACGATTAATTCCGCCGGCTGGCCCGCGTGCGGCGAACTCGACATCATGGAGAACATCGGGCGCGAACCGACCACGGTGCATGGCACCGCGCATGGCCCGGGTTATTCCTCAACGGGAATCACCTTTCAAAGAAGCACGCTGCCGATTCAGGCTTATTCCGCCGCCTACCACCTTTATGCGGTGCAATGGGCGCCGGGCATTATTCAGTTTCTCGTGGACAATAAAATCTATGGCACGATCACCTCCAACAGCATCCCGCCGGGCGGCCAATGGGTTTTTGCCAGCCCGGAATTTCTTCTGCTGAACGTCGCCGTGGGCGGGCAATGGCCGGGCAATCCCGACAGCACCACCACGTTTCCGCAGTTCATGAAGGTGGATTATGTGCGGGTGTATGCGGCCACCCAGGCGCCGGCGCCGGTTCTGAGCGTCACGTCTTCCGGCACGAATTGGGTGGCGCATTGGGACGGGCGTTTTCCGCACGCCACCTTGCAATACAGCGCCTCGTTTCCGCCGCAATGGGGCCCGGTCGAGATCACCGGCGCCCGGTCGGGTGATGAATTTTTGGAAAACATCAAGCCGGGCTACTACCGCCTGCAATAGGAAATTTCAAGGCGCGCCCCGTCTGGGACGCTTGGTAGATCGCCGTGAATAATTCGACTGTGCGCCGTCCGTCCTCTCCTGTGACCAGCGGCTTTTTCCCGTCGCGCACCGCGCGCAAAAAGTCCTGGATTTGCAGGCGATGAAAATATTCCATAGGCTTGACAGATGCAAAGAGCCGGGCGTCCTCCTCTTTCCACTCCGGCAGTTGCGCGGTCTCGCCGGGAATGGTCCAAAGATCGTTGTAGGGCGGCTCGATGTCCGTGGACGTTCCGGCGATAAACATTGCCCCGCCGTCGGTTTGCACGCCCGCCGACGCGCCATTTGCGCCATGGACGGACACCCGCGCGTGCAAGGCGGGATTCTGGCTGTTGCTGACAATGATATTTCCAAGCGCGCCGCTTTGGAAGCGCACCACGGCCACAGCCGTATCCTCCACTTCGATATATGGATGGTTTAGGTTGGCCCAATAGCCGAATACTTCCGCCACGCCGCCCAAATACCACAGCAGCAAATCGAGTTGATGCGGCGACTGGTTGACCAGCACGCCGCCGCCTTCTTCCCGCCAGCGGCCGCGCCACGGATCGCTGCGGTAATACGCTTCATCGCGCCAGCCGAACATCGTCGCAGCGCCGAGGACGGGCTGGCCCAATTTCCCGCTTTGTATCGCCGCGTGAATCCGCTGGCACGGAGGATAAAAACGGCGCTGGCAAACCGTGCCTAGCATCGTCCCGTGCGCGCGCGCCGCCGCCAGCATCGCATCGCAATCTTCCAGGGAGGAGGCGAGCGGTTTTTCCACCAGCGCGTGCACGCCGGCGGCTGCCGCCGCGATCATCGGCGCCGCGTGCTGCGGATGCGGCGTGCAAATGCAGACGGCTTCCACCTTCGCTTTTTCGGCCATTTCCGTCACGTTCGTAAATGAAGGCACGCCATAAGCCGCGCCAAAAGCCGCGGCTTTTTCCGGCGTGCGGCCGCACACCGCCACGAATTCCGCTTCCGGCAAACTGCGCAGCGCGGCGGCATGCAGATGCCCCACTTTGCCGCAGCCCACAATGGCGGTCCGCACCCTGCTCATGGAGTCAATAATACTTTCATCAGGCCTTTTTCCCCGGCATAAAGCCGGTCGAACCACGCCGCGCCCTCGGCCAACGGCGCGGTGGCGCTGATAAAATCGGTCACGTTTATTTTCCCGGTGGCAATCAGGTCCAGGCAGGCCGGATATTCGCCGGCCGAGGCGCAACTGCCGAACAGGGTGATTTCGCGCGTGACGACCGCCTGCAACGGCAAGTCCACTTGCGGCTTGAGATTGCCCACGAGGGTGACGCTGCCGCCTTTGCGCGTCGCGGCGATGGCGGCGAACACCGTGGCGGGCAGGCCCACCACTTCAAAGGAAGCGTCCGCCCCACGACCCTCGGTGAGATCCAAAATTTTCGCGGCGAGCTTTGGGTCATTCGCGGAAAGCGCGTGGGTGGCGCCGAGTTGGAGAGCTTTGGCCAGCCGGCTTTCATCCACATCGACGGCGATCACCCGCGGGCAGCCGGTGGCGCGCAAGGCCTGAATGACGAGCAGCCCGATCATCCCCGCGCCCACCACGTGCGCGACGGCGTCCGACGCCAAAGGTGTGCGCTTGACCGCATGCAGGGCCACGGACACGGCCTCGGTCATGGCGCCTTGCTGAAACGTCACATTGTCCGGCAGCCAGTAAAGCACGCGCTCGGGCACGGCCACAAATTCCGCGAAGGCGCCGTGGCGGCGATAGTCGCCGCACGAGACGCCGAGGACTTGCCGATTTTCGCAGAGGTTCACCTTGCCGCGCCGGCAAAACCAGCATTCGCCGCAATAAATGGTGGAGTCGAAGGTCACGCGGTCGCCGGCCTGCCAGCCGGTGACGTTGGCGCCGACCTCCGTGATTTCGCCGGCGGCTTCGTGCCCCATGATCAACGGTGGAATGCGGCGGCCGGTGCTGCCGTCCATCCCATGCACGTCGCTGCCGCAAATGCCGCACGCGCCGACCCGCACGAGAACCTCGTCGGGACGCAAGGCGGGCACAGCCACGTCCTCCACGGCGAAGCGGCGATATTCCTTTAGGACGAGCGCTTTCATGGCCGAATGTTACGAATGGGTAGGGGAAAAGGCGATGCTTACCATGTGCCAAAGCCACATGGCGATCCGGGCGGCGGGGGCTTACATACACGGGCGATGAAAGCGTATCACTGTGATGGCTGCGGCAGCCTGGTTTTTTTTGACAACGTGAGCTGTCTTACCTGTCATCACGCCCTCGGTTTCCTGCCCGCGTCCGGGGAACTGCGCGCGCTCGAACCCGCCGGCGAAGGCGTCTGGCGCCCGGTTGCTTCCGGGACCAACGGCCCGTTGCACCGCAAATGCGCAAACGCCGAACAACACCAGGTTTGCAACTGGATGACGCCCGTTGACGACCCGAATCCGTTTTGCGTTTCCTGCCGCTTGAACGAAGTCATCCCGAATCTGGAGGCTCCCGGCAATCTGGAGCGCTGGCGGCGCCTGGAAATGGCCAAACGGCGCATCGTTTACACGATTCTTCAACTCGGATTGCCGATGGACGCCGTGGCCGCGGAAAAACGACCGGCGTTACGCTTTAAATTCCTGGGCGAAGCGCCCGGCCAGCCGCCGGTTCTGACGGGCCACGCCCAGGGACTCATTACCGTGAACATCGCGGAAGCCGACGACGACGAACGCGAGCGGCGCCGGGTCAACTTGCATGAGCCATATCGCACGCTGCTGGGACATTTGCGCCATGAAGTGGCGCATTATTATTGGGACCGTTTGATTGCGAACAGCGCATGGCTGGAGCGCTGGCGGGCGGTGTTTGGCGATGAAAATAAAAATTACGCCGAGGCGCTAAAGACCCACTACGAGCAAGGGCCGCCGGCGGATTGGCCATCGCACTTTG
Organism: Verrucomicrobiia bacterium; assembly: GCA_035551475.1. Lineage (GTDB taxonomy): Bacteria > Verrucomicrobiota > Verrucomicrobiia > Limisphaerales > Palsa-1400 > DASZMX01. The sequence continues at coordinate 22,160 of DASZMX010000004.1, forward strand.
TCAGCGCCTACGCCGCCTCACATCCGTGGGAGGATTGGGCGGAGACGTGGGCGCATTACTTTCATATAATTGACACACTCGAAACGGCCGCCAGCTTCGGGATGTCGCTCAAGCCCCGGCATCCCGCCGCTCCGACCATGACGTCCGATCCGCGGCTCGCCGCGAAGTCCGACGCCAGCTTTGACCTGCTTTTGGAGCAGTGGTTCCCGATTGTTTACGCGCTGAACGCGCTCAATCGCGGCATGGGTTTGCACGACCTTTACCCGTTCGCGCTGTCCAGTCCCGCCATCGCCAAGTTGCGCTTCGCGCATGAGGTCGCCCAAACCGCCCGCCGCGGCGGATTCGTTACGGCGTGAGCATTACGCGGTAATATCTTGTCGCGTTGGTCGCCAAACTCGAGTCGGTCAGCGTGAACGAACCGGAGACGGCTTTGAAGTTGGTGAACACTTGCCAGACAGTCTCGTTCAAATCGTCCTTGTATTGGATTTGATAATTTCGATTGGGCTGCGTGGCGAGGTTGAATTGAAAACCCGCCGTGGTATTCGCCTGCGCCTGGCTCAGGCGCGGCAGCGTGATCAGCGTGCCCGGCGAGCCAATGTCGCCGTTGCTGGGAGCCGAGAAGGCGCCGTCGCTGCCGGCCACACTGAGCGCGCCAAACACGCCAGTGTCGGGATTGTAGCCAAAAGTCACACCGCGCGTCGCGGCGGGAAAAGTCACACTTGTGACAATGTCCGTGTCCGTCATAGCCGCTGCATTCCAGAGGTAAATGGCATCGCCATTCGCGCTGAAGCCGATTTTCGGATAATTAATGAGCTGCAAGGACGGCGGTAAATTGCTCGCGCCCCACCAGGCTTGGAATTGCGCCAGGGTCATGCCATTGACCAGCACGATGGATTCACCGGGCGCGATGGACACCGCGTTCGTGACCACTGCCGCATCGCTCAACAAGGCGTGGTTGTCGTCGAAGCGGTAGCCTTGCAAATTGACGGCGAAATCCCCGAGATTGCTCAATTCCCACCAATCCTGATGATCCAGGGTGGAATTGACCGTCCCTTTGGATTCGCTTGACAACACTTCTGTGACCGCCAGGTGCGGTTTGGCGGTGACATTCAGGCCAAAACTCGCGCTGTTCGTGCCCGCCAGATTAGTCACGACCACGGTATAAACGCCCGTTTGCGCGGCGGAGGTCAGAGCATTGGTGAAACGCGCATTGGTTTGGTTCGGCAAATTCGTCCCCTGAAACTGCCATTGATAACCCGGCGCCGGATTGGCGGTCGCCGTGACAGAAAACACGGGCGCCTGGCCGAGATAGGCGTCGAGATTGGCGGGGCTTTGGGTGATCACCGGCGCGGCGGCGGCGGCGTAGGTGGCGGTATTGCTGCCGGACCATGAGCTCGACAGCGGCGGATTATTCGCGCCGGTTAAATTATGATGCGCATTGTTCAGGACGCGCGCCGTCACGATTAAATTGGAGCTTAGAGAGATTGGGGTGGTGTAGGTCAGGGCATTCGTGGAAATGCCGCCGCCGACTGCCCGCGGATCGGTGTTATTGGTTGTGTAAAAAATCAGGCCGCCGGTCGGCGTGGTCAAGGTCAGCTTGTCTCCCGGTAAAAAGTAGCCCGCGTTTTTGCTGAACACTGGCTGGGAAACAAAGTTGGTGTCCATGAAGTTCAGCCGGTCCGTGTACCATTTCTTGAGAAAATCAATTTCGCCCTGATACGTGCCGGGAAACGTGTAGCTATAGCCGTCGATGGAGACGGAGCCGGACCGCGGTTGGGTGAGCGAAGGCCAGCGAGCCGCTTCGCGCGGCTCCTCCTGCCGCAGTTGCGCTGTAAAGGAGTCGATCAGCCCAAAAATATGATTGGTCGATAGGACGTTGCCGCGCAAATCTTGGTAACGATCGATCCAAGCCTGCCAAAAATCGGCGTCGGTGAACATCCGGCCCCACCAGGGGTAATTGAAATCATCTGTGCCCATGTCGCCAGTCCGGGAGCGCCACACGCGCGGATTGAAATCCCGCCCATCGGCAGAGCCTTGAGAGCGGTCGAAATCCCACAGCGGCCCGAAGTGCAGCACGTCGCTGCGGTCCTTATAGAAGTAGGCGCTCAGCCGCAGCATATCGAGGTTGAAGGGAGTCGCGTTTAAAATGTGGGCGTCAATCCACGACGGCATGTCAATAAAGGCGCGGTAGCCATTGGTTGGGTTCGTAAAATTGGGGCTATTCAGCGCGGCGCCGAATGTGTCCATATAATTCTGGAGATAGGCTTGTTGCGGGGCGCGTTGCGGCGTCTTGATGTCCTCCTCGTTGGGATGGTCATAAACGATGTTCATTCCCGCCCCCACGAAGCCCGTCTCACCGTCGCCTAAGCGGTCGATCTTCATCATGTAAGCCCCCGTGACATTGGGCGCTATGTTGTCCAGCGGATGCAGTTCGTCCACCGAATGAATTTTGGTGACATCCACGCGGTTTTTGTCCCACTTGATTTTTTCCTCCAGCACGTAAATGCCGTTGTAATGGGCCGGAGCCAGCGCGCCGCCATCCTGGTTGATGTAGACTTCAACAAAGCGTGTGCGCGGCGCGTAATGCCCCGCGTCATTGCCCAGTTGATACGCCAGCGGATTGTGGATCAGCACCGGTTCGAAATTGTCCGGCGCATAGAGGATCCAATCCGATTCCTTCGGCATTCCCAGCGGCGCGTAATCGGCGTCAAAATTATCCTCATCCCAGAATGACACGGCGAACGCATGCTTCGGCAAATCCAGGGTGCTCGAGCCATGCAGATGAATGCCCGCGCGCATGTTCAAGGTGGGCGCGTTGGTGAGGCTCGTCACGCCGTTCTGCGGCTCGTAAAACGCCATGTTCACAAATTGATAATCGTCCACCGGCACTGCGCCAGCGCCAAAATTGTATATGACAACGGCGGGCAGATTGGAATTGGTGCGCGCCAGGCCCGGATCGAGCTGGATGTAAGTCTGGCTCTGCAGCGCGCCGGGCCGCATGCCCGGCAGGAACGCGCGCGCCCGCACTTGCACCGAGCCGGTGATGCTGATGCCGCCGTCGTAGAGCGTCGATTCCTGGGTGGGCGGAGCGCCGTCGAGCGTGAAATAAATCGGGGCATTGGAGGCGGCTGACAATTGCAGCGTAAAGGCATCCACGAAGGTTCCGCCGCCGCGCGCGAACGTCACCGGCGGCGCGGCATTGGCGCCGCCCATGGTGTTTGCGTCATCGGGCGTGGGTGTGGGGAAGAAGCCGGTCAAGGTGGGCGTCGCCTGGTCCCGGCCATACGAAATATCCGGTTGTTGGGCGGGATAGGCGGTGAACGAGGAGACGATGTTGTTGCCCGCATCGGCCAACACCAGGTAGCCGCCGTTCACCGGCAGGCGGAAATTGGTGTGCAATTCCGCCGTCGCAGACGTGCGGTTTTTGCCGGAGGCATAAACCACGATAAAACTATTGGCCTCAAGCGTGATATTCGGAAAAACCCATTGCCGCAGATTATTGGGATCGATGGAAAGGGACCAGCCGTTGAGGCTGACGTCGCTGGCCGTGGGATTGAACAACTCGATCCAAGGCGAAAAATCTCCGTCCACATCCGCGACGGTGGTCACGTTCGTCGCCATGAATTCCGAAATGCCCACGCTCGTCCAGCCCGCGTTGGTTTCGTCGGTCAGGCCGGCCCAGATCAGGAAATCACTGCTGGCGCTGAGCGAGGAATTGAACGCTTGAATGGTCAGCACGTTTGTGCCCGGCGTTAGAAAATTCTGCACACCGTTCAGCGTGTAATTTTCCGTCGGCACCGGCTCGGCCAGCGCAGGTAGGGATGAGCCGTTGTAGGCGACATTCCCAGAGGGCATGTTGAAGCGCGCGACTTCCGTGCCGTTAATCCACGCAATGAAACCGTCATCGCTGCGCGCCGGCAATTGCAATTGATTGACCTGCGAGGGGTCGGGCACAACAAACTTCTCGCGCATGAAAATGCAGGTGTATCCGCCATACATATCCGTCAGATCCGTGTTTCCCGAGTAAGCCGTGGAGCTGGTGGGATCGTTTTCATAAAAGAAGGGCGCCTGTCCCGCTGCCCAGCCGGAATCATCAAAATTCACATTCCGCCAGGCGGTTGCATCCGGGCTGGAGGCTTCGGACAAGCCCTTGCGGTATTTCCAGACGGCGTTGGTGGATACCAGCGGCGTGGCCGCAGCGGATAAAACGGAAACTCCTAAAACGCACAACAGAGTAAATCGATTCATGGCAATTGAATCGTTGATGATACGTTACCCTCGCCGAATCGCAAGACCGTCAGGCTGGCTTCCTTTTTCGACCGGCGCATGGTAGCTTCGGTTTGTCGATAGGCCCGTTGAGCGCATGAGTCATTCCCAAAACGAAGCCGGCCCCATCGCGACGGAGCTTGCGGGCTCGCGCGAGAGCCTTCTCCATGCGCTCTTCCATGACTCGGTTCTCGGCATCGCCATCACCACGCCGGATGGCCAATGGATTGAGGTGAATCCCGCGTTTTGCAAAATGGTGGGGCGCGATCGCGCCGATCTCCTCCGCGCCACGCCTGCCAGCTTGACGCATCCCAACGAAGCCGCCGCCGAGCGTGACCGCGCCCAGCGCATGCTGGGCGGTGAAATCGATTCCTGCCAAAACGAACAGCGTTTTCTGCATCAGGATGGGCGCTGGATTCCGGCGCTCGTGCATGTTTCCCTGGCGCGCCATCCCGACGGCTCGCCCCGCCATTTCGTTGCTCAAGTTCAGGATCTCACGCCGCGCCAGACGGAGGCGCAGGAGTTGGCCCGGAATCATCAACAACTGGAAAGCCTGGTGCGGGAGCGGACCGCTGACCTGGAAAAGACCCAGGAGGAGCTGCGGCGCGCCAAGGAATCCGCCGAATCCGCGAACCAGGCCAAAAGCGCTTTCCTGGCGAATATGTCGCACGAGATTCGCACGCCCATGAATGCCATCCTGGGTTTTTCCCAGGTGCTGGAGCGCGATCCGGCGCTGACGGCCCAGCATTGCGAATACCTGGGCGCCATTCGCCGCAGCGGCGAGCGGTTGCTGGAGTTGATCAACGACATTCTCGAAATTTCCAAGATCGAGGCCGGACGAATCAAACTCGCGCCGCACTCGTTTGACTTGCACTGTTTTTTGGCGGGACTGGAGGAAATGTTCCGCCTTCGCACCAGCGCCAAGAATTTGCAGTTTACAGTGGAGCGCGCCGCGTCCCTCCCGCAATTCGTGACCGTGGACGAAAACAAATTGCGCCAGATCCTGGTCAACTTGCTCGGCAACGCGGTGAAGTTCACGCCGCGCGGCTCCATTTTCCTCGGCGCTAGCGGCGAGTTGGAGGGGCGGCGGCTGCGCTTCGAGGTGCGCGACACGGGGCCGGGAATCAGCGCCGAAGATCAAGCCATTCTCTTCAAGCCTTTCGTCCAGACGGCCGCCGGCCAGCGCGCGGGCGGCACCGGGCTGGGGCTCGCCATCAGCCGGGAATTCGTTCGTTTGATGGGCGGAAACATCTGCCTTAAAAGCGAGCCGGGGCAGGGCGCCTCCTTTGTTTTCGCGGTGTTGGCCGAGCCCGGTTTGCCCGCGAAAATGGAAACGGAGTCGCTCCTGCGACGGCGTCGCGCCACCCAACCCGAAGGCGGGCGGCCCCGCGTGATGATCGCGGACGACACCGCCGAAAACTGTCAACTTCTCACCATGCTGCTGCAGCCGGCTGGCTTTGAGACGCGGGTGGCATCCACGGGCGCGGAGGCGGTGGCGCTTTTTCAATCGTGGCGCCCCGGCCTGATCCTGATGGATTTGTGCATGCCGCAGATGGACGGGTATCAAGCCATGCGCCAGATTCGCAGCCTGCCGGGAGGCAAAGAGGTGCGCATGATTGCGGTCACGGCCAGCGCGTTCGCGGAAAACCGCCAGGATGCCATTGCCGCCGGCGCCGATGATTTTCTGGGCAAACCATTTCGCGAGCATGATCTTTTTGAAATCATTCGCCGGCACACCGGCTTGCGTTTGGTCGGCATGACGGAGCGAAAAATGGAGAAACCACTCATCATTTTGAATCAGGAGATCATCCGCGCCGCTTTTCCGGCGGAATTTCGCGACCGTTTTTATCGCGCCGCCCTGGCGCTGGATTTGGAGAAGGCCCAGGCCTTGATTGCGGAGGCGCAGACGCTGGCGCCGGAATTGGCCGGCGAACTGCGGGCCCGCGCGGAACGCTTCGACTTCCAGCAATTCCTCGAACTTTTTCAGCCGGAAGCGCCGCTGCCATGAACGCCCCCACGCCCAGCACGCCCGGAGGCGATATTCTCGTCGTGGATGACACGCGCGAAGTGTTGCAACTATTGGCCAGCATGCTGCAGCACCGCGGCTATAAAGTCCGCCCGGCGCTCAGCGGGGAACTGGCGCTGCAAACGGCGCGGCACGCTCCTCCCGACCTTATTCTGCTTGACATCAATATGCCCGGCCTGTCCGGGTTCGCCGTCGCGGAAACGCTCAAGGCCGACGCGCGTTTGCGCGAGATCCCGATCATTTTCCTCAGCGCCCTGTCCGAAACGCTCGACAAAGTGCGCGCCTTCGCGGCCGGCGGCGTGGATTACATCACCAAGCCGTTTCAATTTGAGGAAGTGGTCGCGCGGGTGGAAACCCACCTCAAGATTCGCCGCCTGCAAATTGAATTGGAGCAGCGCAACCGCGAGCTGCAGCAGTCCAACGATCAATTGCGGCGCCTCCAGGAATTGCGCGACAATCTCACGCACATGATCATCCACGACTTGCGCTCGCCGTTGGCTTCGCTCGCCGGCTACCTCGATCTTTGCGGCGCCAAGGAAAAAAACAAGCTCTCGCCCGAAGGCACCAGTTTTCTGGCGCGGGCGCGCGCCTCATCGCAGAAGTCGCTCGAGATGGTCAACTCTCTTCTTGACGTTCACAAGATGGAGGCGGGCGAGCTTAAGCTGCATCGCGTGGATTGCGATTTGGTGGAGTTGAGCCGGGAGGTGTTCGCGCTGCTGGAGCCGTTGCGCCAGAAACGGCAGTTCGAAGTCGCCGCCGCGCCGGTGCGCGTGTCCGCCGACCGCGACCTGGTGTTGCGAGTTCTGCAAAATCTCATTGGCAACGCCATCAAGTTCGCGCCCGATGGGAGCCCGGTGCGAATCGAAGTGGCAGCGAACGGGGGAGTGGCGCGTCTTTCCGTGAGCGACACGGGACGGGGCATTCCCGCGGAGTTTCACGAGCGGATTTTCCAGAAATTCGGCCAGGTGAAAAGCAGCGGTCCGCGCATCGGCACCGGGTTGGGCCTGACCTTTTGCAAGCTGGCGGTGGAAGCGCATGGCGGCCGCATCGGCGTGCAAAGCGCACCGGGCCAGGGCAGCGCGTTTTGGTTTGAGCTGCCGCAAAACCCGCCGGCGCCCGCTGGAACTTGACGTTGACCGCGGCTCGGACGGCGTCTATATGTCCGGTTTGAGCGCTGCGGTAAAAACTTCCACGCGCGTCATCTCCATCGACGCGTTGCGCGGGTTGGTGATGTTCACCATGATTTTTGTGAACGATCTCGCCGGGGCGCCGCACAACCTGGTTCCGGGCTGGATGCGTCATTTTCACGGCGCGAGCGGCATGACGTTTGTCGATCTGGTTTTTCCAGCTTTTCTATTTATCGTTGGCATGTCCATCCCGTTCGCTCTCGGCGCGCGTCTTCGCCAAGGCGCGGCGCTCTGGCAAATCATTGGGCACATCCTGATTCGAACGGTTTCGCTGCTGGCTATCGGCATTATGATGGTCAACGACGAGGCGCCCGGACGCGATATGTCGGGCCTCGCGCCGGAAGTTTGGGCCACGCTGATGTATGCGGCGGCGATCCTGGCGTTTTGCTCCATCGCGCCTCGGACGGCAGGGGCGGCCGCTCCGCGCTGGCGTGGAGTGACGTGGATGCTGCGCGGCGTGGGTTTGCTCGGCATGCTGACGCTGGCCTTTATGTTTCGCGGCGATAAAGGGCAGCGAATCATCACGCTCTCGCCGCTTTTTATTCATACGGATTGGTATGGCATCCTGGGATTGATCGCGTGGTCTTACTTGGTGGGCGCACTGGTCTATTTAATGTTTCGCGCCAACTCCACCGCGCTGCTCGGCTGCGTGGTTCTGCTTCTTTGCCTGTATCCGGCGGATCGCACCGGCCTGTTCGAAGGCGTCTGGTTGAGTCGTTATCTTGGCATTGGCGAGATGCTCGGGGCGCATCCCTCCATCACGGTGGCGGGAGTTTTGCTGGCGTCCGTTTTGGCGCGAGGCGAGGACGCAGGCTTGGGCGCGCGTGTGCGGTTTGGATCGCTTTTCGTATTCGGCTTTGCCGCGGCGGCTCTGCTGTTAAACGGCCTGTATGGCATCAACAAAAATCAGGCGACGACTTCCTGGTGCCTGTGGGCTTGCGCCATCACCGGCGCGCTTTGGCTCGGTTTTCATCTGGTTTGTGATGGCGGGCCGCCGCCGAAATTTGCCCGGATTATTGCCCTGGCCGGCGCCAATGTGCTGCTGGCGTATCTGCTTTCGGAAATGTTGCCGTCCACCCTTGACGTGCTGCATTTAGGCGACTGGTATGGCCATCTGGCGGAGGGAAGTTTGTTTGGCGCCATCGCGCGATCCGCCGGTTGCGGCGTGGCGATCCTGGCAGCGGCCACCGGGCTCAACCGCCTGGGATTTCGCCTCACGCTTTAGCAAAATTTCCGCTAGCGCTTGCCGACAATTGCTGGACGGCTTTAGATTAGGCCCATGGCGCACGCCGAATTTGTTCATCTGCATTTGCACACCGAGTACTCGTTGCTCGATGGCGCGTGCCGCCTTGACCGCCTGATGGAGCGGGCCCGTGAATTGAAGTTTGCGAGCATGGCCATCACGGACCACGGCGTCCTTTATGGCGCGATTGATTTTTATCAGCAGGCGCGCGCGGCGGGGATCAAACCGATCATTGGCTGCGAAGTGTACGTCGCGCCCGGCAGCCGCAAGGACAAGAAATCGTCCAGCGGCGGGCGCGATGTTTATCACCATCTCGGGCTTCTCGCCAAAGATGAGAACGGCTACAAGAATCTCGTCAAGCTGGCCACTGAAGCGCACCTGGAGGGCTATTATTACAAGCCGCGAATCGACAAGGAGCTTCTGGCCGAATGCAAGGAGGGTTTGATTGCGATGTCCGGCTGCCTGGCGAGCGAGATTCCCGAATTGATCATGAAAGATCAATTGGACAAGGCCCGCGACGTGATTGATTGGTACAAACAAACGCTTGGCCCCGAGAATTTTTTCCTCGAATTGCAGAACCACGGCATCGCCGAGCAGGCCAAAGTCAACCGCTCGCTGATTCCGTGGGCGAAGGAGTTCGGCCTGAAATTGGTGGCGACCAATGACGTGCATTACGTCGAGCGCGAAAATTCCCACGCGCACGATTGCCTCATTTGCATCGGCACGCAAACGATGCTGAGCGACACCAAACGCATGCGTTACCAGCCGCAGCAATTTTATTTGCGCTCGGCGGAGGAAATGGCGGCCCGCTTTGCCGAGACGCCTGATGCGGTGCGCAACACGCTGGAGGTCGCGGAAAAATGCAATGTCGAGATCGAGTTCGGCAAATTGCATTACCCGATCTTCAGCCCGCCGGAAGGCACCACCCGGGAAGGCTACTTGCGCGAGTTGCTGGCCGAGGGTTTGCATAAGCGTTACACCATTCATGCCCGCGCCGTCGGCGGAAAATTCATCATCGATAAGCTGGATGATCCGCGAAAATTGCCCGGGCTGCCGGCAGGCGCCACTCTGGCGCCGGATGATCCCGCCGTCACTGCGGCCGTGCAGGCGGTGATGGATCGTGTGGAAGTCGAATTGAAGGTGATCGAGAAGACCGGCTTCATCAGCTACTTTTTGATCGTGGGCGATTTCGTGCGCTACGGCCGCAGCAAGGGCGTCTCCTGCGTGGCGCGCGGTTCCGCCGCCGGTTCGATTGTCACGTATTTGCTCGAAATTTCCAACGTGGACCCGATTCGTTACGGGTTGCTGTTCGAGCGGTTTCTCAATCCCGAACGCGTCAATCCGCCCGACATCGACATCGATTTCGCCGATGACCGCCGGGCGGATGTCATCGAATATGTGCGCGAGAAGTACGGGCGTTCCTCAGTGGCGCAGATCATCACCTTTGGCACGATGGGCGCCAAATCCGTCGTGCGCGACGTGGGCCGCGTAATGGGCTTGAGCTACGGCGATTGCGATCGCCTGGCCAAAATGATCCCCAACGAGCTCAAGATGAGCCTGAAAAAGGCGTTGGATGTTTCGCCGGATTTCAAGCAAGCCTACGAGAACGAGGAGCAAACCCGCGAATTGGTGGATACCGCGCTGATCCTGGAAGACTTGACGCGCAACGCCTCCGTCCATGCCGCCGGCGTGGTGATTGGCGACCAGCCGCTGGTCAATTTGCTCCCGCTTAAAAAAGATGAGGAAGGCACCATCGTCACGCAATACGCCATGAATCCCGTCGGGGAATTGGGCCTGCTGAAGATGGATTTTCTCGGCCTCAAGACCCTGACCGTCATCCGCAACACCTGCGATCTTGTCAAACAAACGCAGGGCGTGGACATTCCCATTGACGACCTGCCGCTGGACGACGCCAAGGCGTACGACCTGCTCAACAAGGCCAACACCATCGGGATTTTCCAATTGGAATCCGGCGGGATGCGCGATTTGTGCCGCAAGTTTCAGATCAGCTCGGTGGAGCATATCACCGCCCTCGTGGCGCTTTATCGCCCTGGCCCGATGGACCTGATCCCGGATTTCATCAAGCGCCGCCACGGAGAAATCAAAATCGAATACGAGCATCCGCTCCTGGAATCCATTTCGAAAGAGACCTATGGCGTCCTGATTTACCAGGAGCAGGTCATGCAGGCCGCGCAAGTCCTGGCCGGCTTCACCCTCGGCAGCGCCGATTTGCTGCGCCGCGCCATGGGCAAGAAAAAAGTCGAGGAAATGGCCAAGCAGCGCGAAAAATTTGTGAAGGGGTGCGCCTCGGTCAACCACATTCCGGCGGCGAAAGCCAATCAGATTTTCGATTTGCTCGAGAAATTCGCCGGCTACGGCTTCAACAAGTCGCATGCCGCCGCCTATGCCATCGTCGCCTATCAGACCGCCTGGTTGAAGGCCAATTATCCGGTCGAATTCTTCTGCGCGATGATGACCAACGACATGGGCGACACCGCCAAGTTGAGCATCCTCATTGGCGAAGCCCGCGTTTTCAATGTCGAGGTGCTGGGCCCGGACGTGAACGAAAGCGGCGTTTATTTCACGCCCAGCAAAACGGCCGCCGGGCAAGGCTCGGCGATTCGCTTCGGCATGGCGGCCATCAAAGGGGTGGGGGAAGTGGCGGTGGAGGGCATTCTCGCCGCGCGGAAAACCGGGCCGTTTCATTCGCTGGCCGAGTTGTGCGAGCGGGTGGATGCCCGCACCGTCAACCGCAAAGTTTTGGAGGCGCTCGTCAAATCCGGGGCGTGCGATTGTTTCGGCGAAACGCGCGCCACTCTGTTCAGCAAAATCGAGCGCGCCCTGACCCGCGCGGCGGGCGTGATTCAGGATCGGCAACGCGGGCAGAACACCTTATTCGGCATGCTGGAGGAAAAGGCCGGGCCCACGCCCGAGCCGGAGAAGCAGCTCCCCGAATGGCCGCAACACGAGTTGCTGGCCCATGAGCGGGAGTTGCTGGGTTTTTACGTCACCGGCCATCCGCTGACCCCGCTGGCGCCTATTCTTGACAAATATGTGCTGCACAAAACCAATCAGTTGCACGAGCTGAAAAATCGCGATATGACGCGCGTGGGCGGATTGGTCACGGAAGTAGTCAAGGGCATCTCCAAAAAAACGAGCAAGCCATACGCGTTGGCCACCATCGAGGACATGGAAGGCTCCGTGCAAATGCTGTTCATCAATGATAATTACGAAAAATTTCTCGGCCTCTTGCAGCCCAACAAGGCCCTGCTTGTGACGGGCGAAGTCAATCTTTCCGAAGACAAGCCCAAGGTCTTTCCCCAGGAAATCATTCCGCTGGAGGACGCCCCGCACGCCTACACCAAACAGGTGCATCTTCGTTTGCAGGTGGCGCACTTGCAGCCGCCGGACATGGAAGCGGTGCGCGAGTTGGTCGGGTCCCACCCCGGCAAGTGCCCGCTCTTCCTTTGTTTCAAATGGCCGGGCGGCGAGGTCGTGTTTGTTGAGCCGCACGAGCGTTACCATGTGAAGCCTTCGATTTTGTTCCAAAGCGCCGTCGATGGGCGTTTCGGTGAGGAAACCTATTATGCGAAAGTCGATACGGCCCTGCCGCAACGGACGCCGCGCCAATGGGAAAAACGCGCGTCCAACGGCGGCGGCGACGACTAACCATCCCCGGGCGGGTTGTCGTTAATTTTGGTGACACGCCAAAGCCGAGGTTTTCAGGCAGTCTGGCTTTTAACGCATGCACGAAACGAAGCATTTAACTATGAGGAATTGTCTTCGGCTCTGCATTCTCGTGTTTCTTGCGGCTTGCGTGGCCATGGCTTCTGCCGAGCCGGCGTCCCCGCGCTCCCGGTCCTCGATGGATTTCGGCTGGCGTTTCGCGTTCGGTCACGCCACCGATCCGGCGAAGGATTTTGATGCCGGCAGTGAGTTCTTCAGTTATTTGGCCAAGGCCGGCGGCGCGAGCGGCGCGGCGGCGCAAAAATTCGATGACCACGCGTGGCGCGTGTTAAATGTGCCGCACGACTGGGCGGTCGAAGCGCCGTTCGATGCGCGCGGCAGCGCCAGCCACGGTTACAAAGCCATTGGCCATAATTTTCCCGAGAGATCGATCGGTTGGTATCGAAAGCATTTTCAAATTCCCGCCAGCGATTTGGGCAGGCATATCGTTGTGCAATTTGACGGGGTCTATCGCGATGCGCAGGTGTGGATCAATGGCTATTATCTGGGGCGCGAACCCAGCGGTTACAACGGTTTTTGCTACGACCTGACGGATTACTTGAATTACGGCGGCGAGAATGTCATTGCCGTGCGCGCGGACGCCTCGATGGAGGAAGGTTGGTTTTACGAGGGGGCGGGCATTTATCGGCATGTTTGGCTGATAAAAACGTCTCGGTTGCATGTGGCGCCCTGGGGTTCGTTTGCAACCTCCGAGGTTGGCGCGGACGGCGCGGAAATCACGGCTCGTATCACGGTGGCAAATGACGCCACCAACGACGCTGAGTTTGAGGTTAAAAATTCCATTCTGGACGCCGCCGGGCGCACGCTTGCGTCCAGTCAATCAAAAGGGCATTCCCTGGCGGCCGGCGGCGCGACTGAGATTTCGTCTCGCTTAACTGTGAGCCATCCAAACTTGTGGTCGGTGGAAACGCCTTATTTGCACACGCTCGTCACCGAGGTTGTTCAGGGCGTCGTCGTCGTGGATCGTTATGAAACGCCGTTTGGTATTCGCACCTTGCGCTGGGATGCGCAGGAAGGATTTTTCCTCAATGGCCAACGCGTGGAGCTGAAGGGAACTTGCGATCATCAGGACCACGCGGGCGTGGGTGTGGCCGTGCCGGACGAATTGGATGTGTTCCGCGTGCAGCAATTGAAAAAAATGGGCTCCAATGCCATTCGCACGAGTCATAATCCGCCTGCGCCCGAACTGCTGGACGCCTGCGACCGGCTGGGCATGCTGGTCATGGATGAAAACCGGTTGATGGGCACGACGCCGGAAGTTTACAGCCAGTTGGAGCGATTCATGAAACGGGATCGCAATCATCCGTGCGTGGTGATTTGGTCGCTGGGCAATGAAGAATGGAACATCGAGAGCAACCAGCGCGGCGCGCGCATCACCGCCACGATGCAGGCGCACGCGCGCGCCCTGGATTCGACGCGGCGTTTCACTTCCGCCATCAGCGGCGGGTGGGGGAAGGGCACGTCCACGAGCATTGATGTGATGGGCTTCAATTATTTCACCCACGGCAATAACGATGAATATCACGCGCAATTCCCGGACAAACCCTCGGTGGCCACCGAGGATGCGAGCACCTTTTCCACGCGCGGCATTTATGTGGAGGATCTCGCCCAGCAACATTTGACGGCTTATGACACCAACAAGCCCAAATGGGGTTTGACCGCCGAGGAATCGTGGATGCATTACGCCGCGCGGCCGTATGTGGCGGGTTTGTTTCAGTGGACGGGCTTTGATTATCGCGGCGAGGAAACGCCGTTTAGCTGGCCCGCCATCAGCTCGCAATTCGGCATCCTCGACACCTGCGGTTTTCCCAAGGACAACTACTATTATTACCAGACGTGGTGGTCGGGCCGCCCCGTGCTGCACTTGTTGCCGCATTGGAATTGGCCGGGAAAAGAAGGCCAGGAGATCGCCGTGTGGTGCTACGCCAATTGCCAGGAAGTGGAATTGTTCCTCAATGGCGCCAGTTGCGGGCGGCAGAATGTGAAAACCAATTCGCACCCCGAATGGAATGTCAAATATACGCCAGGCACGCTGCTGGCGCGCGGGTACCAGGATGGGCGTGAGATTTTGTCCGATAAAATCGAAACCACGGGCGCTCCGGAGAAGGTGCTATTGGCCGCACACCGCGAGGTGGTCAAAGCCGACGGTCAGGACATTGCCGTCATTACGATTGAGGCGGCAGATGGGCAGGGCCGTCCTGTGCCCACGGCGGACGACGAAATCGAATTGGACCTGACTGGCCCCGGGCGAATTATCGGCGTCGGCAACGGCGATCCTTCCTCCCACGAACCCGATCAATGCGAAGGAAATTGGCGGCGCCGCTTGTTTTCCGGACGGGCGCAAGCGATTGTGCAATCCTCAGGCGTGGCGGGTGAAATAGTTTTGACGGCGAAGGCTTCAGGCCTGGCTCCGGCGGTTTTGAAGATTGCCGCGCAACCGGCCCCTCCTGAGGAGCGCGAATAGAATTTTTTTGATGAAACTACCTATAAATTATCTCCCGGCCGGCTGTTTTCTGGCCGCTTTTCTGGCCGGAATCGCCGTGCGCGGCGAAGACATTGACGGCTTTCGCGACACCCCCATGCAGCCCGGCGGCAAATGGCATCTGCACGATCCCGACCGGCCGCAGCCCCGCGTCGTGGCGCCGGGCGCGGTTTTAAGCCAAAACGCCCCCGCGCCTTCCGACGCGGAAATTCTGTTTGACGGCAAGGATTTGTCCAAATGGCAAACCCCCGGCGGCAGCGACGCCCAATGGAATGTTCAGGACGGTTATGTGGAAACCGGGCGCGATGGAGGCATTCGCACGCGCGGGAAATGGGGCGCGTTTCAATTGCATGTGGAATTTTGCGAGCCCAACCCGCCGCACGGCTCGGGGCAGGGCCGCGGCAACAGCGGGATTTTGATCAATGACATGTACGAGGTGCAAGTGCTCGACTCCTATCAAGCGAAGACTTATCCGGACGGCCAATGCGCCGCCATTTACGGGCAGTCGCCGCCGCTGGTCAACGCGAGCAAGCCGCCGGGCGATTGGCAGACCTACGAGATTATTTTCGAGCCGCCGCTCTGGGACCAAAGCGGGCAATTGACCAAAAAGGCCATCGTCACCGTCCTCCACAACGGCGTCGTCGCCCAGAACCATTATGAACTGACGGGCATGACCGACGGCATCAACCGCCTGGTTCCCTGGAAATCTTTGTCAAAATATCCGCCGCCCCACGCCCCCGAAGTTTTCATCGAACTGCAAGACCACAACAATCCCGTGCGCTACCGCAACATTTGGATTCGCCCCCTCGGCCAGGCGGCGGCTCCCTGATGAGGGCAAAGGCGAAGCAATTGGCCCTTTATTCCGTTGCTTTGCGGATGAGGCCTCTGAAGACGCCCTGAATTGTCAACTCGTGCGTCGGGAGCATATCTGGATACTTGGGATTTTCGGCTTTCAGGTAGGATTTTCCCTTCCTTTGCACGAACGTTTTCAGCGTGACTTCCCCATCAATTAGCGCCGAAACAATTTGACCGTCGCGAGGCTGTGGCCCGCGCTCCAGGATGATTATATCTCCCGGCTCGATGTGACGGGCGATCATTGAATCTCCCTTAACCTGCAACGCGAAAGTGTTTTGGGATGGGGTGAACCCTGCGCTTTCCACATCCAAAGATACGCAGCCGATTACCTCCTGTTCGCGATTTTGGGCAAAACCGGCCGGTATATGACCGAGTAGCGGGATATTCACGATTCGCAAGCGCTGTGAATGAGACACAACGCGGAGCGATCGAGCCCTTCGTGGCTCGCCTTGAAGAAATCCCTTTTGAATAAGTGCGTTTACGTGGCATGCGGCGGCTCGGTGGGAGCGAAAGCCGAAGTTGTGAGCGATCTCACGTAGCGTGGGGACGGGGCGCCCCGCTTGAGCTTCTGTTCGGATGAAATCAAAAATCCGGCGTTGACGTATGGTCAACTCAGTCATACTATCCAAATGGATACTATATGCGGTGGCCTATTGTCAAACAGCAGCGGCAAGGGAGGGAGCCAATCATGGTTGGCTTGCCAGACGCCGGCGATTTAGCCAGTGTCGCTTTAAAACATGAGTGACAATTCAAAAATTGAGTGGACGGACGCCACTTGGAATCCCGTTCGAGGCTGCTCCAAGGTCAGCCCCGGATGCGTGCATTGTTACGCAGAAACATTCGCCGAGCGATTTCGCGGGGTTCCCGGCCACCCGTTCGAGTTAGGCTTCGACCTGCGGTTAGTGCCCGAAAAATTGGGCGACCCCATCCGATGGTCGAAGCCCAAGAAGATTTTCGTCAATTCGATGAGCGACCTATTCCACGAGGATGTTCCAGATGAGTATATTGAAAAAGTGTGCAGGGTGATGTTGGCGGCAAATTGGCATACTTATCAAATCCTCACCAAAAGGGCGGACCGTATGTCGCATCTCTTGCTGGGCAAATTAAGGGATGCCGCCAAGGCGTCACATATATGGTGGGGTGTCAGTGTTGAAAATCGCAAACACGGCTTGCCACGGATTGAGAAGCTTCGGGAGTCCAAACCAGCCGTCGCCTTTCTCTCCGTGGAGCCATTGTTGGAAGGGCTTGGCAAAATGGATTTGCGTGGCGTTCATTGGGTGATCGTCGGCGGGGAGAGCGGACCGGGCGCGCGGCCTATCGAGCCATCGTGGGTGCGAGCTGTGCATGACGAATGCAGGGCGCATGAGATACCGTTTTTCTTCAAACAATGGGGTGGAGTCAGGAAGAGCGAGACTGGCCGTGAACTTGACGGTCGCACATACGACGAATTTCCCACCATGCCGAGAAACGCTGTCGCCAGTCCGGATGCGAGGAACGGATTGCTTGCCACACTCTGCCCGCGTTGAACATCATGGGCGAGGACTTCCACGACAAGCCTTACGACCCTGGCACTCTTACCAAACTCCGGATTTTTGAACTTTACGCACAGGCGTGGATTCCAGTTTTTCTCTCGCCCGTACAACCGAAATTCAGCGAAGTTCATATCTTCGATTTTTTTTGTGGCCCGGGGAAAGACTCCGAAGGCATCCACGGTTCCCCGCTCAGGATTCTCGCGCAGCTTCGGAAATATCAGGAGAAAGGTCTGGCTGGATGGGGCAAAGTTTCGATCGCAGTGCATCTATACGACGAGAACCGGGAAAAAGTCGCGCAACTTAAAACTTTTTTGCAAGAGGAGAGAGAGTGGTCAATTCCAGGTGTAAAAATTGATTGCCAAGCATTGGCCTTCAAGGATGCGTTGGCTACCTATGATCAATTGCTCGCGGATCGTGGCTTCGCAAAGCTGTTGATCATTGACCAATATGGCGTGGATCAGGTGACAGACGGTGTTTTTCAAAAGCTGATTGGATTCCAAACGGCCGATTTCATTTTCTTCTTGTCGTCCTCGACCTTGCATCGTTTCCGCGATCATTCCGCAATAAAACAGAAAATTGAAAGGCCGAACGATTCTTACGATGTTCATCGTGCGGCGGTGAAGTATTATCGCAATCTCATAC
The DNA here is from genome assembly GCA_035551475.1 of Verrucomicrobiia bacterium. Taxonomy (GTDB): domain Bacteria; phylum Verrucomicrobiota; class Verrucomicrobiia; order Limisphaerales; family Palsa-1400; genus DASZMX01. Next base: position 40,140 of record DASZMX010000004.1, read on the forward strand.
CGTCGGAAGCTGAATATTTTCTTGGCCAATTCTCCATCCGGAAGCGGAGTAATATCTACGGTTTAATCTTTGGAAGCCGGCATCCTCTGGGAATTCATAAGTTTCTTCAGGTGGCTTGGGCAAATGACGAAATTGCGGGTGAAGCGAATTTTGACATTGACCGTGAAAACATTAGTCCCGGCGAAGGGCTTTTAAATTTCGAGGTGATGCGTCCAAATAAGCAGCGTGAATTCGAGGCAGAGCTGAGGGAGCAATTGACGGCTGGCAAAATGAAGACAGAGGCGGATGTTGCGAGGTTTTGCATCGAAGCGGGAATGACGTGCCAGCATAGCGGTCCAATCTTGAAAGAGCTTAAAGCTAAGCGTATTATTGACATAGATTTCCAAATCCCGGACATACGAAATCTAAGAGCCCCTCGCGTCATCCGAATGCGGTAGCCCAGTTGAAATTGGGGGCGGTTCACTCGGTTCTGATATTTCCTCTCGTGCTTCACGATGCCGAGCAGCCTTAGCGCGCGCGCAAATGGGTGCGGTGAAATTCGCTGGGGAGGATGCCATGCTCCTCCTTGAATAATGCGCGGAAATGATCCACGTCCTGGAAGCCGACGGCAAAGGTGACCTCGGTGAAGGTCATATCCGATTGCGTCAATAATTTTGCGGCGCGGTTGAGGCGGACGGTGCGAATGAGCGCGCGGGGGCTCGTGCGGTTGAGGGCTTTGATCTTGCGAAAAAGCTGGCGTCGGCTGACGCCCACATGCCGGGCCAGGGCTTCGACATCGAAGCGGCTGTCAGCCAGATTTTCTTCGATGGCAGTAATGGCGCGTTGCAGAAATAACGCGTCCGGTTGCGTGGCCGCCAATTCGCGGGGGAAAAGTTTTTCGGATGTTTCCAGGGCCGCGCGAAAGGAAGTGGGCGGCGCCACCAGCCGCGCCAGGCGCATCGGCAAATCGGAGCCGTCGCCGGCGAAGTCGTCCGCTCCGGCTTCGAGGGCCTCCAGTTGGAAGCCATCGGCGGCCGCGGAGGAAACGACCATGATGGGCACATGACTCGTGATGACATCGGCCTTGAGGCTTCGGCACAATTTGAGAGCCGCCGCGCGCGCCAGCGTCTGGTCGAGAATGATAATATCCGGCACCGCCTGCCGCGCCAGCTCGAGCCCGGACGCTTCATCCGCCGCCATCAAGGTTTTTTGTGGCGCGCCCAGGAGGCGTTGCAAATTCGCGCAGGCGGCAAATCCCGCCGCGATCACCAAGGCGAGCGCCGCGCCGGGCGGCCGCGGCATATCGGGCGCGGGGGCGCGCTGGAGCTGCAAAAGCGCATTGGTGCGGCGCGCCACGAGCTCCTCCAATTGCGCCAGCTTGAGCGCGGCCTGCTGGCCCAGGTACCATTTCTCCGACAACGTGCGCGCCAATTGCATGACTTCAATGCTGTCGAAGGGCTTCTTGAGCAGCAGGAGTTTGTCGGTGCGCCCGAAACGGCGCCGGAGATCTTTCTGCGAATAATCCGAATGCGCGGTGCAAATCACCACTTGGATATGCGGATCAATCCGCCAGATGAGTTCGATGGTGTCGATGCCATCAAGCCGCGGCATGCGGATGTCCACAAACGCCACTTGAAACCGGCGCGCCGCCGCCTTTTCGTGGGAAACTTTTTCGACCGCCTCGAAGCCCGAGGAGGCATGCTGCAAGGCATAGACCGGCTTGCGGTAGCGCGTGGCCGCCGGCGCGCCAAAGACACGATGATCATCGGCGTCGAGGGCGCTGTTGCCGGTCTTTTCCTGGAGAATCAAATCAAAATCGCGATGGATGCTGGGGTTGTCATCTATGATCAGAATGCGTGGCGGACGGTCTTCCTTCCCACCCTCGAAGTTTTTGGCGGAAGCGCTCATGACGCGACGCTCTCGAGGCGAGGCCGGGCCGCGGTGAAGCGCGTGTGGCGCTCCCCAGGAAGCGTCAGGGGAATTTCCAGGATGAAACTCGCGCCGGGGGGCGGGACGTTGTTGGCCGCGGTGAGGCTGCCGCCCATTTCCTCGGCGGTTAAAATGCTGCTGTGCAGGCCAAAGCCGTGGCCGCTGTGCCGGGTGGAGAAGCCTTGCGTGAAGATCTTTTTCAAGTTCTCGGGCGCGATTCCGGCGCCGTTGTCCACCACTTCAATTTGCACGAAATGCTCGCCGCGGCGGCGCAGGCGCACGCTAATGTGTTTTTCGGCCTGCTCGCTTTCCAGGCAGGCGTGCTTGGCGTTATCCAGCAAGTTGAAAAGAATTTGCAGGATTTTGTGGCGATCAATCGTGAGACACGGGACTTCGTCGAAATCGCGGCGGATTTCGACGTTGTGCTGCGCCAGGCTGCCGGTGCACAGGCGCAACGCGTCCTCCACCACGTCGCCCAGCGCCACCGTTTCGAGCACGCCGGACACCTTGGCGTAATTCTGCTGCATGGCGACGATTTCCTTGATGTGCTGGATGCTTTCGGAAAGGGAATCGGTCTTGTCAATTAAACGAACTTGCTCCTCGGAAAGATGCGCGCCCAACCGCAGCAAATGCTCGGGGAGCTGGCGCCCGGTCGGATCCTGGCCGAGGTAAGAGCCGATGTTTTTTTCGTTTTCCGAGAGCAGCGCCCCCACCTTGGCAATGGTGGCGAAACGCAGGTTGCGAATTTGGAACGTAATGGAGTCGGTGAGAATGTTGACGCTGTTGAGAACGTTTCCCACGTTGTGCAGGACGTTGGTGGCGACATCCGCCATGCCGGCGAGGCGCGAGGTGGTGAGCAATTGCTTGTGAATTTTCTCGGCCTCCGCCTGCACGCGTTTGCGCTCCTCGATTTCCTCCTGCAACAGCCACGTCTTGCCGGCGAGAAGCGCCTCCGTTTTTTCGTGCTCACGCACCTGCTCCTCCAATTGACGAGTGCGGAGCGCGACCTGCCGATGCAGCAGGCGAATCCACGCAAACGCGGCCGCCAGAATCAGGATAAGCGCGCTCACGATCACCAACGAGCGCCGCAGCGAAAGCCACGGCGGCAAGGCCAGCACGCTGACGTCTGAGGCCTCGCGCAGGCGGATGGAAAAATCCACCGGGCGTTTGCCCAGTTCCGCATGGGAGGCGGGCTCCATTTGGCAAACGCCCGTCACGCGCACGCGGCTGCCCGGCGCGACGTTCAGACCGACGCCCGCGGCGGCGGGCAACGTCGCCCGAAACGTCCGCAAGCCGGATTGAATCTGGAAAATCATCACCCGCCCGAGTGATTCCACTCCCTGCACCAATCCTTCGAGCGTCACGAGCTTGGAATCATATTCGCCGCGGCCCAGAACTTCCGCGCTGGAGACCGTGGGGGTGACGGATTCCGCCGCGCCGAGCCGAGTGCAGCTGGCTTCGGTGAGGGTGGGCGCAAAATCACGAAATTCCGGGAAGCCGACGACTTCGACCCGATCACCCACATGCAACGCCGGCCCGGTCGCGGTCGAAGTTTCCGGGCGCGGCGCTTGCCAGAATGTCCACCATCCGCCGGCCGCGAGGCTGAGGACAACGTCTTCCTTGGGAATTGCGAAGGCGCCGCCCGTCGCATCTTGCACACAATATCCATTCTCATCGCTGCACGTGAGCACGCCGTTGATTTTGACCCGATGGCTCGATTCGCTTGTGGCGCGAAGCTGGCGCAAGTCCGCAATCGGCAGAGTGGGAATGCCGGCCGTGTCGGCGGGGAATTGCAGCACTTGGATGAATTCCAGCGAGGGCACGAGCAATTCCACCCCGCCTTGGGTTTGGCCGCGCGCGTCATTCGCGGCGAGGCTTACGCCCTGCAATCGAATTTTAGCGTCCACCAGCGCCTTGATCGCGGTGATGGGCGCGGCGCGAACCGTGGCCATGAACTGGCCATTCTCGCACGCCAGCATCAAATGCGAACCGTCGGTGGCGCGCACGATGGCATCGACTTCCACCCATTGCGCATCCATCTGGCCGCTGGCCAGCATGCTCCAGGAGGGGCGCACGGGCGTGGGCAGTTTTCCGCGCCCCAGCAATCGCACGGTGTCAGCGGCGATGACGACGCCCTTGCCGCTGGGGCCGTGACCCGGCAGCAACACCCCGCGACCTTCCACCTCGACGTACGCGCCCAAACCTTGCGCCATCGGGCCGGTGCCGGGCGGGTGCGGCACGACCTCGTTGTGCAGCGCCATTTCCACGCCGCCGCTCGCATCCTGAATGCAGCCGCCGGCGGTGTCCGTGATCACGCCGCGCACTTTGACGCGCGGCTCCCGCGCCAGCTCCGCCCAGCTTAAATGGCGAATCTGATCAATCCGTTTCAAATACGGCTCGCCTTCGGCGGGGCCGTTGGTCGTGTTCAACGCCGCGCACTTTGCCGGCAGCGCTTCGGGATCCGCCATTTTGATGGCATCGAGATCAATTGCCCACAGCGCGCCCGCGACGAGCGCTCCGTCTTCGTTAAGAATGCCTCCCGCCAGCCCGCGCACGCGCACCCGCGCGCCCTCGGGCGGAACGTGCTGGCCTGCGCCGCTGTGCAGGACGTGAACGGTGGAACGGTGGGCATTTTCGTCGATATCAAATGAGATTTCGCCGCCGACATCGGTGGAGAACCGCACCTGCCCGGCAGCTTCCACCCAGGGAAATTCGTTTTCGTTGGTGAGCAATTCTTCCGGCGCAATTCGGGCGGGTTCGGCCATGGCCGGACGCTCGCTCCAAGCCGCGCGCGGTTGGTCAATCATGGGCGCGCCGCCCACAAAGCCGCTGTGGCCGGTCAAAAGAAGTTTTCGGCCGGGAAGACCTTCGCGAACCGCGTCCGGCACGGCCACATCAATCCAACTCGTGCCGTCGAACACGCAAATTTTTTGCGTGCCGGTGACCACGCCTACGGTCGTGCCGGCAATGCGGACGGCAAAGCCATCCGCCGCGCGGCTGCGCAAGGCGTGCAGTTGCTGCAAATTCGTCAAGATGAGCCCGGTGTGATCGAGGTAACGCCATTGAATCCACGAGGCGCGCGTGGTGGAGTGGATGGCCGCAAAATCCAGCCATTTGGAATCGGCCTGCCCGTCAAACGCCGCCGCGGCGGTCTCAGAAGGCTCATTATCCCCCTGCGCCGCGAGCGCATCGCAAAAGATTGGCCGCGGATTTTCCTCGCCGGGATTGTTCAGCGGTTCGATTTCGCTCAATTGCAAGGCATCGGCGGTGGCAGGAGATCGGATGCGATCGATTTGCAGCCGGTAGAGATTGAACGATCCCACATTCGTGCAGGCAAATAAACGGCGCTGATGCCGTTCCGGAAATGTTTCGTTCTGGCGGACATCCAGCGTCGTCCAGGTCTGGCCGCCGTCATTGGAGCCCAGAAGACGCCAATCCCTGGGATCGCGCTCGGGAAAATCGTTCGCGGAAGTCAGCGCGTAACGCCGCACAATGCGCGTGGGCGCGGCTCCCATCCCAGACACGACAGTCAGCAGGACCACGAGGGTCCAAAGAGTGGCGGCGCGAAATGCCGGGGTTATCAAGGCATTTCCCTTCCTTTGGGAGGTAAAGCAACCATGCCGGTTCCTAAAGCGTCCAGCTCTGGCAAGCAGGGCCCGATGCGAGAGACGGCATGGCTGACGCTCGGAATAGGATTCATTTGATACTGGCAGTCTGCGAAGCGCGGGCCGGGTTGTCGCCGGGCAATCGTGCCAAAAAACCGGGGTGGACGTGCCAAATCGCGGCATTCTCCCCGCAACGGCCTTTTGGCACGGCGCTCGGGTTAAATTGGCACGGCTGTCCGTCGCTGGCGTCGGCGGGCCTCTGTATGGTTTGCCCCCACAGCACTCAAACCCATAACCTATGAAAAGCATATCCTGTCCACGTTTACGTTCCCCAAAATTGGTTTTAGGCGCCATTAGCGCGCTCCTTTGCGGAGCTGTCGCGCAAGCGCAACCTGTCATCACCTCCATTTCTCCGGATGGCTCGCATCTTTTCCAACCCGCCAGCGTCCTGTCTTTTCACGCCACATCGACGGTGGGCGTGACGAATGTGACCGTGGCTTTGACCGTGACGAGCCTGTCTGGCTCCAGTTTCCTCAAGAACCTCACGCAAGCCTCGGGGCTGACGGTCAACGGCGCCACGAGCAAAGATTTGACGGTCACCGCCAATCTGACGAGCAACGTCATGTATGCGGCAGTCATCCAGGCCACCGACGCCAACGGCGTCAGCAGTTCCGCCAGCGTCTCGTTTGACACGATCAACCCCAGCTACACTTTCGAGGCGGAAGACTTCGATTACAACGGCGGCTCCTTTATTGACAATCCGCAGACCAACCAATACGCGGGCCTCGCCGCGGTCAATGGCGTGGATTGCCAGCACGATTCCACCCAAGGCGGCGCGAGCTATCGCCCGAATCCGCTCTCCACCGAAGGCTGCGGCGATGTGGCGCGCACCCTGTTCATCGGGGCGGGCAACACGAATAAGGATTTCGATGTCGGATTTAACAACGGCACGGATTGGGCGAATTATACCCGCCATTTCCCGCCCGGCTTGTATAATATTTATTTGCGCGGCGCGGACGGCAACGGCGACACCGCCGATTGCGCGAGCATGACCGTCGCTTCCGCCGCCTCCGGCCAGACAGCTTTGCTGGGAACCGGGCCCTTCACCTTCTCGGTGAAATCAACCGGCTGGCAAACCTATCGTTTCTATCCCTTGTTGGACGCCAACAAGAGCCTGGTGCAATTCACCAATGACGGCAGCCAGACCACGATGCGCGTCACGGTGGATGGGGGCAATTTCAACGCCAACTTCTATATGCTCGTCCCCGCCAACACCAACATCGAAACCGCGAGCGTGAGTTTCACCAACGTCTATCCGGACGGCTCCGTGCAATTCCAGCCGACCAACAGCTTCGCGCTGACGATCAATTCCGCCGCCGGCGTCGATCCCAGCCAGGTGTTCGTGCAATTGACAGCCACCAACCTCATCGGCATCGGCTCGGTGAAAGTCTATACGACCGCCAATGGGTTGACCGTCACTGGCCCCTCCACGAGCCTGCAAGCGAGCGTTCCGCTGGCTAGCAACACGGTGTACTCGGCCTTCATCCAAGCCATTGACCTCAATGGCAATCCCAACAGCGCCACGTTCAACTTCGACACCGTCGTTCCGCTCTACACCTTCGATGCTGAAGACTACGACTACAACGACGGACAATACTTCGACAACCCGCAGATCAATGCTTATCTTGGCGCCGCAGGCGACCCGGGCGTGGATTACTCGGTGGACGATCCGTTCTCCGGCAGCCATGCCTATCGCGACAATGACCCCAACACCGGCGGCCCGGCGACGGAATCCTGCGGTGACGTCCCCCGCGCTGGCTACACCAACGCCGCGGTCACAGGCGTGACGGATTACGACGTGGGATTCAACGACCCCGCGAACTGGGAGAACTACACCCGCCATTATCCCAACGGCACGTTCAACATCTTCATGCGCGGCGCCAACGGCGGCGGCGGCGATGGCTCGGCGAATCTCGCGCTGGTCACGAGCGGCGCCGGCACGCACAGCCAGGTTGTTTCCAACCTCGGAACCTTCACGGTTCACTCCACGGGCAACTGGCAGAAGTACGAATTCTGCCCCCTGAAAGACAACAGCGGCAACCTCGTCAAACTGACCTTCAGCGGTTCCGCCGCCGAAACCCTCCGCGTCGTGGGACCGAGCAGCGTCAACGGCAATTACTACCTGCTCGAGCCTGCCAACAATTCCCTGCCGACCGTGGTGGGCCTCTATCCGGATGGCACCGCGTTCTTCCAGCAGACCAACACGCTGAGCTTCACCGCCAGCTCCTCGGACGGCATTGCCACGAGCAACATCGTGATCACGATCAACGGCCAGGCCGCCTCCGGCGTGGTGTTCACGGGCAGCTCCACCAGTTGGGGTGTGAAATATTCGGGTCTGTTGCCGAATCACCTCTACAATGTGAGCATCTCGGTCCGGACCCTCACGGGAAACTCGTTCAGCAAGGCCTTCACGTTCGACACCTATTCCCCGAACAATTACCAGTGGGAATCTTCGGACTACGACTACACCAGCAACGGCGTCAGCGGCCTCTATATCGATAATCCGCAAATCAATGCTTACAACGGCCTGATCGCGACCCCTGGGATTGACGAACAGGAAGTCACCTCCGGCACGCCCATCAACGAGGACCTCTATCGCCCGACACCCGATGGTTCAACGGTGCTGATTCCGACCCAAGGCGGCGGCGATCTGGCCCGTGCGCAATTCGGCTCCAACCCGACCTGGCGCATCAATTGGTTCGGTTTCGGCGACTTTGCCAATTACACCCGCCATTACCCGGCGGGCAAATACAACGTCCTGGCGCGTTTCACTGAAGGCGGCTCCGCTTCCTCGGCGACCCTTTACAAAGTCACCAGCGGCGTCGGCACGCCCACGCAAACGACCAGCCTCCTGGGCACGTTCAACATTCCGGCCAACGGCTGGAATGGCTGGGAATGGTGCACGCTGGTGGATAATTCCAGCAACGCCGTCACCGTCACCTTGGACGGCTCGGCCACCACGCTGCAACTGGCAGGCCCCGTCGCCGACGACAGCCAGACCATCAACGTTGGTTTCTTCATGCTCGTGCCTGTTGGCCCGGCGCATCCGACGCTCTCCGCCACAGCTAATGGCGGGCAGATCACCATCTCGTTCCTTACGGCCACCGGCGCGAATTACCAGGTCGTCGCCTCGCCCAGCCTGACGGCGCCGAACTGGCAGCCGGTCGGCAGCCTGATTCCTGGCAACAACGCCGTGCAGTCGGCGCATTTCTCGACCACCGGCGGACAGATGTTCTATCAAGTGCAGGTGAAGTAGTTGGTTCGGATGTAATGACGGAGTTCCGGCGGTTGGCAAACCAGCCGCCGGAATTTTTTCCAAGGAGACAAGAAGATATGATCAACAAGGAGTCAACCCAAGCATCCCCCAGACGGCCGCGCAGCCGCCGGGGCTTCACGCTGATTGAATTGCTGGTGGTGATCGCCATTATCGCGATCCTCGCCGCCATGCTGTTGCCGGCCCTCGCGCAAGCCAAGACCAGGGCGCAAGGCATCAAGTGCCTCAGCAACATGAAACAATTGCAATTGGCAGCGCTCATGTATGCGTCCGACAACAATGACAGTTGTCCGCCCAACGAAGGCCACACCAAGGCCACCGAAATCATCGGCGTCGGGCAGGATCCTGACTGGGTGGCCGGCGATTTCGGCGCGCCTTATCCCAATCCGCCGCCGGGCAATCCAGTCGGCTGCGAAACCAATATCTGGCTTCTCGGCGTGCTCGGGCCCAGCGATCCCAGCGGCCAAATCACCCAGCCGCTGGCCGGCAGCATCGGAACCTATGCCAAGAACGCCGGCGTTTACAAATGCCCGGCCGACCTGAGCGTTTACAAAAGCGGGGGGCTCAGCGTCCCGCGCGTGCGCTCCGTTTCCGCCAATTGCTATGTCGGCGCCACCGCCTATGAGCAAACTGATTGGAACGAAATTGTCCCCGGCTATTACGTGTTCACCAAATACACGCGGTTCCCCAGCAAGCTCGGACCGTCGGACACCTTCGTCTTTGCCGATGAAAATCCCAAGACGATCAATGACGGCTTTCTCCTGATTCACATGCCCGACGGCGGCAACGACGCCCCGGCTGTCAATCATGGCAACGCCAGCTCCATGACCTTTGCCGATGGCCACGCGCAAATTCACAAGTGGCAGGACGCCTTGCTGGTTCCCGCCAAGGGCACGAGCAAGAAAGACCTGGCCTGGATGGCCCAGCACACGACCGTTTACACCAAATAATTCGCCGAGGGGGCGGCATGAGGCGTCCGGTTTCTTGACCCGGGCGCCTCTTGCCTTTTAGGGAGGCGCCCGCCGCTGCTCCGCCAGCCCGCGCTGAAGCGGCAAGGAATTGAAGCCGATTTTGCTTTTTTGGAGTTTTGCGGTTTTGTCCTCATACGGTTCGGAGTCGGAGGCGGCCTCATTTCGTGATTTTCAGATTCTTCTTTTTGAATTCGCTTTTCTTCACCTGGCATACCTGCTTGATTTCTCGGCATGGCGCGGGCCGTATTTCTGGATCGGGATGGGGTGCTGATTGTGGACGCTGATTTATTGACAGACCCGGCGCACATTCAGCCGTTGCCGGGCGTGGCGGCGGCCTTGCGGCGGCTGCAGGCCGCTGGGTTTCGGTTGATTGTGGTCAGCAACCAGCCGGTGGTGGCGCGCGGCCTGGCCACGGAGCGGGAGGTGGAGGCGATTCATCAGGAGATTCAACGCCAGATCGTGCGGGACGGCGGCCCCACCCTCGATGCGTTTTATTTTTGTCCGCATCATCCCCGCGCCACATTGGAGGAGTACCGCCGGGATTGTGAATGCCGCAAGCCGCGCGCCGGCCTGCTGCGACAAGGGGCGGCGGCGTTCGGGATTGATCTGAAATCGAGTTTTATGGTGGGCGACCGCATCACCGATATTGCCGCGGGCGCAGCGGTCGGGTGTCGCACGGTCATGGTGGAAACCGGAAAACATCTTCTGCCGCCAATCCATACATCCGAGCCTCTGGATCCGGGGCTGAAGCCAGATTGGACGTGCGCCGACCTGCCGGCGGCGGCGGACTGGATTTTGGCGCAATGAGAGCCATGGTTTTAAGCGCAGGCTACGGCACGCGCCTGGGGGATCTGACGCGGGAAATTCCCAAGCCCATGCTGCCGTTGCATGACGGCCCCATTCTGCAATGGATCCTGGAGCATTTGCGCGGACAGGGTTTCGACGAGGTCGCGATCAACCTGCATTTTCGCCCGGAGATGATTCGCGCGCATTTTGGGGACGGCGCGGCGCTGGGCCTGAAGCTGACCTACTCTGAGGAGCCGCAGCTTCTGGGCACGGCCGGCGGTGTCAAGAAGATGGAATCGTTCCTCGGTGGGAGCGATCCTTTCCTGGTGCAATACGGCGATGTGGTGACCGACCAGGATTTTCGGGCCATGCTGAAATTTCATCGGGAAAAAAAGGCGCTGGCCACGCTGCTGCTGCATGAGCGCGCCAAATCCAACAGTGTCGTCACGCTCGACGCCGAAAACCGCATCATCGGCCTGCTGGAACGGCCGTCGGAGGACGCGCGGCGCGGCGTGAATTCGCATTGGGTGAATTCCGGCATTTGCCTGTGCGATCCGGCGATTTTACGGGAGATTCCACCCGAGACCGCGTGCGATTTGCCGCGCGACATTTTTCCTAAACTGCTGGGCGGCGGGCGCGTTTTTGGGTTTGGTTTGACCGGAAAGCGTTGTGCGATTGACTCGCCGCAACGGCTGGAGGAGGCGCGGCGGCTTTTCCCTAACCGACCACTTTAATGCGGCCTTCGCGATGGTCTTTGAGGAGTTTCACGTCCGCTTCCACCATCAATTTCACCAAATCCTGGAATTTGGTTTTGGGCTCCCAATTTAGTTTTTTGCGGGCCTTGCTGGAATCGCCGATGAGCAAATCAACCTCGGCGGGACGATAATAGCGCGGGTCAATCTCCACGTATTTCTCCCAGTTCAAGCCCACATGCCCGAAGGCGTGTTCGAGGAATTCGCGGACGGAATGGGTCTCGTTGGTGGCGATGACGTAATCGTCGGGTTGGTCCTGCTGCAGCATGAGCCACATGGCTTCGACGTATTCCTTCGCGTAACCCCAATCGCGTTTGGCGTCGAGGTTGCCGAGGTAAAGCTTTTCTTGCAGGCCGGAGGCGATATGGGCCACCGCGCGGGTGATTTTGCGCGTCACGAAAGTCTCGCCGCGGCGCGGCGATTCGTGGTTGAACAAAATGCCATTGCTGGCGTGCAGATTGTAAGACTCGCGATAATTCACCGTCACCCAATAGGCGTACACTTTGGCGCATCCGTACGGGCTGCGCGGATAAAACGCCGTGTCTTCGGTTTGCGGAATGTCGCGGACCTTTCCGTACATTTCGCTGGAGGACGCTTGGTAGAAGCGCGGATTCAAACCGGTTTCGCGAATGGCCTCCAGCAAACGCACGGCGCCCGTGGCGGTGACGTCGGTGGTGTATTCCGGGGCATCGAAGCTCACGCGGACATGGCTTTGCGCGGCGAGATTGTAGAGTTCGTCCGGCTGAATTTTGTTGAGCAACCGGCTCAGGCCGCTGGCGTCGCTCAAATCTCCGTAATGCAGGCTCAAGCGGCGCTTGCTGTCATGGGGATCGGAATAAATGCCCTCCAGGCGCCCGGTGTTGAAGGTGCTGGCGCGGCGAATGATGCCGTGCACTTCATAACCTTTGCCCAGCAGCAATTCGGCCAGATAGGAGCCGTCCTGCCCGGTGATGCCGGTGATCAATGCTTTCTTTGCCATGAGCCGGGAAGGGTCGGCACGAAGCCGCTGAATTGCAAGGCGGAATTGCGATTTGACTGGCGCGGGCGCGGGGTTTGTCCAACATTGTGGCGCAGATGAAAGCGAAAATCATCGTCACTCCCAAAAAAGCGGTCGTCGATCCGCAAGGCAAGACCGTGCAAAGCGTCCTGGAGCACATTGGCTTCAAGGGCATCGGCGCGGTGCATGTCGGCAAATACCTGGAAATCGAATTGCCGGACAATGACGCCGCGGGCTGGCAAAAACGGATTGATGAGGCCTGCCACAAAATCCTGAGCAATCCGGTGATCGAAGATTACCAGTTCACGATTGAGTAAAGATGAATTTCGCGGTGCTGCAATTTCCAGCCTCCAATTGCGACCAGGACGCGTTGCATGCCGTCGTGGGCGTGCTGGGCCAGCAGGGGCGGCTCGTCTGGCACAAGGAAGAGTCGCTGGCGGGGTTTGACGCGGTGATTATTCCCGGCGGTTTCAGCTATGGGGATTATTTGCGGACAGGCGCCATGGCGCGATTCAGCCCCATCATGCAGCCAGTGCAGAAGTTTGCCGCGGAGGGCAAGCCGGTTTTGGGCATCTGCAATGGGTTCCAGATTTTATGCGAAGCCGGGTTGCTGCCCGGCGCGTTGGTGCGCAACCGCTCCCTGCAATTCCGGTGCGAACATGTGTTCGTCAAGACGGTCGCGAACGATTCACCTTTCACGGCGCAGATTCCAGCGGACAAACTGCTGCGCGTTCCCATTGCGCACGGGGAAGGCTGCTATTTTGCGGACGAGGCGACGCTGGAAAAGCTAAAGGCCAATGGCCAGGTGCTTTGGCAATACGTTAATGCCCAGGGGGAAGCCACAGAGCAAAGCAATCCCAACGGTTCGCTCTCCAACATTGCGGGCATCTGCAATGAAGCGCGCAATGTCGCGGGGCTCATGCCGCATCCTGAGCGCGCCTGCGAACCCGTCCTCGGCAGCGCCGATGGCCGCCTGATTTTCGAGAGCCTGCTCGGTTGGATGACAGCCCGGGCCAAGGGTTGAGCCTCGGCGGACGGTCGTTTCGTTGAAACAATCCCAGCCCTTGCCGGGTTATCCATTTAGATGACCTACGGCGCTGAATTTGGCTTCTGTGCAACGTGGCTGCCTCCCGGGGCGGGGCAGGGCGCGCTCTGGAACGTCTTTGCCTTGGGGCGCGAAGCGGGCGTAGAGTGCGGAACAGGCGCCCACGGTATGAGCAGGTCCGACGCTCAAGAATTCGAATTGTTCATGCGCCAGCACCAGAACATGGTTTACAGCGCAGCGCTGCGCCTGCTGGCGCGACCCGCCGAAGCCGAAGACGTGGCGCAGGAAGTTTTTCTCAAGGCCTTCCAACACTTTGCCGAATTGCGCGACAGCCCGCGCGCCGGCGGCTGGCTGCGCACCGTCGCGGTGAACCTCAGCTTGAATCACCTTTCCCGTTACCGCTCCCGCTGGACGTTTTTCTCCGACCTTTTTCACGGCGACGACACCCGGACCGAGCCGGAAGCGCCTTCCCCGCAGGACGTGGGCGAAGAAGTCTCCGCGCTGGATCGGCGCGACCTGGTGGAAGCGGCGCTGCGGGGTTTGCCGGCGGCGCAACGCGTGCCGCTCGCGCTCTATCACATGGAGGGCATGCGCTACGAGGAAATCGCGGCCAAGCTCGGGGTTTCGCTGGGCAAGGTGAAGACGGATATTTTTCGCGCGCGCGCCTCGCTCCGCAAGACCCTCGAGCCGCGGCTCAAGGAAGATTTAGGTTTGACGCCATGAGCTCCGAAGAAAACCAAGCATGGGAAGCGCGCCTGGATCGGGCGCTGAAGGAATTGCCGGAATTGCCGGCTCCCGGCGGCTTGGTGGACCGCACCATGGCGGCCTTGGAAACGCGGCCCAAATCAGCGTGGCATCAGCAGCCCTGGACGGCGTGGCCCCTTTGGCTGCGCGCGGTTTCGCTGTCGGGCATGCTGGCGGTTATCGGAGCCCTGGCCACGATCAAATGGAATTGGGCGCGCGCCTTGGGGGAGATGATCCTGCCGCCGAGCTGGCAAGCTCCCCTGGCCAAGTGGGACGTTCTCTGGGAAACCATCGACACGCTGGGGCGGGCGGCCTGCGCGCTGGCGCGGCATGCCGATGGCTGGGTGACGGCGCTGGCGGTTGTGGCGGCAGTGATGGCTTATTTGGCGTGCATCGGCCTGGGCACCTTGGCGGCCCGGTTGACCGCGGCGCGCTCCTGATTTTTTATGAAACGCATCCAACAACTTTTGCTTTCCCTCGGCGCCGCGGCGGCCTTGCTGTCGGTCGCCGCGCCCGCGGGGTGGGCGCAAGCCAGCGCAGCCACGAACGATGAGACCCCGCCGGCGGTTTTCGAGACCAGCGACAATGTGGCCGTCGGCCATGACATCGAGTTGCGCGCCGACGAACACGCGCGCCAGGTGGTGGCGGTTTTTGGCTCCGTCAATGTGCAGGGGAAAGTGCGCGGCGACGTCGTGGCGGTGTTTGGAAATGTTCATATTGACGGAGAAGTCGGCGGCAAGGTGGTGTCCGTCTTCGGCGGGGTCACCCTGGGCAGCAATGCCGTGGTGCGCCAGGACTTGGTGACAGTGGGGGGCGGGCTGAATCGAGCCCCCGGCGCCCAGGTCCATGGCCGCATTCAGCAGTCAACTATTGACTTGCTGGACTATAAGGGCGCCAGCGGCCTGAAGAGCTGGTTCGCGCAATGTGTGGTCAAAATGCGCCCATTGGCGCCCCAAGTGGCGTGGGTCTGGCCGGTGGCGGGCGTGTTTTTTCTTCTTTACTTGCTGATCGCGGCGGCGTTTCCAACGGCGGTGGCGGCGTGTGTGACCGCCGTCAATGAGCAGCCGATTACGACTTTGGCGGTGGGGTTATTGGGCCAATTGGCGGTGGGCATTTTTTGCATCCTGCTTTTGTGCACAGTGATAGGCATTCCGCTGATCGTGGCTGTCGTCGTGGCGTTTTTGGTT
>DASZMX010000005.1:0-4011 GCA_035551475.1 Verrucomicrobiia bacterium
CGGCGGTGTTTTGGTGCCCGCAGGATAAATCCTCCTATCCCACCAATGATCCCTCCGCGTGGACCACATGGATGTACCGCTGGTGTCTTTCCATTTACACCGAGAACCTCTCCACCAGCAAAGGCGGAGCCCTGAAAACCAGCAATTTTATCAAACCCGTCCAGCAAGTATTTTATAATGAGGACCGCGCCAATCATTACGGCGGTTACGAGGTGTGGGAATCTTCGGGTCCCGGCGTCAAACAGCCCAAGGTCAACGCCGCTTTCGTCGATGGCCATGCGCGCACCTGGCTCGTCAGCAAGTCCGGAGCCTCCGGCATGGCTTACGACGCCAACTGGTTTCAATATCCCGTCTGGTCCACCAACCCCGACCCATCCAAAGGGTGGGACGTCAATAATTAAAGCGGCTTCAGCTTCATCCGAAATGGAATCCCGCACTTACCGACGTTACCGGGAGCTGGCCGCCGCTGACGCCATCCCCGCCGGCGCCGCCTGGGGAGAATATCCCGAAGACCCGTATCGCGGCGCCCTCAATCGCATCACTCCGGACGCCATTTGCGCCGCGAGCCGCTGCATTAAGGATGGAAAAACCTTCTCCCTCAACTGGGAGTTGACCCATCCTTCGCCGCCTCTCTTTCACCGCAAAAACCATCGTCACGTTTTTTTTGACGACCCAAATTCCACCGACGATTATCTGGACGGATTTTACCTGCAGGGCTCCAGTCATTGGGACGCCCTTTGTCATGTGCATCATCCCGTCCTGGGGCATTACGGCGGCCTAAAAAAAATCAAGAGCCCGGAAAACAATCCCATCGGAGTGGATCAGTATGCGCGCCAAGGGATTGTCGGACGGGGCGTCCTCGTGGACATCGCCCAGCATCTTGCCCAAGCCGGACGCCCGCTCAATCCGATTTCAGGCGACCGAATTTCTGTGGCGGATTTTCGCGCCGCGTTGCAGGCGCAAGGCACGACCCTCCGGCTCGGAGACATTTTGCTCTTTCGCACCGGCTGGATCCATCACTGGCGCCATCTGCCGGCGTTTCGCCACGAGATCGTGCAAAAGACGTTGATTCCCGGACTGGGCGGCGCCGCGGAATTTGCCGAGTTTCTGTGGGACAGCGGCGTGGCCGCTCTGGCCTGCGACAACCCCACGGTCGAGGTGTTCCCGTTCGAAAGCGACACGGATAACCTGCACCACCGCCTGGTTGTCAAGCTGGGCATGCCGCTGGGCGAAATGTTTGATTTGGATGAGCTGGCCGCCGCTTGTCATGCTGATCGCCGCTACGAATTTTTCTTCTCCGCTGCGCCCCTCAATCTTCCGGGCGGCGCCGGATCGCCGGCCAACGCGCTGGCTATTCGCTAACGTGACCCGCCCCGAAGTTGGCTCATTTCCTTAAGCGCTAGACGTATGTTCGAAAGCATTAAACAGTTTCGCAAAAAACTCGCCGACGGCCAATTTTGCCTGGGCCCTGGCATTACGTTTTCCGATTCCACCGCCGTGGAGGCGCTGGGAAGGGTTTCAGATTTTTTTTGGATTGATCTCGAACATACCGCCCTAAATCTCGAGACCCTCCAAAATCATCTCATCGCCGCTCGCGCCGTCGCCACGCCGGCTCTCGTCCGAGTCCCCAGCGCGCACGTCAGCATGATCAAACGCGTCCTCGATACCGGCGCCGCCGGCATCATTGTGCCTCAGATTCGCACCGCCGCTGAAGTCCGCGAAGTGGTGGCGACCTGCCGTTATCATCCCGTGGGAAATCGTGGGTTTGGACCGCGCCGCGCGTCGGATTACGGCATGTATGATTCGGACAATTACATCGCCGACGCCAATGAACACCTTTTTATATGTGTGCAGATCGAGAACACGGAAGCCTTGCGGAATCTCGATGAAATTCTAAAAGTTCCGGCCTTGGACTGCATCGTGGTCGGGCCGTACGACTTGTCAGGCTCCATGGGCTTGATGGGGCAAGTCCACCATCCGGAGGTGACGAAAGCCGTCTCTCACATCGTCAGCCAAACCCGCCGCGCTGGTCTTTATGCCGGCATGGGCATGGGCGCCGAAGAGGAATTCCCGCTCAAAGCAGCCGCCATGGGCGCGCATTGGGTGCAATGCGGGTCGGACTTGGGATATATGCAACAACGGGCCGCGGATTTGTTTGCCAGAATTCGCTCGCGCTGGAGCGCCACACCCGCGGCTAGCGCCTCTCCCAAGTCTCCAAATTAAGTTTCAGGGCGGTGTTCAGGTGATTTTTGAGGCGTTTGACCGCTTCGTCGGGGTCACGCTTGCGCAACGCTTGCAGGATTTCGCGATGTTCCTCGAAGGACCGGCTGACCCGGCCGTAGCGGAACCCAACCGTCGTGATCAAAAGCACCCGCGTAATCAGCGGGTCAAGCGTCTCGGCGAAAACCTGGCTGCCGGAAGCTTCACACAGCGCCATGTGGAACTGCCGGTCGGCTTTGCGACGTTCGTAGGCGGTGCTGTTTTCACCGGCGTCAATTAAGCGATTGGTTTCCGCTTCCAATTGGTCCAAAGCCTCCACCGAAATGCGGTCCGCCGCGCCTTCCACCATCAGCGGCTCCAGGAGCAAACGGACTTTGTAAATGTCCTTGATGTCGCGCGAACCCAGCATCACCACGCGCCACCCGCGCCGGGGCAGTCGCACCAGCAAGCCATCCTTGCTTAACCATTCGGCGGCCCGCCGCACCGTGGCAGGGTTGACGCCCAATTCATTGGCCAAAGGCCGTTCCTTCATCACCTCGCCCGGCTGAAAATCGCCGCGCAAAATGCGTTCCAGCACAATTTCATAGGAACTGTCGGTCTGGTTGGCGAAGTCGAAGACCGGGTCCCGAAACTGTTTATCCTTGGGCGGATGAGCGGAGACGATGGGGCGTCCGCGTTCATTGATTTTAACCCATCCGGCCTTCACCAAGCGATCCAGAGCCTTGTTGACCGTGGTCCGGCTGACCGCCAATTCCTCGGTAACCTCCCGAGCATTGATGCGCGCGCCGACTTTGAGCTTTTTGAGCGACAACTGCGTCAACAAATGGTCGTAAACACTTTCCGCGAGAGATTGCCGTGGAACCTGGGTCATATGTCATTTGCTAATGAGTAAGTATTAATAAAATACACACTTTGAATAAACCCATGCAAGTGATATCCCCGGCAATGTTCCGCCACCGGCGCCCCTCGGCGCGTCGCGATTGAGACAGAAAATCAGTTGTTCCGCAGACGCTCGGCCAGCGCGAGCGATTCCTTGTCTCCAGCCACGATGCGCTCCGCCAATTCCGCTTGCAGGCCCAGCGACGTGTTCCGAATCGCCATCTCCTGCTCCGCGGTTAAGCCGGGCCTGTTTTTGAGCGCGCGCACCGCTTCAAAGCTGGCCTTGAGGTTGTCCGTCTTAAGCGCGTCGAGGGCTTTGGCGGCCTCGGCGCGCAACTGGGGGTCCGCCTTGGCGAATGCCCGCTCCAACTGCGCCTGGGCTTGCGTGCGCGAAGCCGCCTGCGGCACCTCGGATGAACCGCCTCCGCAGCCGATGAAGAGGAAGGCGCAAAGCGAAATTAAAGCAGCCGCGATCCGGCTAAAAAAGGGTGGCATACGATTCATGGGATTGAGCGCCACGACCTTAAACAACCTATAATTATTGTCAATCATGTACAGCTCTTAATTAGTCGAAAATCATAACGGCGCATCCGGGGCAAAAGAATAAAAATGCATTGACGCCACTCTTGATTAATGTATTTTATTGCTACTAATTCACTTTTAACCACTCATATTCTTTCGTGCGCGTCGTTCATTATATGGCCCAAAGGTGGCGTTGGAATCCACCGCTCCGCCCGCCGGGGCGCAAGGCTTTCACCCTGATTGAATTGCTCGTGGTGATTGCCATTATTGCCATCCTGGCCAGCATGTTGTTGCCGTCGCTGGCCAAGGCCAAGGAACGCGCCTCGCGCACTTCCTGCATCAACAATCACAAGCAAATGGTTCTGGCCGCCGCGCTCTATGGCGATGACA
>DASZMX010000006.1:0-55630 GCA_035551475.1 Verrucomicrobiia bacterium
CGGGCCGCTGTTTCAAAGCCAGGCGTTTGCCAACAATGGGCTGGACACGGATTTTTCGGACATAGGCCGCGCCAAAATCACGGGGAAGGATTACGACCGCGGGAAATTTGCCGTGCACCTTCCGCGACATGTATGGCTCGCGCGGTTATTTGCGGCGGGAAGAAGGCGGCTCCACCTCCGTCATCGCGACGCGCACCGCCAATCCGATTGCCCGCACCATCGACATCTCCTACACCATCGATGAAGGCGAAAAGTGTTACATCGAAAAAATCGACATCAAGGGCAACGTCAAGACCAAGGACAAGGTGTTGCGCCGCGAGTTGGCCGTTTCCCCCGGCGAAGTGTACGACATGGTGCTGGTGAAGATCAGCAAGGAGCGCCTCGAGAACCTGCAATACTTTGAGAAAGTGGACACCCAGGCGGAGGACACCGATGTTCCCAACCGCAAAAACCTGGTCATCGCCGCCGAGGAGAAAAGCACCGCCTCCCTCACCGTGGGCGCCGGTTTTAGCTCCGTGGAAAGCCTCGTGGGCTTCATTGAATTGCGCCAGGGCAATTTCGATTTGTTCAATGCTCCCACCTTCACGGGCGCGGGCCAAAAGCTCCAGGTCAAGGCGTCGGTCGGCACGGAATTGCAGGATTACGAAATCAGCTTCATTGAGCCGTGGCTCTTCGGCAAACAGCTCCAATTCGGCGTGGATCTGTTCCATCGCTATAATTACTACGACAGCTTGAACAACCAATACACCGAGACCTTTGACGGCGGCACGCTTAGCCTCACCAAAGCCCTCGGCTCGGACCGCCTCCGCGGCACGGTCAGCTACACTGCCGAACAGGTCCATGTTTCCATCAACTCTGGTTTCACGACCAATTCCTCCACCAACTACGTCAACAACGGGGTGGGCACCGCGGGCAACCGGGTCGTCACCGGCCCCAATATTTCGACGAATATTTACGACGAGCACGGCTCCAAATTTATTTCGAAATTTGGCCTCTCGCTCGCCTATGACACGCGCAACAGTTATCAAACTCCCGACCGCGGCCAGCGCACCGAGCTTTCCACCGAACTCGCCGCCGCTCCGGGCGACGCCGATTTCTACAAGGTCGAAATGAAGACCGATTGGTTTCTCAAGGGCTTCTTCCCCGGCCATGTCCTGGAATTGGGTGCGCGCGGCGGCATTGTGGACGGCTACGGCAATGACAGCCATATCCCCATTTACGAGCGCTGGTTTCTGGGCGGCCTCTATTCATTGCGCGGCTTCCGCTATCGCCAGGTGGGACCGCAGGATCAATTCGGCGAACCGCTGGGCGGAGATTCCTATTTCTACGGCTCCGCTGAATACAGCATTCCGATCATCAAGTACGTTCGCTTCCTTCTGTTTTACGACATCGGCAATGTTTTTGCCGACGCCTACAGTTTCAGCGGCGGCCCCGGTCGCAAGCTCTACAGCGACGATTATGGCTTCGGCTTCGCCATTCTCCTGCCCGTGCAGGGCGGCATACCCTTGCGCCTTTACTACGGCATTCCCATTCAGCACGATAGCAATGTGGGCAGCGGCGGCCGTATTCAGATTGGCTTCGGCTATCAGCACAATTTCTAAGTTTCGATTTTATGAAGACGTTCATGCAAAAAGGCATTCTCCTGGCGGCCGTGCTCGGCCTCTCCCTTTCCACCGTTTCCGCGCAATCCACCGGATCGCTCAAGGTTGGCGTGGTCGATTTGCGCAAAGTGTTCGAGAGCTATTATAAGAAGGTGCAGACCGACGACGCCTTCAAGAAAGAGGCGGAGAACATGGAAAAAGAGCGCAAAGACATGCTCGACGAAGCCAAGAAGGTGGACGACCAATACAAAAAATTATTCGACAGCGCTAACGATCAGGCCGTCTCCGCCGACGAACGCGCCAAAGCCAAAAGCGCCGCCGAGGACAAATACCGCGAGCTGGCCACCCGCAAGGACGCCATTGACCAATACGATCGCCAGGCCCTCGCCCGTTTGCAGGAGGAAAAACGCCAGCGCCGCGACACCATCGTCGCTGAAATCAAAGACCATCTCGTGGCCCAGGCCAAGGCCGCCGGCTACAATCTCGTGTGCGACACCTCCGGCGAGAGCGCCAACATGATTCCCGTGGTGGTTTACGCCAGCGGCGTGCCTGATTTGACGGATGCGCTCATCAAGGAACTCAACGCCGGCGCTCCGTCTTCCTTCACGGTTCCTGTCCTTCCCGCGACGCCTGCGCATTAAGCGCCGCCGCTCCTGTCAAGTAATGCCGCTGGAATTTTTCCGGCGCGTGCGCCACATTGGTTTGGCAGTTTGGGTTTTCCCCCGGAATCCAGAACATGTCATGTCATGGCGCAATGGTGGACTGACATTCTGGCCTCCCAAGGCGGCATCGCCCTGGCGGCTTTCGGCGTGGTGGTCTTGACGATTCTGGTCGTCGAGATCGTCCGTTTTATTTCCCGCGTGGCCGCCCGCAAAATCAGTCGGAAAACCGCCGCCGGGCCCGCCTCCGACGCCGCCACGGGCTGGTCGCTTTTCGTGACCGAAACCGTTCCGCCGCTGGTGCTTTTCATTTGGGTCTGGAGCCTCACCTCCATCGCCTTCCTTCTCTTACGCTATTTATTTCACACCACCGATTTCAAAACCACCGTCCACTGGGTGCGGCATCTCGGTGTGGCGGCGGCATTTTTCTGGATGCTCTTTCGCTTGGTGAGCGTGGTGGAATTCCTGTTGCTCCGCTGGGCCGCGCGTTCGGCCCAAAAATGGGATGATGTTATCGCCGCCGTCGTGGTGCGGGGCTTGCGTTTGCTGGTGCCGCTGTTGGGCGTCATCATCGTGGTGCCCACGCTGGATATTCCGGAACGCTACCACCAATTTATTCGCGAAGGCACGAGCGTGCTCGTGGCGGGCGCTGTTGGTTTTATTCTTTACGAACTGGTGAACACCGGCGAAGCGGCCGTGGCCCAGCAATTTCGCATCGACACCGGCGACAACCTTTCGCAACGCAAAGTGGTGACGCAGATCAAGATGCTCAAACGCATCGCTGTCGCCCTCATCGGACTTTTCACGCTGGCCTCGATGCTGATGGTTTTCGAGCCCGTCCGCCATCTGGCCACGAGCATGCTGGCGTCGGCCGGGGTGGCGGGAATTGTCATCGGGTTCGCCGCCCAGCGCAGTCTGGGCACGCTGGTGGCGGGCATTCAAATTGCCTTCACCCAGCCCATTCGGATCGATGATGTCGTGATCGTCGAAGGCGAATGGGGCCGCATCGAGGAAATCACCATGACCTACGTGGTGGTGGTTATTTGGGATTTGCGCCGCCTCGTGCTGCCGATCACTTATTTCATCGAAAAGCCGTTCCAAAACTGGACGCGCGTCAGCGCGGATTTGCTCGGCACCGTTTTTCTGTATCTCGATTACTCAACCCCGCTGGCGCCGTTGCGCGCCGAACTCGACCGGCTCCTCGGCGCTTCCAAATTGTGGGACGGCAAAGTCAAAGGCGTGCAAGTCACCGATTCCAAGGAGCAAACGATCGAGATTCGCATCCTGGTCAGCGCGGCGGATGCTTCGAAGCAATTTGACCTCCGCTGCGACATTCGCGAAAAGCTCATTGATTTTCTGCAGCGCAATTTTCCCCACGCGCTGCCGCGTCATCGCCTCGATTTTCCTCCCGGCGCGGGCCCTTCCGGCGCCGCCGTTGCCCCATCCTAATTTATGCCTGCGAACCATCGTTCCACTCTCGAAAAAAATCCGCTCTGGTACAAGAACGGCGTCATTTATGAACTGCATGTCCGCGCCTTTCACGACAGCTCGGGCGACGGCATCGGCGATTTTCGCGGGTTGACGGAAAAACTCGATTACCTGCGTGATTTGGGCGTCACGGCTCTTTGGCTCCTGCCATTTTACCCGTCGCCCTTAAAGGATGACGGCTACGACATCGCCGATTATTACGGGGTGCATCCGTCATACGGCACGCTGGCCGATTTCCGCAATTTTCTGCGCGAAGCCCATCGCCGCGGCCTGCGCGTGATCACGGAATTGGTGATGAACCACACCTCCGACCGCCACCCTTGGTTTCAGCGCGCCCGCCACGCTCCCCCCGGCAGCAAGTGGCGCGACTATTACGTGTGGAGCGAAGCTTCAGACAAGTACAAAGCCGCCCGCATTATTTTCAAGGACACGGAAATCTCCAATTGGACCTGGGATCCGCTGGCCAAAGCCTACTACTGGCACCGCTTTTATTCGCATCAGCCCGACTTGAATTTCGATTCCGAGGCGGTGCAACGCGAAATGATCAAGGTGCTTGATTTTTGGTTTGACATGGGGGTGGATGGCATGCGCCTGGACGCCGTCCCGTATCTCTACGAGCGCGAAGGCACGAGTTGCGAAAACCTGCCGGAAACGCATGCGTTCCTTAAAATGCTCCGCCGCCATGTCGATGAAAAATATGGCGACCGCATGCTGTTGGCCGAGGCCAACCAGTGGCCCGAGGATGCCGTGGCCTACTTTGGGGAAGGCAAGGGGGACGAATGCCACATGGCCTTTCATTTTCCGCTCATGCCGCGGCTGTTCATGTCGCTGCGCATGGAAGACCGCACACCGATTGTTGACATTCTGCAGCAAACCCCGGCGATTCCCGAGACGGCGCAGTGGGTTCTCTTTCTGCGGAATCACGACGAGTTGACCCTCGAAATGGTCACCGATGAGGAGCGCGATTACATGTACCGCACCTACGCGCAAACGCAGCAGGCCCGCCTCAATCTCGGCATCCGCCGCCGCCTGGCGCCGCTCCTCGGCAATGACCGGCGCCGCATTGAATTGCTGTGCGCGCTGCTTTTTTCCCTGCCTGGGACGCCCGTGATTTATTACGGCGACGAAATTGGCATGGGCGAAAATATTTTCCTGGGCGACCGCAATGGCGTCCGCACCCCGATGCAATGGAGCGCCGATCGCAATGCGGGATTCTCCCGCGCGAATCCGCAGAGTCTTTACCTCCCCATCAACCTCGACCCGGAGAACCACTACGAGGCGGTCAATGTCGATGTGCAGGAGCGCAACGCGCATTCGCTGCTTTGGTTCATGAAACGTCTGATTGCGCTGTATAAACGGTGGAAGCCGCTCGGAATGGGAGCGATTGAGTTTTTGCGCCCGGACAACCGCAAAATCCTCGCCTGCGTCCGTCAATACGAAAACGAGCGGATCCTGCTGGTCGCCAATCTGTCGCGGTTTGTGCAGCCGGTCGAGCTGGACCTGGCCGCGTTCAAATCCTGGACGCCGGTGGAATTGTTTGGCCGCGCGGAATTCCCCGCCATCACCGATCAGCCCTATTTTCTTACGCTCGGGCCGCATGCGTTTTATTGGTTTCTGCTCGAAAACAAGGCGCCGGAACAGTTGGAAACCACCGGGCCGGCCGTCAAGGAGAAGCCCGCGCCGGTGCTCCACATTCGGCAAAGCTGGGAGGAAGTCGCCGACGAAGCCCACCGATTTGCGTTCGAGCGCGCGCTATTCGCGTGGCTGCCGTCGCGGCGGTGGTTTCGCGATTTGACGCTCACCGGCGTGCATGTGCATCAAGTTGTTCCCATGCGGCATGGCCTCCTCATTTTCGTCGAGGCCCAATTCCGCGAAACCGATCCGCAAGTCTATCTCGTCCCACTGGCCTGCGCCACTCAGACCGATGCCGGGCGGGTGGAGCGTGAGGGCGCGCCGTTCATTATCGCGCGGCTGCAATGGCCGGCTAGCGGGGAAAAGGGCGTGCTGTATGACGCCGTCTTCAGCCGTGATTTCGCGCGGGAATTGCTGGACACCATTGCGCGGCGCGGCGCGTTCAAGGGCGGGCGCGGCCGGTTGTTTGGCGCGCACACCGCGATTTTGCGCCGCCTGCGCTTGCAGCATGCCTTGGATGTCGAGCCAGCGCTCGTGCCTATCCAGCAGAACAACACGTCCATCGTTTTCGGCGACGTGCTGATTCTTAAATTCTTCCGCCGTCTCGATTCCGGCGTGAACCCGGATCTGGAAATCACCGAGTTCCTTAGCGCGCAGAAATTCCCTTATATGCCGCCGCTGGCAGGCTCCCTGGAATTTTCCTCGCGCGCGGACGAGCCTGCCACCATCGGCGTAATGACGGCCTATATTCCCAAAGCCAAGAACGGCTGGGACTATACGCTTGACAATCTGGACCGCTTTTTCGACCGCGTCCAGACCTTGCCGCCGGAAAAGCGCGCCGCGCCCGCCACGCCCACCGCCTCGATCACCCGTCTGGCCGAACGCGAGATTCCCGATGAAGTTTGTGATTTGCTGGGCACTTTTGGCGACAGCGCCGCCGAGATTGGGCGTCGCACGGCGGCTTTGCACCTGGCGCTGGCGTCGGATCCCGAGCGCCCGGCCTTCGCGCCGGAGGTTTTCACGCCACATGCGCAGCGCGGGATGTTCCAGTCCATGCGCAATCTCACGCGCCAGAATTTCTCGCTTCTCGCGCAGCGTTTGGGCAAATTGCCCGAGGAAGAGCAGAAGCTGGCGCAGCAGGTTCTCAAACTGGAAGCCGACGTTCTCCAATGTCTTCGTGCCATTTATGCGCGTCCGCTCGATGCGGTGCGTTTTCGCATTCATGGCGATTACCACCTTTCGCAACTCCTGCATACCGGCAAGGAATTTTTAATTATTGACTTCGAAGGCGAGCCGGAGATCACCATCAGCGAGCGCCGCCTCAAACGTTCGCCTTTGATCGATGTGGCGGGCATGATCCGGTCGTTTCATTACGCCGCCCAGGCGGGGGTGTGGCGGACCGGCGAACACAAAACCATGTCCGCGCCACAACGGGAAACCCTGCTCGGCTGGGCGCATTTTTGGGCGCGTTACATTAGCGCCGTCTTCTTCAAAGCTTACCGCAAGGCGGGCAGCGCCGGGGCTTTGCTGCCCGCGCATCAGGAAGACCTGCAACTGTTGATGGACGTTTTTCTCCTGCGCAAAGTGGTGTATGAGTTGGGCTATGAACTTAAAAACCGTTCGACCTGGGTCAGGATTCCGCTCCAGGGCATTCTCGACCTCTTGCACGACGCGGAGTTCATCGCGCTGAAACAAGGCAAGACCCCCAAATCTTAAAGCGCTATGGCGGAGAAATACATTTGTGTGCATGGGCATTTCTATCAGCCCCCGCGCGAAAATCCGTGGCTCGAAGCGGTCGAATTGCAGGATTCCGCGGCGCCGTTCCATGATTGGAATGAGCGCATTTCCGCCGAGTGCTATGCGCCCAATGCGCGCGCCCGCATGCTCGATGGCGATGGGCGCATCGACCGCCTGGTCAATAATTACACGCGCATCAGCTTCAATTTCGGTCCGACCCTGCTTTCGTGGATGAAGGACAAAATGCCGGAAGTTCACGCCGCCATTGTGACGGCGGATGTGGAAAGCCGGGCCCAGTTTTCCGGCCACGGCTCCGCCATCGCGCAATGCTTTAACCATCTCATCATGCCGCTGGCCAATCGCCGCGACAAACTCACCCAGGTCAAATGGGGTTTGCGCGATTTTGAATCGCGTTTCGGACGCCGGGCCGAGGGCATGTGGCTGCCCGAAACGGCTGCGGATGATGAAACGCTCGATGTCCTGGCCGAGCAGGGCATTAAATTCACGATTCTTTCGCCGTTCCAGGCCGCGCGCGTGCGCCCCCTCAGCGGCGGCGACTGGCAGGATGTCAATGGCGGACGCGCCGATTCCACCACGCCCTACGTCGTAAAGCTGACTTCGGGCCGTTCCATCGCGGTGTTTTTCTATAACGGCCCCGTGGCGCAAGCGATCGCGTTTGAACGCCTGCTGGCCAACGGCGACAACTTTGCCAACCGCCTCAAAGGCGCTTTCAATGGCAACCTCGACCGCCCCCAACTCATCAACGTTGCCACCGACGGCGAATCGTACGGCCACCATTTCCATTACGGCGACATGGCGCTGGCGTACGGCTTGGAGTCAATCGTCAAGGATTCGAATTTCAAACTAACTGTTTACGGGGAATTCCTCGAAAAATTTCCGCCGCAACAGGAGGCGCAGATTCACCAGGGCAGCGCCTGGAGTTGCTCGCACGGCGTGGGGCGTTGGAAGGAGGATTGCGGGTGCAATTCCGGCGGGCACGGCGGCTGGAACCAGAAGTGGCGCGCGCCGCTGCGCCAGGCGCTGGATTGGTTGCGCGATGAAATTGGCCCGAGGTTTGAGAAAAAGGCCGGGGAATTATTCAAGGACCCGTGGCTGGCGCGTGATGAATATATTCGAGTGATCCTGGACCGAAGGCCGGAATCCGCCACGGCTTTCCTCAAGGACCACGCCGCGCATGAGTTATCGGAGCCGGAGCGCATATTTGCCTGGCAACTCATGGAGCTCCAGCGCCACGCCATGCTCATGTACACCAGTTGCGGCTGGTTTTTTGATGAGATTTCCGGCCTCGAAACCACCCAGGTCATCCAATACGCCGCCCGGGTGATTCAGCTCGCGCGCTCAGCCTTGGGCCTCGACCTGGAGTCAGTTTTCATGGAGAAGCTCGCGCTGGCCAAAAGCAACATTCCGGAAAACAAAGATGGCCGGCAGGTTTACGAGCGGTTCGTCAAGCCGGCCATCATGACCCGGGAAAGCGCCGCCGCCCATTACGCCATCAGTTCGCTGTTCGAGTCCTACGAAAAAGTTTCTCGCATCTATTCGTTCACTGTCACCCAGGAAGATCGCAAATTGTTCACCATTGGCGGAGCGCGCCTGGCGATGGGCCGCATTCAGGTCACCTTCGAGATCACCGGCAATTCCGACCTTCTTACCTATGTCGTGCTGCACATGGGCGAGCACAGCGTCAGTTGTGGCGTGCGTCATGCGCTCTCGCTGGAGAATTACCAGTCCACCGCGGTCGAAATGCAACGGGCCTTTGAACGGGCTGATTTTCCGGAATTGATCCGCCTCATTGATCGCCATTTTGGCGGCGAGCCTTATTCCCTGAAAAACTTGTTCCGCGACGAGCAGCAAAAAATTCTCCGCCAGATGCTGGCCGCCGTGCGCGAGGAGGTTCATTCCACCTACCGTCTTATCACGGATCGTCACGCGTCGTTGCTGCGCTTTCTTTCCGATATTCATTCCCCGCCCGTCAAAGCCATTGAAGTGGCGGCGGAGGTGGTCCTGAATAGCGAACTGGCCCGGCAATTCGAAAATTCGCACTTTGACGCCGAGCGCGTGCGCAGCCTTCTCGCCGAGGGCGAAGCCACCAAGGTCAAGCTCGACGCCGAAGCCCTGGGCTACGCCGCCAAAAGTTTTCTCGATCGCTTGAGCGGCCAATTCTCCCAAACGGCCAGTGATCGCCGGTTGCTCAGCCAGCTCGTCACCGCGACGGACGTGATTTCGTCGCTGCCCTTCAAGGTTAATTTCTGGAAGCCGCAAAATGACTATTTTCTTATGTCCACCACCGTGCTGCCCGGCGTGCAACTGCGCGCCGCCGGGGGCGATGCCGAGGCCAAAGAATGGGTGGGCGACTTTCGGCGCGTCGGCGAAAAACTAGGTTTCCGTGTGCCGGCGGAAAACGTGTAGCGCCCCATGAGCAACGATGTGCAGGCGCCGCGCGCCACCTACCGGCTGCAGTTCAACGAAACTTTTCGTTTGCCCGATGCCTTGGCTCTGGTTCCGTACTTGCGCGATCTCGGCATTTCTCATCTTTACGCCTCGCCGCTGTTCAAGGCGCGCCCGCACAGCATGCATGGCTACGACGTGTGCGACTTCACGCAATTGAACCCCGAGATTGGATCCGAGGAGGACCTGGCCCGGCTCGTCACCGCCTTGCATGACAATCATCTCGGGCTGGTCCTGGACATCGTGCCCAATCACATGGGCATCGGTGCCCCGGAAAATTATTGGTGGTGGGACGTTCTCACGCACGGCGCCTCCAGCCAATACGCCAGCTATTTTGATATCGATTGGGAAACAGCCGACCCGCGTTTGCGCGGCAAGGTGCCGTTGCCCATTTTGGAAGACCGCTACGGGCGCGTGCTGGAAAAAGGCGTGCTTCAAGTCCAACTCGACCACGGGCGGCTGGTGTTGCGCTACCACGACAACGAGCTGCCGCTGGCGCCAGCCACCATTCCGGCGGGCTCGGATTTGCCGCGGCTCAACGCCAGCCCCGAGGCCCTCGATGAATTGATTGGCCGTCAAAACTATTTCCTCACCTATTGGCGCCATGGCGATTCCCGCCTTAAGCACCGCCGTTTTTTCACCATCAGCTCCCTGATCGGCTTGCGCGTCGAGGATGAGCGCGTGTTCAACCATTCCCATTCGCTCATCAAACGCTGGCTGGAAAATGGCTGGCTCGCTGGCCTGCGCGTCGATCATCCCGACGGCCTGCGCGATCCCGCGCAATACTTGACCCGCTTGCGCCACCTCGCGCCGCGCGCCTGGATCACGGTGGAAAAAATTCTCGAGCCCGGCGAACCGCTGCCGCCCTCCTGGCCGGTCGCCGGCACGACGGGGTATGATTTTCTCAATGTGCTCGGCGGGTTGTTCGTCGATCCCGCCGCCGAGAAACCGCTGACGGATTTTTATGCGGAGTTCACCGGCGAAACGACCCAATACCAGCGCATGGTCTGCGATAAAAAACGCGCCATTCTCGAGGACTCGTTCATTGCCGAGGTAAATGTCCTGGTGGAATTGCTCATTAAAATTGCCGACCGCTATTGGCGTTATCGGGATTTTACCCGGGGCGAATTTCGCGAAGCCTTGATCGAGACGGCCGGCTGCCTTTCCGTTTACCGGACTTATTTGACCGCCGAATCGGCTGCGCCGGCGCCGGAGGAGGCCGCCGCGTTGCAGGACGCGCTCGACGCTTCGCGCCGCCGCCGCCCGCGTCTGGCGCCGGAACTTTTTGATTTTCTTGGCGACCTGCTTCTCCTGCGCGCGCGGGGTGATCTCGAAAATGAATTTGTCGCGCGCTTCCAGCAATTAAGCGGCCCCGCCATGGCCAAGGGTGTGGAGGACACGGCGTTTTATTGTTTTAATCGCTTCATCGCCCTCAACGAAGTTGGCGGGGACCCGGGTGCGTTCGGCACGAGCGTCGAGGCGTTTCACAAATTCTGCTCCGACCTGCAAGCCCGCTGGCCCGCCACCATGCTCGCCACCAGCACGCACGACACCAAGCGCGGCGAGGATGTGCGCGCCCGGCTCGCCGCTATTTCCGAGAATGCCGCGCTCTGGATGGATGCCGTCCGCCGCTGGTCCGCCATCAACCAAAGCCATCGCCACGGCGATTGGCCGGATCGCAATGCGGAGTACGTTTTCTACCAGACGCTTGTCGGCGCGTGGCCGCTTTCCACCGAACGCGCTGTGCAATTCATGATCAAAGCCGCGAGCGAGGCCAAGCAGTTCACCAATTGGACCGAGCCCAATGAGGCCTACTGCGCTGCCTTGCGCGGGTTCGTCACCGACGCCATGCAGAACCGCGAATTCATGGCGGACGTGGAAAAATTCGTCTGCAAGATCGTGGATCACGGCATGCGGAATTCTCTCTCGCAGACCCTGCTCAAACTCACCGCGCCCGGCGCGCCGGATTTTTACCAGGGCGCGGAATTGTGGGATTTAAGCCTCGTCGATCCCGATAACCGGCGCCCGGTCAACTTTGATTGCCGCCGCCAATGGCTGGCTGAGCTGGACAAGCTTTCGCTCGACGACCTGTGGCGCCGGCGGGCGGAGGGTTTGCCGAAGCTTTATTTGATTCGCCAGGTTTTGCGCGTCCGCGACCGTTTTTCGCAGGCGGGTTATGAGCCGCTGAACGCGGGGCCGGCGGTCGCTTTTCGCCGCGGCGACGCCCTTGTCATCGCGCCGCGTCTGGCGGGCGAAGGCGCGTTGGAGTTGCCGCCTGGAAACTGGCATAATATTTTAACCGGTGAGAAATGGGGCGGGGGAACGGTCACGCTGGCCCAGGTTCTTACGCGGTTTCCCGTCGCTTTATTGCTCAAAGAAAATGCAAACATTTAGAGTTTGGGCGCCATTGCCCAAGGAAGTCAGCGTCCGGGTCAAGGGTCGGGATTATCCCATGGTCAGCGAGCCGTCCGGATGGCGCGCCGTCGTCGTGCCGGACGCCAAGACCGGAGATGACTACGGGTTTATGCTTGACGGCGAAGGCCCTTTTCCCGATCCGCGCTCCGCCTTTCAACCGCAGGGCGTGAATGGTTTGTCCCGCGTTGTTGATCACGCGGCTTTCGGCTGGCGCGACGCCCATTGGCAGGCGCCGCCGCTCTCTTCCGCGGTCATTTACGAACTGCACATCGGCACGTTCACGCCGGAAGGGACGTTCGCCGCCGCCGTGGGCCAGCTCGACCATTTGGTTGCGCTCGGCATCACGCACGTCGAGCTGATGCCGGTCAACGAATTTTCCGGCCACCACGGCTGGGGGTACGATGGCGTCGATCTTTTCGCGCCCCATCACGATTATGGCGACGCCGCGGCGCTCAAGACGCTCATTGACGCCTGCCATGCGCGGCATCTCGCCGTGCTGCTGGATGTCGTTTATAATCACCTCGGCCCCACCGGAAATTATCTCGCGAAATTTGCCCCTTATTTCAATTCCCATTATTCCACACCCTGGGGCTCCGCGATTAATTTCGATGGGCCGGACAGCGACGAAGTCCGCCGCTTCTTCTGCGACAATGCCCTGATGTGGCTGCGCGATTTTCATTTTGACGGCCTTCGCCTCGACGCCGTCCACGCCATCATCGACACCTCCGCCGAGCCGTTTCTGGAGCAGCTCGGCCGCGAAGTCAAAGAACTGGCCGCCGCCTCGGGACGCCATCTCGTGCTCATTCCCGAAAGCGATTTGAACGATCCGCGACTTCTCGCCTCGCGCGAGGCGGGCGGCTTCGAGTTGGACGCGCAATGGAGCGATGATTTTCATCACGCCTTGCACACGGTCCTGACGGGCGAAAAAAACGGTTATTACGCCGATTTCGGAAGCCTCGCCCAATTGGCCAAGGCGCTGCGTCAAGCATGGGTTTACGACGGCTGTTACGCCGCCTTTCGCCGCCGCCGCCACGGCCGCCCCCATCGCGGACTGAGCGGCCATCGTTTTCTTGGCTACCTCCAAAATCACGATCAAATCGGCAACCGCGCCCAGGGCGATCGCTCCAGCCAGTTCCTCTCCGACGGCCAATTGAAAATCGCCGCCGCCCTCATCTTGACATCGCCCTTTGTTCCCATGCTTTTTCAAGGCGAAGAATGGGCGGCATCCACGCCTTTCCTTTATTTCACCGACCACCAGGACGCCGCGCTCGGCCAGGCCGTCCGCGAAGGCCGCCGCCGGGAATTCGCCGCCTTCGGCTGGAAGCCCGAGGAAATTCCCGATCCCCAGGCGCCCGAGACCTTCCAGCGCTCCAAGCTAAACTGGCCCGAATTAACCGCCGCCCGCCACGCCGATCTCCTCGACTGGCATCGAAAACTCATCCACCTCCGCCGCACCGAGCCCGCCCTCGACGACGGCCGCCTTGAACTCGTCCAGGTCCAATTCGACGAACCCGCCCGCTGGCTCACTCTCACCCGCGGCCCCTTTACCATTGCGTGCAACTTCCACACCGCCGCCCAATCTGTTCCCATTCCGCCTGCCCGCCAAATCCTCCTCGCCTCCGCCCCGCCGGCGCTCTCGAACGCCGCGATAACCCTGCCGCCGCAATCGGTCGCCATCCTCAAATGATTTGCCCGTCGTTAATCGCCTTGCTTCTCCGCCCTCTGCGTGCGACAAATGAGGCCCGGTGGAGAGGTGGCAGAGTGGTTTAACGCGCACGCCTGGAAAGCGTGAGTGCCTAATAAGCACCGGGGGTTCGAATCCCCCCCTCTCCGCCACTGCGAGATTATTTCGTTTTCGCCGCAAGCGACGGCATTCGAGTCGCGCAGGGAGTTGAGTTCCGCTATTGAGTTCCAAGGGTTTTTGAAATCGCCCGACAACCGTTTCTCTGCCTAAGGAAGGTTCGAACGATCTTTTTGAGCAAACTTAGTAAAGCCAGATACGAAGGCTGCACACTGGCCGGTAAATCAATTGCGAACATGAAAAAACCGCAAGAATTTGCTAAAACCCTGTACCTTGGAGATCGGGCGTGCAAGCGGTTGATTATAGATGGTTGGCTCAGGCTCATCGCCTTGGAAATGGATTCGGTCATTAGGATTGTGGAGGGGTCGACTTCTTTAGAGGATGACGAGAAAATCGAGAATGGTAGACTCGTATTTGAAGGTGTAACCAAATACGAATTACAGCCTCAAGGTTTTTTACCGTGTGACTGGATTGACTTTGTTGATGTTATCTCAATTATGGAAAATGGGAAGAGTTCCCTCAGGGCGGAATTTGCCATCGGCGCATGCGGTGAAACAGAAGCCATAAAACAAATCAGTCTAATCATCTGGGCTAGTTCTTTTTATCTGGAAGATCCGCTTTATCCTGGTGTGAAAATCTGTGATTGAGGAAATCCAATGCTCCGTTCAGCTGAATGAATGTTCACATGGCGCTCCTGCAAGTGGTGTTTCAACTGGAAGCCGACGGGTGGCCCGGGACGAAGCCTTTCCAGAACCCTTCGGCGTTTCCACCCCTCCCCACCAGGGGATAAGTCGGAATGGTGTAAAGCGGGTTCAAGTTCTGTCAGGTGCGTTCATCACGAACCCTGTCCTTGAAGGTTCGGGTCCGTTTCCAAGCACTCTCCTGAATTATTCTGTGGTGTTTGAAGGTCGTCTCCGCCACTTGGACGTGGCAGATTTTGGTTTGGATTTCGGCTGTGGGTAAGGCATTCCCGGATGAGAATAAAGGTTGCGCTGGGGCGGGTCCTCCGCTTACCATCGGCAATGGTGAAGTTTGGTTCCTGTTGCAAACTCCTGGTCTGTTCGGCGACATTGCTTTTGTTGTGCGCCGGATGCGCGGGGATTTCCACCGTCCAATCTGTCTCGCCTCTCATGTTTTTTCTGCCGGGTTTTGTGGATGCCAGATCCACCAACGCGACCCCTCAGGTGGTGGTCGTAAAACCCTTGGAATCAAGGATGGAACTGGCTTCAGTCAAAAATAACTAATACGTATGCGTTTTCCTTTCGCTTTGACGGCGAAAATTGCCGCCCATATTGTCAAACACAAGATCAAACGGACGCCAAAGTTTGCTTTGGTGCTGCAGTTGGAGCCGCTCCACACCTGCAATCTGACCTGCACCGGGTGCGGGCGCATCCGCGAATATTCCACCAGCCTCAAGGATATGATGCCGCTGGAGGATTGCCTGCACGCGGCCAATGAATGCGACGCCCCCATGGTGTCCATTTGCGGCGGTGAACCGCTGATTTATCCGAAGATCGAGGAATTGGTCGCCGGCTTGCGCGCCCAGAAACGCATCGTTTACATCTGCACCAACGGCATGTTCATGCGCAAAAAAATGCGCGAATATCTCGCCGGAATTTACACGTCAGCCACGGAGCCCAAGCTGGCCCGGTTGCTGGACGAAAAACTGATCACCGAAAAGGATGCCGAGACCATTCGCAAAGGCAAAACCGACGCCCGCCCGACCATCGGACCTTCCAAATGGATGTATTGGAACGTGCACGTGGACGGTTTGGAATACACCCACGATTTGATCGTGGAGCGCGAAGGCGTTTTCAAGGAATGCGTGGAAGCCATTCGCATGGCCAAGATTCTGGGTTATCAGGTGGCGACCAACACCACCGTTTACAAGGAGACTGAGGTCAAGGAAATCGAGCAGATGTTCGAGTATTTTTCCTCGCTGGAAGTCGAGGCCCACACGATTTCGCCGGGTTACGAATATGACGCGGCCAAAAAGGACATGATCAAGCGCCTCGGCAAACAGCCGGAGGACTTCTTCTTGACGCGCAAAATGACGCGCGAAAAATTCGCGAAGATGGAAGAGTGGGGCGATCGTTTCACCATTATCGGCACGCGCGTTTACCAGGAATTTCTCGCGGGCAAACGCGATTTGACCTGCACGGCGTGGGCGATTCCGACCCGCAACGTGCGCGGCTGGAAGGCGCCTTGCTACCTCATGACGGACGGGCATTACGCGCGTTACGATGAGATGCTGGAGAAGGTGGATTGGGAAAAATACGGGGTGGTCGATGGCGTCGCGCGCGATCCGCGTTGCGAGAATTGCATGGTCCACTGCGGCTACGACCCGAGCGGCGCCTTGAGCAACAGCCCGGGTGACCTGTGGAAAAACATGCGCTATAACTTCAGCGCCAAGCCGAAGCCCTATTATGCTGGCGCCTCCGTCGATGCCTTTAACGGCTTCACGATTGGCAAAGGACATTTGGCCGAGGCAAAAGCCGCCATCAATTCCACCTCCGCGGCGGGGAGTTGCGGGTCCGGCGATAACGGTGAACGCGAGAAATTACTGGCCCAGATCGAGAAAAAAGCAAAATCTTAATGAGCACATTATATCTGTCGCCCCCGAGTTTTGATGGGTTCGATGGCGGAGCGGGCGCGCGTTATCAGGCCCGTCGTGAAGTCACTTCCTATTGGTATCCCACCTGGCTGGCGCAACCCGCCGCCTTGACGCCCAACAGCCGTTTGCTGGACTGCCCGCCGCACGATATTGACATCAAGAAATGCCTGGCCGAGGCGAAAGCCTACGACCATGTCATCATCAACACTTCCACGCCGTCGTTGAAAAACGATTGCAAAGTGGCGGAGGCCATCAAGCAGCAGCGTCCGGGCACAACCATTGGTTTTGTCGGCGCGCATGCCGCGGTGTTGCCCACCGAAACGCTGAAAGCGTCGCCGGCGATTGATTGGGTGGGCCGCAAGGAATTTGATTTCACCTGCAAGGAAGTCTCCGAAGGGCGGCCGCTGGCGCAGGTGGATGGCCTTTCGTATCGCAATGCCGAAGGCAAAATCATCCATAATCGCGAACGCGACATGATCGCCAACATGGACGTGCTGCCGTGGGTGGTGGACACCTACAAGCGCGATTTGCAGATCGAGAAATATTTCATCGGCTATCTGTTGCATCCCTATATTAGTCTTTACACGGGTCGCGGGTGCCCGGCGCAGTGCACGTTTTGCCTTTGGCCGCAGACCATTGGCGGGCACAAATACCGCGTGCGTTCGGCCCAGAATGTCGCGGACGAAATGGCCTACGCCAAGAAGCTCTTCCCGCAGGTGCAGGAATTCTTTTTCGATGATGACACCTTTACCGCCAATTTGCCCCGGGCGCGCGAGATTGCCAAGAAGCTCGCCCCGCTGGGCCTGACATGGTCGTGCAACAGCCGCGCCAATCTCGACTACGACACGATCAAGTCGTTCAAGGATTCCGGCCTGCGTCTGTTCCTGGTCGGCTACGAAAGCGGCAACCAGGAAATTCTCAATCGCATCAAGAAGGGCATCCAGCTTGAAGAAGCGCGCCGTTTCACCAAGGCGTGTCACGAGGCGGGCGTGGTGATTCATGGGACGTTCATCCTCGGCTTGCCCGTGGAAACCCAGGAAACCATCGAGCAGACGATTCGTTACGCGATGGAACTGGACGTCTTCAGCATCCAAGTGTCGCTGGCGGCGCCGTATCCCGGCACGGAGCTTTACGAGATGGCCCGGCAAAACGGCTGGTTCGCCAAAAAGGACAAAACCGACATCGTGCACAACGACGGTTTTCAGCAAAGCTCTCTCGAATATCCCGGCCTGAACAAGGACGAAATCTTTGAAGCCGTGGATCGCTTTTATCGCAGCTATTACCTGCGTCCCAAGCCGATCCTGCGCATCATCAAGACAATGCTGGAGGACAAGGAAATCTTCG
The DNA here is from genome assembly GCA_035551475.1 of Verrucomicrobiia bacterium. Classification (GTDB taxonomy): domain Bacteria; phylum Verrucomicrobiota; class Verrucomicrobiia; order Limisphaerales; family Palsa-1400; genus DASZMX01. The sequence goes on from DASZMX010000006.1 coordinate 17,758, forward strand.
TGCGCCGTTGCCGCGAAGGTTACGAGTTCTTCAAGAGCCTGCGTCAGCGCAAGGTGGATTTGGCTGCCTCGCGCGCCGTCAGTTCGGCGGTTCCGGCTTAATTAGGCCGGGCCGACCGTCACCGCGGATTTGATGGAGTTGGCGATGTAACATTGCTCATGCGCCGCATGATGCAACTGCGCCAACTCTTCGGCGGTGGGAACTTTCGCGCCGCCAAAAGCAATTTTCGGGTGAAGCACAATGGCGCTCACCCACGGAATGCCTTTTTCATTCTTGGTCATGGTTCCGACCGCCCGATCCTCGTAACTGTCCAATTGAAAGCCGCGCCTCCCCGCCAAGTACAGAAAAGTGAGCATGTGACAACTGGAGACGGAAGCGACGAACGCCTCCTCGGGATCGACGAATGCGGGATTGGAGAATGGGACCGGCACCACGCTGGAAGGTGAGGCGGGAATGGTCGCGCCGCCGTCAAAGCTCCAAGTGTGTTCCCGCGAATATTTGCCTTTCAGGAAATCCGCCTCCGTGCTGGTTCGTTTCCACTGAATGACTGCGATATATTCAGACATGCGCTATTTGTAAACCGCGGGCGCCCCAACGCAAGCGTCCTTTGCGGACGGCCATCAGAACGAAGACTTGAGCGCTTCCAACTCCTCCCAGCGCGCGTAGAGCCCGGCGAGCCGCGTCTTCGCCGCCGCGAGGTCGTCCATCAGCTGCCGCGTTTGCGTGGCGTGCGTGCGATGGAAATCCGGCGCGGCGAACAAGCCCTCGATGCGCGCGATCTCGGCGTCCACGACGTGGATTTGCGCCTCCATGCCCTCCAACTCGCGGGTTTCCTTGAAGGACATTTTACGCGGCTTGTTTTTCGCAGGGGCAGGGGGCGCGGCGGTTTTCGTCCGCGCGATTTCCTCAGTCCAGCGCGCTTCCTCGGCGGCCGCGCGCTGCTTTTTCTCCAGGTAATAATCGTAGTCGCCAACGCTATGGTGAATTTTGCCATCGCCTTCAAACGCCAGGATGTCCGTGCAAACGCGGTTGAGAAAATAGCGGTCATGGCTCACCACGCAAACGACGCCCGGAAAAGCGATCAGCGCCTCCTCCAACACGCGCAACGTCGGCAGATCGAGATCGTTCGTGGGTTCGTCAAGAATAAGAAAATTCCCGCCGCTTTTCAGGATGCGCGCGAGCAACAGCCGGCTGCGTTCCCCGCCGGAAAGTTTCTTCACCGGCGTGGTGATGCGGTCGTCGCTAAAGAGAAATCGTTTCAAGTAGGACCGCACCGAGAGTTTCGCCTCGCCCCATTGCACGAACTCGGTCCCATCCGACACTTCGTCGAGAACGGAACGCTCTTCGTTTAGCTGGAGGCGTCCCTGGTCCACATAGTTGAATTTAGTCAGTTGGCCGATCTTCACCGTGCCTTCGGTCGGGGTGAGTTGGCCGATCAGGATGCGCAACAAGGTGGTTTTTCCGAGCCCATTGCGGCCCGCCACGCCGATGCGCTGGCCATTGGCGAACGTGAAACTGAAGCCGCTGAACAATTTTTTCCCGGCCAATTCCATGCCGAGATTGCTGACTTCCACAGTGCGATTTCCCAACTGGGGCGGCGGCGGAATGACTAACTCCACGTCCTCTTCGATGACGGGCCCGGCTTGCGCCGCCGTCTCGTAGTAGCGTTCAAAGCGGTTTTTCTGCTTGCTGCGTTGCGCGCGCGGGCCTTGTCGCACCCACGCCAGCTCCTTTTTCAAAAACATCTGGCGCTTGTGCTCCACCACGGCGTCCGCCTCCTGGCGCTCCGCCTTGTCCAAAAGGTAATCGGTGTAATTGCCGGCGTGCGACCAGAACTTCCCATCGCACAACTCCACGATGCGGTTGACCACACGGTCGAGAAAATAACGATCGTGCGTCACCACCAAAAATGTTCCGCCGAAACTTTCCAAAAATTCCGCCACCCATTCGATGGACTCCGGATCGAGATGGTTGGTCGGCTCGTCCAGCATGAGAAAATCCGGCCGCGACACAATCGCCCGGCACATGGCGACGCGCCTTTTCTCGCCGCCCGAAAGCGGCTCGATGGCGCGCTCGCCCGCGGGACAATTGAGATGCGCCATCGCCACTTCGATGCGCCGGTCGAGCGTCCAGCCGTCCAGCGCCTGGATGCGATGCTCGAGCTCTTCATGGCGCGCCGAGTCGTGGGGCAAAGATTCAAATTCGGCAATCAACTTGAGGACGTGGTCCGCACCCGCGCGAATGTTCTCGAAAACGTTTTTCGAGGCGTCGAGCATGAAATCCTGCGGCAGATAACTGGCCACCAGATCCCGGCGGCGGCTGACGGTTCCTTCATCGGGCGCCTGCAAACCGGCAAGCAATTTTAGAAAGGTCGTTTTCCCGCAGCCATTGCGGCCCACCAGCCCGATTTGGTCGCCGTCCTGAATGCCGAGCGTGGCGTTGTCAAGAACCGCGCGGTCCCCGAAACGAACAATGACATCTGTGGCCGTGATGATGGACGACACGATTACTCCTTGGCTGTCTGCACCGGCAGGGCCGTCAGCGCGACGTTTTTATTGGTCTCGCCAAAATAATTGGCCGACCATTCGTTTTGAAACAGCACGACCGGGTTTTTGCCGATGTCGTAGGCGAGGCGCGCGCCGCTGGGAAGCTGCAGCGCGTCGAGATCTTCTTCCTTGAGATCGGTGGGCAGCCAGCGCACCACCGACCACGGCACCGATTCCAGTCGTGAGACGGCGCCGTATTCATTTTCCAGGCGGAACTGCACGACTTCGAATTGCAGCGGACCGACTGCGGCGAGCAGCGGGGTTTTCACCGGGGAATTCCGCAAATAAAGCGCCTGGATGACGCCTTCCTGCAACAATTGATCCAGCCCCTGGCGGAATTGCTTGAACTTGGCGGTGTTGGGATTGTGCAGGTAGCTGAATGCCTCGGGGGTAAAACGCGGGATTTCCTTGTAAACAATATTGGGATCGGTCGTCAACGTGTCGCCGATGCCAAAACTGTCGTGCCCGACGAGGCCAATCACATCGCCCGGATACGCTTCGTCCACGGTTTCACGCTCATTGCCAAAAATCTTATGCGAGCTGGAAAGGCGCACTTTCTTTCCCGAGCGGGAATGATGCACGGTCATGTCGCGCTCGAATTTTCCCGAGCAAACGCGGATGAACGCGATGCGGTCGCGATGGCGCGGATCCATGTTGGCCTGGATTTTGAAGATAAAGCCGGAGAACGCCGGAGTCTCGGGCTCAATAAAAGAAGCGGCGGCATCAGCCGAGTGGCGTCCGCGCGGGCCGGGGGCATGCTTCAAAAAGCCGTCCAATAAAAGCTGCACGCCGAAGTTATTGACAGCGCTGCCGAAAAACACCGGCGTGGTTTTCTCGGCGAGAACCGCGGCGTCGTCCCACGCGTGCCCGGCGATTTCCAGCATCTCCAATTCCTCGACCGTCTTTTTAAAAGTCTCATCATTGAGGCGTCCGCGAATCAATTCGTCGTGCAGCCCGCCCACATGCTCCGGGGCGCGGTATTTGCCGCCGACGGTGCGCTCAAACAAATGCATCAAGCTGGTCTGCCGATCGAAGACCCCTTGAAATTCAAACCCATTTCCAATTGGCCAGTTCACCGGGAAGGCGCCGATGCCCAGCACTTTTTCCAGCTCATCGAGCAGGGCGAGCGGGTCTTTCATGGGCCGGTCGCACTTGTTCATGAAGGTGAAAATGGGGACGCCGCGCTGCCGGCAGACTTCAAACAACTTCCGCGTCTGCGGCTCGATGCCCTTGGCGGCGTCGATCACCATCACGACGGAATCTACCGCGGTGAGGACGCGGTAAGTGTCCTCGGAAAAATCCTTGTGGCCGGGCGTATCCAGCAGGTTGAGGCGGTAGCCATCGTAATCAAATTGCAGGACGGTTGAGCTGATGGAGATGCCGCGCTTTTTTTCCAGCTCCATCCAATCCGAAGTGGTGGCGCGCTGGTTTTTGCGGGCGGTGACGGACCCGGCCAACTGCACGGCTCCGCCGTAAAGGAGGAGCTTCTCCGTCAGCGTGGTTTTTCCAGCGTCCGGGTGCGAAATGATGGCGAACGTGCGCCGCGGCTGAACCTTGCTCATAATCGACAGGCTGCGAACAATAGCGCCGAATCGCGCGGGAACAAGCTGGGAAAGAAGCGAGAAGCCTAGACTTCCGCGGCGTCGAGCTGCTGGTAGGCGTCGCGCAGCCAAGTCTTGACACGCTGCCGCTCCATGAGGCCCAGGCCGGTGTTGGTCTTTTCCTGGGCGTTTTGCGCCGCCCAAAAGCTGCTGCTGGTGGCGTCGATCTTGTTCATCGCCGCATCGGACAAGTGGCGCACCGTGACGACCTTCGCGCCGAGCGTCTTGGCGCGGGCGTATTCGCCCGAGTGGTTCAGAATGGAAAAATCGTCGCCGCGAATTTGGTTCAAAACCAGCACGTAACGGAGGCGCGCGCCAAATCGATCCAGCAGCCGTTTCAGCAGATCGACGGAATCCTTGCCCGCATCCATCACGTGCCAATAATGAATGCTGAAGCCGCCTTCTTCGGCCATGTCCAGCACGCCGGATTCATCCATCCATTTCACCAGCGGATCGTGGGTTTGCGCCGCCAGGTCCACCAACACGCGGCGCTCCGGCTGTTCGACCGCGGCTTCGATGATGGCGTCGAGGGTTTCATAGCGATCCACCAGCACGGGGGACGCGAAGCCGGCGTAGAAGCGCATTAGCGCGCCGTGGGAGCGGTCGGTGTCGAAGCCGAGAAAGGGCAGATCCTTGTCAATCATGTACTGCGCGAGGAGGCGCGCGACGAGGGATTTGCCGACGCCGCCTTTTTCGCCGCCAATAAAATGTATGTTGGCCATGTTGTGGGTGAGTGATGGGTTAAGGTTGCGCCGAGTTGGGAAAGTTCGGCGATTTCAGCCGGGGAAACTCTCCGTCAAGGCGCGCGCGGCGGCAAGCAAATTTGATTTACAAATGCGCGCGAAACCATTCCCGCGCCGAGGCCGACACTTGCTCCAGCGCGCCCGGCTCCTCGAACAAATGAGCTGCCCCGGGAATGATCTCGAATTTTTTTTCGCAGCGGAGCAGGGCGAGAGCGCGTTGGTTCAGTTCAATTACGGCGCGATCTTTTCCGCCCACCAGCAGCAGAGTGGGGGCTTCCACCATGGGCAACACTTGCGCCGCCATATCCGGGCGCCCGCCGCGCGAGACTACGGCGCCAACCAACCGCGGACGTTGGGCGGCGGCGACCAAGGCCGCACCCGCTCCCGTGCTGGATCCGAAAAGGCCAATGGGCAAATGCTCCGTTCTTTCCTGGCGCGAAATCCAATCGATGGCTCCGACCAGCCGCTCGGCCAGAAATGCGACGTCAAACCGTAGGGCGGCGCTGTGCAAATCAATCGACTCTTCCTCCTCCAAAAGCAGATCAAACAGCAGCGTCCCTAACCGGGCTTCCCGCAGGGCGGCGGCCACGAATTGGTTGCGGGGACTGTGGCGGCTGCTGCCGCTGCCGTGGGCGAACAAGACAATGCCCGTTGCCTCGGGCGGTGCGCACAGGGCGCCTTCGAGCGAAACATGATCGGCTGTGATCAACACTTTTTCCACGTCCATATCATTTTCCTGGCGATTGGATGTTGTTGTCATAAGTCAGCGTATTTTGCGCCGGCGGCGGCGGGGGCCGGTTCCCGGAAGGCCGCGGCTTCTTCCAGCAACGCTCGGACTTCGTCGTCAGATGTTTGGGTGAAATTCTCATACCATTGCCCGACGCCTCGAAAATCTTTCGGCGTTTGGACACATACCGTCTCGTCGGCCAGCCGTTGAAAAAGCGCGTAAGTGTCCGGCGAAGCGACCGGAACCGCCACCACCGTGCGGGCCGGCTGCTCTTCCCGCACCGCCGCCACGGAGGCGCGCATGGTGGCGCCCGTGGCAAGCCCGTCGTCCACCAGGATGACGATGCGACTGTTTAAATTCAAGCGCTCGGCGCTGGGCCGGTAAAGCAACTCTCGGCGGTGCAGTTCCGTCCGTTCCCGCTCCATGATTTCTCTCACTTGGTCATGGGAAATGCCGAGCGAGGCGATGATCTCCTCGTTCAAAATCGAGACGCCTCCCGTGGCCACGGCGCCCAGAGCCAATTCCACCTCCCCGGGCGCTCCCAATTTTCGCACCAGAAATATATCGAGGGGCGCTCCCAAGCGGCGCGCCACCTCGAATCCCACTGGAACCCCGCCGCGGGGCAAGGCCAGCACTATGACACGGTGATCTCCCGCGCGCGCTTCCAGCTTGTCCGCTAAAAAACGGCCAGCCTGGCGGCGATCGCGGAAGCGAAAACTCATAACTACCCTCGGTGGGACTTCGCCCCTTCGACCATTTGCTCGTGCTCCGCCTCGTTCATCCCTTCCTCCACCAATTCCTCGGCCACTGATTGCTCATCCGGCGCTTCGCTTTTCTGGCTGGAATGGCCATGCGAGGCGGGCGCATCGTCCCATTTTGTGAGCCTTGCCACCGCCTCCTCGAACTCGCCGTCTTCATAGGATTCGGCGCCCGTGAGCTCGCGCTTGGCCTCCAGAAAATCATCCTTGCTGAAATGGTTGGGGGGACGGCCGTTGATGATGGCGATTTCGCGCGCGCGTTGCACCACGGTGTCGCTGGAGGCGGCGCCGAGGCCCTCAAAATGATCGGAGATTCTCCCGTGTGGTGAGTGCTTTGTCTTCATGGAGCAACGTACGCCGGAAACATGGGTAAGCAACCTGAGTTTTAATTTCGCCATTCCCCTTAGGTGTTCTATTGACAGGAACCCTTGCGCGCGGCGCAATCGGTCTTATGTTTTAATGTGTGAGTGGGGATGGGCGTTTACGTTGGAGGCACAACGCCCTTGGGGCGCATTTGGTATTATGGGCCGCAAGGGGCTTCTGATGTAAACGCTCTTTTCTTTGCTCGCTTGCGCTTTGCCCGCCCGCCCCTAGGATGGGCGCCATGGTTTCTCAAAAGCCTTGGAGCGTGGAGGCGGCGGCGCGGTTGTTCATCACCGTTCTACTGACGCTTTTCCTCGGCTTGTTTCTGGCGAACCTGGCCGAAACGCCCAAGCTCGGCTGGTCTCGCGACCAACGCGACTTCGTGGAGATGGTTTTGATGACCATCTTTTTTCAATGCTCCGCCCTTTTTTGGATCCGCCATTTTCTGCGCGCCCACGGTTTGACCTGGGGTCAGGCGTTTTTTCCCGCGCCGCGCCACCGCCGCGCCGTGCTGCTGGGTCTCGGCGTGGGGGCGGTGGCGACGCCGGTTTTATGGCTGCTGCAGGAGGGCTTGACGATTTTCCTTGAGAAAGTTTTTCATTACCACTTGGACGCGCAGGAAGTGGTGGAAAAGCTCGGCAACCCTTCGATTGCGCTGGCGCCAAAAATCTTCCTGGGCGCCACCGCCATTTTGCTGGCGCCGATGGCGGAAGAAGCGCTCTTCCGCGGCGTGCTCTATCCGACCATCAAGCAGCAAGGTTATCCGCGCTTGGCGCTGTGGTTCACGTCGTTGCTCTTTGCGGTGTCGCACGTCAGCGTCATGGCCTTCGTGCCGCTGGCGCTTTTTTCCATCATTTTGATTCGTCTTTACGAAGCCACCGATAATTTGCTGGCGCCGATGGCCGCTCATTCGGCTTTGAACACCATCAACTTTGTCTGGATCATCGCGTTTGGCGCGGACGTCGCCAAAAACTCCTGATGAACGAATTCGAGTTGATCGCGCAATTGACCAAGGATCTCCCGGGCAACGCCGCGGTGATCGCCGGGGCGGGGGATGATTGCGCCGTCCTGGATTTGGGCCAGCCGGGGATGCTCACGCTTTTTAAAACCGACGCGGTCGTGCAAGGGATTCACTTTGGCCCGGAAGCCACCCCGGAGCAAATCGGCCACAAGGCTTTGGGCCGCCCCCTTAGCGATATCGCGGCCATGGGCGGAAAAGCCATCGCGGCGGTCATAACGCTGGGGCTGCCGACGATGTTCGACGCCGGTTTTGTCAAACGCATTTATGCCGGCATGTCCGCATTGGCCGGGCGCCACGGGGTCGCCATCGTCGGAGGCGAGACGACCAGGAATCCAGACCGCCTTCTCTTGTCCGTGGCGGTGATCGGGCAGGTGGCCCGGGAAAAATGCGCGCTGCGTTCCGGCGCCAAGGCTGGCGATGCCCTTTTCGTCACCGGCGAATTGGGCGGCTCGCTGGGCGGGCGGCATCTCGAATTCGAGCCGCGTCTGCGCGAGGCGCACTGGCTCGCGCAGAATTTTTCCGTGCATGCGATGATTGACTTGAGCGACGGCCTGGCGGGCGATTTGCGGCACGTCCTGCGCGGCAGCGGGGTGGGCGCGGAAATTCTCGCCAACGCCGTACCCATCAGCCGCGAAGCGAGATTGCAGGCCAAGGCGGAGTCCGCCGCGAAAACGCCGTTGCTGGCGGCGCTGACCGATGGCGAGGATTTTGAATTGCTTTTCGCAGTGCGCAGCGGCGATGCCGTGCCGGTCCTGGATCAATGGCGCGCGCAATTTCCCGGCGTGCGCCTCAGTTGCATCGGGAAAATCACTGCGCAGGCGGGATTGAAAATTCGGGACAAAGATGGCGTGCGCGCCCTGGAAGCCCATGGCTACGTTCATTTCGCATAGCCCGTCAGAAACCGAAGCCCTCGGCGAAGCGTGGGCGGTCGAGGCGCGACCCGGCTGGGTCATCGGACTGTCGGGCGGCTTGGGCGCAGGCAAAACGCAATTGACGCGCGGCCTCGCGCGCGGCCTCGGCTGCGCGAGCCGCGTGCATTCGCCGACGTTCGCCCTGGTGAATGAATATCACGGCGGACGCTGCGCGCTGCATCACCTGGATCTCTATCGTCTGGCGGGGCCGGACGAAATCATCCGCGCCGGTTTGGAGATTTATTTGACACGTCCGGACGGCATTGCGGTGGTGGAATGGATTGAGCGCTGGGAGCCGGGCGTCATCGCCCTGGGCCGGCGCGTGCGGATTCTTTGTCCCAGCGAAACGGAGCGGGAAATTCAATATGAAGATTTTGGCCATTGAATGTTCCTCGAGCCAGCGGAGCGTCGCGGCGCTGGATGAGGCAGGCGCGTTGCTGGGCGCGGCTCGCGAATGGGAAGGGCGCAACGCCATCGCTTTGGTGGAGCGTGCCCTTGCGTCGGCAAAACTGGAGCGTGAGGACATCGGTGTGGTGGCCGTCGGGTTGGGGCCTGGGTCTTACACCGGCATTCGTGGCGCCGTGGCGCTGGCGCAAGGCTGGCAGTTGGGGCGCGCCGCGCAACTGCTCGGCATCAGCAGCGTCGATGCCCTGGCGGCGCAAGCGCAACACGAGAATCTGCGCGGCCCGGTGAATATTATTATCGACGCCCAGCGGCAGGAATTTTATCTCGCCCGTTTTGAAATTACGGCGGAAGAGCGGAGGGTCGTTGAGCCCTTGCGTTTGGCGTCGCGCAGCGACCTGGAAAAGGTGGCGGGTGATGGAATCATGGCGGGGCCGGGCGCGGCGGCCTGGTTTCCGAGAGCGCTCAATCTTTATCCGGACGCCGCGACCTTGGGGCGATTGGCCGCCGCGCGGAGCGATTTCATCCCGGGCGAGAAGCTGGCGCCCATTTATTTACGGGCGGTGGAATTTAAAAAGGGGCCGGTCCCCAGAATTGTGCCGTAAAAAAAGCGGCGGCCCTCAGGCCGCCGCTTGTGCTGGCTATTGAATCCAATCAGGCCCCGACGCTGGCGAGTTCTTCGTTGGTGGCGACGTTGACGATTTTGAATTGTTCGGCGTGGAACGAGGGCTCCGGGCGGAACGACAGTTTTCCGAAATAGCGTTTTTCCATTTCGATGATGAGCTTTTCATCCTCGGTGCGGAGGCGCTCCAAAACGGTGGGATGCACCGCGATGCGGAGTTGGAAATCCGATTCGTCGCGCGAGCGTTTCTTGAGGATTTCGTTGAGCTTGCGCTGGATTTCGACGCTCATGGTGATGGAGCTCTTGACCTTGCCGCGGCCCTTGCAATAGGGGCAATCGTCATAGACGGCCGAGCGGACGCTCTCCGAATGGCGCTGGCGGGTCATTTCCATCAGGCCCAATTGCGAGATGGGCAGCACGTGCGTCTTGGCGCGGTCGCGGCGCAGGCCATCCTTGATCCGCTGGTAAACCTGTTGTTGATCGCGGCGCGATTTCATGTCGATGAAATCCAGGACAATCAAGCCGCCCATGTTGCGCAAGCGCAGCTGCCGGGTGATTTCCTCGGCCGCCTCGATGTTCACTTTGAGAATGGTCGATTCCTGGTCTTTGCCGCTCTTGTGGCGTCCAGTATTGACGTCGATGGCCACGAGCGCCTCCGTTTCGTCGATGACGATGTAACCGCCGCTGCGCAAATGGACCTGGCGCGAGAACGCATTTTCCAACTGCCGGGTGATGTTAAAGCGGTCAAAAATCGGCTGATGCTCATTGTAGAGCTTCACCTTGTCGGCCGAGCGGGAGGAAATCCGCGAGATCAGCTCGCGAATGCGGTCGTACGCGGGCGGATGATCGACGACAATCCGCGCGACATCCTCGGTGAGAAAATCGCGCACGGTGCGCTCGATCAAATCCGGCTCCTGGAACACGCAGGTGGCGGGCGGACGGGTCTTGATTTGTTCCTGGATGATTTTCCACTGCTCGAGCAGCAGGGCCAGATCGAGGATGAAATAACGCTTCTGCTGGCCTTCGCCGGCGGTGCGCATGATCACGCCCATGCCTTCGGGAATGTTGATTTCGCGCAGGATTTTCTTGAGGCGCTGGCGCTCCTCATGGTTTTCGATTTTGCGCGAAATGCCGCATTGGTCGGAATTGGGCAGGAGCACCAGGTAACGGCCTGGCAAGACCAGGTTTGTCGTCACGCGCGGTCCCTTGGTGCCGATGGGCCCCTTGGTCACCTGCACGATGATTTCACTGCCTGGCGGATAGAGGCGCGGGATGTCCTTTTGCGTGATGCGCGGGCGCTCCCGGCGCTTGGGCGTCTCGCGCTCCACCACTTCCACGCCGCTGTCAAAGCTGCTGGGGACGATGTCCCAATAGTGCAGGAAGGCGTTTTTCTCGAAGCCGATGTCCACGAAGGCGGCTTTCAGGCCATCCTCAAGATTGCGGACTTTGCCCTTGAAAATGCTGCCGACCAAACGCTCCTCAGTCGTGCGTTCAATGGTGAATTCCTCCAGCTTGCCTTCTTCATGGACCGCCACGCGCGTTTCGAGCGATTCCGCGTTGATGATGATTTCCTTATGCGGGCGGTTGTCCGGCTTGATGATGCGCTGGACGCGCTTAATGATATTATTGACGCCGCTTTTCAGCGTTTGGACGACGCCCTGGCCCTGCGGCTTGAGCTCGACCGGCTCGAACTTTTCTTCCTGCACTTCGTCCGGCGTGTCCAGGTTGGGACGGCGGAAGTCGCGGCGGCGCCGGTTCGGCTGGCGGTCGCGTTCACGGTCGTCCTTTCGGGGTTCGCCCGGCTCGCCCGCGGGAGACGGCGGCCCTTCCGGCGGCAGGCCGGCGGCGACGTTTTCGGCGCGTTCCACTTCCTCCTCGTGGCGGGCGCGCTCGAACACAGAGTCCGGCTTTTTTTCGCTGGTGGCTTCGGCGCGCGCCTCCAGGGCCTTGCCGTCGGGTTTGTGGGGTTGCTGCCCCAGGCCGCCCGGGGGGCGGAAGCGCATGCCGCCACGGCGGCGGCGGGAAAAATTTCTGTCACTCATAATTTAATAAGACCTCCGATAGATGTGCACATTGTGCAGAATGCCGATGGCGATCAGCGAGCATATCACCGACGAGCCGCCATAACTAAGCAGGGGCAGGGGGATGCCCGTCACCGGCATTAAGCGAATATTCATTCCGATGTTGATAAAGACGTGGCAAAACAAGAGGGTCACCACGCCCGCCGCCAGCAGTTGTCCGAGGCGATCGCGCGCCTGGCTGGCGATTTTGATCCCGCTAAAAAGGAGCGCGGCATAAAGCGTCAGGATCACGACGCTGCCCACAAAACCTTCCTCCTCGGCGATGACCGAGAAAATGAAATCGTTGTGTGCTCCGGCCTGCGGCAAAAATCCCAGGGCGTATTGCGTCCCCTGCCGCCAGCCTTTTCCACTCAATCCACCCGAACCCACCGAGATGAGCGCTTGTTCGACGTTGTAACTTTTGTCGCGCAGCTCTTTCTCCACCGCTTTGCGCTCATCCGGCGCGACCTTGCGCAAGGCGAGGTCGCCGCCGAAATATGTCACCAGCCGGTCTTTTTGGTAGGATTTGATGAATTTCAAATTGGGGGCGAACAGAACCGTCGCCACCAAGAGAATGGCCAAAACTCCCAATCCCGCCACCAGCCGCGCGATGTAGCGGCCGGGCACGCCGGCCACAAACATCATCGTTAAACCGATGGGCAGAAAAACCATGGCCGAACCCAGGTCCGGCTCTTTTAAAATTAAAATAAAAGGCAGCGCCGCCAGCCCCAGCGCCTGCCAGAAGATTTTGCGCGTCCGCAATTCCTCCAGCGGCCGGCTCAGAAATCCAGCCATCATGAGGATGAATGCGATTTTGGCAAATTCCGACGGCTGCAAGCTGAAATTCCCCGGCAACATGATCCAGCGCCGTCCGCCCAGGCGCGTCACTCCGACCGCCAGGACGACGAGCAGCGCGCCAATCGCCAGCCAGTAAATCACCGTGGACCACCGTGTCAGGCTGGAATAATCCACCGCGCAAATCGCGCCCGCGGCGAGGGCTCCGAGGGTAAACCAAATGATCTGATGAAAATAGGTTTGCCGCCACCACAGCACACCCTTCATGGCCTCGCGTCCGCCCGTGGCGCTGTAAATAAACAGCACTCCCAAAATAGCCAGGCACAACGCCGCGCCCAACAGAGGCCAGTCGAACCCGCTTTTCTTGTCGTTTTGGTTTAGCCCGATCATTTTAATTCCGCCCGCTCATCGCGGCCACCATGCCGCGCGCGGGACCGCCCCCTTGCTCCATTTTCAGGAGCGCCGCATAAATTTTTTCCGCCGCCGGCGCGCAGCTCAGGCCGCCGGAAATTCCGTGGTCCACCATCACCACCACCGCGTAACGCGGGTTTTCAAACGGCCCGTACGAGACGAACCACGTCGTCTTGTAGGGCGTGCGGTCTGAGCCTTTGACTTCCGCCGTGCCGGTTTTCCCCGCGACGCGGAATCCCGGCAGCAACGGGCTCTTGTCTTGCCGATTATGAAAGGCATCGAAGGCAGTGCCGTTGCCGAGCAGCGGGTCGCTCACTTCGGTGTCCTGCACCATGGCGTGGCGAATGAGCGCGAGGTGTTCGGGGTTGATGGCGACATGATCGCGAATTCGCCCCGGCGCCACCAGCTCTTCGTAAGTGTCCGAATCTACGTGATGCAATTTCTCCACCACGCGCGGCCAAAACAAAACGCCGCCATTGGCAATCGCCGCCGTGAACACCGCCATCTGCAAGGGCGACACCGTGATTTCCTGCCCGATGCAAACATCCGCGAGGCTGTGCTGCAACGCCGCTTGCGAAGCCTCGCTCGGCGCAGGCACATAACCCGCGACTTCCTGCGGCCCGAGGCGTGTCTTCTCGCCGAGATGAAAGCGCCGCGCCACCTCCAGCAGCTTGCGCAACCCGGCGTATTTAATGCCTTTCTCGATGAAGTAGGTGTTGCTGGAGCGATAAAACGCGCGGTTAAAATCAAACTTCCCCGGGCCAGCGGTGTCCGCAATGACGTGGCGCGTGCCGGGCGCCTGGTAGGCCCCGGGGCTGTCAAATATTTCGTTCGGATTCAGCCCGTTTTCCAGGCAGGCGATGGCCGTGACAATCTTGAAGGTGGAGCCCGGCGCGAACGCTCCGCCGATCGCGCGGTTTAATTGCGGGGAAAGCTCGGGATTGTTGAGCCGCTCCCACTCGGCGGGCGTCGGCGCCGGGATGAAATTGTTGGGGTCAAACGTCGGGCTCGACGCCATCGCCAGAATGTCCCCGTTGCGGATATCCAGGACGACGGCGGCGCCGCGAACATTGGCGATGGCGCTGGCCAGGGCGGCCTCGGCCGTCCGCTGCACGTTCAAGTCTATTGTCAAATAAACGTCATCTCCCGGCTCGCTGGGGCTGTCGATTTCCTCGCGCTGGCGGTAGCTCAGGTTATTGACCAGCACGGATTTCACGCCCGTTTGGCCGCGCAAAGCGTCGTCAAACATTTTTTCGATGCCGCTGCGCCCTTCGTAATTTGGCAATGAATAGCGGAAGGAAGCCTCCGGATCTTTGCGTTGCACGAAGCCCAACAGATGCGCCGCGGTCGTGCCATACGGGTAGAAGCGCACGGGTTGGGTTTCGAGCTCGATGGAGGATTGGCCGGAGAATTGTTCAGCGAAAATGGCCACCTGGCGCGGCGTTAGGTCGGACAAAATTGGATATGGCACGTAGGGATACTCGGTATAATGCTTCAGAAACCGGTTAGTGTCAAAGCTCGTCGGTTCATTCAAGGCGGCAGTCACCTGGGCGCTAATGCCGCCCACGACGTCGCAATCGGCGGCCAGTTGCAATTGCCGGCGCACCGCCGCCTTGAGCGCGGGATGCTTGCCGCCGGCCGCCACGGCGGGCATCCGCTGGCGGTATGCGGCGCTCAAGCTGGCATATTGGTCATCGAACTGCCGTTGCAAGCCTTCCAGGTAAAGATCGGCATTGTAGCGCGGCCGGTTTTCCGCCAGGGCGCGTCCGTTGCGGTCAAGAATTTTTCCGCGCACCGGCGCAATGGCCACGGTGCGAAAGGATTGCTTGCGCAGGTTGTTTTCAAAACGGGAGGCAAAGGCAATTTGCACAAACCAGAGCCCCGCCAGCAAAACGAACAAGCCCAGCCCCACTCCCACTGCGAGAAATTGCAGGGGACGGTCATCGCGCCGCCATAAGTTCAACATGAAGCTCATAGGCGCCCTCGCTTGATTTCCCGGTCGGGGCGGAAACTGGATTGCGTGGCCGGCTGGTAGTCGAAGGATTGGTGCAGCTTGTCAAACATCGCAAACAGGAGCGGTGTCGCCAGCGCCCCGCCCACGATCATCACCAGCCACTGCCAGAGCGTGTGCCAGTTCAGCAACGGGGCGCTGCCGAGGTTGAGCATCAGGAACAGTGTCGCCAACGGCTGCAGCGCGCACGCCGCGGCGCCGAGCATGAATTGCGCGTGCCGGCTTTCGCGCAACAGCAATTCCCGCGCGCCATCAATCACAAAGCCAATGGCAAAAAGCGGCAAGATGCTGATCCCGAGGGGATTCGCCGACACCGCGTCAAAGCACAAACCGCCGCCGATGGCCAGGGCGGCAATCACCCAAATGTCGTTGGTCAACGCCGTGTAAACCATCAAGGCCGGCAGCACGTCGATTTGCGCGCCCAGGATCGCGCGCGGCAAGTTCCACGAGGCTTCCACAAAGACCGCGAGATACGCGGCCGCAAGGATGAAAGTGGTGTGCAGCCAGTTCATGGCATCATCACCCACACCTCGTCCAACGAATTCAAATTCGCCGACAATTGCACCCGGGCCTCCTTGCTTAAACCATACTCCGTGGTGCGCACATCCACAATCTGCCCAATCGGGATGCCTTCGGGAAAGACGCCGCCGCCGCCCCACGTTTGCACCTTTTGCCCGGGAGTCACGCCGCTGTTTCCGGTGAGGTAGCCGAGGTCCACCATGTTGTTTTCCTGCGGCGCGGAAGAGCTGGATAAAATCACGCCGGTTTCGCCGCTGGCGGGGATTTTCGCGGCCACGCGCAAACTCGGATCGCCCAACAGCACGACTTGCGACCGGGTTTCGCCAACGCCGGAAATTTTTCCCACCAGGCCCGCGCTGGTCAGCACCGGCAGGTTGGGGCGCATCCCATCGCGCCGCCCCAAATCAATCTGGATGGCGCGCCACCAGTTGGAAGGATCGCGCGCGATGACGCGGGAGAGTTTGAGCTGCCACCGGGTGGAATGAGCCCACGCAAAGGCCGCGCGCAGGCGCGCGTTTTCGCGTTCGGTCGCCTGTTCTTGCTGGAGCCGGATTTGCAGCTGGTCGTTCTGGCGTTTGAGTTCCTCCGCTTCCTCCACGAGTTGGCGGCGGGAAACCAAGGCGCCGCGCACCTGGGCTGTGGCTTCGTGGGAGGAGCCGGCCAGGCCGAATAAAGGCAGGAAGAGTCCGCTGATCGCCAGTTTGAATCTGCCGACAGTTTGCCCTGGAAGATGGAACAGAACCACCACCACGAGGGCCACTAAAATTACGACAATTAAATTCGGCTTCTTTAACATCCCGCCCGCTTTCCGGGGCGAACTTCAACTTCTGGAAGAAGCAACTCGTTTCAAAAACGCCAATTCTTGCAAGACTCGTCCCGTGCCCTCGGCCACCGCGCTCAGCGGATCATCCGCGATATGCACCGGCAGGCCAGTTTCCTTTGCCACCAGCTTATCAATGCCGCGCAGCAAGGCTCCGCCTCCGGCCATCACGATCCCGCGTTCCACCAAATCGGCGGACAATTCCGGCGGGCAGCGCTCCAGCGTCAGGCGGATGCTTTCCAGGATGCTCGAAAGAGGTTCCTTCAAGGCTTCTCGAATTTCTTCGGAACGAATCGACAATGTTCGCGGAAGGCCGGCGCTTAAATCGCGTCCTTTGACTTCCATCGACAGTTCTTGTTCCAGCGGGAAAGCGGAGCCGATCCTTATTTTGATCTCCTCCGCCGTCCGTTCGCCAATCATCATGTTATAGGCGCGCTTCATGTGCGCCATAATCGTCTCGTCAAACTCATCGCCCCCCACGCGCAAGCTCCGGCTGAACACAATGCCCGCCAGCGAAATAATCGCGATCTCACACGTTCCCCCGCCAATGTCCACGATCATGTTTCCCGCCGGCTCATGCACCGGCAGGCCCACTCCGATCGCCGACGCCATCGGCTGCTCGATCAAATACACTTCCCGCGCTCCGGCGTGCGTGGCGGAATCTTTCACCGCCCGCTTTTCCACTTCGGTGATGCCCGAAGGCACGGCCACCACCACGCGCGGCGCGATCAATTTCCGGTGGTGCACGCGTTGAATAAAATGGCGCAGCATCGCCTCGGTGATTTCAAAATCGGCAATCACGCCGTCCTTCATGGGGCGGATAGCGACGATATTTCCCGGGGTGCGGCCCAGCATGCGCTTGGCTTCTTCGCCGACCGCCAGCACATTGGTGGTGCCGGCTTCAATCGCCACGACGGAAGGTTCCCGAAGCACGATTCCCTGGTCGCGCACGTACACCAAGCAATTCGCGGTGCCCAAATCGATCCCGATATCGTTGGAAAAAAGGCTTTTAAATTGCGCTAGCATGCATTCGCCTAATAATCCTGCGCAGGTTAAAGACCTTCCCCCTCTACGGTCAAGACTTAAGGGAAAAGATGATTCTCAGACGCAAAAGCAATTTGTGCGGCTGGTCATCAATTAGGGTTTTTGCCGATACCGCCGTACCGGTGGCGGGTGTAAAGATAATTCCAACATGGCAAACGAAAATAAAAACGAACATTCCAACATCACCCGCGAAAAAATGGTCCAACTGCTGAACGAGGACCTGGCGCGCGAATATCAGGCGATCATCGCCTACACAGTTTACAGCCAGATGATCAAGGGCGCTGAATACACGGACATCGCCCGCGAACTGGAAAAGCACGCCGGCGAGGAGCTCGACCATGCGATTAAAATCGCCAAGCAGATTGATTACCTGGGCGGCACGCCAGTGGTCACGCCCAAGCCGGTGAAATTGTCGGATGATCCCGCCGCCCTGCTGCGTTTCGATTTGGAGAACGAACAGGAGACGGTCGAAAATTACCGGCAGCGCATTCGTCAGGCCGAAGCCTTGGGGGAATTCGCGCTGAGTGAAACTCTCCGCGGCATCATCGTGCAGGAGCAGGAGCACGAAATTGACCTCGCCGACGCGCTCGGGATCGAAGTCCCGCCGCCCAAGAAGTCCTGAACCAACAAAAAAGGACGCGCCCCTAAGGGCGCGTCCAAAGTGAGGAGACGATGTCTCTTAACGCTTGCTGTATTGGAAGCGTTTGCGGGCGCCGGGTTGCCCGTACTTCTTGCGTTCGCGCATACGAGGGTCGCGGGTCAGATAGCCGGCGGCTTTGAGGGTCGCGCGCAGGGCGGCGTCCACGGTGAGCAACGCGCGGGCGATGCCGTGCCGAACCGCGCCGGCCTGGCCGGCGGGACCGCCGCCTTCGACGTTCACGCGCACATCATATTTGGCCGCGGTTTCCGTGGCGGCCAAGGGCTGCAGCACCGTGGTGCGCAAACCGTCCGCTGGAAAATAGCTTTCAAAGGGGCGGCCGTTGACGACGATTTTTCCGGAGCCGGCGGCCAGACGCACGCGCGCCACAGCGGTTTTGCGACGGCCCGTGCCGAGAAATTCTTTGGTATCTGCCATGGAAGTAATGAAAAACGGTTAAAATCTCTTATTTGGAGGCGGCCAATTCCGCAGGTTGTTGGGCCGCATGGGGATGCGCCGCGCCCTTGTACACTTTCAGCTTGGTCATCAGCACCCGGCCCAAACGATTCTTGGGCACCATGCCGCGCACCGCGTGCATGATCAATTCTTCGGGATGACGCGCGCGCACCTGCGCCACCGTCTTGTACTTCTCGCCGCCTTTCCAGCCGGAATAGGACATATATTCCTTGTCCGTTTCCTTCTTGCCCGTCAGCTTCACTTTTTCAGCGTTGATGACGACGACAAAGTCGCCAGCGTCGAGGTGGGGGGTGTAAATCGGTTTGTTTTTCCCGCGCAAAATATCGGACACCTGGACGGCGAGGCGGCCCAAAACGGCGCCATTCGCGTCCACGACATGCCACTTGCGGTCATCCAAATTGTTCTTCGGCAAATACGTCTTCATCTAAAACCTGTTTCCAAGGAGCGGTGAACGTATCAAACAGGCGCCTGAAGTCAATAGCCATCTTTAGCAATTTGCGCCGGGCCCTTTTTGCGGTTTTTTCCACCGGGAGCCGCGCCGCAAATGCGCCACCTTTCCGCTTGCACATCCTCGGTGAATGCGTAATGTCGCGCAGGCAGTGTGGTGACTCGCAATTTTTTATGACAACCGCTCCCTTATCGCCAGAAGAAACGACCGTGCTCGTAACCGGCCTGAACCGTCTCGCCCACAATCTCTGGTGGACCTGGGACCAGGGCGCGCAGGAGATTTTCGCCGAATTGTCCCCTCGTTGCTGGCAGAACCTGTATCACAATGCGGTGGCGGTGTTGCGCGATGTCTCCGATTACGAGCTGCGCGTGCGCTTGCAGGATAGCGATTTCGCCGCGCGCGTGCGGCAAGTGCTGGCGGATTTCGACGCCTATATGCACGACAAGGAAACCTGGGGCCGTCACAACGCCCCGGCGCTGCTCAAAAATCCGGTGGCTTATTTTTCCGCGGAATTCGGCTTTCACGAAACCTTGCCCATTGCCGCCGGCGGCCTGGGCATTCTGGCGGGCGACCACACCAAATCAGCCAGCGACCTCGACATTGGATTTGCGGGCATCAGCCTGTTCTATCGCGAAGGTTATTTTCAACAGCAGATTAACCAGGACAATTGGCAGACCGAATATTATACGCTGCTCAACCCGCAGAATCTCCCTTTGGAGCCGGTGTTGAATGAAAAAGGCGAGACCCTGGTGTGCAGTGTGGAAATTGAATTCTCCGACGTTTATTTCCAGGCCTGGAAAGTGAATGTCGGACGCAGCACGGTTTATCTTCTTGACGCCGACCGGACCGAGAACGCGCAACATCATCGGGATCTGACGCGCCGCGTCTATGGCGGCGACAACACCATGCGCCTGATGCAGGAAATCCTGCTGGGCATTGGCGGCGTGCGTCTCCTCCGCGCCCTCGGTGTGCAGCCCTCGGTGTTTCACATGAACGAAGGCCATGCGGCATTTCTGACTCTGGAATTGGTGCGGGAAAAGATGGCGCATGAGATGACGTTCGCTGCGGCGTGCGCCCAAACGCGGGAGCAATGCATTTTCACCACGCATACGCCAGTGGAAGCCGGGCATGATCGTTTTGGCCGCGATTTGATGGCCTACGGCATGCGCAAATTGATTTCCGACCTGAAAATTTCCCTCGACGATTTGATGGCGCTGGGGCGGATCGATCCGAAGAATGAGCAGGAATCCTTCTGCATGACAGTCATCGGGTTGAAACTCTCCCGCGCCGCCAATGGCGTGAGCGAGCTGCACGGCAAAGTCAGCCGGCACATGTGGCAGGCCCTCTGGCCCGACCGCACCGTGGACAATATCCCCATTGGCCACATCACCAACGGCATTCACTTGACAGGCTGGATGAAGGGGCCGGTGCGCAAACATTGGCAGCGCAAACTCTCTGGCGGCGCGTCCCTGCTCAAACCCAGCGGCGGTGAAACCACGGCGTTCTGGAAAAACCGGCCCGCGATCTCCCTGGAAAAGGAAGTCAACTCCACCGAGTTTTGGAAAAAAATGGAGGACCCCGCCTTCGTCTCGGATGAGGAGCTTTGGGCGCTGCGTTATCGGCTGCGCCGGGAATTGATTGAATTTGCGCGCCGCCGCCTGGGCCTCAAGGCTTCGCAGTCCGACTTCATCGCGTTCGATCAACTGCTCAATCCGGATGCGTTGACCATTGGATTCGCGCGCCGTTTCGCCACATATAAACGCGCGCCGCTGATTTTCGACCAGTTCGAAAACATCGTAAAACTCATCAACGATCGCAAGCGGCCGGTGCAATTCATTTTTGCCGGCAAAGCCCATCCGCGCGATGATGACGGCAAGCGCTACATCCAGCGCATTATCCATTTGAGCAAATTCAGCGAGCTGAAGGGCAATATGGTGTTCATCGAGAATTACGATGTGCACGTGGCGCGTCAGATGGTTTCCGGGTGCGATATTTGGCTCAACAATCCGCGCCGTCCGCTCGAAGCTTCCGGCACCAGCGGCCAGAAAGCCGGCTGCCACGGCTGCCTTAACCTCAGCATCATGGACGGTTGGTGGCGCGAGGGCTACGACGGCACCAATGGTTTCGCCATTGGCGACGACGATCATCCGGCTTCCATCGAGGAACAGGACAAAATCGACAGCGCCAATCTTTACAAGGCGCTGACGCAGCAGGTCATCCCCGAATTCTATAATCGCGACGAACGCGGATTGCCGCGCAAGTGGCTGCATCGCATCCGCCGCGCCATGTCCACCCTCGTGCCAGAATACAACACCTGGCGCATGGTGCAGGAGTACACGCGCAAGTATTACCTGACGAAATAAAAAGCGGCGGCGCCCCCATGGACGCCGCCGTGTTTAAGATTCAACAGGCTTAACGCTTGTCCGCGCGCGGCCGAACGGTGCGGGCGGGAGCCTCTTCCTCCTCGGTCGATTCGCTGGAATCACTGGATTCATTCGAATCGCTGTCCTCGATGTTGAGAGACTCGGCGATGCTCGTCAGCGTTTCATCGGCTTCGCTTTCCTCGTTTTCCGTTTCTTCGAGCAGATCGACCGCTTCCTGCTTGTTCAGCAGGCTGGCCCAGGTCTTGAGCGTGCCGTAGGCGGAGATTTCATAATGCTCCACCTTTTGCGCGTTGGCGATGATGCCGGCGTCCTTCAGGTTGGCCTCGAAATCCTCGTTCATGAACTCCGAGGTTTCCTCGATTAAACCGGCCATGGCCTCGCATTTTTTGGCTTTCGGTTTGGCGCCGAACAGCTCGAACACTTCTTCGAGCCGGCTCACGTGCTCCTTGGTTTGCTCCAGGTGATTTTCGATGGCTTCCTTCAGCTCCGAGGAGGAGGCGTTTTCCGCGACCTTGGGCAGGGCTTTGACCAATTGCTGCTCGGCGCTGTAAACGTCCGCCAGCTCCGCCAGGAATAATTCAGTTAAGTTCTTCATAATTTTGATGGTAATTTCGGTTTCAGATTGCCGGGGAAACATGCGCGGAAAGAGCGCCGCTGAGAATAGGTTGCGCGCCCGTAAGGCAACTCCGACAAACCCCTAACTCGCCGGCAAAAAAGCGCGAAAGATTCCTGTTCAAACGGGCGCCCTTGGCGAATAAAATGCCGCGGTGAATCTCGCATTATGAATTACGAAGCGGTCATCGGTCTGGAAACCCACGTCCAGCTCAAGACAAAATCCAAAATGTGGTGCGGCTGCCCCAACGAATTCGGCGCCGCGCCCAACACGAACGTCTGCCCCGTCTGCCTCGGGCTGCCCGGCGTCCTCCCGGTTGCCAATGAGGAAGCGCTGCGCTTGACCGCGCTCACCGGCATGCTGCTGCATTGCGAGATTCCCGGGTTCGCCAAGTTTGATCGCAAGAATTATTTCTACCCGGACATGCCCAAGAATTATCAGGTCACGCAATACGACAAGCCGTCCACCATGTCCGGCTACCTGGATTTCGAGTGCGCCGGGGCCGTCGCCCGCGTCCGCATCACCCGCGCGCATTTGGAGGAGGATGTCGGCAAGAATTTTCATTTTGACAGAAATAGCGGCGTCGATTTCAACCGCGCGGGCGTGCCGTTGCTCGAAATTGTTTCCGAGCCGGAAATCACCGGGCCGGAAATGGCCTACGAATACCTGAACGCGCTCAAGGAAGTCCTCATTTACGGCGGGGTGAGCGATGCCGACATGGAGAAGGGGATGGTGCGCTGCGACGTCAATGTCAGCGTGCGGCCCGTCGGCGCCAAGGAGCTCGGCAAGAAAATCGAGATCAAAAACATGAACAGTTTCAACGGCGCGCGCCGGGCGCTGGCCTACGAAATTCCCCGCCAGATCGAAGTCCTGCGCGCGGGCGGCCAATTGACGCAGGAAACGCGGCGCTGGGACGATGAAGGCGGCGTCACGGAGCCGATGCGCAGCAAGGAAATGGCGCATGATTACCGCTACTTTCCGGAGCCGGACCTCATGCCGTTCGAGCCGACCGCCGCCTGGCTGGAAGAAGTCGCGGCGCGCGTTGTCGAGTTGCCGCTGGCCAAGAAGCAGCGTTTCATCCGCGATTACCAACTGCCCGCCACCGACGCGCAGACCTTCGTTTGGGACCGCGCGCTCGGCGCTTATTTCGAAACCGCCGCGCAGGGCTCGCCGAATCCCAAGGCGGTCGCCAATTGGGTCATTAATAATTTGCGCGCGCGCCTGGCGGAGACCCACACCAGCCTGGCGGATTTGAAATTCCCGCCTGCGCGTCTGGTGGAATTGATCGCGCTGGTGGATGGCAAGAAAATCAGCGGCTCCGCCGCGCAGCAAGTGTTCGCAGAAATGTTTGACACGGGCGAGGCCCCGGCCAGCATCGTGGAAAAACGCGGCCTGGCCCAAGTCAGCGACACTGGCGCGATTGAGACATTTTGCGATCAGGCCATCGCCGCGAACCCCGGGCCGGCGGCGGATTTTAAAGCCGGCAAAATGGCCGCGCTCAATTTTCTCAAGGGGCAGGTCATGAAACTCAGCAAGGGCAAAGCCAATCCCAACCTCGTCGGCGAAATTCTGGAGCGAAAACTAAAGTGATTTCCGACATTAAATCCGTCCATTTTATCGGGGTGTGCGGCACTGCCATGGCCTCCGTGGCCGCCGCCATGCGGGACCGCGGATATGCCGTAAGCGGCTCCGACCACAATGTCTATCCGCCGATGTCCACCTTCCTGGCGGCGCGCGGGGTGAATGTCATGCCCGCCTACGCCGAGAGCAATCTCTCGGGCAAACCCGACCTGGTCGTCATCGGCAACGCCATTTCGCGCGGGAATGCCGAGGCGGAAGCGGTGCTCGATCACAAGCTGCGGTACTGTTCCCTGCCGGAATTGCTCAAGGAATTTTTCATCCGCGGCAAACGCTCGCTGGTCGTGTCCGGCACGCATGGCAAGACCACCACCACCGCGCTGCTCGCGTGGGTCTTCGAGCAAAATGGCTTGAATCCAAGCTACCTCATTGGCGGCATCCCCAATAATTTTGGCGAAGGCGCGCGCTTTACGGACAGCGAATGGTTCATCATCGAGGGCGACGAATACGACACGGCGTTCTTTGACAAGCGCAGCAAATTTGTCCATTACCTGCCCGAAGTCGCCATTGTCAACAATTTGGAATTCGATCACGCGGACATTTTCGAGGATGTCGGCGCCATTCAGACCGCCTTCAAGCGTTTCATCAATCTCATCCCGCGCAACGGCCAATTGCTGGCGAACGGCGACGATCCCAATCTCGCGCCGCTGCTGAACGTCACGCATTGCCCGGTGAAACGCTTTGGCCTGGCCGAAGGCAATAGCGTCCACGCCTTCAACATCCGTTACGGCCCCACCGCCACGGAATTTGAAATCCCGAGTTTTAAGTTTCACCTGAACCTGGTGGGGGAATTCAACGTCCGCAACGCCCTGGCCGTGATTGGCTGCGCCAAGCACTGCGGGTTGTCAAATAAACAGATTCAAGCCGCGTTCGACACCTTCAAGGGCGTCAAGCGCCGCATGGATATTCGCGGCGTGGTGGGCGGCATCACGGTCATCGACGATTTTGGCCATCATCCCACCGCCATCGCGCAAACCTTGCGAGCCCTCCGGTTGCGCCATGCGCAGCAGCGCATCTGGGCCATTTTCGAGCCGCGCACCAACACCACGCGCCGCAATATTTTCCAGCGCGAATTGGCCGAGTCCTTCCGCGACGCCGATGCCGTGGTTGTTTCGCAAATCGCGCGCCTGGAGTTGTTGAAACCGGAGGAGCGCCTCGATCCCGCGCGGTTGATGCGCGATTTGCAGGACGCTGGGAAAAAAGCCGCCTATCTGCCCGATGCGGACGCGATTGTGGCGCATCTCAAAAAAGAGGCCGCCGGCGGAGACGTGATTTGCGTCTTCAGCAACGGCGGCTTTGGCGGAATCCACGAGAAACTGCTCGCGGTTTTTGCGGGTCGAAAAAGCTAGGTTTTGGGCAATTTCGCCACGGCTTCCTGCATTTCGGCCAGGTGCGTTTCGGCTTTGGGCGAATCCGTGACATGCACGATTTTGCCGTCCAAGCCGATGAGGAAACTGACGCGGCGATCCATTTTCTTGCCCGGCTCGCGGCGCACGCCATAGGCGTCCGAGATCGCGCCGCTGGTGTCGGCCAGCAGCGGGAAGTTCAAATTATATTTGAAGATGAACTTTTTGTGGCTGTCGGTGTCGTCAAAACTGACTCCGATGACGTCCACGCCCTGCGTTTTTAATTCCGCCATGCGGTCGCGAAAACCGCATGCTTCCTTGGTGCATCCCGGGGTGTCATCTTTGGGATAGAAATACAGGAGAACGACTTTTTTTCCGACGTCGTCGGCCAGCTTCCAGGTTTTGCCGTCCTGGTCCTTGCCGGAAACCAGCGGCGCGGTGTCGCCCACTTTGGGAGGCTCGGCCCGGACAGCCAGACAGCCCGCCAGCGCGACGGCGGCGGCGAGCGTAAGGATCGTGCGAGTTATTTTCATAGCGGTGTGATGCCCAGCCAATAAACCTGTTCCCGCTGACGTTGTCAAATGTGTCGCGCTCATTTCGCGGGCAGCAGGCGTTCCAGTTTTTCCAACCGCATTTGGAGCGCGCGGATTTCGGCGTCCTTGGCTTCGAGTTTTTGGTTCAAGCCTTGGATGGCGGCGAGCGCCACGCCTTCGGAATCGATGGTCGTGATATGCCGTTCGTCCTCGCCGAGGCCAAACGCCGCGCGAAAATCCTGCGCCATCGGGCCGAGGTGCCGGACGGACGAATCCTGCGCCTTGTAGTGCCAGGTCTGGAGCGGCATCGCCACGACCTTGGCCAGCACGTCGCTCGGATTTATTTGACTGAAGCTGTCCTTGGAGTTGCGGTCGCTGAGCGAGGCCCAGGCGCCGCTGCCGGCGGGCAAGGAAGCCCCGGTGGATGTGTCCGTGCTCGTGTAAAGAATGACGCCGCCGCTGGCGCGGGCGATAAATTGATTCGTGCCGGTCGAAGAGGTGTTGGTGGAGCCGTCGCTCCAGATGAAGGAGTTGTTATGCATCGTCTGCGCGTTGAGACCCGCGGCGAACGAGTAATCGCCCGCCGCCAGATTATGATAGCCGCCGGGAATGGCGGCGGCATAGCCCGAGGCGATATTGCTCGCGCCGCCGCTCAGGACGGCCAGGGCCGCGGTGGAAATAAAGTTATTGCTGCCGCCGCCGAGGAACGAATACGGGCTGCCGTTGGTGTTGTTGAGGCCGGCTACGATAATGGCGTAGGACGCATTGGTGAGAATGGTGTTGGCGCTGCCCCCGCCGATCAACGAGCGGATGGCATTGGTTTGGATGCGATTGGTGAAACCGCCGCCGATAACAGAATTGTAGGCATTGGTTTGAATGATATTGCCCGTGCCGCCGCCAATGTCGGCGTCGTTGGCCAGAACCTCGATGCGATTATTGCGGCCGCCGGGAATATCCGAGAAAACGGACGCAATGGAATTGCCCGCGCCACCGCCAATGGCCGACTCATAGGCATTGCTGATAATGGTGTTGCCGAAGCCGCCCGCGATGACAGCGGACGAGGTGGATGAAACTCCAGAGCCGGGGCTGGATCCGGCCTGGATCCAGTTGCCCGAACCGCCGCCGATGAAGGCCCGCCAATTGCCTGAGTCAATAATGTTTTGGCGCCCCCCACCGATGACGCAATCATTGGCCGAGGCGCCAATCACGTTCCCGGAGCCGCCGCCGATGGTGGCGAGGGTGGAGCTGGCGTGATTCACAAAACCAGATCCGCCGCCTCCGCCTATCACCACGCCAAAGGAATTGGAATCCACGAGATTGCCGGCATAGCCGCCGATTAAGTTCGGTCCGCTGGCATTCGGCTCCACGCGCAGTGCGCGCAAACCGTTGACGTGAATTTCCAGCGCCTGATTGTCCGACGTGCCCAAAAAGGCGCCGTTGGCGGAATTGGCCCCGGCGTTGCCGTTGGTTTTCCAAAACATGGTCCCGCTAAAACCTCCCACCGTGGCCGCATTCACATTGGTCAACGCGCCGCCGTTGCCACTGAAACTGCCGGCGAAGGTATTCGCCGTGTTAGTGAGGATGTTCATTCCAGAAAAGTTATTGATGGTGGCAATCGTCTGGCGGCCATTGCTGGGCGGCGCCGCAATCAAAATCGCCGCGCCGGCGGAATAATTGTGGCCCGCGTTTTGAATCGTCAGGCTGGCGACGGAGCTGTTGGTCAGGTTGGCGACCAGCACCGCGTTCGAGCCCGTGGCATCCGTCACCGAAACGGTGGGCGCGCTCGTATAGCCAAAACCGGCATTGACGATGTCCGCTCCCACCACAAAGCCGTTGAGCACGGTAATGGCCGCCGTGGCTGGCACAGAGGTGTTCGGTATATTCAACTGCGCGATATTGGCTGCCGCCACGCCGCCCACCGCATTGGCCGAGCCGGCGCGTCCCGCCGTCGCCGCATAAAGCGCGTAGGGCGTGGGCGTGACCCGCTGGCGCGGACTCAGAATGGTGAAGGCGCCGCCCGCGTTGGTGCGCACTGCAATTTCCAGCCAGAGGCTTGAGCCATTAAAAGCGGCAGGGCCAAAATCCAGCAACGAAGTGAAAAAGCCGTTTGTCACCCCGACGCCGGAATTGGTCAACGAACCCTGATTATTTCCGTCAGCAGCCGCGTCGAACAGCGTAAAGCTGAAGTCGTAAGCGCCATTGGCCGTATTCGCGCCGTTATTCAAATTGCCTTGGTACGTAAAGGCGGTGGTTTGAGCGAAGAGACCGACCGACAACAGGCATACGCCATAGACGAGCCAGGCCGACGCCGCACGAGAGCGCGCGTGAAGATTTTTCATGGTTTTTTGGTTTGTTGAAGGAGCTGGCGCGGGAAATTATCCACATTTCCATTCCCAGGCCAGGCACGTTGCGCACTATACGGGCAGAGAGGCCCCGTTCAAGGTTTTTTCGTGACAAGACCCCGGCGGGGGCGTCAACCATTCCACACCAGCGTGCCCTCGGGCACGAGGTCAAACAAATAGATCAGGTCGTCGTCCGCGAGGTGGATGCAGCCTTGCGTGGCCGGCTGGCCAATGGTGTGCGGGCTGCCGGTGCCATGGATATAAATATAACGCGCGTGAGAATCCACGTCACCACCCTGATTGCGGCCCGGCTCCAGGCCGTCCAGCCAGAGGATGCGTGTGGTGATGGCCGCCGGAGGAGAGCCGGGCGCTGGAATGCCCAATGCCTGGCGCGCCTCAAACGCCGTGCCGGCAGGACAGCCGGCGCCGATTTTCTCGGCAATTCGATGCAAGCCGCGGGGCGTCATTTTCGAACCCGCTGTTTCGCCAATGCCAAAACGTGAAGTCGAGCAGCGATACATTTTGACGAACGCGAAATTCTCAAAGAGCGAAAGCGTTTGCTCCGCCAGGCTGACGGCCAAAAAATAGCGTGTCGGCGTGACGTTGAGTTCAGCGCAACGGCGCAGCGCCTCCGCCGGAAGCGCGTTCATTTGGGCGCCAGTTTTTTGACCAGCACTTTGGAATGCCGCGCGCTTTGGTCGTATTTTTCGCGGCGGGCGGGCGGCAGATCATCGGGGCTGCCCTCGGTAAATCCGGCTTTCGATTGGAAATAGGTGAACGCCTGCGTGGAAAGCGTAATGAGCTCGCTCATCCCCAACTCGCGCGCTTTGGCTTCCGAGAACGCGATCAATTTGCGGCCGATGCCCTGGTTTTCATGCGACGGGCTGACGTAAAGACACGCCAATTCACCCTTGTTTTGCTCCAGCGCATGAATCGCCACACACGCGACGGGGTTCTTATCCGTTTCGAAAATATAAAAGTCGCCGATGGTTTTTTCTAGGGTGGCGCGCGTGCGTTTGATCAATTCTTCGGTGGCGACAGAATTTTTGGTCAGCGTCAGGATGGCGCGAATGTCTTTCTTCATCGCGCGCCGGATTTGCTGGTATTCGTTGGCATAGACGAGCGTGCCAACGCCTTCGTTGGAAAAAACCTCCGCAAGCAAGGCCTCATCGATGCGGCCGTTGATGATATGCACCCGCTGGACGCCCGCCCGGCAGGCGGCGCAGGCGTGTTGCGCCTTGGAAATGAGATCGCCGAAATTGGCCTTGTTCTGCGTGATTAATTGGTCGAGATCGCCGACCAGAATCTGTTGAATTAATTTGTCCTGGTGAAACAGGCCGTCCTGCACCGTGATGTAAATCAGCTTGGACGCATTCAGCGCCTTGGCCACTTCCAGGGCCGCAGCGTCGGAGTTGACGCGGTAGGTTTTGCCGTCGCCATCAAAACCGAGCGGCGGGACCACCGGGATCACGCCCTGGTTCAGGAGGCTTTGCAGCATTTCGGTGTCAATGCGCTCCACTTTGCCCGTGAACAATTGATCCTGCCCGTGGATGATGCCCATGGGATGCGCAATCAAGGCATTGCAGTACGCGGCCCGCAAATCATTCGCGCTTAGCCCTTCCAAAATTTCGTGCGTCAATCGGTTGGCGGCGGTCAAGGCGAGCTTTAACGTCGGCTCATCGGTGATGCCGGTGCCGTCGAGATTGGACGGCTGCAGCTTTTGCTCCTCGGCCAATAATTTAATCTGCTCCGCCGCGCCGTGCGCCAGCACGACGCGAATACTGAGCGAGCGCAGCAGGGCGACGTCCAGGAGGATGTTGGCGAAATTCTCGCTCGTCACAATCGCCCCGTCCACGCTGATCACAAACGTCTTTTCCCGGAAGCGAGGGATGTACTGCAGGATGCCGCGAAGGTCGGTCAGTTTCACTTTATGGGCGTTGGATATTGCAAAGCAACAGATAGGTAATCACTTTTGCCGCGAATTCAATCACGATTTTCGCTTCCGTCGCTTGGCCCGCATCAAATCTTCAATGTCCGCGGCGGCGAGAGGAACATCCGCCATCAGATCCAGATTGCCGCCCTCGCGCAGCACGATGTTATTTTCCAGTCGCACCGCCATTTTTTCGGCTGGGATATAAATGCCCGGCTCAACCGTCACCACCCAGCCCGACGCCATGGGCTTGTCCATCTGGGCCACGTCATGCACGTCCAAGCCGAGCGGATGGCCGATGCCGTGCATGAAATATTTTTTGACAGCCGGATGATCCGGATGCTGGTTTCGGATCGCCGCCATTTTCAGCAAGCCGAGATCGACCAATTCCTTCTCCATGAACGTCTCGGCTTCCTTTTGCCAATCCCTGGGCAATTTTCCGGGCGTGGCCGCGGCGCTGGCGGCGTGCAGCACCCGCTCCACGGCATTATAAATCTGCCGCTGCCGCCGGCTGAAGCGGCCATTGACCGGAAGCGTGCGCGTCAAGTCGGCGTTGTAATTGGCGTAACTGGCGGCCACGTCGAGCAAAAGCAAATCGCCGTCGCGGCAGGGTTGATCGTTTTGCACGTAATGCAGGACGCAGGCATTGGCGCCCGAGGCCACAATGGGATCGTAGGCAAAACGCGCGCCGCGCCGGATGAATTCGTGGGCATATTCCGCCTCCACTTCCATTTCGTTGACACCGGGGCGGACGAAGCGCGCCACGCGCCGAAAACCGGCGGACGTGATGTCGCACGCATGTTGCAGCACTTCGATCTCCGCCGGGGCTTTGACCGCGCGCAAGCCGTGGAGCAGGGGAGCAAGGCGGCGATATTCGTGCAGCGGATAGGCGCGCATCGTCTCCCGCACGAAACGGGCCTCGCGGGTTTCCACCTGGCTGTCGGCCCGTTTGTGTTCGTTGCTGTTGAGATACACGCGCTCCGCTTCGCACATGAGGCGATGGAAAATGCCGCGAAATTCCGAAAGCCACGCCACGCGCGCCACGCCGGAGATTTGCTTGGCCTCGTCCTGCGTCCACTTGTGGCCCTCCCACGTCTCGGCGAGCGCATTCGGCTCGCGCAAGAACAGGATCTCGCGGAACTTTTCATCGTGCGCGTCGGGATAGAGCAGCAACAGCGATTCCTCCTGCTCGATGCCAGTCAAATAAAACAAATCGGAGTTGGCGCGCAACAGCATGGAGCCGTCGGCGTTGGTGGGGAGGATATCGTTGGAATTGACGACGGCGAGCGCGTTGGGCGCCAGGAGGCGTTTTAGATTTTCGCGATGCTCGACGAAAAGCTGGGGATCGATCGGGCGATATTTCATGAGGGCGATTGCAGGGCGGCCGGGAGGCGGCGCGGCGGCACGTTATCGTAGCATTGCAGAGCGGCAAAGCGCTGGATGCTCGCAGGGAATCCCACCGCCGTGAAGCCCGGATGGCCGGTGGCGGGGAAGGGGCCGCCGTGGTTCATGGCCGGGCTGACGGCCACGCCGGTCGGCATTTTGTCATTGAGCAGGCGTCCGACGCGCACGCGCAAAGCCGGTTCCACCGCCGCATAGGCCTGGTCATCCGCGCCGGACGCCGCCGCATAAATGGAGCCGGTCAAATTCCCCGCCAGACACTTGACCACCTGCGCCATTTCGCCAGCGTCGCGACAGAAGACGAAAAGCGATACCGGGCCGAAAGCTTCCGTTTGCAACGCGGCTGATTCTTTTAGGAAAGTTTCTGCGGACACGCGCAACACCGTATTGGCAAATCGCACCGACGGCCCGGGCAACGCGTGTCCTCCGCCAAGAATTTCGGCGCCGTGCGCGCGCAAAAACTCCACGCCTTTGACCAGACGTTCACGCACGCCTTTGCCGAGAAGAACTCCCGGCGTGGCGGCCTCAATTTTGGCGCGCGCTGCGCTTAAGAATTTCTCGCCTTCGCTGGATGATGGCAAAATCACCAGGCCGGGACTGGTGCAAAACTGGCCTGCGGCCGCCAGGCACGAGCCAAAAAACTCCTCGACGATGGCGGGGCCGCGCTCCTGCAATGCGCCTTCGAGGAGAATGACGGGGTTGATGCTCGACATCTCCAGGTAAATCGGTTTGCCGGCGCGATCCGCCGCGGCTTTCAATTGCAGGCCAGACTCCTTGCTCCCGGTGAAGCCGGTGGCGCCCACCAATGGATGCGCGACCAGTTCCAATCCGGCCTCCGGCGGCAATCCATAAAGCAACTGAATGGTTGACTCGGGCAACCCGGCGCTGCGGGCCGCTTCCCACGCCAGCTCGGCCAAAAGACGGGTGACGCCCGGATGCCCCGGGTTGGCTTTGGCGATGACGGGATTTCGCGCCGCTATGGCGGAGGCAAAATCGCCGCCCGCCACGGAGTTGTAGGCAAACGGAAAGTTATTGGGCCCCATGACCACCACCGGTCCACCCAAGGGCGCCAGGACGGAAAATATTTTGCGAGCCTCATCGCGCACGGGCTGTTCCCAAGCGCCCTCCCGCGCGGCGCGCGCCGCCTGGCGCAGTTGGTCGGTTGTGCGCGGCAGTTCCACGTCCTTCAACCGCGGGGTTTTCGCGAGCCCGGTTTCCGCATGGGCCATTTCCACCAATTCCGCCGCGCGGCTTTCGATGGCGGAGGCGTAATTTTCCAGAAATGTCGCGACGCTCGCCGGGGCCGCAGTCCGCAGAGTTTCCGCCGCGGCGGCGCCAGCGCGCAACGCTTCAAGAGCCTCGGCCCGCGGGGAAATCGGATAGCGCGCCGGCAGCGTCTCGCCGGTCGCGGGGTTCTCCGCTTGAAAAAAGGCCGAGGTTTGACTCTCCCGCCATTGCCCGCCGATCAGGACCTTTGCGACATTGCCGTTCATAGAAATAGAATCTGCCCGGCCCCAATAAACATCCGGGGGCGCGGGTGATCAATCAATACTTCGCGGCAGGCGGTCAGCGCAGGAAGGCCAAACCGACGAGCGCCATCCAGGTCGCGCCAGCGGCGAGCAGGAGGCGTTGCATGAAGCGGCTGGAGCGCTGCATGCGATGGAAGTTGAATTTCAACCAGGAATGGTCAATTTCCCAGCGGATGGCGGGCTTTCCATTCGCGGGCGCGGGACTGGGCCAGGCGGCGGAGTCCGGGATGTGGCCTTCCGCAGCCAGTTCGCGCACGAAGTAGCTTTTGCGCCGCTCCGAGAAGTTGTTGCGCGCCGCGCGAATCACCACTTCGTCGTCGCGGCGCTCGACCAGGACATGATTGTCGAGGTTGGCGAAATAAAACTCAAACCTCGCGTGATTCTGAATCCGGCGCATACCAGCAATATTCCACGCGCCGGGCGGTTGCGCCAAATAAAGATCAAAGGCCGCAACGTAAAAAAATGATAAAAGCGCCCTGGCCTAAAAGCCGCCGCGATTGGACAGGCGAAAGAATTGCGCCTCGTTGGTGGAAGCAACCACCGCCTCGTAGTGGTCGCCATTGGTTTGGATGGTGAGGTTGGCGGCCGTCCAGGCGCTGGGCAGCCCGGTCGCCGTTTCCGGCAGATAGTTGCCCGTGTTGGTCGGCCACGAGAGCGTCAGCCCGCCGGCGCCGGAGGCCGCGGCGAGGGCCGGAACGCGGGCCGCGCCGGTAAATGTCACCACGCTCATGGCGGGCAGGGTGTACGAAAAACTCGAATTCGTGACCGGCATCGCGGTCTGCACCGCCAGCGAAAGATTCGACGTTGTCATATAGGGCACCACGCTGTCAGCGGTGAATTGCGCGAGATTCACGGTAGTGGTTTGGGCCGTCGTTCCGGGATTGATGGCCACGACCGCAAAGCGTGTGGAGGCCGAATCCTTGAATGCGCTCGCCATAATGGGGGAAGTGTAACTCGCGCCGACGCGGTAAAAGTTGGGCCGCACCCACCGGCTGAATTGGCCAAGCACATACGCGCGTTTGGCCAACAGCCCGCTTGACGGCGCCAGGCCTTCGTTGCCCGTGGTGTCGCCGGAGATCAGCCACCAATAATGCCAGGCGTTGACGCCGACGGTCGTTAAAAATGTATGAATCTGTTTTGCCCAATAAATCCCGTTGGTGATCGAATTGTCGCTGCCGGACAGCAACGCCACTTCCGTTTCCCACAACGGTTTTCCCTGTGTGTTGAACGGCGCGGGAAATCCGCCGTAATCGTGCCCGGCCACCACGCCGACCAGGGCCGCCGTCACCGGATCAGCCAATGTGGGCGTGGCCAGATCAAAGCTCCATGACTCATTTTCCGGGGCCATGATTTTTGTGGATGACACGCCGTTGGAGGCGAGGGCCGCCGCGAGGTACGGAATAAAATCGTGAATCTGCTGCGCCGTCCAGACGCATGATTCGTAATTGGTGTGATTGCCCGTGGGCTCGTTTTGCACGGAAATGGCGTATAAATCCACGCCGTAGCCCGTCTTCATATTCTTGACGTAGGCGGCCAGCTCCCCGGCGTACGCCGAATTATGTTGGGGCGTGGAAACGTAGTTCCCGCCGTTGAAAGTGTTGAGGTCCTTGAAATTCCCCGGCGGCGTCCACGGCGTGCTCCAGGCCCGCGCGCCGCGCTGCACGGCCATTTGCATGATCGTGGCTTCGGCGGACGTCGCGCCCCCGGGATAAATGCGCGAGCGGATGAGCGAAAGGCCCAAGCCTTTGTTGGTGGAGAAAAAACTGTCCGCTTGCGCGGCGGACATGCCGCCGCTCCAGGCCGAAGAAGCGCCGAAACCGTCAATTCTTTGGTGGACGTCGTTCCAATCGACCACCACACCGGCGCATGCGCCGCCCGCCAGGCCCAGAAGGGCCGCCGCCACAGTTAGTTTCATGTTATCCTGAAAAACGGGAGAAGAGCCGTCTCAAGCTAGCGCTTCACGGTGGCGCACGGAATGGATAAGACTATGAACTCGCGGGCTTAATCCACTCCCGGCGGCGGCTGTTGGTTGGCAAATTGATCATCGTCGCGCACCTCCTTTTTTGCTTGGAACAGCGCGGCTTTCAACTCCGCCACGACTTTCGCCTGGGCGGGATCGTCGTAAATATTATGCATTTCCATCGGGTCATGCACGAGGTCGTAGCATTCCCATTGATTCTTTTTCCAAAAATAAATCAGCTTGTGCGTTTCGGTGCGAATTCCGTAATGCGCGCGCGTGTTGTGATCGCCCGGGTCGTGATAGTACCGATAATAAAAGTTTGTCCGCCAGCCCGCGGGCTGCGCTTCTTTCAGCAAGGGAACCAAACTCCGGCCTTGCATGTCACTGGGCGTCGCGAGGCCGGCGGCGTCCATAAAAGTCGGCGCGAAATCCGTATTGATGCACATCGCCTCCTGCACGCTGCCGGGCGGCGTCACCCCTGGCCAGCGCACGAGAAAGGGCATGTGAATCGAGTCCTCATACATGAAACGCTTGTCGTAGAGCCCGTGGTCGCCGAGGAAAAATCCCTGGTCGCTGGTGTAAATCACGATGGTGTTGGACGCCAGACCGCTTTGATCCAGCCAATCCAGCAACCGGCCCACGTTGTCATCAATCGATTGCACGCAGGCCAGGTAGTCCCGCATGTATTTCTGGTATTTCCAGGCATTCAAGGCGTCGCCGGTCAGATTTTGGAGCTTTCCTTCCACCATGACCTCCACGTTCGTAGGCTTGACGTTGAGCCAGGCGTTGCGCGCTTTGCCTTTCAAGCCCGAAGGCGGATCGAGCTTCAGATCCCGGCGTGTGAGATCGTAGAAAACCTTTTGCGTGCATTCCCGGATTGCATCGGTGCGCGTCGCGTAGTTGTCCCGCAGCGTGGGCGGCTCGGGAATCATCAGATTGGTGAACATCAAACGATGCGCCATGTCTGGGTTCCACTCCCGGTGCGGCGCCTTGTGATGGCACATGAGGAAAAACGGTTTGTCTTTCGGACGGTTTTTTAAAAAATCGATGGCGAGGTCAGTGATAATATCCGTGGCGTAACCCGGAATGACCCGTTTGCCGTTTCGATCGATGAACGTCGGATCATAGTAAACGCCCTGGCCGGGCAGGATTGTCCATTCATCGAATCCGGTTGGATCGCTGCCGAGATGCCATTTGCCGATCATGCCGGTGTGATAACCCGCCGCTTGCAGGTATTTGGCCACCGTCGGCTGCGAGCCATCGAACCGATTGAATGTCGGCACGCCGTTGAGATGGCTGTATTTCCCGGTGAGAATCGTCGCGCGGCTGGGCGAACAAATAGAATTGACGCAAAAAACATGGTCAAACCTCATCCCTTCGTGCGCCAGCCGGTCGAGATGCGGAGTTTGGTTCACCCGGCTGCCATAGGCGCTGATGGCTCCAGCGGAATGGTCATCGGCCATGATGAAGAGGATGTTCGGACGTTCCGCGCCGTGCGCCGCCATTACGAGGATAAAGGCCAACCAGACATGCTTCATCCGGTGAACGTAGGCGGCGGCCCGGCTCCGTGCAAGCGCCGTTGGCGAAAGAGGATTGGTCAGGCCGCGCGGCTTACGAATACGAATTCCACTTCGCTTCCGCGTAGCCCGCGTAGGAGTGGCGCACGCGCCGGATATTCCCGCGCGCCTGCTTCAGCAGCAATTGCCGGTCGCGCACCTTTTGCCGGCGCGCCTCCAGCAACTGTTCGTTCCGCGTCTCCAACGCGACCAAACTGCTGACGACGTCGGCGAAGGGATGTTCGGAGAGGGGGGAGAGCGACAAGGTGGGATTCTCGGCGTTCCAGGTTTCCCGGGCCGCGGTCAAGCCGTGTTGCAGGGTTTCCTTGGCCGCTTGCAGCGTCTTCAAATTTGCCCAATCGCCCGCTTGAATGGCCTTAAACTCCGCTTGGGACAACTCGCGCCATTGCTGCAACAAATCGGCAATTTGTTGACGCGCATCCATAAATCATGCGGCCTGAAGCTGGCCGGGTTGCCCATCAAAGCGAGGGCCTTGGCGCAACATTTCCGCCCAGCTATCGCGCAACACCCGCAAACGCATCAGCGTTTCTTCCAGGGGTTCGCGGCGCTTTTCGAGGTTCGCCTCGCGCAGGCGCCGGTGCAAATAACTGTAAAGCCGGCGAAAATTATCGGCAATTTCGCCGCCGGCTTTCATGTTCAAATTCCCATTCATCTCGTGGATGATGGCTTGGGCGCGCACGATATTATTGCTGATGGTCTGGTTGAAAAGCTGGGGATCGCTTTCGGAGAATCCAGCCAAAGCGCGCTCGAGAAAGCCGATGGCGCCATCGTAAAGCATCAGCACCAGATGACCCGGCGAAGCGGTCTGCGCGGCAACTTTGCGGTAGGATTCCCAGGGCTTTTGATGCGGATTCATGGGCAGGCGTCAGCAGCTATTCAGTCTGCGAAAGTTTGTCCGCCAGTAATTGCGCCACTTGTTTCGTCGTTTCCGGGCCGGGATAGCTGGGGTCGGCAATTAAACTGCGGGCGCGCGCCACGGCGTCACTGCGGCTGGCCGGGGTTTGTTCGAGAGCCTTTTGCACTGCGTTTGAATTGGTCAACATGACCTGGTCCTGATCTCCGTCCGTGTCGCTCGTCGCGGCGGTCTTGTGGCGTTTGGGCGTTGCGGTCGCATCCACGCTGTTAAATTTCAGATTTGCGCTTATTTCCATACGTTCAGCAGACTTTCGGCCATTCATTTCTGTAACCTGCCATCTCTATATCGGCAATCCCGCCCGCTCCTTTAGCCTCTTTTTGAGACACCTGAAAGAAATCCCGACACACCCCCCGCCTTCGCTTGCCAATTCCTCGTCCACGGGTATCCTTATCCCAGTGCATTCGATGTATGAACCGCCGCATTCTTTATAGTTTTCTTCTTATCATCCTGGGCCTCAACCTCTTCTTCGGCGCCCAGATTTATATCTATTCCGCCCAGGCCGCTCCCAAGGATGACCCTTACGAAAGCTATAAACAACTCGCCGATGTCTTGGAGAAGGTGCGCCAGGAGTATGTGGATGGCGATAAAGTCAGCTATCAAGACCTGATTCGCGGCGCCATGAAGGGAATGCTCGGCTCCCTCGATCCGCACAGTGAATACATGGACCCGGTGAAGTTTGATGAGTTGAAGAAGGACACCGAAGGCGAATTTGGCGGTCTCGGCATCATTGTGCAAATGGGAAAGGACAAGATCCTCACGGTCGTTTCACCGATGGAAGACACGCCCGG
>DASZMX010000007.1:0-52042 GCA_035551475.1 Verrucomicrobiia bacterium
CCTTGCCCGAAATGCCGCGTCCATACGCGGTTCACAATCACGCGCGGCGTGAGCGGATTGGCGGCGCTGGCGATGCTTTGCGCGAGCTCCAACCGGCCGCTGCCATAACGAAACGGCGCGCGCCCCGGGCCGCTGAGGATTTCCAAAAACTCGCGCGGCACCACCGGGCCTTTGTTGCCGGCCTCACCGCGAATGAAGATCGGCGAATTCTGCGGTTTGCTGCTGTCGTAAAGCGCCGATGCCCGCGGCGGCGAACCAGGGTCATTAGCCTCGAGTTGGGCGATTTGACGGCGCAATTGGCCAATGTCGCGCCGGGTTTCTTTCACCTGCATGGTTTCGCCACTTTTGCGCAAGGCGCGAATCTGCGCTTCGTCCTGCGTCAATTTCTGGTCAAACTCCGAATACTTTTTCTGGAACGCGGCGTATTCCGGCGTGAATTTGACGGCGCCGAGCAACGGCTCCTCGGCGGGTTCGATGGAGCTGAGAAACACGCCGCGCAACGAATAATAATCCGCGGTCGGAATGGGGTCGAATTTGTGGTCATGACACCGCGCGCACGTCACGGTCAAGCCCATGAACCCTTTGCACACGACATCAATGCGATCATTAATTATGTCATTAATATTTTCATTGAAGCGCGGGCCGAGCGTCAAAAAACCGAGCGCGGCGAGGGAATCCTGATCGGTTGAGAACAGCCGATCGCCGGCGATTTGCTCCAGAATGAAACGGTTGAACGGTTTGTCCTGGTTGAAGGCGCGCACGACGTAATCGCGATACGTCCAGGCGTAGGGATACAAGGGCGCTTCCTGATTCTTGACATCGCCCTTGGTGTCGGCGTAGCGCGCGACATCGAGCCAATAGCGGCCCCAATGCTCGCCGTATTGCGGCGAGGCGAGGAGGCGATCCACCACCTTCGCGAAGGCATTGGTGGAAGTGTCCTTCACAAACGCCTCCACCTCTTCGGGCGTCGGCGGAAGTCCGGTCAAATCGTAGGTGGCGCGGCGCACGAGGGCGCGTTTGTCGGCGGGCGGCGAGGGCTTCATCCCATTCTCCTCCAACTTGGCGAGAACGAAGGCATCGATGGGATTGGCAATCCAATTGGTATTGTTGACGGCGGGCGCACGGGTGGGCCGAACGGGCTTGAACGCCCAATGGTCGCGCCGATTCTTGCCCCAATTCTGCCCGGCGACCGTCTGGCCCGGGACGCGCGGATCGGGCGCGCCCATTTTTACCCAGGCGACCAAGTCGGCGATTTGGTCGTCGGAAAGTTTTTTGCCTTTGGGCGGCATTTGCAGATCGGCATCCTCGTAACGGACGGCTTTGATCAGCAGGCTTTTCTCCGGATCGCCGGGGACGAGGGCGGGGCCATTTTCGCCGCCTTTCAACAGGCTGTCGCGGAACTCCACGGAAAGGTTTCCCTTCAGGCGCTCGGCTTCGTGGCTGTGACACTTGTAACAGCTCTGCACGAAAATGGGCCGGATTTTGGACTCGAAAAACGCGAGGTCGCTGGGCGACGGCGTGGCCGCGAAAGACGCCGCGGAGGCCAGGAGGAGCGCGCTGAGAAACGTGATGGCGGCCGGGCGGCTCATTTACGCGAGGACGGCTTTGACGACATTTCCCGAAACATCTGTCAAACGAAAGTCGCGGCCGTTGTAGCGATAGGTTAATTGCGTGTGGTCGAAGCCCAGCATGCGCAGGATGGTGGCGTGCAAGTCATGGATGTGGACGGGATCCTGCACGGCGGCTTCGCCCAGTTCATCGGTCGCGCCGTGAATTGTGCCGCCCTTGGCGCCGCCGCCCGCCATCCAGAGGCTGAAACCCTTGGCGTTGTGATCGCGCCCGGGCGTGGCATTGCCGCCGCGGTCACGCGTCGGCGTGCGGCCGAATTCCCCGCCCCAGATGACCAAGGTGCTGTCAAGCATGCCTTTTTGCTTCAGGTCGGCCAGGAGCGCGCCCAGCGGCTGGTCAATCTCGCGCGCGCGGTCGGGCAATTTCGTTTCGAGATCCTGGTGATGATCCCAGCCGCCGGCCCAAATCTGCACAAAACGCACCCCGCGCTCCAGCAAGCGCCGCGCGATCAGCATCTGCCGGCCTTGCGGGGTCTTGCCATACGCCTCCTGCACGACGTCCGGCTCCTTGCGATAATCAAAGCCATCCGACGCTTCGGCCTGCATGCGGAAGGCGATTTCATACGCCTCGATGCGCGCTTCGAGTTGAGCGTCTTTCTGCAAATTCTGCGCGTGCAATTCGTTGAGCTGATGGATCAAGTCCAGTTGCCGGCGTTGTTCGGTCAGAGAGACGTAGGGGCTGCTGATGTTTTCGATCATCTGATCGACCGTCGCGGCCTGGGTGTTGACGCTCGTCCCCTGATAAACACCCGGCAAAAAAGCCGAGCCCCAGTTTTGCGTGCCGCCCGGAGGCAGGCCGCCGCCGGAGTGGAGCGAGATAAAGCCCGGCATATTTTGATTCTCGCTGCCCAGTCCATAAATCGACCAGGAGCCCAGGCACGGTTTGGGAATTTGCCGCGAACCCGTGTTCATCATGACCGTCGCGATTTCGTGCGCCGGAATATCCGTGTACATCGAGCGAATCAGCGCAATGTCATCGACGTGTTCGGCAATCCTCGGAAAAACTTCGCTGACTTCCATGCCGCAACGCCCGTGCCGCTGGAATTTAAAAGGCGAAGGCATGGCCACGCCGCGTCCGCCGACACTTTGGCCGTCGTACTTGACGAGGGCGGGCTTGGGGTCCCAGGTGTCCACCTGGGAAGGCGCGCCGGCCGCGAAAATATGCAGGACACGCTTGGCCTTGGCGGGGAAAGGCGGGGCTTTGGGCGCCAGGGGCGAGAGCGACGAATCCACTTCGCCCGCCAGCAAGGAATCGGCGCTCAGCAGCGAACCGAGGCCCAGGGCGCCGATGCCCATGCCGAGCCGGGTGAGAAAATCCCGCCGCGTGAAAATCGGCGTATGCACGCAATTTTTGCAGTATTCGGGCATAAAAGAAGTCTCCTAAGAGTTCGGCTCAACGTTTCGTGTTATCGCTATCATATAGGATGTTTAGCGCTCCGGCAATGAACAAGACGCCCGCCGACGACGAAAGGTA
Source organism: Verrucomicrobiia bacterium (assembly GCA_035551475.1). Taxonomy (GTDB): domain Bacteria; phylum Verrucomicrobiota; class Verrucomicrobiia; order Limisphaerales; family Palsa-1400; genus DASZMX01. The sequence goes on from DASZMX010000007.1 coordinate 3,103, forward strand.
ACAGGCTAATCCTCGGTGATGTCCGCAATCCGGGCCTTGACGGCGCCGTGGTCCACCACCAGCGCCCGAAAATGCCAGTCTTTCCCGGCGTCCAGGGAAGCGGCATAGTCGTTGGCGGAGCCGATTTTCACTCCTTGGCCATCGAACAAATCGACCTGCACCTTGACGCCAAATTTTTGCTGCGCGGTGGTGTTGTGCACCTTGCCCACGGCATACACCAGATTGCCTTGGGTCGCTTTTTCCAAGGTGACGGAGCCGGCTTCCATGCCGTGCCACTGATTGACCACCAGCGCCGTCGCGGCATTCGAAGCGGTCACGGTTGGGCGCAAGACCGGTTGGGGTGGAAGCGGGGCGGGCGGCGGTGGTTGCGCCCGGGAATGCCACAGGCCATATCCCGCGGCGCCTAGGACGATGACAATGGCCAGAACCTGCGGCAGGGGTGAGCGGCGCGGCGCGACGGCCGGCGCGGCCGGGGCTGCGGCCGGCAACAGGGTGGCGAAATGGCAATGCGGGCAATCGATCTTCATACCCGCCATCTCGACCGGATACTCGATGCGCTGCCCACAGCTTTCACACGCGCACTTGGCGTAGGGTTGCTCTGGCACAGCTTCAGCCTAGCACATTGGCGGGACGAAATGTCATCTCCTTATGGACGGCATAGCGCCTAATCCGCATGATGGAAGCCAATGGGTTTGCCGCGCCAGAATTTAATCGCCATCGCCCTCATTTCCCTCGCAGGAGAATGGGGCACCGCGTGGGCCATGCGGCCCCGGCAATCCTGGCGGGACACGGCAATCATGACATTAGCGTGGGCGGCGGGCGTGCTCATCGCCAGATCCCTGGCGCGCCTTGCGCTGAGGCGTTTTCGCGGCGGACGTTATTGGGGATCGGCGGCGATCGCGCTGGCGGCGTTTTTTACGGCGCTCGCGCAGTTCGCCCTGACTCGCGCCGGGGGCGAGGCGGTGGGGCGCTTTTTTTCCACGGCGCTGCTCCTGGTATTCCTGACCCCGTGGTTTGTGCGGAAAGAACGGTTCTCCGCCCTGCCTAATCGGTAGTATTTCACCTGATTGTCGGGACGGGCGCGGGTGTTACTGTTTGCTTGAAAGGTCTATTATGAGTTTGCGAGATGCTTACAAGCAAAAATTAACGGCGCGCGTGGAGGAGCAACGGGCCAAGTTGAGCCTGATGAAAGCCCACGCCAAACGCGTGGCCGCCGATAGCCGCATCGTCACCTACGAAGAGATGGGCCAGGCCGAGCGCAGCCTCGGGCGCCTGACCGCCAAGTTGAAAAAAATCGCCGGCGCCGGCCTGCACGCGTTGGGCGACGTCAAAGGCGGCATGGGCAAAGCCCTGGACAATCTGAATGTCTCCTCCAAAAAGGCCGCCAGCCGCCTGCAGGAAGCCGCCGCCGAGCCCGCGCCCAAGCGCGCCCCGGTGCGCGCCCGCGCCCGCAAGCCGCGCCCTGTCAAACATCGTGTGATCGCGCGGAAGATGGCGCCGAAAAAAAAGGCCCGCCCCGCCAAACGCCGCTGAGTGATCTTCCGCCGCTTCAGCAAATGGGGGCACGCCATGGAGCGCGCCCAGCGGTTCCGCGTGATTGTCGCGGTCTTCCTGAAATATGGTTACGAGGATCTGGCCGAGCGGCTGCCCTTGCCCAGCCCGATGCGGATTCCCTTCCGCAAAATACGGCAAACCCAGGAGGAAGTTTCGCTCTTATCCGGCCCGGAGCGCCTGCGCCGCGCCTTCGAGGAATTGGGGCCCACCTTCATCAAATTGGGCCAATTGCTTTCCACTCGCCGCCACCTGTTGCCGCCTCCTTTCGTGCATGAATTGGCCCGGCTGCATGACGAAGTTCCACCCTTCCCCTTTGATCAAGCCCTCGAAGTCCTGGCGCGGGAATTGAAGCGCCCGCCGATGGAAGTTTTTATTTCCATCGACGAAACACCCATCGGGTCGGCCTCCATTGCCCAGGTGCATCGCGCCATCCTGATGACCGGCGACCAATGCGTCATCAAAATCCAGCGGCCCAACATCGAACCCCTGGTGCGGCTCGATTTGGAAATCATGATGCAGCTCGCCGGCTTGCTGGAGAAACATGTGGAAGGCTGGCGCGTGCATCGGCCCGTTGATATTGTCGCGGAATTCGCGCGGCGGATGGAGCAGGAGCTGGATTTCAGCGCGGAAGCGGCGCACGTGGAACGCTTCGCGCATCAATTCGCCAATGAGCCGACGATTTACGTGCCGAAGGTTTTTCACGAAACCTCCACGCTGCGAGTCCTGACCATGGAGCACGTCGATGCAATCAAGGCGTCTCGTTTTGATTTGCTGGACGCCGCCGCGCTGAATCGACGGGAGATTGCCACGCGCATCACCGATCTGGTGATGAAGCAGGTGTTTGTCTTCGGCTTCTTCCACGCCGATCCGCACCCGGGCAACATCCATATTCTGCCCGGCAACGTGATTTGCTTTCTCGATTTCGGGTTGATGGGTTATCTCGACCAAAAAACGCGCGAGACTTTCGCCAAATTCATCGAAGGCATTGCGCAACGCGACGAGAAACTGGCTTCCTCGGCCCTGCTGCGCCTGGCCAACGCGGAGCTGGATCCCCCGCGCCCGGGGTTCGAGGCGGACGTGGCGGAATTCATGCACCAGCATTTCTACCGCCCGGCGGGCGAAATGTTGTTCGGCAAACTGGTCAATCATTTGTTCTACTTGACCATGCGGCACAACCTGACGATGCCGGCGGACTTGTTCACGATGCTCAAAGGCTTGAGCCTGACGGAAAGCCTCGTCACGCGGCTCGATCCCGGCCACGACATTTTGGGGCAGGCCAAGCCGTTCATGAAACAGGTGCGGCTGCGGCAGGTGCGGCCGCGGCGGCTATGGCGTTACTGGCTGGAATTTGGCGGCGACGTGACGACGTTCCTGCGGGAATTTCCGCTGGAAGCGCGGCGTCTCATGGCGCAAATCAAGGAAGGCCGCGCGCGCCTGATGATTCAGCACGGCGGCTTCGATGCGCTGCTGCACACGCTGGAGCGGGTGGTCAACCGGCTGTCTTTTTCGCTGGTGCTTTCCTCGCTGATTATTTCGTCGTCCGTGATCGTGCACGCGCATGTGCCGCCGCTGTGGCACGACATGTCGGTGATCGGCGTGCTCGGTTATTCTCTGGCCGGGCTGATGGGTTTCTGGCTGCTCATCGCCATGCTGCGCCACGGGAAAATGTAAGGTGAAGATCGTCAATCAAAACTTGTCCCGTCCCGCCTGATCCTTCAAACTGCGCCTGTGCGAGAAAAGACCGAGGACATTCCCGCGGCGCGCCCGGCTCGGGCTTTTTCGTGGTTTCAGGTGGGGTTGGGCGCCGCCACGGCGTCGCTCCTGATCGGATTGGTGGCGCTGCAAAACATGGGGCGCGCCAATGAGCGGCATACCTTGATGCAATTGGCCGACAACCACGCGCGTTCCCTCCTGGCGGGCCATTTGGCGGATGTTTCCTCGGCGGATTTTCACATCGTCAAGCCGTGGTTCGAGGGAAAAATCAATTTTGCGCCGCCGGTGCCCGACTTGACCGTGGCCGGCTACAAGCTGGTGGGCGGCCGCCTTGATTACGTGGCGGGGCACACGGCAGCGGCGCTGGTTTACCAGTTGGGCAAACATGACATCAGCGTGTTCGTCTGGCCGGAGCCGGGCTCGCCCGCTCATCCGCCGCAAATCATGACGGCCCAGCGCGGTTATCAAATTGTCGGCTGGCAATCCGGGGAGCTGGCGTGCCGCGCCATTTCCGACCTCAGCGAACGCGATTTGCGCGATTTTGCGAGCGCGTTTCAAGCCAACGCCCAGAACCGTTGAGGGCGTGAGCGTGAAAGAGGAGATTCGCCGGCGCGCCTTGGAATTGGGATTTGACGCCTGCGGTTTCGCCGCCGCCCAACCTCCGCCGCACGCGCCGGAATTCAACGCCTGGCTCGCCGCCGGGCGCCACGGCGAAATGGCCTGGCTCCCGCGCAACGCGCCCAAACGCTCCGACCCTTCCCAAGTCCTCCCCGGCGCCCGCTCCGTGATTGCGCTGGCAGTCAATTATAATCCACCGCCACCGCCACCGCCAGCGCCCTCGCCCGCCTCCGGCGCGGGCGCGGTGGCGCGGTATGCGCAGCACGCCGATTATCACGATATTCTCGGCGCGCGCCTTGCGGCGTTGTCCACTTTTGTGCAGGACCAGGCGCCCGGCAGCCGTTCGCTTTGGTATGTGGACACCGGGCCGATTTTGGAGCGGGATTTTGCCGAACGCGCGGGCCTCGGCTTCATCGGCAAACACACCAACGTCATCAGCCGCCGGCTCGGCAATTGGATATTTCTCGCGGAAATTCTCACCACGCTGGAACTCGAGCCGGACGCGCCCGAACACAACCGGTGCGGCTCGTGCCGGAGCTGCCTGGACGCCTGCCCCACCGCCGCCATCACGGCGCCGTTCCAATTGGACGCTCGCCGCTGCATTTCGTACCTGACCATCGAATTGAAAGGGCCCATCCCGGAGGAATTTCGCCCCGCGATCGAGCGCCGCATTTTTGGCTGCGACGATTGCCTGGCGGTGTGTCCCTGGAACCGTTTTGCGCAAACCGCGCGGCTCATGGCCGGCGGCCGCCGCAACGATCTGGCCGCGCCGGATTTGCTGGAATTGCTGGCGCTGGACGACGCGGGCTTCAAGGCGCGCTTCGCGGGAACCCCCATGTGGCGGTTGAAACGTCCGCGTTTCCTGCGCAATGTCGCCGTGGCGCTGGGCAATGTGGCCGGCCCGGAAGCGCTGCCCGCCTTGTCCCGCGCCGCGTCCGATCCCGCGCCGCTCATCGCGGAGCACGCCCGCTGGGCTGTCAAGCAGATTGAAGCCCGCAAAGAAAAGGCTTTTCCCGAGGGGCAACCTTTGTTATGACGGCCCGTGTTCAGCAAAGAAGAAATTTAAAAACATCTGTGTCACTGGAATAATATGAGAACCTTTACGAAATTTATGTGTTTGACGGCGCTGGCGGGCTTCCTCGGCGCCGCCACCGCCGCCGTCGCCCAAACCGAATCCACCAATGCCGCCATGGCCACCGCCCCCAAGCCCAAGAGCAAAGCAATTGTCGGCGTGGTGGCGAGCGTCGATAACGATGGAAAAACGCTCACCCTGAAGGATCACGACAAGCCCATTCACATCACGTCCAAGACCAAGATCACCAAGAACGACCAACCCGCGATGCTGTCCGACATCATGGCAGGCGACGACGTTAGCGTGCGCGCCAAGGATGACGCCAGCGGCAACCCCACCGCCACGTCCGTCCGCATCGGCAAAGTGAAAGCGAAGAAAAAGTCGAAGCCCGCTGCGACACCTGCGGCCGCTCCTGACAACACGCCGGCCATGGCCCCGGCGAACCCGCCCGCTCCCGCGAAATAATTCGGGCGCGTCCAGCCTAGATTTACTTTGATCGTCGGCTCAGGTTTTTCCTGAGCCGACGACGCGTTTAACGCCCATTGTTCGAGGCGCCCCGGCGCTTAAGATTACCCCATCAAATGGAAGCGGGTTTTCAACGGTTGCCATTAAAAAAGGGCGAATTAGAATCGCGGGACGCGCGATGAAGACAAATCCGTCCAACAAGAAGCCCGAACCGGGCCCGGCCAAAAAGGGCGCGCGCAAGGTTCTGCTGCTGGACGATCATCCGGTGATGCGCGAAGGCCTGGCGCAACTCATCAACCACGAAGCCGACCTGGAAGTGTGCGGGCAATTCGAGGATGCCGCACCCGCCTTTGAAGCCGTCCCGAAATTGCAGCCGGACGTCGCCATCATTGATCTTTCGCTCAAGGGCAGCAGCGGCCTCGAGTTGGTCAAAAATATCAAGGCCAACTATCCCAAGATTCCCCTGCTCGTGCTTTCCATGCACGACGAATCCCTTTACGCCGAGCGCGCCCTGCGGGCCGGCGCGTCTGGTTATCTCATGAAGGCCGAGGCCACCGAAGTGGTGCTCAACGCCATCCGGCATGTCTTGAACGGCGGCATTCATCTGAGCGAAAAAATGAGCTCCAAACTCATGCACCAGCTCGCCAGCGGCCGCACGGGCGGTGGGACGCTGATGGAACGCCTGAGCGACCGCGAATTGGAAGTTTTTAGCCTGATCGGCCAGGGGCGCGGCACCCGCCAAATCGCCGAGCAGCTCCATTTAAGCGTCAAGACGATTGAATCCCATCGCGCGCACATCAAGGAAAAGCTCAATCTGAAAAACGCCACCGAGCTGGTGCATCGCGCCATTCAAATGCGGGAAAATAATCCGCCCGTTGCCTGAGTCTGACGCAGACATCAGGGATTCACCTATACCGCCCCTACGGCATTTTACGGGAATCGAAACATCAACCCCCTGATGGCTTTCTCCGCCGCTTTTTGTTTTTATGTCCGCCATCGGATCCAATGAAACTCTCACTGCGGATACTATGATTGCTAAATCTGCCCCATCCCCAGCGCCCTCGAACAAAAAAACCAAAACCCGCGTCCTGATCGTGGATGATCACCCGCTGCTGCGCAAAGGCGTGAGCCAGCTCATCAACGCCGAGCGCGACATGGAAGTCGTGGCTGAAGCGGAAGATCCGCACAAGGCCCTCGCCGCCATCGAGACGGCCAAGCCGGAGATCGCGCTCATCGATATTTCCCTCGGCGCCGCCAGCGGCATCGAATTGCTCAAGGACATCAAGGTGCGTTTTCCGCGCCTGCTGGTCCTGGTTCTTTCCATGCACGACGAATCCGTCTATGCCCAACGCGCCTTGCGCGCCGGGGCCAGCGGCTACATCATGAAACAGGAAGGCGCGGAAAAAGTCGTCGCCGCGCTCCGCCGCATTCTCAACGGGGAAGTCTATCTCAGCGAGCGTCTCGGCAGCCGCATGCTGACCACGCTGGTCGGCGGACGCGCTTCCCTCACCGGTTCGCCGATCGAAACTTTGAGCGACCGGGAATTGGAAGTGTTCACCCTCATTGGCCACGGCCACGGCACCCGTCCCATCGCCGAGAAACTGCATCTCAGTGTCAAGACGATTGAATCGCACCGCGCCCACATCAAAGAAAAACTGAATCTGGAAAACGCCACGGAGCTGGTGCACCACGCGATTCAATGGGTGCAAAGCGAACGGATGAGCTGATCTCCCCGGCCCTTTAACAAAATCTCTCATAGCGCGACCGGGCGCCTTCCCCGTTGCGCGCGCCGTGGGGCAGCCTTAATTTAAGGCTGTGAAAATCAAGGAGTCCTTGTTTTTGGCAGTTTGCGGCGGCGTTATTTTGCCGCTGGCGCTTTCCGCCGATCCTTTTGCCACCGCCGCCACGTTACCGGCGCCGGCGGCGGTTTGCCGGTCCACCGATCTGGTTGGCTCCAGGGTTGTGGCCCAGGACGGCTCTGAAATTGGCCGGGTCTCCGATGTGGTCATGGATTTGCAGCACGGCCGCGTCGCCTTCGCGGTAATCACCACCAGCGGCGACGAACGGAAAATCGCCACGCCCGCCGCGCTTTTGCTGGCGCAGCCTGGCGGCAACGCTTTGACCCTCGCCTGTGACAGTTCGCGGTTTCGCGCCGCGCCGGATTTCGCGAAAATGGATTTGGAAAACCCTGGCTGGGCCGCGACCACCCTGGCCTATTATGGGGTGCCGCAGCCCACCGCTCAGCTGGCTTCCTCCGAAATTATCACTGAACCCGCAGGCGCCGCTTTGCCGGCAGTCACGGCCCACGAACATGACGAGGCGATGGGCCGGATCGTCGCCGGCTACCAACGCGGCAAAGGCCAGGCCCATTTGCGCGATGATCAATATTGGAACAATGCCTCGCCGGACACCGCTTATGTGGAAGCGCCGGCCATCACCATGGCTGCTACACCCGCTCCCGTGGTGGCGGCGCCCCTGCCGGCGTACGCGCGCTCGAGCGACCTGGTCGGAATGGCCGTGCAGGACGCCAACGGCGCGCCCGTGGGGGACATCAAGGATGTTGTGATTGACTGGAATTCAGGCCGGGTGGCCTTTGCCGTTTTGGACGCGAGCGGCGTGGCGGGGTTAAGCGGCGGCTATATTGCCATCGCCCCCGACGCGTTGCGCCGAACGGCGGGAAGCGGCGGCCTGATCGTCAATGCCACCCGGGAAACGCTGGCCGCCGCGCCGCATTTTGACCGCGCCCAGTGGCCGTCCGCCTCGGATCGCGCTTTCACGGCTCAAGTCAATCATTTTTACCATCAAAGCCCGTAAGGGGACCACCGCATTGGCCAAAAGGAAAAAACAACGAGCTATGGCAAAAATCGTTTTTGGGACCGCCGGGACAGAGTTTCAAGCTGAAGCCGTCGTCAACGAACTAAAGGTCGCCGATTTTTTGGATGAGAACATTTCCGTCGTGCTGGCCGACAGGGCAGCGCTCTCTTCGCGCCATGTTGCCCATCGCGCCGGCGGCAGTCGCGGCACGTTGGGATGGCTGCCCCGCATTGGTTCCGTCTCGATTCCCGGCGCGGGCCCTTTCATTGCGGCCGGCCGTATGCTGGGAGCATTGAACGCCGCCGCGGTGGGGTCTTCGTCCCACGGCATCGCCGACGCTTTGACCGGCATGGGGCTGGATGAGAACGATGCCATTCGCTTTGAAAAAGGCCTTCGGAGCGGATCCCTGCTCATTGCCGTGCAGGCGGACACCGACGCCCAAGCCGAACATGCGCGCTCCATTTTTGAACAGGCGCAAATTCGCGACATCGTCTCCACGGTGGAATCGGAACTCGCCGCTTCCCCGGACGAGAATTTCGACCGGGGCTAACGCGCGTCAGGGCGCGGGCAAAGAAACAGCGTCGGCCGGGTGTCGCCGGGAAATTTTTTGCGGGCCAATCCGTTGTTGTCCGTGCAAAGCCAGAAATATTTATCGCTCACCGCCAGCCCTTCCATGGTTCCGACAATCGGAAGGATTTTGTGATAGGCCGCATCGGGCGCGTTTTCCATCGCGGCAAAATCATATTCCGCCAGCACCCGATGCGCGACGGGATCGATTTTTAAAATCACATGGTCCTCGCGCATCAAGGCAAACAGCGCGCCCTCATGCCAGCAGAGATCGGAATAATGCGGATCGGGCCAGAGGCTGCGACTGGCCGGAAACACAAAATCGTCCACCACTTTCAGGGTGGCAAGATCGACCGCCATCAAACGGCCGCGCTTGCGTTCATTGGCCACGTAAAGGGTCGAGCCATGCACGGCAATGCCCTCAAACGAAGCGTTGCGGTCTTGCGAAAAATATTTTTCCACCGGCGTCCAATCAATGTCCAGGCGCGTCACCGAGTGGTCGTGCGGGTCCCAGCGCAAAATCCAGCGATTCGCCTCCTCGCAAAGATAGATGCGCCCGGCCTCATCTTCGGTCACTCCCTCGCAGTCATAGCGCCCGACCTTTTCGGCGGCGAACGGCGCCAGTTGCGCGGGTGTGAAACAATCGGGAATCCGCGCCAAGTCCACGTCCGGGCTGTTGGTCTGAAACTGAATGCGATAAACGCCGATGCGCTGATCACTTTCCGTGAGCAGCGCGCCGGACTTTTCCAGAAACAAGCCCGAGGCGTCGAAACGGTTTCCGTCCGGCAAATTCATTTGCCACCTCCGCTCGACGCGCAGCGTGTAATGCGCAAACTGCGGCGCATTCAAGCTCCGGCTGCGCGTGAAACATCCGCCGCCCGCCAGCAGAATCAGCCCGCACAGCCAGGGCTGCCGCCAGTTCATTTGCCTCCGTGGACGCGCGCCGCGACTTTCAAACGCAGGCCGTTAAGCCGGATGAAGCCCGTCGCATCGTCCTGGTTGTAGGCCTTGGTGGGGTCAGCCTCCATGGTGGCGATGTGCGGATTATAGAGGCTCACGGGCGACCGCCGGCCCGCGGTGATGATGTTGCCTTTGTAAAGTTTCAGGCGCACCTGCCCGGTGACATTTTTTTGGCTTTCCGTCACGAGCGCTTGCAGGGCCAACCGTTCCGGCGCAAACCAAAATCCGTAATACACCAGCTCCGCATATTTCGGAATCAACGAATCGCGCAAATGCATGACCTCGCGATCCATCGTCAAACTCTCGATCTGCCGATGGCCGAAATGCAAAATAGCCCCGCCCGGCGTTTCATACACGCCGCGCGATTTCATTCCCACAAACCGGTTCTCCACCAAATCCACCCGCCCGACGCCATGTTTGCCGCCGAGCTTGTTTAGCGCCTTCATCACGCCGAGCGGATTCATTTTTTTATTATTGACCGCCACGCAATCGCCGCGCTCGAAATCCAGCGTCACATATTCCGCCTTGTTGGGCGCGTCCTCGGGCGACACGCTCAGCGTGTACATCGCCTTGTGCTCCGGCGCCGAGGCGTCGAGCCACGGATCCTCCAGGATGCCCGCCTCGAAGGAGATGTGCAGAAGGTTGCGGTCCATGGAATACGGCTTCTTCGCCGTGGCCTGCACCGGAATGCCTTTGGCTTCGCAATATTGAATCATCTCCGCGCGCCCGGGGAATTGCGCGCGAAACGAAGCGTCGCGCCAGGGCGCAATGATCTGCAGCTCCGGCGCCAGCGCGGCGGCGGTCAATTCAAACCGCACCTGGTCGTTCCCTTTGCCCGTTGCGCCGTGGCCGATGGCATCCGCCTTTTCGCGCCGCGCAATTTCGATCATGCGCTTGGCAATGAGCGGGCGGGCGATGCTCGTGCCGAGAAAGTATTGGTTCTCGTAAATTGCGCCCGCCTGCATCATCGGAAAAATGAAATCGCGCGCAAACTCCTCCTGCAAATCGTCAATATAAATTTTGGACGCGCCCGTCTTCAGCGCTTTTTTATTCAGCCCCTTGAGCTCCTCTTCCTGGCCGATGTCCGCGCAAAACGCGATCATTTCCGCGCCGTATTTTTCCTTGATCCACGACAGCAGGACGGAAGTGTCGAGCCCGCCCGAATATGCCAATACAATTTTCATCCGCGGAATTAAGCGCCCTCCCGCGAGCGACGCCAAGGGGAAAATGCAGCCGGCGGCCCACTTGCGGCTTGTTTTTGCCGGCGGGGCGCTGAATGTTGGTTTTTGGAGATGATCTCTTTTTTGAAACGCTGGCTCATCCTCGCCCTGGCTGTCGTGCTGGCGGCAAGCGTGGTGCCGGGCATCGAATATCGGCCGCTCGGCTTATTGGCGGCCACGCTTTTGTTGAGCATTCTCAACGCCGTGGTGCGGCCCATCATCGTGCTTCTGTCGTTGCCGCTTTTGATTTTCACCCTCGGCCTGTTCATGCTCGTAATCAACGCCCTCCTGCTCTGGGGCGTCGGCCACATCATCAACGGCTTCCAGGTCAACACCTTCGCCTCGGCGTTTTGGGGCGCGCTAATCATTAGCGTCGCCTCGCTCGTCCTCAACTCTCTGACGCGCAGCGGCGATTCGCGCGTGCATTTTTCCCGCGGCAAACCGCCCGGCCCGCGGCCCCCGCCCGATGGCGGCGGCCCTGTGATTGACATATGACCCAGGATTCCGTCCTCCACGCCTTGCGCGGCGTCAAATACCCCGGCTACACCCGGGACATCGTTTCGTTTGGCATTGTCAAGAATATTGCCATCGAGCCCGGCGCGGTGCGCGTCTCGCTGCACCTTTCCGCCCCGAACCCGCCGGTCGCCGCCCAACTCAAGGCCGAGGCTGAACGCGCCTTGCTGCAACTCCCTGGCGTCGAGCGTGTCCTGGTGGAAATCGCTTCCGCCGCGCCCGCCGCCGCCCCGGCGCCCGCGTGGAATCAGCGCGCGAAAATCCCCGGACTCAACCGCGTGGTGGCCATCGCCAGCGGCAAAGGCGGCGTCGGCAAATCCACCGTGTCCGTGAATCTCGCCTGCGCCCTGCGGCATCTCGGCGCTTCCGTCGGTTTGCTCGACTGCGATATTTACGGCCCGAGCATTCCTTTGATGATGGGTGTTCACGAGAAGCCCACCATCAGCGAGACCGAGAAGCTCATGCCGCTCACCAATCACGGCGTCAAACTCATGAGCATGGGATTTTTGCTCGATGGCGATGCGCCGGTCATTTGGCGCGGCCCGATGATCATGAAGACCATCCAGCAATTCATCTCGGACGTCGAATGGGGCGATCTCGATTATTTGCTCGTCGATCTTCCGCCCGGCACCGGCGATGCGCAACTTTCTCTCTGCCAAACCGTGCCGCTCGACGGCGGGGTCATTGTCACTACGCCGCAGGAAGCGTCGCTGGGCGTGGTGCGCAAAGGCATCGCCATGTTCGAGAAGGTCAATGTCCCCATTCTCGGCCTGGTCGAAAATATGAGCTACTACACCGCGCCGGGCGGTCAGCGCATCGAAATTTTCGGCCACGGCGGCGGGCGCAACGAGGCGGAGCGGCGCGGCGTGCCGTTTTTGGGCGAAATCCCGATTTTCGTCGAAATCCGCGAAGGCGGGGACACGGGACAACCTATTACGGTGACCGCGCCGGAAAGCATTTCGGGTCAAGCATTTATAAAAATCGGGGAAAGCTTGCGTCAAAAACTGGGATAATGTAACTTTACGGTGACATTTGCTTATGGACACCAGTCCTCAACCTTCGCCGGTCGCCGGCGAACCAAAGCATGCTGACCTCGAGTCGGCCGTGTGGGAGCAATTGCGCAGTTGTTACGACCCCGAAATCCCCCTGAACATTGTTGACCTTGGCCTCGTTTACGACGTGGCCATCAACAGCGGACAGGTGACCATCAAAATGACCCTGACATCGCCGGGTTGTCATTTGGGCGGTCAGATTGCCGGGAACGTGCAGGAGCGCCTGCTGGCTTTGGATGAGATTGAGGAGGCGAATGTCGAGTTAGTTTGGGACCCGCCCTGGCATCAAAGCATGATCAGCGCGCACGGACGTCGGTCACTGGGGCTTGACCCCGCGTAGATTTGATTGATTCCCATGAGCCAAACCATCACCTTCCCCACCCCATCGAAAACCAACCAAACGTTTATGTCAGCGCAACCAGGGGGCACGAACGGCAACGATCTCGTTAAAAAATCCTCTCTCTACCGCGAATTCCAGGCGGAGCGCGAAGAAATTCTGCGCCACAAATGGATCGAATCCGAAAAGGTCGGTCACGACGTCGGTTTCGAACACGCCCTGACGGATTGGATTATCAAGCATCGCAGCAAATGGCGGAAAAGCCGCCAGGCGCCGCACCACGATAATTAAGCCGGCACGAACGCCGCCGCCGCCCGCGGATTTCATGCCCGAGCCCACTCTCATCCTCAACGCCACCAGCCTGCACCGCGCCCTCACGCGCATCGCGCACGAAATTGCCGAGCGCAACGAAAACCACAGCGACGTCGCCCTCATCGGCATTCATCGCGGCGGCGTGTTCCTGGCCCAGCGCCTCGCCAAAATTCTCGGAGCCATCTGGAGCCATCCCCCGCCCGTCGGCGTGCTCGATGTCGGCATGCACCGCGACGACCTCGACCAGCACAGCGCCCCGCGCATCGAACCCACGGTTATCCCTTTCGATATCAGCGGCAAAACCGTGATTCTGGTGGACGATGTCCTTTTCAGCGGCCGCACCACCCGCGCCGCGCTGGATGCGCTCAACGATTTCGGGCGCCCGCGCCGCATCCAACTTGCCGTCCTGATCGACCGCGGCCATCGTGAACTGCCCATCAAGGCGGATTTCGTCGGCAAAAATGTCCCGACCGCCCCGCACGAGCAGATCGAAGTCAGCTTTGCCGAGGAAGGCGGCACGGATGAGGCGCGCTTGCTGCGAAAATGAATTGGACCCGCAAACACCTGCTGGACATCGAATCCCTCAGCCCGGAGGAGATTCTGCTCGCGCTCGACACCGCCCGCGCCTTCAAGGCCGTCGGCGAACGCGCCATCAAGAAAGTCCCGGCGTTGCGCGGCAAAACGGTCGTCAACCTGTTCGTCGAACCTTCCACGCGCACCCGCATTAGTTTCGAGCTGGCGGCCCAGCGCCTTTCTGCGGATGTCATTAATTTCAGCGCCGAAGCCTCCTCGCTCAAAAAAGGCGAGACCCTCAAGGACACCGCGCGCAACCTGGAGGCCCTCAACGCCGACATCATCGTCATGCGCCACAGCGCCAGCGGCGCGCCCCATTTTTTGGCCCGCTTTCTTCGCTCCAGCGTCGTCAATGCCGGCGACGGCGCCCATGAGCATCCCACCCAGGCCCTGCTCGACGCCTTCACCATCCGCGAAGCCAAGGGGAAAATTGCCGGCCTCAACGTCACCATTCTCGGCGATATACTTTACAGCCGCGTGGCGCGCTCCAACATCTGGGCCATGACCAAGCTCGGCGCCCGCGTCACCTTGTGCGGGCCGCCGACTCTCGTCCCGCGCGTTTTCGAGCAGATGGGCTGCACCGTCACTTATAATGTTGAGGAAGCCATCGCCCAGGCGGACATTATCAATCTCCTGCGCATCCAGCATGAGCGCCAGCGCAAGTCCATGTTCCCGAGCCTCAACGAATACACCAGCCTCTTTGGCCTCACGCGCGACCGCCTGCGCCTGGCCAGGCCCGACGCGCTCATCATGCACCCGGGGCCCATCAATCGCGGCGTGGAAATCGACAGCGAACTCGCCGATTGCGACCGCTCCATGATCCTCAACCAGGTCACCAACGGCCTGGCCATTCGGATGGCCGTGCTCTTTCTCATCAGCGGCGGCCAGGGCCCGCAAAACATCGCGTAAATGCCCAAAGCCAGAACGCCTGACGGCGTGGAAATTCATTACGATGTCCGCGGCTCCGGCCCCATCAATCTTGCCTGCCTGCACGGTTGGGGCGGCGTGGGCGGCCTCTGGTTCCAAGTCGTCAAACATCTTGATCCCCGCCAGTTTTGCTGCTGGTTGATTGACTCGCGCGGCCACGGCCGCTCCGCCATCCCCGCCTCCGGCTATGACTGGGCGCATTTCGCTTCCGATGTCCTCGCCGTGGCCGACCAGGAAGGCGGCGGCTCTTTCATTCCCGTCGGCTCCAGTCTCGGGGGCAAGCTGGCGTTTCATTTGACAGCACAAAATCCTGACCGCATTCCCGCGCAAATCCTCGTCGCGCCCGTCGGTCCGCTTTTTACCCCTTTCACACTGGAATCGCGCCTGGAACTTTGCCGCCAAGCCGCGCACTGGGAGGATTTGAAAGCCGCCATCAAAGACTGGTTCGGCCCCGGCGCCTCGGAGCAAATCATTGACGCGTGCGCCCGCGCCGTCTCGCGCACGCCGCAACTCGTCCTGACCACCACCGCCGAAACTCTTTTCGCCACGCCGCTTCCCATCTCACGCGTAGCCGCTCCCACTCTCCTCATCATCGGCGAACGCGATCCCATCTACGGCCCCGCCTATCAAAACGAGCACGTGGCGCCTTATCTTTCCCAGGGCGAAACCGTCACGCTGGCCGGCGGCCACTTCGCTCCCATCGAACAACCGGCCGAAGTGGCGGCTCTTATCACGCGGTTTGCCGCCTCCTTCGTTTAAATGCGTGGCGCGTTAAGATTGATCATTCTGTCAAAACTTCCCTAGTCTGGCGGGGTGATACGGATTGTTTTATTTGACATCGACGGCACCCTCCTCCACACCGGCGGCGCCGGCATCAAGGCGTTCGGCAAGGCCTTTGAGTCGGAATTCGGCGCCCACGACGGGACGGAATGGC
This sequence comes from Verrucomicrobiia bacterium, assembly GCA_035551475.1. GTDB lineage: Bacteria > Verrucomicrobiota > Verrucomicrobiia > Limisphaerales > Palsa-1400 > DASZMX01. Next base: position 18,734 of record DASZMX010000007.1, read on the forward strand.
TGAAATTTGCCGGGCGCACCGACGTTTCGCTCGTCCGCGAATTCTTCACCCATCACAAGGTCGCGTGCAGCCCGGAGAATTTCACCCGCTTTTTCAACGCCTACTTGTTGCACCTCAAACAGACCCTCGCGGAAGCCGTCGGCGGCGCCATTCCGGGCGTGCCCGAATATTATCAAGCCGTCCTCGCCGCGCCGCAGCCGCCGCTGGTCGGACTTCTCACCGGCAACATCAAACGCGGGGCCGAAGCCAAGCTCGGCCACTACGGCTGGTGGGACAAATTCTCCTTCGGCGGCTTTGCCGATGACAGCGAACAGCGCGACGAAATCGCCGCCGCCGCCTTGCAGCGCGGCCGGGAAATCCTCGGCCAACCTGTCGCCGGCTCGGAAACACTCGTGATTGGCGACACCCCGCTCGACATCCGTTGCGGTCGCGCCATCGGCGCCAAAGTGCTGGCGGTCGCCACCGGCGGCGCCACCTTCGACGACCTGGCTGCGCATCGCCCCGATTATCTGGTCAAGAATTTGGCGGACGCCAACGTCGCCGAAACTTTGTCGTAACCATGAAGCTGCTGATTCTTCTTTGGCTCCAGTTTGCCTTGGCCGCCACCGCCGCCGATTGGCATTCCGACGATGGCCGCTTCAGCTTGCAAATTCCCGACGGCCCGAACTGGCGCCGGCTTGCGCCCCATCCGCCGGTGCAGCTCTCCATCAAACGCGCTGACAAAACTGCCGAGATTATTTACGCGCAGTTCCCGCCTCAAACCAACAAAACCACGCTCGACCTCGATTTCGTCAACGGCTTCGACAAAGGTTTCTGGCCCAAAGGCAAATCCCACAAGGCCACCGGCGAATTCACGGAGCTGAAAGGGAAATACATCTATCGCACCACTGGCGACATGACCATCAAGGACGTCATCTATAAAAAAACGGCGATCGTCTGGGTGGAAAACGACCAGGTCGCCCTCCTCTCCCTCATGCAACGCGAAACCGACCCGCTGTCCGATCCCGATATCAAAGCCTGCCTCGATTCCCTTAAATTCACGGCGCCTCCGGCCACAACGCCTCCAGCTCCGGATCGATCGCCTCCCGCAAAAGCCCCTGCAGATTCGCATCCATAAATTCCATGCTCGCGGTGATGTCCAGATTGATAATCGGCGGCAGCAGCATCCCGCGAAAATGGTCTTCGATCCATTTCTTATGCTCCCGCTCCATGACCATGATCACCTCCGCCCACGCGACATCGCGCTGACTGATCTGCCGTTTCGCGCTCGCCCGAATCCCCGCCGACCGCACCTCCAGCCGCGGATCATTCCGATACAGCGCCTCCGCCGTCGGACTCCGCCACTGATTCAACGCGCAAACAAACAAAATGTGTTTTCGAGGCCCCAACGCCCCGCCAGCTTAAGGCTCCTCGGCTTCAGGCAAAAGGCGATTTGTGCCGTGTTTTTCAAATTATGTTTTGTTGCGCCCGGGAAAGAGGATGACCAAGCTAAAAACTTTCCACCTTGATTCCCGATTCCTCAATCTTCCAATAATCCGGCAAGCGGCGTCTCGTGAGGCATATCAAAATTATAACGACAAAAGAGTTCCTGAATTATAATACACGGACAGGATAAACCTCCGCCGGCTTGCTTTGAGCTTCTATCGTTTCTTGGGCCGAATATTTTGTCTTTTTGCCAGTTCATTTACGAGGTCGATATAGTTCAATACGTTGGGGTCCTCCCACTGGGGAATGAAGCATTGGTTCGCCGCTCTTTAATATCTGGCCGCCAACGATCTCACTGGTAGATGGACATTCATTGGGTAGGGTTTTTAACCGTCAATGTAATGAGGCCACCCAGCTCGCCGATGGTCGCACCGGCGAGCCCCCATAGCAATTGAGGCGACAAATAAAAGCCCCAGAGGTGCCAGCCATCAAGAAGGAATAGGACGAATGTTCCCCCCAATGACCACCCAAAAGCCCGCCTCAAAAATGCGGATGTCTTTTTCTGTTCCATGGGATCACTCCATCACATGTATTCCAGAAAGGAAGTCCTATTATTAAGGCTGTGAATAAGTTCAATAACTATGATTTGACAAGATGGACGTTCACTGAAAATCGCGCGTTCAATAATGCCCCCGGGCGGCCACCTCACTTATTTTAGTCTCAGGTGAGACTCGACGAAGCCCCCGGTGCGCCTGAGCACGGTCTCACCACACAATAATAAAGCAACGAGCATACGATGGGATCTCCACGGGCTAATCATTGGAGCATTTGTCCCCCAGAAATATTTCAACCAAGAGGCGTGGAAAATGGGGTGGCCAACGGGACTCGAACCCGCAACAACAAGCTCCACAAGCTTGGACTCTACCATTGAGCTATGACCACCAGCCGGCCCCCAAAATAGATTTTCACCGCGTCCACGTCAAGCCGCGAGGCGGGGCGGCGCGCCATTGCATTTTGACATTCCGCGCGAATTTTATAGGCTCACGCTGGATGTTGCGTTGGCTTCTTTTCCTGGTTTTGCTTCTCCCGCTCGGCGGCTGCCTGCCCAGCGAGGGGCGGCTCGATGACGAAAAGGACCCGCATTTTCAGGAGGGCCGCAACCTGGTCAACAGCCAGGATTTCAAGGGGGCGATGGATGAATTTGAAAAAGCGCTGCAATCCAATCCGCATTCGGCGGCGGCGCATTTTGAACTGGGCTGGCTGTGCGAAAAAGCGGGGGATTTCGCGGGCGCCATTTACCACTATCAACGGCATTTGCAGTTGCAGCCCAATTCGCCGCACGCCGCCACCGCCAAGGACCGGATTCGCGGCTGCAAACAGCAGCTGGCCAATTCCGAGTTTCCGCTGCCGGAAAGCCAAAATCTGCAACGCGAAATCAATCGCCTGACCGATGAGAACGCGCTCCTGCGCCAGCAGGCGGACGCGTTGCGGACGCAGCTGGCCGCCCGCCCGCCCGCCGCCAATCCTGCGCCGCCCAGCCGTCCCACTCCGTCCGAAGCGCCGGTGCGCCAGGAACCGCGCGCCCAGCCATCGACGCCGGCACCGGCGGAGCGCGCGAAAGTTTATGTGGTTCGGGAGCATGACACGATCACGGCGATTGCCGCGCGTTGCGGGGTCAAGCCAAGCGCGCTGCTGTCGGCCAATCCGCATGTCGATCCGCGGCGCCTGCGCGTGGGCCAGAGCCTGAATATTCCCTGACGCATGTTGTCCCGGATATTTTTCGCGGCGATCACACTTTTCTGGCTGGCGATGAATTTTTTCCTGTGGCGCTCGCAGTGGGGCGGCTCCGCGCAGGCCGGGACGGAAACGCCGGTGAAGGTCGTCTGGCAAAAAATTCTCACCGCGCCCGACAATTCCTCCATGGAAATCTACGATCACGACCGGAAAATCGGGTTCTGCCATTGGACGGTGACCAGCGGCGAAGCGGCGGCGGCGAACAAAAGTTTGCAGGAGGATTACGCGCCGGGCAGCGACTTGCCGCAAGTTTCCGCCTACGCGTTGTCGCTGGATGGCAACGTCGCGCTGGCGGAGAGCAATCGCATTCGTTTTGACGCGCGGCTGACGCTGGCCACCAATCAGGCCTGGCGCGATTTCCGCATTCGCGCGAACGTCAAACCTATGATTTGGGATGTGCAGGCGTCCGCCGCGACGCGGCAACTGGCGGTCAAGCTGGAGCAGGACGGCGCGCGTTGGGAGCGCAATTTCACCCTGGCGGAATTGGAAAATCCGCAGGCGTTGCTCGAAGAGTTGGGCGGCCCGGCGGCGGCGCTTTGGGCGGGGGCCATCGGTCTCGCGCCAGGAACCAATGGGCTCAGCGGCATGCTCGCGGGGGCGCGCTGGCAGGCGCACGAAGACCACATGCAATTCGGGCATTCACGCGTGCGGGTGTATCGGCTGGAAGCGCAATTTCTTGGGCGCCACGTCGATGTGTTTGTCAGCCTCGTGGGCGAAATTCTCTGGGTGCAACTGCCCAACGATCTCACAGTGCGCAACGAGGCGTTTGACCATTTTTAATGCCGCATGATTGAACTGGAGCATTTGGTCAAAAGATTTGGCGACCTCGTAGCGGTCAATGACGTCACGTTGCGCGTGGAGCTCGGGGAATTTTTTGCGATCCTCGGCCCCAACGCCGCCGGCAAAACGACCGTGATGCGCGCGCTGGCGGGTTTGCTGAAACCGTCCTCCGGCGTGGCGCGCGTGGCGGGGTTCGACGTCCAAACCCAGCCGTTGGAAGCCCGTCAACGCCTGGCGTATGTGCCGGATTTTCCGTTTCTTTACGAAAAGCTGACGCCGTGGGAATTCCTGCGCTTCACGGGCCAGGTGTTTCGCATGAGCGAAGAACGCATCGAAGCCGCCAGCCGCGAGCTGGCGCCGCGTTTCCATCTGGAGCCTTTTTTGCGCAAACCCATCGAGGGGCTTTCGCACGGGACACGGCAACGGGTGGCGCTGGTTTCCGCGCTAATGCATGACCCGGATGTTTATATTATTGACGAGCCGATGGTGGGGCTCGATCCACAGCACGCGCGCGTGGTGAAGGATGCTTTGAAGGAAAAGACCCGCGCGGGCCGCACGGTTTTCCTATCCACACACCAACTGGACGTGGCGGAGGAAATGGCGGACCGCATCGGCATCATGCACCGGGGCCGGATGGTGGCGGTGGGGACGGCGGCGGAATTGCGCAGCCGCGCAGGCGCGAGCGGCGATTTGGAGGATGTCTTCCTGGCGCTGACCGACGGGCCTTAAGGCGCCACGTAACCGGCGGCGACGAGCGTTTTCTGGCCGTCCGAGGAGCGCACAAAATCAATGAAGTCGCGCGCGGCGGAACTTTGCCCCGCTTGATTGACGTAAAAACGCAAGGTGCGGGCGTACGGATATTGGCCCTTATTGACAGCGTCAGGCGCGGGCGCAATGCCGCCGACTTTGAGGCCCTTCACACCGGTCGCCGAGGCCAGATTAAAGCCGGTGTAGCCGATGCCGTCCGGATCCTTGGCCACGGCGTCGGCGATGCCTTCATAATTGGTGAACGTTTTCAGGTTCAGCGCGTAGGGCTGTTTTTCCAGGGCGAGTTCCTGGAAGCCGAGGTAAGTGCCCGAGATCGGGTCGCGAATGAAGAGGTGAATCGGCGCGTCGGCTCCGCCCACTTCCTTCCAGTTCTTGACGGTCCCGGAGAAAATATCGCGCACTTGCGCGCGGGTAAGTTCGCTCACGGGATTGGCCGCGTTGGCCACGACCGCCACGCTGTAGGAGCCAATGACAATATTGCTCAAGGCAATGCCGCGATCCTGGGCGATGGCCAGCTCGTTGGAATTGGCCTCGCGCGACGCCGCCGCGATGTCGCAGCCGCCGACCAGCAAATTGCCAAAGCCGTAGCCGGTGCCCTTGGACTCGAGATCAAACGCCACGCCCGGATGGCCGCTCTTGTAGGCCGCGATCAATTTCGGCGCGAGCTCTTCGCCAATCGTGTTCGATCCGCGAATGACCACTTTCGCGCCGCTGGCCGGGGCGGTGGCGTTGCCGGCATCGTTTCCGCCGGAACAACCGCCCAGCAAGAGCGCGGGCAAAATCAGCTTGAGAAATAGAGATGGCTTTTTCATGGCTTTAGACGACCGCCGCATCTTCTGCCGCCGCCGGAAAAACTCAAGGCCGAAAATCGCTCACCAATCCTTGCGGCTCACATTGGCGGGCGGCGCGGGCATGTTGGTCGGTTGAAAGATCAGCGCCTTTTCATCATCGCGCTGGGCGTCGAGAATCTGGCGGGCCTGTTGCGGCGTCATTTGCGCCATCTGCGCGGCGGCTTCCTCGGGATTTTCCTGGCCCGGCTTGCGCTCGTCGGATTTATTGGCCTGGGCCTGCTGGTCTTTGTCTTTTTTGTCCTGGTTTTTCTGCGCCTGCTGTTGTTGCTGTTCTTTTTTCTTCTCGTCCTCTTTTTGCTTATCGTTCTTGGCCTGTTGTTGTTGCTGCTGGTCTTGCTTGTCTTTGTCCTTTTGCTCGCCTGATTTGTCCTGCTTGTTCTGCTGGTCCTTTTGATCCTTCTGGTCCTGGTTCTTTTGGTCCTGCTTCTGATCCTTTTTGTCTTTATCGTCTTTATTCTTGTCGTTCTTTTTCTGTTGCTGTTGCTGCTGCTTCAGCTCTTCCAGCTTTTGCTTGAGATAAGCCAGGTTATTTTTGGCGTCGATATCGTTGGTGTTGAGCTGCAGGGCCTGGCCGTAATTTTCCACGGCTTTTTCCCAATGCTGCTTTTTCTGGTCGGGATCAGGCAAGGGTTCGCCCATTTGATAGAGCGTGTTGCCCAAATCGTAGTGCGCGTGCTCCTGGGTTTGCGGGTCCGAAATGATGTCAGGCGATTCCAGGGCGGTGTTGAATTGCTGGACGGCCTTTTCAAAATCTTTCGCCTTGTAGGCGGCGGCGCCCGCGTTGTAATGCAGCCGGTAATCGTTCGTTTTCTGCGCCGCCAAACGCAAATACTCATCGAGCGAAGCATCGTATTTTCCGTTCTGATAATCGCGATAGGCGCCGGACGGCGAAGCGTGGGCGGAGGGCAGCGCCGCCAGCAACAACAACGCGGCCGTCACGGAAAGCGCCGGGGCATTCGCTTTTTTGCGGCGGCGGCCGGAGGTGGATTCCGGCAGGATAATTTCCAACGCCAGCAGCAGCGCGGCCAACCCGAGCGGCCAATGATAACGCTCGTCATACACGCGCGTCAGTTTCGTCGCGGAGCTGGATTTGGGCAAGGGCGCGAGGCCGCGGTCGTACAAAGTTTTCATTGGATCAGCGCCTTGCAGGGGCAAATAAAACCCCTTGGCGGTGGTGGCGATTTGTTGGAGCAAGGTTTTGTTCAGGCGGGATTTCACGACGTCGCCTTTTTCGTCTTTCACAAACGCCATGTTGCCCTGGTCGTCTTTGACGCGCAGCAATTCGCCTTCGGGCGTGCCCACGCCGATGGTGAAAATCATGAGGCCCGCCTCCTCCGCCTCCTTGACCGCGGCCGCCGTTTCGGTGTCAATATCATGGTCTTCGCCGTCGGTCATCAGCACGAGAACTTTATGATTGTCATTGCCTTTTTCAAAGGCCTCGAGGGCGGTGCGAATGGCGGCGGAAAGAGCCGTGCCGCCCTGCGGAATGATGCCCACTTGCAGCGCTTCCACGCTCTGCCGAAACGCCTCCTCGTCCAGCGTCAAGGGGGCCTGCAGAAAAGCCGAGCCCGCAAACGCGATCAACCCCAGCCGGTCGCTCTTCGCCAGATGCATCAAGTCCAGCGCCGCCAGCTTGGCGCGCTCGAGACGATTGGGCGCGACATCCTGCGCCAGCATGCTGCGCGAGGTGTCCACCGCCACCATGATGTCCAGCCCCTGTTGATGCGCTTCCTCCCACACAAAGCCCCATTGCGGACGCGCCAGCGCCAGGAAGGCGCACACCACCGCCGCCACAATCAGGCCGAGCCGCAGCTTCTCGCGCTGAGGCGAAACGCCCACCAACAACCCGCCCAGCAAACGCGAGCCGATGAACTGGCGCAAAAGTTTCTGTTTGACGCGCCACGACCAATAAAAGAAGGCGAGCAGCGCCGGCCCCGCCAGCAGGAGCGCCCACAAAAATTGCGGCTGCGCAAAATGAGCGTTGTTCACGGCAGCTTCCTCCAGACGGTGTGGCCCAGGACCAGTTCCAACGCGAGCAGCGACAGCGCCACGAGCGTCACCTGGCTGAACAACTCGTCGTAATGCTGGTATTTCTTCACTTCCACCTCGGATTTTTCCAGTTGATCAATTTCCTGGTAAATTTGTTTGAACATCGAAGTCGAGTCCGCGCGGTAATAGCGCCCGCCGGTTTTCTCGGAAATTTTCTTGAGCGTGTCCTCATCGATGTCCACGTCCATCATTTGATAAAACTTGCGCCCGAGCCAATCGGTGGCCGGAAACGGGGCCTGGCCGCGAATGCCGATGCCAATGGTGTACACCTTCACCTTTAAGGTTTGCGCCACTTCCGCCGCGGTCAAGGGAGCGACTTTGCCCGCGTTGTTTTGGCCGTCGGTCATGAGGATGATGATTTTGCTCTTGGACGGAACATCGCGCAGCCGATTCAGCGCCGCCATCAACGCCGAGCCGATGGCCGTGCGGTCTTCAATCAAACCGAGGCGCAGGCGCTCCAAATTCTGCTGCAAAAAATCGTGGTCGAGCGTCAACGGCGACGCGATGTAAGCGCGCCCGGCGAAAGCCACCAGGCCAATGCGATCGTTGGGACGGTTATCCACAAATTTGCTCAACACTTGCTTGGCCAGATCAATGCGGTTGATGCGGCCGCCGGGAATTTCAAAATCCTCCGAGGCCATGCTGCCCGAAAGGTCAATGGCCACCACGATGTCCACGCCGCTGGCTTTGATGTGCGATTCGCCTTTGACGAGCCGCGGCTGCGCCAGCGCCACGATGAACAGCGCCAGAGCCAGCCAGCGCAAATTCGCCAGCCACGCGCCCGCGTGCGAGCGTTTCATACCGGAAACGGGCCGCACCAAATCGACCGAGGAATACACGAACGCCGAGCTTTGCCCGAACCGCCCTTTCAACCACGCCAAGGCGGGCAGCAACAGCAGCAACAGCAGCAAATAAGGATGCGCGAAGTCCATGCTATTTCGCGGCCTCCACCGGCGCGCCGGCCGGCTCCGGCGCCACGCGCGGCTCGGTTTCGTTGACCAAGCGCAACGCGGCTTCGTGCAATCCGCGCAATTCCTGCTCGGTGGGCTCGTATTTCGCGAACTTGATCAGGTCGCAGTTCGCCAGAAAATCCGCCAGGCTGCGCTTTTGCTCCTCTGTCAATAAATTAGTGCCTTGCAGCTCGTAGAGAAATTCTTCGGTCGTCCGGTCGGGCGCATGAAATTGAAAACGCTCCTCCAGGTAAACGCGAATCGCGCCGGACACGGCGATGGAAAATGGCTTGGGTTCGCCAATCAAGCGCAGCGCCTCATCCAGCATGCGGCGGGCGCGCACATGCGCCGGGATGGGAGGCGCCATGGACGCGGCGGCTTTCTGGCGCCGCCAATACCGCCACACCAGCCACGCCGCAACCGCCGCCACGATTGCCACGGCAATCCAGATCACCCACAGCCACACGTTCGGAATGTCGATCAAGGGCTTGATCGCCTCCTGAAAATGCGGCGGCGGCGCGTTGCTGGCGCCGGCAGGCTGGGCCGGAACAATGAGCGCCGAATTCGTGTTCATGCAAAATGTCCCATGTCTTACCCGTGCCGGCGGCGCTTCTCCCGCGTTTCAAAAAATTTGCCGAGGGCCGCCGCATACGGCTGGTCGGTCGTGGTCTCGATGGCGTCGATGTTCGCCGAACGAAAGAGGCGCATCAATTCGGCCTGATGCTTGGCGCGGCGTTCCGCGAACGCGGCCATTTTGCGGGCGTCATTGGTGTTGATTTCAAGCACCTCGCCCGTTTCGGCGTCGGTGAAAACCAGCCGTCCGAGCGCCGGCAATTTTAACTCGTAACGATCCACCACTTGGATGGCGATGACGTCGTGGCGGCGATTGGCCTGGCGCAAGGCGGGCAGCGATGTGGGGCCCAGCGTGGGCGAAACAAAATGGCTGGAGCGCCAATTTTTCTCCGTGCGATTCGCCGGGGTGGAAGGTTTCTCGAAAAGAAAATCCGAGATGAGCACGACAATGGCGTGGCGGCGCGCGAGGCGGTTCAGAACATCGAGCGCCTCATGAAAGTCCGTGCCGCGCTGCCGTGGTTGAAACAGCAAAATTTCCCGGATCACGCGCAGCACATGGCGGCGGCCCTTCTTCGGCGGAATATATTTTTCCACCGTGTCGGTGAAAAGAATCATGCCCACCTTGTCGTTGTTGCGAATGGCGGAAAAAGCCAGGACGGAGGCAATCTCCGCCGCCAGTTCCCGCTTCGATTGCTCGCCCGAACCGAACAAGCCCGAGCCGCTCAAATCCACCATCAGGATCAAGGTCAGCTCGCGTTCCTCGACAAATTTTTTGACGAACGGATGGTTCATCCGCGCCGTCACGTTCCAGTCGATGGCGCGCACTTCATCGCCGGGCTGGTACTCGCGCACCTCCTCGAAATTCATGCCCTGCCCCTTGAAGACGCTATGATACTGGCCTCCCAGCGTCTCGGTCACGAGCCGCGTGGTGCGCAGCTCGATCTGCCGGATTTTTTTGAGAATTTCGCGCGGAATCATACCTGCGTCGCCAGAGCGAACCCATCAGCGCCGGAGCACATCACGGCACGGGCAGTTCATTGAAAATCTTCGTGACAATGGTTTCACTCGTCTTCTCCTCCGCTTCGGCTTCGTAAGTCACCGTCACGCGATGGCGCAAAACATCCATGCCGATGCTCTTAACGTCCTGCGGCGTGACGTAGCCGCGGCCGCGCAGGAACGCGAAAGCCTTGGAGGCGAGCGTGAGAGCAATGGTCGCGCGGGGCGAGGCGCCCATTTGAATCAGACCTTGCAAACCCTGGATTTTATAAGCCTCGGGCTCGCGCGTGCAGCAGACAATATCGACGATGTAATCCTTCACCTTGTCGTCAATATAAATTTCATTGATCACGCGCCGGGCGTCCATGATCTGCTGGGGCGAAACGACGGCGGTGGCGGTGGCGACGGCGGTCGTGCGCGCCATCAAATCGAGAATCTGGCGCTCTTCCTCGCGTGAGGGATAAACAATTTTCAGCTTCAACATGAAGCGATCCACCTGCGCTTCGGGCAGCGGATAGGTTCCTTCCTGCTCGATGGGATTTTGGGTTGCCAGCACGAGGAACGGCTCTTCGAGCTTGAACGTCGTGTCGCCAATCGTGACCTGCTTTTCCTGCATCGCTTCCAGCAACGCGCTTTGAACTTTCGCGGGGGCGCGGTTGATTTCGTCCGCCAGCACGAGGTTGGCGAAAATCGGGCCGCGCCGCGTGGTGAAGGTGCCCGCCTGCGGATTGTAAATCTGCGTGCCAATCAGGTCGGCGGGCAGCAAATCCGGAGTGAATTGAAGGCGCGCGAATTTGACGTTGATGGAATTGGCCAGAACTTTGACGGAGAGGGTCTTCGCCAGCCCGGGCACGCCTTCGAGCAGGACGTGGCCATTGGCGAGGAGCCCGATCACAAGTCGCTCCACCAAATAATTCTGCCCGATGACGACCTTGCCGATCTCGGCAAATAACGGCCGCACAAACGCCGAGGCCCGCTGCACTTCGTCATTTATGGCGCTGATTCCAGTGTTCATATTTCAAAAAAGCTATTTTTCAAACAGACAAGCTGCCCTTGATTTTGTTCACTATTTCCGGGCTTCCGCAATATCGCGAGCCACCTGTTCCTTGAGCGCCTCCAGCGTGGGGAACTTTATTTCATCACGGAGTTTGCGCAGGAAACTTAACTCCAATTCCTGATCATACAACTCACCGTTAAAGTCCAAAAGGTGGGCTTCGACGAAAGTCTTTTTCTCCTGGGGATTGATGGTGGGGCGATGGCCGATATTAACGGCAGCCCGGTGCGTTTTCCCGCCGTGCACCGCCTCGGCCGCATAGACACCCAGGGGCGGCGTCAGAATGCCTGTGACATCGAGATTGGCGGTGGGAAAGCCGAGTTTGCGGCCTAATTGCGCGCCGCGAACGACGTTTCCCGAAAGCGTGTAGCGCCGGCCCAAAAGGCGCCCGGCCACTTCCAAATCTCCGTCGCGGATGGCTTGGCGCACTCGGGTGCTGCTGACCGTGACGCCGTCCAGCGCCACATCCGCCACCGCATGCACGGCCACCCCCATTGTGCGGAGCAACTCCACGTTCCCTTGGCGGCGATAACCAAACGTGAAACCCTCTCCCACACAAATACTTGCAATGGAACCAGCTTCAACCATGAGATCGCGCACGAATTGCTCGGCCGAAATCCCGCTAAACGCCTGGTCAAAATGAATAAGTCGCGTCACATCGATCCCGCTGGCTTCCAGCATGCGCAACTTTTTCGGCAGCGAATAAATCAAAGGCGGGGTGCGCTCCGGCGCCACAATGGAGTTGGGATGACAATCGAAGGTGACAGCCACGGCCAGGCCCCCGCAGGCGCGAGCGTCGGCGATGGTTTGGCGGAGGATTTGTTGGTGCCCGAGATGGACGCCATCAAAGACGCCAATGGCCACGCCGGCCTTGCGTTGGTCCGAGCCCCACGGCCCGGGCGTGCGAATCACATTCATGTTACGCCGGGGCAGCCAGCTTCAAAAAGGGAAGCACCCGTTTTTCCATCTCGGCGTTCGAGAGCTTCACCAAATCCTCCAGCGGAATGGCGTCCTTCACATTGAATTTCCCGGAAACCGTGCGCCGCAAGGAGGAGAGATGCGCGCCGCAACCGAGCTTTTGCCCCAGGTCATGCGCCAGGCTGCGGACATAGGTGCCCTTGGTGCAGGCGACGCGAAATTGCCCTTCGGGCTCGGTGTACTCCGAAAAGCGGTAACTATAAATATGCACCAACCGCGGTTTGCGCTCCACTTCCACGCCTTTGCGCGCCATTTTATAAAGCGGCACGCCATTCACCTTGACAGCCGAGACCATCGGCGGCATTTGCATCAAGTCGCCCTGAAACGTCGCCGCGGCGGCGTTGATCTCCTCGAGCGTCATGGGCAAGACCGGCAGGGAAGCGACCAACTCGCCATCCGCATCATAGCTGTCGGTGGTTTCGCCGAATTTGACTGAGCCTTCATACACCTTGTCGTCACCCATCAGGCGTTCCGAGAGCTTGGTGCCTTTGCCCAAAACGATGATGAGCAAGCCCGTGGCGGCGGGGTCGAGCGTCCCGCAATGCCCGGCTTTTTTAATGTGGAACGTGTCGCGAATGACATCCACCACATCGTGCGAAGTGGGCCCGGAAGGCTTATCGATCAAAATGGCGCCATCGCAAGAATCAAATTCGTGCATAGCAATTGGCCTGGAGCGACGGCGTCACCGCGTTTTTCATCGGCCCAGCCTGCCACAGAAATAAACGCGGTCAAACCCGCTGTTGCGGCGGGCGCGGAAAAGAGCGCGGATTAATTCCGAATGTTGAGGACGTCGGCGATGGCCGTGCGGAATTGCGCCATGTCGAAAGGTTTTTCCAGGATGGCATCCACGGGATTGGAGGCGCTGGTGCGGGTGCGATGGCCCGTGATCATGAGGATGGGCTGTTGCGGGGCCACGAGGCGGATTTGGGTGGCCAGCTCGTTCCCCGCCACAAAAGGCATGCGGCAATCGGTCACCACGAGATCAAATTGATGCAGCTTGAACAAGCCAAAGGCCTCCGCGCCATTGTTGGCTTCCACGACGCTATGATCGTCGATGATCAACAGTTCGCGCACCACTTCGCGCAAGCTTAAATCATCCTCAACCAATAAAATGCGCTTTCTCTGCACGGAGCTTTCCTGCTGAGTTGGTTCTAGCACGCCTTTGCGAAAAGCAGGTTCCCTGCCATCGCAAAGGTGAGAACGCAAGCAACAGGAGTTAGCAGAGGCACCAGAGGGGGAATTCTCCGTTACCTCCGTTTCCTCCTGTATAAAATTCCTCGCGCAGATGAGAGGTAGTGTCCTGATTTGGGGATTTAGGACACTACCCTTGGGCTGATCGCTTGCCAACGCATTCAGGAAGAAACTGGAAAACTTTGAAGCTGCGGTTGCTCCCAATTTCGCGTATTACAACATCTGCAAGACGGACGGTGCGATTCGTTGCGCGCCTGCCCAAGCGGCGGGAGTGGAGCAAAGCGCGTGGACCGTCGCGGAACTGGTTGAACGCTATGGCGAATAATCGAGAGCATATCGAGCGCATTCAAGTGACGTTTGAGCATCTGCACCATTACAGCGCTGCTCATTCCGCCACCGTTCCCGCCCATGAAGTCTTTCGCGATCAAACTGTATGGCAGGGCGACATTGAAGCGTTCACGCTCACGTGGCAGCCGAAAGCGCAAGGCGCCCATGGAGGGAGCGAAGGACATGGGGACAAGGAGCGATTCTTCGCTGTGTTGGAAATCCTGCTTTTAAAATCCGCAGCGGAAGCCGTGCGAGCTTCAATTGTGGCAGATGCAAAGAAAGGCGTGAAATGAACCAACGGCAAAAGTTTGTAACCATCGCCGCTGCCGTGGGATTCATTTACATTGGCGCAAATGCTCCTTGGAACATTGTGATTCAAATTGGGCAAGACGTTTTAAAAACCACGACCGTAGATGCTCCTTTATGGAATAAACCGAACGGAGGCCAATTTGAGCACATTTCGTTGGACACGGCCAGTTTGTATTGCCAAGGGGTCTTGGTAGGAATTATTTATATTTTGGCGTACGCTTACGGGTCAGATCGAAAGAATTCAAATTAGGGGACTTATATACAACGTCACCCTCATGGTGGCGTTCTCCACCCAGGATCGTGGGCGACTTCTTTTCTCAGGCCGTCGATCACTTCCTCTTCTCAAGCTGCTCTCGAAACATCCCAGTTACGGAAAACTTGGGGGCAAGATTGTAAACCCATTGCCACATAATGAATAATTTGACTCAAATTTCAATGGGTAATCAAGTGCCAAAAACGTTGCAACCAAAGCCCGCGTGCCATACAGTGCGAGATTATTTGCCATGTGATTCATGGCTGAAATTTTTTAGGGAACAATTTAAACGAAAGGACGAACCCGTGACGGTATGTATAGCAGCGATTTGCGAAGGACAAACCATTCTTGGAGCAGCGGATAGGATGTTGACATCGGCAGACGTAGAGTTTGAGCCGAATTTAGATAAGCTTGATTTTTTAGACTCGTTTCCTCCCGAGGTTAAATACGCCAGTTCCTATAATCAAAAGATTTGCCCGATTACCAACTATATCACCATTTTGGGAGCGGGAGATTCCGGGCTTCAAATGGATATTGTTAATCGTGTTAGGGACGTTGTGCATAAAAGGATTTTTACACACACAGACCTTTATTGGGGGGTCAGAGAGGTGTGCGATCTGTATGTATCTATTTATGAAGAGATCAAACAAAAACGAATGCAATTGTCCGTTTTTGAACCTTTTGGGCTTACCGGGGAGTCGTTTATTTCCAGACAGCTAGAGATGAAAGATGGATTCATTAGAGAGATGACGGAAAGAATGCAACAATTTGAATTTACATTTTCAGATCGAAGCGCAGTGGAAACGATTGTCACGGGGTTGGATATGACTGGTTTTGATTCCAAAACAGGAAAATCGTTTTTGTCCCCGCATCTTTACACGTTGCATAACGACCACCTTACCTGCTGCGACTCTGTTGGATTTGCGGCAATCGGTTCTGGAAGCCGACACGCCGAATCACAATTTATGCTCTCGGAGTACACTAAATTTTCAAAGAGAGATGAGACGCTACTGCTGGTCTATGTCGCAAAGAAACATGCGGAGATTGCCCCCGGAGTTGGAAGCGGAACTGATATGTTCACAATTGGCCCCCCACCCGGTGGGACTTTTACAGTGCTTAACAATGTTGAGGATTTGGAACTACAGATGCTTGACAAAATTTTTTCAGAAATGACTAAAGTGCAAAAAACAGCGTTCGATGCCGCTAAGGCAAAAGTTAAAGCGCATATTGAGGCCGTTTTTAAAAAGCGTTCGGAAAAATCGCAGCAAAATCAGATTGCAACCGGCTCAGAAAAGTCGATTCCGCCACTTGACAACCCTAAATAATTAGGGTAATATTATACCAGAATGAAAGAGTTATTAGATTTTAAAACGCTGGAGGATTTCTTGGAGCATTTCACGGACGAGCAAACTTGTCGCGATCATTTTGCCGCCATTCGTTTTGCCAATAGCGAGTACTGCCCTCATTGCGGCCATCAAAAGATTTACAGTTTCAATAGCGGAAAACGCTACCGATGCGCTTCGTGCAAAAAAGATTTTACCATTGTGACCGGAACTGTTTTTGGGGAAACGAAATTGCCTCTCAAGAAGTGGCTCATTGCGATTTATCTGCTCACGACAACTAGCAAGGGGATTTCCAGCATCCAACTTGCCAAGCATGTTGGCGTGACTCAGAAAACCGGATGGTTCATGGATCATCGCTTGCGCTCTGCTATGCGCCAGAATGGAGGACAGCTTTTCGGAACTGCGGAATGCGACGAAACTTTTGTAGGGGGGGCTGGAAAAAAATAAACATCGCTCAAAACGGCAACACGCCGGAACCGGGGGAACGGGAAAGACTCCCATTTTTGGAATGAAAGGCCGCCGCGGTGCGGTCAGAGCGAGAGTGGTTAGCGGGGTCAGCAAATTGAATCTTCACCCGCTGATGAAGAAGCACATTGTCGAAGGCGAAACCGTTTACACGGATAGCTGGGTCGGATACAACAATTGAGAGGCTTCCGGCACACTGTGGTCAATCACAGCGATGGCACATACGTTTTGGGTGATGCTCACACAAATGGAATAGAATCGTTTTGGGCGTTGTTCAAGCGCGGTTATCATGGCGTTTACCATTGGATGAGCCGAAAGCACATGCAACGCTATGTCGATGAGTTCGCGTATCGTTGGAATATTCGCCCCGGCAAGCAAAAGGAAGTTTTCGGAAATGCGGTGGAACGCGTTGCGGCAAATAGCCCGTTGCCTTACAAAGAACTAATCGCATGAGCAGGCCACAGAAAATTCACAAGCCAATCAAGCTGGATTTTAACAGCCTGCTTGGCGCAGTCGCCAGAGGCAAAGGACGGGCGAAACGCGTTGCACCAAAACCGAGTGGAGGAAGCAACAAAGTTGGAGCGATAAAACCCCCAGATAAAAAATGAGCAGCGATTTAAAAATCAAATTGACAAATGCAACTCGGGGTAACTTTGTATATAAGTCCCCAAATTAGGACATTACCCGCAGAGCATCCGACTTGACAAACGTCCCCGGTCATGATTCAATCGCGGCAGTGAAATGAATATCACGGTGACCATTAAAGTCAGTCCCCGCCACCAGCGCTCCTGTGGAGCGATGGCGATGTGGCGCGCGACCCGGCATGCCGGCAACGTGGAGTTCATCTTCTAAACGATTTAGAACAGATTTTTGAAACCCACGATTGCCAGTCAATCGTGGGTTTTTTGTTTTACCAAACCACATGCTTAACCGAACAAATTTTAGCTATATGAACACCAGAAAAAGACCCGTGAAAACACGGTTTGGGCCCGAAGCGCGCTTCGAGGTGCACCCCATCGTGCCGGCGGCGCCGTTTCGCGGCACGCAGGAAACAGAGCTGGACCGGCTCAAGACGCGGCTGCTGCGCGAATTGCTCGCGGACACGGAGCCCGGCCTCAATGCGCCGCTGCGGCGCGCGGCCAACGAGGCGGCCAGCCTCGCGTGGGTGACGCCGTTCCCGTTGCTTTTCTTCCCGACCTTGCTCGAGGAAAAAGCGCGGACGGCGCAGCAGCAACAGGCCCGGCAAAGGCGCATCCGGCAACGGACGCTGGCGCTGGTCGAGGAGGCGGCCGCGTAAGCGGGAGGGGCGACGCGTGACGAGTGTTCCAAAACGCCCAGGGGGTGGGATTCCCCGGCCGCGGCGGAGGGTGACATGTTCCCTCCGCCGCACCGGGGAAAAAGGCGTCGCACAACACTCGCCACACGTCGCCTCTTGCGCGACGCCGCGGTCAAACGGTGACTTCTTCGCCCATGATGTTCTGCCCGGTGACCCACGTCGATTTGTCGCGGATCACGGCTTGCGGCGGCAAGGAGGGAGAAACGGACGTGAAGCCTGGAATTCGTTTGACAGCCGTGCCCACGGCCATGAATTCAATCAGGCTGCCCAACTCATGAATGTGCACGTGGATGCCAATCACATCGTCGGCGCCGAGGCCGTCCGCCTCCTGTTTTAGCAGGCTGATGGCGTGCTCGCGGGCGTCGTAAATGAGCGAGGTCAGGTCGGTGATTTCGCCGCGCGTGATGGACTGAAAGGCCGCTTTCAACCCGCCGACCACGCCGAGGGAATAAATCGCGGTGCGCAGGACCAGCTTCAGCGGCGCATAACCGAGGTTGGTCATGTTCCACATTTCTTCGCACGTCATGTCGCTGGTCACGGGCGCCGCGGCGGCTTGCGGCGGGAGCCCGGGATGGAACGCCGCCGTGCCGAGCATCAACATTTCATGCACGCCCTGAAAGGGCATGACGCGCGTTTCGATGCCAAGGACAGCGTTGGCGCCGGCGGCCCGCGCCTCATCCACGATGCGCTGCAACGCAAGGTGCCGCGTGGCATTGAAGACGTCGCTGAACTCGCGGATCTCCCCGCGCGCGAGGCTTTTGAGTCCGCCCAAAATGCCGCCGCTGACGCCAATGGAATAGGCGACATTCCCAAACACAAATTTGCGGGGCTGATAGCCGCTGTCCATCAAGCTGTAGAGCTCCTGCCCGTTGGCGCTGGAGGAAAACGCGAGCGGCCCGGCGGCTTCATCCACGCGATGCAACGCGGAGGCGACGGAGAGAAACTCGATGTTGCCCTTGAGATGGCGCAATTCATTGGTCACACCTGTCAAACCTACAGCGCCGCGCTGCGCCGACTCGGCGATCATGCGTTGGAACGCGGCATGGCGCCCTTCGTTGATGATGTTGGTGACCTGCGTGACTTCGCCGCCGAAGAGGCCCTGAAAACCGGCGCCGATCCCGCCCAAAATCCCGAGGGAATGCACGCTGTTGCCGATGACCAGATCGCCGGGCGCAAAACCCTTGAGGCGCAGGCAAAAGATTTCGTTGCCGGACAAACCGGTCATGACGCACGGACGAATCCGTGGAGGCGGGCCGGCGGACGAAGGAAGCGGCGGAGGTTGATCATTCATGGGTGGGCGGGGTTGTTGGTTCCGTGTTCGGTTTCGTTGAGATTGCGCGCGAGGCGTTTTTTCAAGACGGCATAACCTTCGTTGGTGACCTGGTCGAGCCAGCGCCGGGCGTCGGCGAAACGGTTCAGCTTCCAATTGATGCGCGCCAGGTGAATGTAAACGCCTTCGCGCTCGACGTCATCGTGCGCGATTTTGAGCGCGCCATCCCAGGCGATCAAGCCGTCCTCCCAGCGCGGCGGATGGGTGCCGTAAAAGCATTCCGCATAATCGCTGGCGAGAATGAAATTATTCGGATCCAGCTTCATGGCTTCGCGATAAAGGGTCAAAGCCTTCTCAAACACCTGGGGCTCGGACAGGTGGTAGAAATCCTCCGCATCCTTGCGGAAGAGGTAAACGGTCACGGCGAAGTTATGATAATAAACCGACTCGCGGGGGTTAAGCTCGATGGCTTTGGCGTAACAAATAAAGGCGTTCGTGGTGGGGCCGCGATGGCCATAATAATTGGCCAGGTTATTCCAGGCCGCGGGATTGGAAGGGTCCAGCGCCCGCGCTTTTTCCCATTGCGCGACCGCGCCTTCCTCGTCGCGGGTTTCGTTCAAGAAACTGCCGTACGCCAGACGCGCCTTGGCGTGCTCCGGATGATGCTGCAAAAAATTTTCGTAGGCTTCGCGCACCGTTTTCAGGCGCGCTTGAATGCGTTGATCGAGCGTGAGCGTGGAGGGAAGAATGCCGCCGTTGATGACCTGCCCCGATTGGTCCGACCACTTCTCGATGTCCGTCATGGCATCGTTGTCGAGCGTCAGGAGGTTTTCGTATTCGCGCGTGACCGGATCATTCGACGCGGCGACGGACACGGACAGGCCGGTGGTGTCCGCGACCAAATTGCTGACCGCCGCCGGGGCATTGGTGGCCAGCATCGCGCCTAATAAACCAACGAGCAAATCACTCACGCTCCGCCAACGTAAGGGCGGTGGCGGAAAGTGGAAAGAGGGAAGTTGACCGTAGCTTCGCCGGAACGACTCCACGTGGGGAGGTGGGGGATTCGTCGAATCGTCCCGGCTCAGCTTAAAGGGTCCTACGCTTGACAGGCCAGAGCGCCGGTGAATTCTTCTTCGGCGGGCGGGGTGCGGAGGAAACGCGACAGGCGCTCCGGGCACAGCACGGTGACGCTTTTGCCATTGATCACGATGAGGTCCTGATCGCGGAACTTGGCCAGGGTGCGGGAAAGAGTTTCGCTCACGGTGCCGAGTTCGGCGGCGAGCAGGCGCTTGGTCGTTTGCAGGCGAATGCGCGCGGGGTCGGAGCTGGCGGGGTCCGGGCAGCGCCGCACCAGCCAGCGGCCGACGCGGGTTTCGACATCGGTCAGGGCGAGGTCTTCGACTTCGTCCAGAAGCAAATTGGCGTAGGCGTTGAGGGAGGTGAAAACGCGAAAGAGCACATCCGGGCGGCGGCGGAGGAAGGCCAGGAATTCGTTTTTCTGAATGACAAGAACTTGCGAACGCTCAATGGCGCGGGCGTCCACCGCGCTGGGGGCGGCGGAGGCGAGAAAGCCTTCGCCGAAGGATTCGCCCGGGCGCCAGACGCGCACGACGTGTTGTTTGCCGGCCTCGTTGACGCGGTGAATGTTGATCCCGCCGGTTTGCATGATAAACATCCCGGAGGGCAGATCGCCTTCGCGAAACAAATACTCGCCCTTCTCGAGCGATTTTTGGCTGGTGAACTCGGCGATCTTATACAGATCTTCCGAGGCCAGTTTGTCGAACAATTGGCTGGCGCCAAGCAGATTGGCCACCACGACCGATTTAAATTGCGCAAGTGTATTTGTCATTGCGAGTTGAGTTTCGGCAAAAAACCGCCAACGGGCCACACATCGGTTGCCATTCCTTGGACATATTTTGGTTGTCGGGAAGGAGCGTTGAAAAGCAAACAGGGCGTGCCGAAGCACGCCCTGGTCGTTGTCCTGCTTCCCAGCGAGCTCAGGCGGATCGAGCTTAGGTAAGAGCTGGTTGTGCCACCCCCTTGCAAATCGTAAAAATTCTTTTCCACCGCGCCGCGCTTCGATTTGCGGGAGAAGCCACCGCTTCTCAGGACGCCCTTACTATCGGCGGAGCGGAGCCAATCCGCTCCACGTAAATTGGCAATCGTTGGCCTATTCTTGGCGCGACAATCTCAACCCGGTGGCACGCCGGGCAGGCGCCGGGCGACGTGGCGGCCAAGCCGCGGAGAATTAAAAGAATGCCCGCCGCCACGGAACAGGCGAGAACCACGCCGCGCGCGCGCCGGGCAAAGAACGGCGCGAAATGCCCGCCGCCTAATGTAATTGACAACATCATGGGCGCTGTTCCCAGGCCAAAGGCCAGCATCGTGGCCGTCCCCTGCCCCACGCTGCCGCCCGCGGCCGCGGCGGCGCACGCCACATACACCAAACCGCACGGCAGCAGGCCATTGATCGCGCCCAGCAGCGCCACGGAAGCGGAAGATTCCCGGCGCAGCCAGCGGCCGAATTGGATTTTTAACCAGGCGACAAATTGGGGAGCCACGCGCGCGAGGCCGCCGCGAAAGGAGCCCAGCGCCGCCGCCAAAATAGCCGCGCCGGCGGCAATGGACAGCCAGCGTTGCAGCCCCGCCCACGCCAGCGCCGCTCCCAACAAACCACAAATGGCCCCCAGCAATCCGTAGAGCGCAATCCGTCCGCCGTGGTACGACAAGCCGTCCAGGATCGGACGCGACCGCCCGCGCCGGGCGGCGCACAGCGCGAGAACCAAGGGGCCGCACATGACGGCGCAGTGCAGGCTGCCCGCGAGGCCGAGCAGAAATGCCGCGCCCAGGTTCACGAGCGGATAATGATGGGCTTCTCGAAAAAATAATCCTGGCCGCCGGCTTTCCAGGCAACCCGCACGCGCCAGAGCCCGGCGCGCAAAGCGCGGGAGTCGATGGCTTGCCGTCCGGCGGCGTCCAGCGCCAGCGCGACGTCGCGATCCAGCTCGGAATCGGAGGGACGATAAAGCGAAATTTCGCCCGCCAAATCGTTGGTCTTGACAGAGGGAAGACTGACGGTGATCGATTGGCGCGCCCGGTCGTAATCAATGGCGGCGTGCGCCATGATGGGAGCGGTGCGCCGCTCGCGGTCGATCTGCTGTTGAAAACGGATTTCCTGATCGTAATAGTCCGCGCGCACCAACTCCATGTGCTGGCGCGAGGCAAAAATAACGAAGCCCACAATATAGACCACGAATACGACGAAAAATAAAAAGAGGCCGGCGGGCCAAGGATTTCCAGCGAACTGATTTTTCAGCATAAATATATGGGGTTAATCGCGCGGCCCGAGAAAGGAGGCGCGGACGGTTTGCAGACGGCGGCCATCAGCATACACGCCAATGTGAAATTGTTTTTGACCGTGGGAGACCAATTCCGGCGCCAGCTCGATCAGCACGGATGTTTCAGCCAGCTCCTCTTTGGGCACCACAAGATGGGCGCGGCCCATGAGGGTTAATTTTCCAGGCACGTCCTCGAGTTTGAGCTGCACGGGAATGGGACGGGACGTTTTATTGACCAACTGCAGCGTGTAGAGGTTCTCCAGCCGCCCGCCCGGCAAGGTCTGGAAGAGCGAGCCGGGCGCGCGCAGCAGCGTGGCTTCCACGTCCGGACGCGTCAAGACGAGGAACACCAGCAGGCTGGCCAGCGTGAGGAGCAGCCCCGCATAACCCAACATGCGGGGAGTAAGCCGAAATTTCTGGCCTTTTTCGATGGCGTTCAAGGAGGCGTAACGAATCAAACCCGCCGGACGGCTCCGGCGCGACATGACGCTGTCGCAAGCGTCCATGCACGCGGTGCAATTGACGCATTCCATTTGGATGCCGTCGCGAATATCGATGCCCGTGGGGCAGACCGCCACGCAAAGTTTGCAATCGACGCAATCCCCGGCGCCTCCGACGGCGCGGGCGGAAACGGGAGCGCGTTTCTCGCCGCGTTTGTAATCGTATGCGACCACGATGGTGTTTTCGTCCAGCACGGTGGATTGCAGGCGGCCATAGGGGCAGATGAAGGTGCACGCCTGCTCGCGAAAACGAGCGAAGATCGCATAGAATAAACCCGTGAAGGCCAGCATAAAGCCGAGCCCCTCCAGATGGCGCGCGGGCGGATCGGTGACGATCACTGTCAACTGATCAATGCCAATAATATAACTCAGCAGCAGATTGCTGATGACGAAAGAAAGCGCAAAAAAGGCGGTGTGCTTGAAAATGCGCAGGCGGATTTTGCGGGCGTTCCAGGGGCCTTGCGCCAATGCACGTTGCGCGCGGCCATCGCCCTCGATGCCATATTCAATCCGCCGAAAAACCATTTCCATGAGAAGCGTTTGCGGACAGACCCAACCGCACCACAGGCGGCCATATGCGGCCGTGAAAATCATGATGCTCGTGAAATACAGGAGGAGCGCGATGGCGACCAACGCCATGTCTTGCGGCCAGAAAATGTGCCCCAGCACAGAGAAACGCCGCGTGACGAGATTGATCATCAGGAGCGGGTTGCCGTTGATTTTGATGAAGGGCCCGGCAAAGAGCGCCGCGAGCAGGACCCAGCTCACGGCTTTGCGCCGCTCATAGAAACGGCCCTTGGGTTGGCGCGGATACAGCCAGCGGCGCCGCCCCGCCGCGTCCGCCGTCGCGATATGGTCGCGGAAATCCCGCCAATCGGGCGGGCGCACGTTGGAATCTGGCAGCGTGGCGTTCACAGGATGGCTGACGGGCAGCGCACGTTGCCATCATCGGTCGAGCGGAGGCTTTTGCTCTCCACCGAAATTGCCAATCGATTGCCAATTTTTGCGGCGGAAGCGCCGCTAAGGCGCGGCGTCGAGGCTGACGCCTTCGCGCGTGCTGCGGGCGTAGATGCGGCCCTCGCTGATCGTGGGGACGTTCCAGCATTTGCCCGCCAGGACGTGAGTCCGCGAAATCTCGGTGTAGGCTTCGGGAGTGGCTTTGATCAGGACGAGATCGCCCGCGTCCGTCAAGACGAGGATGGAGCCATTCACCAGCGTGCAGCCGCCGGGGCCAAAGCCCGGCTGCGTCCAGCGCACATGGCCGGTGGCCAGCTCCACGCATTCCAGCGGGGCGCTGCCGAACTTCGCCTTGTCAAATATACCATAAAGAAAACCGTCCCGGCACACGGGCGTGCTCCAATGGTTGCCGGCCTTGTCGCCGCTGTTCATCCAGAGTTTTTCGGCGGTGAATTGGCCGTCTTTGCGTGCAATGCGGCAGGCGCTCGAACCCACGCCATAGGCATTGGCGCAATACACGATGTCGCCGGAAACCACCGGCGAAATGGCGCTGGAGGTGCGATACGGAAAGGGATACCGCCAGAGAACCGCGCCGGTCCGGGGCTCCACCGCCACCAGCCCGGTTTGTGTAAAGAAGATGATCTGGCGCTGGCCGAGGATGGTTGCCGCGGTGGGCGTGGATTGGGTCATCCCGTCGTCCTGGCCTTTCCAAACCACGTGGCCGTCCTTTTTGTCGAACGCCAGCAACGCCTCGCCGATCCCGCCGCCCGCCACATACACCAGCTCCCCTTCGACCAAAGGCGAGGCCGCGCTTTCCCAATGAATGTTCCGCCCCGCGTGTTCCTTAATCAGGTCGCACGCCCAAATTTGCCGGCCGGATTTGGCGTCGAAACATTTTAGAACCATGCGCGCGGAATAGACGTAAACTTTGCCGTCATCGTACGAGGGCGTGGAACGCGGCCCATCGCCGCCGTTGTTGCCCGGCGCGCCGGCGCCGCCGCCGCCGTCGTATTTGGCGATGCCCAGCGGCGCCGTCCAAAGCTGTTTCCCGGTCGCGGCATCCAACGCTTCACACACCTCCTGCTCGGCGCCATCGACCTCCGCTGTAACCAACGTGAAAACTTCCCCGCCGCCAAAAGTAATCGCGCTAAAGCCGTTGGGCATCGGCGTTTTCCAGACCGGCTGCAACGCCGCGGCCGCCCAATTGGTGCGAATTTTTTCCGGGGACGAGCCATCAGAATTCGGCCCGCGATACTGGCTCCAATTTGCCGCCGGCAGGGAGCCGAGGGAAATTCCCAGAAACAAGGCCGTCCATGAGCGAGAGGTGGTGGTCATGGCGGAATACTTCTCAGAATCCGGCGGGGCGTCAACTATGCAAAAGGCTAGGGCGCGGTCGTGGCGCGATAAAATTGGCGCGGCGAAGATGGCGCCACCACAAAGGGAAAGGGCGCGGAGCCAAACGTATTTGTCGAGACCGGCTGCCAATTCGCGAGATTGGTCGAGGTTTGCAGAACGAATTTCTGGCCCGGCGCGCCAGCCAGAGAGAACCCAACTTGCCCATCGGATCGCGATGCGCCCGCCACGAAGCTGGGCCGCACGACGCCGGGGCGCGCTTGCAGGGAGACATCAGCCACAAAGAATGTGGGCGCCGCGGCATCGTTGAAATTGTAAATGTAAAAGCCATTCAACGCAGGAGAATTGCTCGCTCCCAGCGCCGCCAGCGGAATGACAAAGTTCGTCCAGACATTGGGCAGCAGTTCCGGCAGCGGAAACGCCGCCTGCGGAATGCCATTGAGCAGCGCCTGCACCGACAGAGACTGGCCTCCCGCCGCGCCGCCGTGCAGCCAAAAAATTAAATTGGCGTAAGGCGACGCGTCGAAAGCTGGCGCGCGCAAATCCAATGCCTCGAACGGTCCGCAGTTTACAGCCATCACCAGCGCGCCGTCGTTCGGGGACAACGGCGAATTCGTGAGCGCCGTGGCGGCCCAAGGTTGGACGAACCAGCCATTTTGAAAATTATCGGCGAAAATCTCCTGATCGGCGCGCGCGGCAAATCCGGCGAGAAGCGCGCCCGCCATCGCGGCGAGGATTTTCGCGGGGGACGTCACTCTTCCTTAAAGCGGTAGCCCACGCCGCGCACGGTATCCAGGTAGCTGGCCGCCGCGCCGAGTTTGTCGCGCAAGCGCCGCATGTGGGTGTCCACGGTGCGGGTGTCGATGACGCTATTATAACCCCAGACATCCTTGAGCAATTGTTCGCGGGATTGCACCCGGCCCTTGCGCTCCGCCAGCAGCGCCACAAGTTTGAATTCCGTGACCGTGAGATCCAAATCCTTGCCGCGAAACGTCACGCTATGGCGGGGCAGATCGATCACCAAATCGCCGCACTGCATTCGCTCCCCGGCCGTCGGAGGCGCGTGGCGCGTCAGCAATTTTTTTATCCGCAAGACCAATTCGCGCGGACTGAACGGCTTCGTCATGTAATCATCCGCGCCCAGCTCCAAGCCCACCACCCGATCCACCTCCGAGGCCTTCGCCGTCAACATGATAATGGGAATGCCCGCCGTCTTCGCATCGCGGCGCAAGCCTTTGCACACCTCCAAGCCGTCCGACTCCGGCAGCAGCACATCGAGCACGATGAGATGAGGCGCCTGGCTATGGGCCTTGCGCAGCGCATCGGCTCCATCGGCCGCCGTCACCACCTCGTATCCTGCGGACTTAAGATTGACCCCGACCATTTCCAAAATGTCCGGTTCATCGTCCACGATGAGAATTTTCTGCTTAGCCATCGACGCCATGATTGCAACCCGACTTGGGGAGTCAACCTTGATCGGCGCCAAAAATCCGACGCGAATTTCCACACTGCTTCTCGCGAAACAACATCCGCCACCCGTTCGATCGATGACCGATTATCTGTCATAGGTATAACACTTTATTGGTCATGGCCCAGGGCGCATTCCTGATGGGGTGTTATTTTTTAAACCTTCTTTTGGTCAGCGCCGCGAAGCCTGTTTAACGATGGCAGAGGAGCCGTATTTCTCGAAAGCCGCGCTTCCGCGCGAACCTTATCGAGTGGTCTTCGACGGTCGCCACGCCACAAAATTTCCGCGCGCGACTCCGGGTGAAGTCCTCCGCCGCTTAGGGCACGATCACCCGGTAAAAACGCGCCTCGCCCGGGGTGTCAGTGAAGCCCGAGACACCGTTGGTCACGGGAACCTGGACCAGCGTTTGCCAATTCGTCAAATCGGTTGAGGACAAAATCGTGGCGGTCGGAGCGCCGTTGGCCGTGATCGCGAAATCGACGCTGCCGTTGACATGCGGCACAACGGAGGTGGAGTTAATCGCCGGCAGATCAACAATGCTGAAGGGCGCACTGCTCGCGGTGAAAACCGCGGGGTTTTTCGCGCTGCTGATTTTGAGCGAATAATCGCTGCCTGCGGCGCGGCTGCCTGAGATGGTCCATTTATAGGCGGCGGCATTTGGAGAGTTGCTGATGATGTTGCCGAGAAATACGCCGGCCTTGTAAAGGCCAATGATGATGTTGTCGCTGACGTCGCCTTTCCATTGTACGAAATGTGAAACGCCCCGGCGCCAGGCTTCGCCCCCATTGGGCGCGGTAATTTGCAGAAAGGGCGCCGCGGTCTGGAATGTGTTGGTGGCCCAATCCCCCTGGCCGCCGTCGTTCACCGTGCCGACCCGCCAATAATAAAGCGTCGCCGGGGCGGCGTTGCTCCAGACATATTCGGCGTCGGTCTGATAGGGCATATCGACCACGGGACTGGCGAAATCCGGCGTGGTGGACACTTGCAGTTCGTAATAGGCGGCAAACCCGGCGGGCGACCACGACAGCCAGATCGGAAGTGTTTGATTGACAACATCCGCCTCGTTGGGAGCGGCCTTCAAGGGCGCGATGACTTCCAAGGGCTGGACGCCCGGATACGTCACCACGGCATTCAAAATGGGCGGCAAAGGAATCTCAGCGATGTCCGGATAGCCGAAGGTAAATTCGCCCAATTGGTTGGCTTGCGCATTTAAGGTCAGGCTGGCGCTGAGCGTCCCGTCGATGGAGCTGTAACTGGTCGTTTGGGGCAAGAACAGGCCGGCGCCGACGGTCGGACGATAATAGATCGTCACATTGGCAGGATTGGTCAGGTTGAAACTGGCAGTGTCGAAAGTCACGGTCGCATCGAGGCTGGAAATCGCCGTCTCGCCGATCTGCACCCGCACGGGCAAAATCACGGGCGGCTTGCCATTGAACAAGGGATAAACGGGCGAATACGGATCCCGGGTGACCGACACAGCGTTGTAGCCGCCCCCGCCGCCATTGACCTGCAACGTCACGCCGGTGTCGCCGCATGTGTAGGTGTTGCCCGTGGCAATTTCCGTCAGGCGCGCCTGGTCAGATTGCGTTTCCGGCGGATAGACAAACCGCACGGCGCGATAGCTGGCCACGAGGCGGTCGTTAAATTTCAGTTCGTAAACCACCCGGCCGGAAGGCGTCACCTCCGTGCAAGCGGGCACTTGCGCGTTGGTCGAGCCGGGCGTGTTCGCGCCGCCGCCCCACCCGATGAAGGTGTTGCCGTTGGGCAGACGCTGGGCGCTGCCGGTGTGCCACGTGTAAATGGGCGTGGCAGGCGTGTAACTCCAGACGAGCGTGGCAATCTTGTTGACCTCATCCAGCTTATATTCGTAAACCTTGGAAGAACGCGTCCCGAGTTGGTCGCCATTGCAGAAGATCAGGATATCGCCATTGGTCAGGCGGTTCAGGTTATGACCCCAAAAATGCGTCGCCGCCACCTGCGGGTCTTCCCCCACAAACGTAAACTGGTTGGCCCAGCCACCCAGGCGCCACATGACTGCGCCCGTCTGCCGGTTGATTTTTTCCACATCCGCGGTGAAGGCGGAGATGAGCAGGTTGCCATCATTGTCCATGGTGAACGCGTTAAGGTGAAAAGCATCCACCACCTGATTGAGGTCGGCGGTGAACGTGTTTAACACCGGCCCATAAAAATCCTGGAATGTGTAATGGTCCCAGGAGCGCCACTGCCAGACCACGTTGCGCTGCTCGTTCAACTCCTGCACGACCGCGCCCGAGACGAGCGCGTTCGGATAGCCGCCTGTCACCAAGCGGCTCAAATCCATGCGCGTTTGATAATAGCTCAAGGCCAGGACATTGCCATTGGGCAAGACCTCGATGTCGTGGACTTCCGGCAGGTAACCATTGCCGGTGGAGATGGTTTCCAGGAGATTGAAATTCTCGTCCATGATCTGGTGATAGACATCCCCGCCGCCCGTCCACGACAAGTTGTGATAGTATTGACTATTGTGAATGTCGCCGTCGGCCAAAACTTTTAAATCCGCCTGCGGCAACGACCCCTTCTGATACCAGATGGGCGTCCCGTCGTTTTGCAAAATCATGGAATAATATCCCACGGCGGAAGAGGTCTCCGTGACGGTGATAAAAACATTTCCCGGCGCCACCGCGTTGGAATCATAGGTTGTGACGGTCATTCCTGGAAAATCGGCCGGCAAGGCGGCTTGGGCGCCATGCGGCGCCAGGCCCGCGAGAGACAAAATGCCGGTGAAGAGGAGAGAGGTCGTTTTCATATTCGGAAGTTTCGAGCTGGATTAAATCGCCGCGCGTTTCGCCAGATTCTCTCACCAATTTTCGCCGAGAATCCCAAAATCGTTAAAATCGACCTTGCCATTTCCATCAAGGTCCGTGCTCAACCCGTTTTGTTGCTTTAACCAGTCCTGCGTCAATGTCTTGAGGTCCAGCAAATCCACCTGGCCGTCTTCATTTAAGTCCCCGGGAGCGCAATAATAAAGCGAGACATTGTCAAGAAAAACGCCCGCGGTCGAGCCGCCCAGGTTGAAGAAAATGCTCGCGTTAAAATCGGACGTGGCGGCCATGGTAAAAACGTAGCGGAAATGATTATGCGCGGGCGTGAGGAACGCGGTGGTGGTCCCGCCATAAAACTGGTTGGGCGAAGCGTCTTGCGCCACTTTCGCCTCGATGTAGCGCGTGCCCGTGGCCCAGCCGTCAAATTGCAGGACATAAGTCTTGCCCTGGATCAGGGCTTTGCCGGTTTGCTTGAGTTGAATGTTGGCGGCGGCGGAGGAGCCGTTGGTGATATAGACGTGGCTGGCGCCGCTTTCAATGGCCCAAGTCGCGCTGGCCCCGCCAGCGACTGTCCAAGCCCACGACGTTTTCCCCTGCGAAAAATCGCCATTTTGCAACATCGCCTGCCCTGGTTTGATGATGTTAACCGTGGCGGTCTGTTCATTCGAGGGCGGCCCTTCCACGCCCTGCCGGTTCACTGCGGTCACGCGAAAATAATAAGTCGCGCCGTTTTGCAGCGCCGTTAGACGCTTGAGCGTCGCGCCGGACGTCGCCAGGAGATTGGTGGAGTGGGAAGTCGTGCCGCCGTAAATTTTGTAGAACGCGACATTGGTGTCGCCGAATTGGTTATAAATCAGGCTGATGTTATCCGGATAAGATTCCACCAGAAGGTACGGCTGCGTCGCGGAACCGTGCCAGGCGCAGCGCCAGGTCCGGTACGCCTCCCAACCGCCCACCCAATTCATCTCGAAAGCCTTCGTCCCATCCGGGCGCACTTCTGTCAGCTTGGGCAAGCCGCCAACCGCCCAATCGATCACCGTGTTGCCGTTGGTCAGCCGTTGCGCGTCGCCCATGTAGAACGAATACATGCTCGGCGTGGGCGTGGACGGATACTGCCACACCAGCGTCGCCGTCATCTTGTTGGTGTCAAGCACATACTCCACCCCGCGCGACATGGCGGGACTGTGCAGGTCGCCATTGTCAAACATGATGTAATCGTTGGTCGACACCATTCGCAACGCATGCTGGTTGCGCGTGCCCTGGAGGGGATCATTGACGTATGTGAATTGATTGCGGGCGCCGCCCAGCCGCCAGATGATTTCGCCCGTGTCGCGGTTGATTTTGGTGACTTCGCTCGTGCTGCGCGAGGAAAGCAAAATGTTTCCGTCGGTGTCCACGTCGATCGCGTTCATGTGCGGGAAATCCAGACTGTTCGCGGTCAAATCGATGAAAGCCTGCTGGTCCAGGATGTCGAAATGCTCCCAGGCGCGCCATTCCATGATCAACTCATGCTGCGGCGTGAATTCCTGCAGGGCGCACTCCGTCACGGCCGCGTTGGGGTTGCCGCCCGCCACGTAACGGCTCATATCGACATTGCCGGTGGTGATGACCAGGACGAAGTAAGACCCGTCCGGCCGCATCTGGAATTCATGTTCGTCCACGCTGAACCCGTTGGCCGCCCAATAATTGGTCACGAGCTGATAATTGGTGTCAAAACTATTGTAATGGTTGCCATTATCGCGCGCCAGCATGGTCAGCAAACCGTTGGGCTGCACTTTCATGTCGCGGCGTTCATCGGGATATTTGCAGTACCAGATGGGCGCGCCGCTGTTATCAAAAATGACATTGAAGGGGTCGCCGCCCCCGCCGCGATTGTCGATGAAGATGGGATTCGGGTCCGGATTGTTGCTGGTGGTGATGCTAATCCACGGAAAATCGCTCGGCACCGAAACGCCGTTAGGCATGATGCCCGCCACCCCGATGGAGGCGTTCACGGGCTGCGCGAGCGGAGCCGGCGGGGAGGGGACTTGCGCCTTCATCGGCGCCACAATCGCCTCCGCATATTTGGGGGCGCTGTCGGCCCAATGGCCCGCCACGACATATTGATATTGATAAGGCGCCAGCGGGCCGCCCGCCGTCGGCGGAATGCCGGGGGACAACGCCACCGTCACCACTTCGCCCAGCGCAAATACCCCCGTCATTTGAAACATCACCGTCCGGTGGTCGCTCGCGATTTTTGTCTGGCCGCTGTGCGCTCCGCTCACCGCGCCGGTGACATGAATGCAACTGGAAAGATTGGTGATGGCCGTGGCTGCCAGAGGATTCAGGCGCATCAGAATGAGATTCTTCTGCGGCGAGGCATATTCCGCGCCCGGCAAAGGCGAAAGATACGCATAGCCCAGGGCGTGATAATCGTTGCGCGTCCGCACGCGCACCACGATGGTGCGGCTGCTGGAATATTGCCCGTCCGTCGCCGTGAATTTCAGGACATACTTGCCCGGGACATCAAAACCGGCCGTGGGACTATTTGTGAACAGCGTCCAGGGCGCATTGGGAGAGCCCGCGTACGTGAAGGCCTCGCCATTGGTGGCGCCGCTCCATGTGATCCCCGCGCTGGCCGCGGGCTGCGAAAGTGCCGTCCAGCCCCACCGCAACTTGTTCGGATCATTCGGATCGGGATTGGAGGTATTGGACGGGAGCGGGTTGCCATCGTCACTTACCACCGCGGTCAACGGAATATTCGTGGGCGCGTCCAGATCCAGGTCGCCGGTGGCCGTGACCGTTGGGGTGTTGTTGAAGCTGCCCGAGGCGAAATGATAAAGCTGGGTCACATCCGCCGGGGTGAGCGCGCGATTGTAAAAACGCACTTCGTCAATCTGGCCCACCCATTGCCGGCGCAACGTGCCGCTGTCGATCTGCGCCCCAATCGTCACCGGATCGCTGCCCACCGTGTTGATCAACCCGCTCACCGCCGAGTTGGTCGCTTCCAACACGCCATTAATGTAAAGCGCGGCGCCGCCGCCATTCTGGTAGGTTCCCACGAGATGCAGCCACCGTTTCGGCGCGCGGATATCGGTCGTGCCGCCATCCGCGCCGTATCCGCCCGTCAGGCCGTTCATGTGAAACGAAATAAAATCGGTCGCGCTGTTCCGATGCAAGCGCCACGACCAATCGCCGCGGCAAAACACCGTCTCCCAATCCTGATTCAGCGCGTCCACCGCCACCCACGCCGCCACGGTGACGCTGCCGGTGACGTTGAAATCCGCCGCATTCGGAATCTGCACGTAGAAATTGCCATCAAAACTCAGCGCACTGCCCAGTCCGCTCGGGCCGGGCACAATCGTCGGGGCGCGCAACGTGTTTTGATCCTGGCGGCACACTCCGTCATGCCCGTGGCCGCTTTGGTCCGCCACCGTTTCCCCCGCCAACCCCGCCATTCCCTCGAAATTATAATACGCCACCAGGCCCGTCGCGATGTCCGCGCGCGCCGTCAGCGCGCCGCCCAGAACGGCAGTCAACAGCATTCCAGCCAGCCGCATTTTATTGAGTATGATTGACACGATAAAATTTCGCCGCCGCCGCTCCGGGCGCTTCGCTGAAGCTTCCGGCGCTATTTCCGGTCCCGGCCCAGGGCCCCGCGAGGTTGGTGGCCGATTGCAGTTCGCCGTCCTGAAATTGCACCACCACGTTGCCATTGCTCCACGCCACGCCGAGAATGGCCGGCCCCACCAAGGCCCCGTGGAAAACCGCCGCCGCCAGGAAATCCGGAGGCGATGCCACAATGCCGCCCCGGGCGGAATTGGTCGTCAGGGTGAGGTTGGCCGGCTGGCTCAATTGCAGCGAGCATAGCGCGCCGCTGGCCGGCGGCGCCGCCGCCGCGATCGCAGGATCCCAAAGCGCTCCAAATTCCAATGTGACCCCGGAAGTTCCCAATCCCGGCAAGGTTCCGCCCGGCGCATCCGCCGTCACCGCCACTGGGCTATAACCCGCCGCGTCCCACGCTGCGCTGGTTCCCGAGGACACCGTCACACGATCGCGAAAAGACGCCGGAAAAATCCCATACCCTTGCGCCGCAGCCGTGCTGAGCCCCGTGAAAAAATTGCTGACACCCAAAATCTGCCCGCGATCCACCGACACATCCAAAGCAAAAGATCGCACCACTTCCCCTGCTGTGCATTGG
>DASZMX010000008.1:0-1566 GCA_035551475.1 Verrucomicrobiia bacterium
CCTTGGGCTTTGGGCCAAGCGAAAATCCGGCGGCGGGCATCAACGCCTGCAGCCACGGCAGCGGCTCAATCAATTCCACGCCGTCCTTGTGCAATTCCTCGGCAATGGCGCCAAAAATGGAATGCGCGTTCTTGGTTTTCAGCTTTAGCAGGACGGAAAGCGCGCGCAAATCAGGGCGGACATCAAAAAGGTTGCGCGGAGCGATTTGCCCCAGCATGACACATTGGCGGACGCCGCGGTCGCGCAAGGCGGCGATCATCTTGGAAAGCTGGCCGACTTTGACCCAGGCCATTTCATCCACCAGCGCGGCCAGCGCCGGATCGGTTTCGTTCTCGAAGCCGACGCACACCAAACGCTTGACACCTTGGGCGCGGGCCTCCCGGGCGAAGAGGAGCGGCAGCGAACGATTCCCCGCAATCAGGCCAATGGTGTCGGGCGAGGCCATGAGCCGGACTTACGCCCGTTCCATGTACTTGCTGGTGCGAGTGTCCACTTTGATTTTCTCGCCGGTCTTGATGAACAACGGCGCCTGCACCGTAATGCCGGTTTCCAGCACAATCGGTTTCTGGACGTTGTTCGAGGAATCACCCCGAATGCCGTCCGGCG
Organism: Verrucomicrobiia bacterium; assembly: GCA_035551475.1. Classification (GTDB taxonomy): domain Bacteria; phylum Verrucomicrobiota; class Verrucomicrobiia; order Limisphaerales; family Palsa-1400; genus DASZMX01. Next base: position 607 of record DASZMX010000008.1, read on the forward strand.
CGTCTTTGACGGTGAGAATAACGCTGGAGGGCAGCTCGATGGAAACCGGCTTTTCATCCACGGTGGTGACCGTCACGGTGCCGTTTTCCACGAGAAAATTCTTGGCGTCGCCCACGATCTCGGGCGTCAGGGTGGTCGTCTCGTAGGTTTCGGGATCGGAGAAAATGAAATCTTCGCCATCCTTGTAGCTGAACTCCATCTTGCGCGTGGTCATCGGGATGACCTCGATTTTTTCCGTGGAGCTGAAACGGACGTCCGAGGTTTTGCCGGTGCGAATGCTGCGCAGGCTGGCCTGGACGAAGGCGCGGAGGTTGCCGGGAGTGCGATGCTGGGTGTCAAGCACAACGGAAACGTCGCCGTTATAATTGATCGCCATGCCTTTGCGTAAGTCGTTCGCTGATGCCATAAAATTCTTGTTCTTGAAACTCGCGCCAGTGGTGGCTCGCGCGGAGCGTGGAACATATCCAAAAATCCCCAGATTGCAAGCTACTTATTCCGGCCGCCACGAGGCGCGATTCCCCGCCGGCTCCAGCGTCCGTTTAAGGGATTGCCTCGCGCCGGGATTTCCGCTCTTTTCTTTCCTCGTGAACCTGCCTTTTCCGTTGCGCACGCTGATTTTGGACCTGGATGGATGCCTGATTGACTCGCAGGAGGGCATTCGGGAAAGCGTGACCGTGGCCGCGCGGGAAACCTTGCCGGGCCACGACCTCGATCTCACCAAGCTGCGGGTCGGCCCGCCGATCAAGATCATGTGCGCGCGGGCTTTTCCCGAGTTGCCGGAAGGCGATCTGCAAAAACTGGCGCAAGGCTATCGCGCGCATTATGACATCATCGGCTTTAAAAAAACCCACGTCTATCCGGGCGGACGGCTCTTGCTGGAACGCTGCCGGGCGGAAGGAGTGGCGGTGGATATCGCGACCAACAAACCGCGCCGCGCCGTCGATGCGATTCTTGCGCTGC
>DASZMX010000009.1:0-22324 GCA_035551475.1 Verrucomicrobiia bacterium
TCAAATAAGGGACGCAAAAACTCCATTCTTCGTCACTGACATCGCTCGGATAACTCGTTCGCTCTTGATTCATCCCCAGCCTATTGCCGGGATGTACATACATTGTACAGACTAATTTTGCAAAAAGTTAAGTACAGGCTCTAGGGTTATTCGCGTTCACCAACGGATCCTGCCCTCATGGCGCTCTGACCTGGGGTCCCGATCGCCGGTTATACGGCACAACAATTCAAGGCGGAAGCAACGGTTTGGGAGTCGTGTACGCAGCGACCACGAATGGCGACATTACGGCGCTAGGCTCGTTTAACAAAACTAATGGAGGCAATCCAACCTCGGGCCTGACAGCCGGATCGGATGGGTATTTCTACGGTACTGCTGGCCACTGGGGCACGAATTATGGCAACAATAATAATTACGGTCGCCCGTTATGGTCTGATGGATGTGTTTTTCGTGTCGCGACAAATGGAGGATTGCGCAATATCAGATCCTTCGATATCACCAACGGCGCGGTTTCAGATGCGCCGCTGCTCTTGGGTTCCGATGGCGCGTTTTACTTTCCCATCCTCGGCGGCAATCGCCACTCCAATGGAGCCATTGAGCGCATCGACACCAACGGAAATCTGTCAACTATTGCCGCATTTGGTATAACGAACGGTGTTTCCCCCACCGGCGGACTTTGCCTGGGTCCGGACGGCGCCTTTTACGGCCATGGGAGGCGCGGGGAACGGAACGATCTATCGAGTCACGCCGGATGGAGCGCTCAATTTGCTGGCCTCATTCGCCAACACCAACGGAGTGGGCCCGATCGGAGGCCTGACGCTTGGCGCCGATGGCGCCCTTTATGGGACTACTTTCCAAGGCGGCGCCCAATGCGATTGCGGCTCCATTTTCAAAGTAACCACGGACGGCGGCTTCCACTCGCTGGCTTCCTTCAATGGCGCGAATGGCTCCGGCCCAGCCGCCGGACTCACCTTCGGGGCGGACGGGGCCCTTTATGGGACAACCTTCGCCGGAGGCGCCTCTAGCAATGGAGTCGTTTTTCGCGCCGGCCTGGATGGGTCAATTCTGCGCCTCTATTCTTTTGACATAACGAACGGCGCCCAACCGGAAACTACTTTGTTGCCTGATGCGGATGGCTCCTTCTACGGCACAGCCTCCAGCGGCGGCGCCAATCTTCCACCAGGCAAATCCACCAACGGCGTAATTTTCAAGATCGATGCCAATGGCGCGCTGACCGTCCTGGCCCAGTTCAATTACACCAACGGCTCCGTCCCGGACGGCGACTTGGTAGCCGACGGCGCCGGTGGATTCCTCGGCGTGACCGCGGGAGGGGGCAGTAATGGGGCGGGCACGGTGTTCGATGTCAGCCGCACGGGACAACTCAGTTCGCTGCAATCCTTTAACCTTACCAATGGCGGCGCTCCTGCCGGGGGGTTGGTCAAAGGGCCAGACGGCCGCTTTTATGGCACGACCAGCCTTGGAAAAGTCACCAATGCGATCAATGGCGGAGGCGTCTATCGCATCACGCCTCAAGGAAGCTTCGAGGCGTTGCCGTTTTTCGCCGCTCCGGAAGGCTTCGCCCCGCAATCTCCGCTCGTCGCCGGATCGGACGGCCAGCTTTACGGCGTCACCGACGTGGGCGACGGTGCCTCGTCTCAGGCGGCAACGCGTTACAATTACGGCGCCGTTTTTTCCCTTTCTACGAATGGCGCATTGGCGCCGGTGATGACCTTCTCCGGAACCAACGGAGCCGATTCTTATGCTCCTTTGACCTTGGCCGGCGACGGCAATTTTTACGGAGTTTCCTATGCTGGGGGGTCCTTTGGAGCCGGCGCTGTTTTCCGGGTGGGAAATCCACCGTTCATCACCCAGCAGCCGGCCGGCTTGGTGGACCTGACAGGTTCGCAAATGAGCTTTTCCGTGACCGCCGTCGGAGGCCAGCCATTGCTGTTCCAATGGCTCCGCCATGGCCAACCCCTCCAGGATGGCGGCAACATCAGCGGGAGCGGCGCCTCGAATCTCTGCTTGACAAGTTTTTCGGCGACCGACGCGGCTGCTTATTCCGTTCTCATCAGCAACCGTTACGGCGCAGTCACGAGCGCCGTCGCCACATTATCACCGCCCGTCCCGGGCGGCAGCATCATTTTTGGAATCCAAACGGTCGGAAACCCCAATCAGCAAACCAACAATGTCACGTTTCTCGCCGGCACAAATGCGCATTATATTGTCCAATTTGCGACCAATCTCACCACCAGCCCCTGGTTTGATCTTTCCACCAACGACTCCACCAACGGCTTCATCTCCGTAACGGACGAATCCGCCACCAACGCCACCCGATTTTACCGCGTCAAGAACTGACATCGCCACCTTTGGGAGATCGCATCCCTTGGCATCAGCCATGTGAACCGAAGAACGGAATGCTCACGTCGCAGCATTAGCTGGGACCTCTTTCCATTAAATTTTCCCGCATTCCGCTCCCTTTCCAAAAGCTTACAACCTGAATCTTGATTCAACGTCACCCGACGCCATAGAACCTCTCCCGCGAACGACCAATTATCTGTTATAGGTATTACATATAATTGGTCGAGGATCCTTGAACGCCACGAGGACGGGGCACACTTCCATGAGTTGTGATCCTGATCGGCGTCATGCCTTGGCCATCCTTGGCGCAATTACAGTCCAAGCGGGAAAACAAGCTCAGGGAACCAGCAAGACGACGCGATAAAAACGTTGCGCGTCCGATGCGATAGGATAAGAGACCGTCATCGTCGCATCCGTGGCGGTGACGGGCGCGTCGAAATTTGTCCAGTTGGTTTGACCGAGATCGGTGGTGAATTGGATTTGGTACGTCAAATCGTTGATCGCGTTCCATGTGAAACCAATCGACCCATCGGACGCCGCCACCGCCTGCAGCCGCGGAGGGAGCAAGGGAATCAGGCTGACGTCGTCCATGAGCATGGAAAAGTTGCCTTCAAAATGGATGACAAATGTTGCAGCAGTCCCGGCGGCGGCAACTTCAAATTTTAAATTTGAATAGGTATTATAAGCGCCAGAGCCAAATTCCAAATTAGTCCCTTCAAAAATAGTGGCGCCGTTCCACAGCGCTCGCATGTCCGAGTTGCCACCCAACCACAGGGAAAGCAAGTAACGCTGACCCGGCGCTGTCGCGACAGATTGCGACAAGTCAAGGTAGGTTTCGGGCTGATAAAGATTCTGCGAAGTGCCGTAAAAAATGCCGACGTAATCCCCGGAATGCGCCCCGCCAGGCGAAGCGATGTCCGCTTCGGATCCAGTGCGGTAATGATTCCAGTAGCCGTTAGCGGTCCAGTCGGAAAGATCGGCGGTTTCAAACCCGCCGTTTTTAATCAAAGGTTGCGCCACTTCCAAAGTGAAATGACGATTTTGCGCCACCCCGCTGGCAAGGTTTGTAAACCAGACATCGGCGTCATAGTTGCCAGCCGGAAGTCCGGCGGTTGACGCCCTCAAGCTGGCCGTGAGACTGGCGGATGCTCCCACCATCAAGGCGCCATTGGTGGGCGAAATGCAAAGCCAAGGCGACGTGTTCGCGAGGGACCAGGTGAAAGGATCGGAGCCATTATTGGTCAGGGTATAAGTTTGCGAGGTGATGTTGAAGGGATTGCCGGAGCCTCCATTCGCAGAATCAAACCCGGTTGCCGGCAGGATGGAAAATGGCTCCGTCGGATGGAGCAGAAAGCCCAGCAAGTTCTGGCCGATGGGGCTTCCCCAACCCGTGCACAAATCGTATCCCGGTTGCGCGTAGAATTGATTGCCGCTCACGAGATTCGTATTATCGCCCAGAGTGACATCGTGAAAGAGGGACGAATAGTTGGGGCCGCTCGCGAGTTGGTAAATGGTGGGGTTGATGAAACCAAGGGGTGGCTGATTATTTGACGCTCCCCTCTGATTCGCGAGGGCGACGAACGCCGCCCACAGCGGGGTCGCGAAACTCGTCCCGGCCTCAGAAAAACTGACAGGCCCGGGGTACGAAGGAATGGTCTCAACGACACCGATGCCATCCGCGACCATGGCCACATCCGGGACATTGCGCATTCCCGCCGAGCCTCCATTTGCCGACATATCGATTGATTTTTGCCAGCTTGGGATCGAGTAGTTTGGGCTTACGCCACCGGTGCCGGCATACCCCCCTCTCAAGTCAGTGCGATTATTCCAAACCGTTTCGGAGACCCACGCGCCGCCCGGCCCAGTGGTCGATAATTCCGTGCCACCGACCGAAGTGACGTAAGGATTATCCGCCGGCCAGTAGGTCCAATTGGTCTGTAGCGGCGGGTTCGCATAGGACGCCCAATCCGCGCCCCAATCGCCTGCCCCTTGGAAAAACGATTGCCCTTGCGCGGCAAATTCTTGAAAGATTTCATCGGCCGCCGGGCTGACCAAAGAATTGCCGCGGTATCCCCACGAACAACTGATTTGGCGCGCCGTGTTGTCGAGCGCGATTTGGTTCATGACATCCACAAATGGCGCTGAAAAACTCTGAGGATTGGCAAAGCTTCCTTCGTAGCAAACAATCTGCGCACCGGGCGCCATGGACATGACCATTTCGATGTCTCCGGCGACTTCCCCAGGCCCTCCGTTCACAGTCCCGAACGCCCCAGTGGCGCCGTCAAGCAGAATGTTTGTGAAAAGGACATTCGAGACTCCGATGAGCGCGGCATATTGATTGATCGCATTGGGATCGAAGCCGTCGAATTCGATAAGCGCCACGGTTTGGCCGGCGCCGTTCTCCGTGACGCCTGGAACGTAGGCCGCGCGATAATCATTTCCAACAAAATCGTTGGGTTTGATATAGCCCGGAATCTGGGGAGCCAGGCCCGCTCCATCCGCGGCGCAAAGGGTCGGGTAATTGTTCAACCCGCAGATTTCCAGAGCGGGCACATCTTTTGGAAGAGACGGGTTGCGGTCGGGCGCGAAGAAATGGCGCGATTCGTTGGGATGCTGATAAAGATTCAAATGCAGCGAAAAGGCTTTCTCGATGTTAGCGACGGTGGTATCGACATTCACGAGCAACCGATTGGCGTGCGTGTGGGTGACGACAAACCCGTTGGCGCGGGCGTATTGGAGAACCCCCTCATAATCCTCCGAGCTGGGTCCAAATCTTTCCGTGAACTGGACCGGCGTTAGAAAATGGCGGAACTGCGGACTCGACGGATCGTAAAGCTGCTGGAGGAAGTTGGTCAGCCCACTGGGATCGCGCAAAGGCAAGGCCACCGCCAAACTGAGATGGTTGGTCGGAGCCATCCGCTGCAGCGGCGCCAACTTGGACACGACGGACGGCACGTGACCAGGCAGCGCACGCAGCTCGGCGCCAGATAAGGCGAGCGCGCTGACATATAAAACCAATGCCGCCCAGAAAATGGCGGCGGATTTGGGCTGGCGCAAGATCGGTGGCATTGGCTTGTCGAGCTGAAGAAGGACGGTGGCTTCCCATCCTCAAGAACGCAACTTTTAAGTAACCGATTCGAACCCGCCGTTGACGCCGGGAAATGGGAGCTTGACGGTCAGGGGCGTCTGCGTAATATATGGAGTGCAACGTACAGTTTGTTTGCCGGGGAGTCGTCCCGGCGCGGAAGTCGGAGAGCTAGGTTCTGCCGACTTTTTTGTTCCCCAAACGGGGACGGAGAGTCGAGCGGCGCTGTTAACGTGTTATGAATGCTGATTTTTTAGCAGTTTTGGAATTCTGGGAGCGCGAGAAGGGCATCAGCCGTGACATTCTGGTTCAGGCCGTCGAAGAAGCCTTGTTGTCGGCGGCCAAAAAAGCCGTCGGCCCCGCCCGCGAACTCCGTTGCGTCATCGACACCAAAAGCGGCGACATCAAAGCTTTCGCCAAACTCCAGGTCTCCGAACGCGTCACTTCCAAGCACGACCAAATCTCCGTCTTCGACGCCCGGCGCATCAAGCCGGACGCGCAATTGGGCGAGGAATTGGAAGTGGAAGTGACCCCTGCCGGCTTCGGCCGCATTGCTTCCCAATATGCCAAACAGGCGTTGATGCAGCACATTCGCCGCGCGGAAAAGCAATTGATTTTCACGGAGTTCAAGGACCGCGTCGGCGATATCATGAGTGGCGTGGTGCGCCGTTTTGAACGCTCCGATGTGACCATCGACCTAGGCAAGTACGAAGCGCTGCTGCCCAATCGCGAGCGCGTTCCCACCGAGGAATACCAGATTGGCGAGCGCATTCGCTGCTTTGTCAAGGCGGTGGAAACCGGCCAGCACGGCCCGGAAATTATTTTGTCGCGCGCCGACCCGCAATTCGTCATCAAGCTGTTCCAACTGGAAGTTTCCGAGATCAACGACGGCACCATCGAGATCAAGGGCATCGCGCGCGAGCCCGGTTTCCGCACGAAACTGGCCGTGCACACCCGCGATTCGAAAGTCGATCCGGTGGGCGCCTGCGTGGGCCTGCGCGGCCAACGCGTCAAGAATATCGTCCGCGAGCTGAACAATGAAAAGGTGGACATCATCAAATGGGACGCCAACCCCAAGACCTACATCGCCAACGCCCTGAACCCCGCGCAATTGAAGGCGTTCACCGTCGATGAAGCCCGGCGCCGCGTCAAAATCGTGGTGTCCGAGGACCAGCTTTCGCTCGCCATTGGCAAGCGCGGCCAGAACGCGCGTCTGACCTCCAAGCTGACGGGCTGGCAAATCGACATCGAACCCGAAACCGTGGTCACGATGGGCTTTGAGGAAAAAGTCGCGCAAGCGGTGCAGAACCTCGCGGCCATCGAAGGCATCGGCCCCGAAGCGGCCAATGTCCTGGTGCATGCCGGGTTCCTCACGCTGGAAGATATTTTGCAAGTCGAGCTCTCGGATTTGGAGCAGATTCCCGAGCTGAAAGACAAAGCGGCCTCCGTGTTGGAAGCGGCCAAAACCGAATCGCAGCGGCGCCATCCGGGCGCGGCCCCGGCCGTTGCTCCCGCCGTGGCGCCGGAGCCCCCGGCGGCGCAGGCTTGAGTGTATGAATTTTTCTGCATAGTTGACATGCTGACGACATGAAAGCTTTGTGGGTCAGTTGCAGTTGGTTGGAAGAAAATTATGCCCGTTCGTATATACGATATCGCAAAGAAACTTGGCGTGGAGAGCAAAGACGTGCTCGTCAAGGCCAAGGAGCTGGGAATTGCCGCCAAGGTGCCCAGCAGCTCGTTGGACAAGATCACTGCCGAATTTCTTGAGCAGCAACTTGCGGCCACGCTGCCGCACCCCGCTTCCGCCGCGCCAGTCGCGCCGCCGCCCGCTCCTGTCCCCATTCCGCACACCCCCATCAATATCATTTCCGAGCCGCCGCCGGAGGAGCCCGCCGCCGTCGCGCCGCCCGCGGCGGAGCCCGCCCCCGAGGAAGCTGTCGCGCCCGAAATTTCTCATCCCGCGGAACCCGTGGCCCAACCCGCGCCGGCGCCCACCCACCCTGCGCCCGTGCCCGAACCGCCGCCCGTGACCGCCGCTGAACCCGCCGTGACCGCGCCCGCGCCCGCACCCGAAGCCGCCGTGGAAATTCCGAAAGCGCCGGCCGCGCCGGTTGCGCCGCCTCCTCCTCCCGCGCCCGTGACTCCGCCGCCGCCCAAAGTCGGCGACAAAGTTGGATTTATTCAGTTGACACCAAAAGCGGCGCCCCGTCCCGCGCCCGATCGCGGTCGCCCTGCCCCGGCACCCTCGCGCACCGATTTCAACCGGCGCGGCGACATTCGCGGCGTGCGCGGCCCGACGCCTCCCGGCGCGCCCGCGCCCGGCCAGCGCCCGCCCATGCGTCCGGGCCAGCGTCCCGGCGGCCCCGCGGCGCCTCCCGCCAAAGCCCCGTTCGTGCCCCCGACCACCGGCACGCTCATCACGCTCAAGCCGCCGATCATCGTCCGCGACCTGGCCGATCAATTAAAACGCAAGCCCTTCCAGATCATTGCCGACCTCATGGGCCTGGGCGTCTTCGCCAACGTCAATCAATCGATCGACGAGGAAGTCGCGCAAAAAATCTGCGCGCATTACGGTTTCCGTTTCGAGGTGGAAAAGCGCGAGCGCGGCGGCGGCACCGTCCACGCCCCCGTCAAAAAAGTGGAGCTGGACACCGAGGACAAGCCCGAGGACATGAAACCGCGCGCTCCCGTGGTCACGATCATGGGCCACGTCGATCACGGCAAAACCACCCTGCTGGATGTCATCCGCAAATCGGACGTCGCGGCGGGCGAAGCCGGCGGCATCACCCAGCACATCGGCGCCTACACCATTTCTTTTCCGCATCCCGAGCGCAAAGGCGATTTGCAGCAAATCACTTTTCTTGACACGCCCGGCCACGCCGCCTTCAGCGCCATGCGCGCCCGCGGCGCCAACGTCACGGACATCGTCGTGCTCGTGGTTGCGGCCAATGACGGCGTCATGCCGCAAACCCTCGAGGCGCTCAGCCACGCGCAAGCCGCCAAGGCCCCGATCATCGTGGCTGTCAACAAATGCGATCATCCGAACGCCAACCCGCTGAAGGTGCGCCAGCAATTGCAGGACAAAGGGCTCGTGCCGGACGACTGGGGCGGCGACACCATCTTTGCCGACGTCTCGGCCTTGACCCGTCTCGGCGTGGACAAATTGCTGGAGCTGATTTTGTTGCAGGCGGATTTGCTGGAGTTGAAGGCCAATCCCAATCGCCGCGCCAAGGGCAACGTGATTGAATCCGGCCTCGAACCCGGCGGTCCGACCGCCACCGTGCTCGTGCGCAAAGGCACGTTGCGCGTGGGCGATGTCGTGATCTGCGGCCAATATTGGGGCAAGGTCCGCGCGCTCATCAGCGAGGAAGGCACGCGCCAGAAGGAAGCCGGCCCATCCGTCGCGGTGAAAATCCTCGGCTTAAACGGCGTCCCGGAAGCCGGCCTTGAATTCAGCGTGCTCGAAGACGAGCGCACCGCGCGCGATCTCGGCGAGCAGCGCGCCATGGAGGCCCGCTCCATCACCAACGAAGGCCGCGCCAAGGTGACTCTGGAAAATCTTTTTGCCACGCTCGACGCCACCCAGGCCAAGACGCTCAAGGTCGTGGTCAAGGCGGATACGCAAGGTTCCGTGGAGGCGATTGTCGAGGCGCTCAAGAAAATCGAAGGCACGCAAGTGTCGCTCGAAGTCATTCACAGCGCCGTCGGCACGATTACCGAATCGGACATCACGCTGGCCTCAGCCTCGGGCGCGGTCGTGCTCGGTTTTCACACCCGCATTGATGTGGGCGTGGCCGACATCGCCAAATCCGAAGGCGTGCAGATCAAACTTTATTCGATCATTTACGAATTGATCGACCACGTGAAGGAGGCCATGGCCGGCCTGCTCGATCCGGTGATCAAGGAAGTCATCATCGGCTCGGCGGAAGTGCGCAAGATTTTCGCCTTGTCCAAGGGCGGCAATGTCGCCGGCTGCATGGTCAACAGCGGACGCATCGTGCGCGGCAAGGCCCGCATTCTGCGGCGCAAGGGCCTCATTTACGAGGGCGTCACCCAGACGCTGCGCCGTTTCCAGGACGAGGTCAATGAAGTGCGCGCCGGCATGGAATGCGGCATCCGCATCGAAGGCTTTAACGAGATGCAAGTCGGCGACGTCATCGAATGTTACACCACCGAGAAGGTGGCCCCGAAAGCTTAGGCGGCAGGCGAGTTCTATGTCATTGCGATTGGAGCGGGTGCGGGAATTGTTGAAACGCGAGATCGGCGAAGCGATCCGCAAGGAATTGCCGATTGAAGAGGTCGGCCTGATCAACGTCAACGACGTGGATGTCGCGCCTAATTTGCAGAACGCCACCGTTTTCATCGGCGTCTTCGGGGACGCCGCCAAGAAGAAGCGCGCCATGGAAGCGCTCACCGAGCATCGCAAACGCCTCCAAGGAATGGTCGCGCGCGCCGTCATTTTGAAATACACGCCGCATTTGCGTTTTGTGCTGGATGAATCCATCGAGCGGGGCAACAAGGTGCTCCGGATTCTGGACGAGTTGGACCATTCCACCCCGTCCGAACCTTCATGAAAACGCCGCCGAAGATCATTGAGCGCATCCTCGAAGCGATTTCCGCCAGCCAGCGCATTTGCGTGGCCGGCCACGTCCGCCCGGATGGCGATTGCATCGGCTCCCAAATTGCGCTGACCCTCGCCCTGCGCGACCAGGGCAAAAAAGTTTCCTGCTGGAACGAGGACCTCGTCCCGCACAAATACGCCTTTCTGGACCGCAACCATGTCTTGCGCCAACCCGAGCCGAACCAGGAATTTGATCTCGTGATCGCCACCGATTGCGCGAGCTATGAACGCCTCGGCGCCGTCGGCCCCGCCACCGAGAAGCGCGGCCGCCTGATCAACATCGACCATCACGAAAGCAACACCCGTTACGGCGATCTCAATTGGATTTCCGAGGCCGAAGCCTCCACCGGCGAGCTGATTTTTCAACTGTTGCAGGCGGCCGGTTGGTCGATCACGCCAGCCATGGCCGACAACCTTTTCACCGCCGTCTCCACCGACACCGGCTCCTTTCAATATCCCACCACGAAGCCCGCCACCTATTACACCGCGGGCGAACTGGTGCGTCTCGGCGCTCATCTTGACACCATTTGCAACGAAGTTTACCAGTCCTTTTCCCTCTCGCGCGTGCGGCTGCTCAAGCACGTCTATAATCATTTCCATCTCACGCACAAGGACCAGATCGCCTATTTGTGGCTGAAGAAAAAAGATTTCGCGCGCACCGGCGCCGAGCGCAACGACACCGAAGGCTTGATCGATCACATCCGCTCCATCGAGCCGGTGTGCGTCGCGTGCGTCTTTGAGGAAATGGATCCGGAATTGACGCGCGTCAGCCTGCGCTCCAAATCCGCCGACGTGAATGTCAACGAAATCGCCATGCTCTTCGGCGGCGGCGGCCATCCCGCGGCCGCGGGCGCGCGCATCGCCGGCCGTCCGCTCTCCGTCCAGCGCCGCGTCATCGGTGCGATCCGCAAGGCGCTCGACGCCGCGCGCTGACCGCAGTCTTTCCGATTGCCTTTGTCCGCCCAATCAGGTGAGATGCTGCCGCCCCTCGCTCCGACCGCTTAACGCGTCCCGGCGATGGGTTGCATGAACGCGAAGCTAAATCTTGTCAAGTCAATTGCCTGCGCCATTCTGCTATCCAGCCTGCTTCCAGCCGTCGCCGCGCCCTCCCCTTGGCTCACCACGTGGGCCTGCGCCCCGCAGTTGACTGAGCCCAAAAATTTGCCGCCCGCGCCGCTGGCGAACCACACGCTTCGCCAATTCATGCGCGTTTCCGTCGGAGGAAAAACCTTGCGCGTGCGCCTCTGCAACGCATTCGGAACCAATGCCGTCGTCGTGAAGTCGGCGCATCTTGCCTTGGCCGCCGACGGCGGCGCTGGAGCCATCGATGCGGCGACGGATAAAGCATTGACCTTTGGCGGCGCCTCCGAAGTCAATTTGCCCGCGGGCGCGGATGTTTGGTCGGATGGCATGGCCTTCGACTTGCCGCCGCTGGCCAAGGTGGCTCTCTCCGTATTTTTCGGTGACGTTTCCTCCCACACCGTCACGGGCCATCCCGGTTCGCGCACAACGTCCTATATCACCGAGGGTAATAGCCTCAGCGCCGCCGCGCTGGCCGGCGCGGCCCGCACGGCGCATTGGTATATTGTCACCGGCATCGATGTGGCCCCCGAGACGCCGGGAGCCGCGATTGTCACGTTGGGCGATTCGATCACGGACGGACGCGGCTCCACCACGGACGGCAATGACCGCTGGCCCGATGATTTGGCGCGGCGCCTGGCCACCAATGCGGCCACGCGCGAAATCGCGGTGGTGAATGTGGGCATCGGCGGCAACGGGGTTTTTCACGGGCTCGGACCGTCGGCGGAAGCGCGTTTCGCGCGCGATGTTTTGGGGCAAAGCGGCGCGCGCTGGCTGATTATTTTTGAAGGTGTCAACGATATTGGCGGATCGAAACCGGCGCCAGCCGCGGAGCTGGCCGGCAAACTGACGGCCGCTTACACGCATTTTGCCGCGCAGGCCCATGCCCGCGGACTGCGCGTGTACGGCGCGACCATCACCCCTTTTGGCGGAAGCTTTTACGATTCTCCGGCCCACGAAACGACCCGCCAGACTGTCAATACTTGGCTTCGCACCAATGCCGTGTGCGATGGCGTCCTGGATTTTGACGCCGCCCTGCAAAGCCCCACCAACGCCACGCGCCTGCGACCCGCTTTTGATTCGGGCGACGGCCTCCACCCGAATCCCGCCGGCTACCAGGCCCTGGCCAATGCTATAGACTTGACATGGTTCGCGCGCTGAAACTTTTCCGCTCCGCAGTGGCATGGGCCGCCGTCGGAACATGGTTGTCTCTCGGCGTCGCCGCTGCTCCCCCCGCTTCGCCCCGCGCACGCCTGAGCCTCGATGACGGCTGGAGATTTAAAAAAGGTGATCCTCCCGACGCCCCGGCGCAATTGGTTTACGACGAGAATTTTGTCACCCAGACAAATACGCCGCATCTGATCTTCAAGCCGTGGCTCCTTCCCACCGGCAATGATTTTCTCGCGGGTGCGGCGCCAAAATTCACGGCGCCCGACGGCGACCCGGGCGCGGGCATTTCGTATGTGCGTCCAGACTTTGATGATGCCGCGTGGGACACGGTGACTCTGCCGCATGATTGGGCGATTCAAGGGCCGTTCACGACCAACGGCGGCGGCGGCATGGGCCGGCTTCCCAGCGCGGGAATCGGCTGGTATCGCCGCAAAATAAATCTTCCCGCAACGGACGCGGGCAAATCCATTTACCTCGATGTGGATGGCGCCATGTCCTACGCCGCTGTGTGGTTGAACGGGAAAATCGTCGGCGGCTGGCCGTATGGCTACGCCTCGTGGCGGCTTGACCTCACGCCCTTCACGCAGACCGGAACGAACGTCCTCGTCATTCGGCTGGATAACCCGCCGGAATCTTCGCGCTGGTATCCCGGCGGCGGCATCTATCGCAACGTGTGGCTGGTGAAAACGTCGCCCGTGCATGTCAGCCATTGGGGCGTGACCGTCACTACGCCCGAGGTCTCCGCCGCGTCCGCCACCATCCAGGTGCAGGCGGCCGTGGAAAATAATTCCGCCACGCCCATGATGGCCACGGTTGCCACGCAAATCTTTCCTCTTGACTCATCGGGTAGGCGCGCCGCGAAGGCGGTGGCCGTCATCGCCCCCGCCGTGCTGCGGGTCGCGCCCGGCGCGCGCGCCATGGCCGAGGCCGCTGTGGCGTTGGAGCATCCGGCGCTCTGGGGTCCGCCGCCCGGCCAGCGGCCCAATTGTTATGTGGCGGTGACAACGGTGTCATCCGAAGGGCGCGAACTCGATGCCGAGGAAACGCGCTTTGGCATCCGAACCTTAAAGTTTGATCCCGACCAGGGCTTCTTTATCAATGGCGCGCACGTGCTCATCAATGGCGTCTGCGACCATCACGATCTCGGCGCGCTCGGCGCCGCGCTGAACCGCCGCGCGCTGCAACGCCAGTTGGAAATGCTCCAGGAAATGGGCTGCAACGCCATCCGCACCAGCCATAACCCGCCTGCGCCCGAGTTTCTCGAATTGGCCGACACGATGGGTTTTCTCGTGATGGATGAATCGTTCGATGTCTGGGAACGCCGCAAGACGCCCTTCGATTTTCACTTCGCGTTTCGCGATTGGCGTGAACAGGATTTGCGCGCCCACGTCCGGCGTGATCGCAATTCGCCCTCGGTGATTTTGTGGAGCATCGGCAACGAAGTCGGCGAGCAGCTCACGGGCGACGCCGGCGGCGCCCTTGCCCGAACCCTGAGCGACATCGTCCGCTCCGAAGACTCCACCCGGCCCATCACCAGCGCGATGAATTGGGCGCGCCCCACCAACGCCCTGCCCGCCGCCCTCGACGCGATTGGATTGAATTACCAGGGCGCGGGCATCCGCGGCTCGCCCGGACAATACGCCGCCTTTCACGAGCATTTTCCGCATAAATTTATATTTGGCAGCGAGACGGCCTCGGCCTTGAGCAGTCGCGGCGTGTATGTTTTTCCCGTCGCGCCTGGTGTGAGTTTCGCCGCCGCCCCGGCGGCCGGTGAAGATGTCGCGGCCCGCCAGGTCAGCGCGTATGAATTGTACGCCGCGCCGTTCGGCGCCTCGGCGGACAAAGTGTTTGCGTCGCAAAGTCCCTCCTATGTCGGCGGAGAATTCGTCTGGACCGGCTGGGATTACCTCGGCGAACCGACGCCGTTTGATTCCTCGCGCAGTTCGTATTCCGGCATTATCGATTTGGCCGGATTTAAAAAAGACCGCTACTATCTTTACCAATCGCATTGGCGCCCCGACTTCCCCATGGCGCATATCCTGCCGCATTGGACGTGGCCGGAGCGTGTCGGAAAAATCACCCCGGTGCATGTCTTCACCTCCGGCGATGAAGCCGAGTTGTTTCTCAATGGCCGCTCGCTCGGACGCAAAAAGAAAGGCCCGTCCGATTATCGCTTGCGCTGGGACGATATAATCTATGAGCCGGGCGCTCTAAAAGTTGTCGCCTATAAGAATGGCGCGCGCTGGGCCACGGACGCCGTCGCCACCGCCGGCGACCCCGCGCGTCTGCGGCTCACCGCCGATCGCGCTACCTTTCAAGCCGACGGCCGCGATCTTTCTTTCGTCACCTTGACCGTCAACGACGCTCGCGGCGCGCTCGCGCCCCGGGCGGCCTCCCGCATCTTTTTTGATCTCACCGGCCCCGGCGAAATCGTGGCCACGGACAACGGCGACGCCACAGACCTGGAGCCATTTCCCGCGCACGACCGCCTGGCCTTCAACGGAAAATGCCTCGTCATCATTCAGGGTCGCGCCGGGCAAGCCGGCCGCATCCACCTCACCGCGCGCGCCGCCGGCCTGCAAGACGACACCATAACTCTTTCCACCGCGCGATAGTTTCATCGCCGAGCGTGAAGTCTTCTTCCTTTCGCGCCGATCGCCGTTAAAATCCTCGCGATGCAACTGGAAAAACTGCCGCGGATTGCCCTCGCGCATCTGCCCACGCCGCTGGAGCCGTTGCCCGCCCTGACGCGCGCCCTCGGCGGGCCCGAGCTTTGGATCAAGCGCGACGACCAGACCGGCCTCGCGCTCGGCGGCAACAAGGCGCGCAAACTCGAATTCCTCGTCGGCCAGGCGCTGCACGAAGGCGCCGACACGCTCATCACCGCCGGCGCCGCCCAATCCAATCACTGCCGCCAAACCGCCGCCGCCGCCGCCAAAACCGGCCTGCGCTGCGAGCTCGTCCTCAACGGCGCCCAACCGGATGCGCCCCAGGGCAATATTCTGCTTGACCGTATTTTTGGCGCCACCGAGCATTGGATCGACCGCTCCGTCCGCGCCGCCAAACTCCGCCAGCTTTCTGAAGAAGTCCGCGCTGCCGGACGCAAACCCTATGTCATTCCCGTGGGCGGTTCCAACGGCCTCGGCGCCACCGGTTACGTCGTGGCCATGATGGAGCTCATGGAGCAACTGCGCGCGCGCCGCCAGCGCTTCGATCATATTGTGTTCGGCTCCAGTTCGGGCGGCACTCAGGCCGGCCTGCTCCTCGGCGCCCGCCTCACCGGCTTTGCCGGCCAGCTCCAAGGTCTTTCCATCGATAAAAACGACCCCGAACATCTCGAATACGAAACTGAAGTCGCCCACATCGCCAACGACTGCGCCGGGCGCCTCGGCGTCGCCGACCGCTTCACCGCCACCGAGGTCAAGATGATTTACGGCTACAAAGGCGAGGGCTACGGCCACGTCGGCAGCCTCGAACGCGACGCCATCAAGCTCATGGCCCAAACCGAAGGCATCCTGCTCGACCCCGTTTACGCCGGACGCGCGTTCGGCGCCCTCGTCGATCAAATCCGCCGCCAAAATTTCCGCGCCGGCGAAACCGTCCTCTTCTGGCACACCGGCGGCGCCCCCGCCCTTTTCGCTTACGCCCACGATTTGTTCCCCGCGAATCCGCGCGCCTGAATATTCCGCTTTAGACCGCCCGCCTTTCGCGCTATCCTGGGGGATGGCTTGGTGCGTCGCCATCGCGTGCGTGGGTTTTCTCTCCATTTTTATCGTCGAACACTCGGCGAACCTTCCCGGCGAGCAACGCGCCAAATTTCAAAAATGGTTCATCCACTGGGGGGTCAAAGGCCTGGTTTTCCCCATGGCGCTCTGGACGGTTTCCAACCTTGGCCTCATCGCCCGTTTTCCGCCGCTCCTCATGGAAATCGATTTGGCCAATCCCGGCGCCCGGCCCCACGTCATCATGCGCGCGCTGGAAAACGGCTTTTTCGTCATCGCCACCTATTGGGCGGCGCTGACCGCGCTGTGGCTGCTCATCGCCTTTTACCGCGAGTCCGACGCCCGCCCGCGCTTTCGGTCGCGCATTCTCGGCGCCTCCATTTTGCTCGCGCCGCTCGCCCTGCTGATTGGCTGGCGCCTGGGCTGGCCCGGCCTCGGTCTCGGCGGAGCCCTCTGGTTCGCCTCCCTCTTGCAAGTGGTCCACGGCCTCGCCCCTGAACCCACGAAAAAACCCAGCTACAGCCGCGCCCAGGCCCGCATGAGCTTTGACAAATTTGACGAAGCCGAAATCGCCGTCATCCAGGAATTGGAAAAGCACGAGGACGATTTTGAAGGCTGGATGATGCTCGCCGAACTTTACGCCGTTCACTTTCACGATCTCGCCGAGGCCGAGCGCACCGTTCGCGACACCTGCGCCCAGCCCTCCACCACCGATTCCCAGCGCGCCGTCGCCCTCCACAAACTCGCCGATTGGCACCTCAAGCTCGCCGCCGACCCGCTCGCCGCCCGCCGCGACCTCGAAGAACTTTGCGCCACCGTCCCCGCCAGCCACCTCGCTCACATGGCCCGCCTGCGCCTCAAGCAAATTCCCGCCTCCAAGGAAGCCTGGCTCGAGCATCAAACCGTCAAAAAATTCCGCCTCCCCGCCCTCCGCAGCGACCTCCACGCCCCGTCCGACCCCGCTTCCCCCACCGACACCGCCGCCGCCATCGCCCGCGCCCAACGTCTGTCCGCGCGCCTCCACCAAAACCCCAACGACACCGCCGACCGCGCCGAACTCGCCGTCATTCTCGCCGAAAAATTAAACAAAGTGGAAGCCGCCCTCGGCCAGCTTGAGCTATTATTGACCATCCCCGGCCAACCCGAGGCCCAAGCCGCCGAGTGGCTCGCCCTCATGGCCGCCTGGCAGATCAAATACCAGCGCAACGAACCCGCCGCCCGCAAAATTCTCGAGCGCATCCTGCGCCAGTTCCCCGAAACCGCCTCCGCCTTCGCCGCCCGCCGCCGTCTTAACCTCATGGACCTCGAAGCCAAATTCCGCCAAGCCCCCGCGCCTCCCCTCCCACCCCGCATCACCCTCCTCCCCAGTTGATTTTCCTGATTTCAGGATTTCCAGATTAATCTCTTCACTTTTCGACGGCCCTTTCTTGTTGCCAATGCCGCAACCTATGGCACGTTGTTTAGGCTATGGACAAACCTAAAATTATCGCTTATCTGAAGCCCACCTGCGGTTGGAGCCAGGGCGTTCGCGCCGTCCTCCGCAAATACGATCTCCCCTTCGAAGACCGTGACATCATCAACAACCCGGTGCAGCGCCAGGAAATGATCGAGAAAAGCGGCCAGATGCTCAGCCCCTGCGTCGAAATCAACGGCCGCATGCTCCCCGACATCAGCGGCGAAGAAGTCGAATCCTTCCTTCTCACCAACAAGCTCGTCGCCACCAACGACCGCGTCCCCGACGCCCCCACCAACCAGCCTTGCGCCCACGAAATGCCCCACTCCTCCCCGATGACATTCCGTTGACACGGAATTGATTTTCGTTGCGCCCCCCGCCGTTTTCGCCAAGCGTTCACGGCGCTATGCGAGTTATCGCGTCAGTTGCCGTGCAGCAGCGGTTGGCCCGCAAATGGCGGGCCGCCGGCTCCAAGGTTGCGTTCGTGCCCACCATGGGCTTCCTGCACGACGGCCACCTCAGTCTCATCCGCCGCGCCCGCCGCGCCGCCGGCCCCAAGGGAATTGTGGTCGTCAGCATTTACGTCAACCCCACGCAATTCGGCCCCGGCGAAGATTTCTCCAAATACCCGCGCGACCTCCCGCGCGACGCCGCCCTCTGCCGCGCCGGCGGCGCCGACGTTCTTTTTACGCCCGCCAACACCGACATGTACGCGCGCGACGCCAGCGCCTATGTCTCCGAGGAACGCCTCGCCCAGCGCATGGAAGGCGCCTCGCGCCCGCACCATTTCCGCGGCGTCGCCACCGTCGTCGCCAAGCTCTTTAACCTCGTCTTGCCCGACGTCGCGATCTTCGGCGCCAAGGATTTTCAGCAAGCCGCCCTCATCCAACGCATGGTTCGCGACCTCAATTTTCCTGTCAAAATAATTGTCGCGCCCACCGTCCGGGCCTCCGACGGCCTCGCCCTCAGCTCCCGCAACAAATATCTTTCCCCCGAGGAACGCTGCCAGGCTCCCATCCTTTTTCTCGCGCTCCAAACCGCCCAAGCCGCCGTCGCCCGCCGCCCCCTGCCGCGCGCCGCCTTGCAAAAGAAAATCCAGCGCCTCATCGCCACCCAACCCGCCGCCCGCCTCGATTACGCCGAGATTTTCGATCCCGCCACGCTCGAGCCCGCGCCCGTCGCCCAGCCCGGCGCGCACCTGGCCCTCGCCGTCTGGATCGGCCGCACCCGCCTCATCGACAACGCGCCCTTATGAAACGCTTCGACTTCCTCGTCCTCGGCAGCGGCATCGCCGGCCTTTCCTTCGCCCTCAAAGCCGCGCAACTCGGACGCGTCGCCATTGTCACCAAGAAATCCAGCGCCGAGTCCAACACCAATTACGCCCAGGGCGGCATCGCCGCCGTCACCAGCAAGGAAGATTCCGTCGAGATGCACGTGCGCGACACCCTCGCAGCCGGCGCCGGCCTCTGCCACGAAGACGTTGTCCGCACCATCGTCACCGAAGGCCCCGCCCGCATCGCCGAGCTGATCGAGCTGGGCATGAAATTCTCCGAGCGCGAATTCGAAGGCGGACGCGAATTGGATCTGGGCCGCGAAGGCGGCCATTCCAAACGCCGCATCCTCCACGCCAAGGACGTCACCGGACGCGAAATCGAACGCGCCCTCCTCAACGCCGTCGCGCGCCACGACCAAATCGAGATGTTCGAGGATCATCTTGCCATCGACCTCATCACCTCGCACAAGCTCCACCGCCGCAGCGGCGTCGCCGCCCCGACGCCCGCCAACCGCTGCCTCGGCGCGTATGTGTTTGACAAGAATGCCAGGACCGTCGAGACCTTCGCCGCCTCCTTCGTCCTCCTCGCCACCGGCGGCTGCGGCAAAGTTTATCTTTACACCACCAATCCCGACATCGCGACCGGCGACGGCGTCGCCATGGCCTATCGCGCTGGCGCCGCCGTGGCCAACATGGAATTCATCCAGTTCCATCCCACCTGCCTTTATCATCCCCTCGCCAAATCCTTTCTCATCAGCGAAGCCGTCCGCGGCGAAGGCGGCATCCTCCGCAACGCCGCCGGCGAACCTTTCATGGACCAATGTCACCCCTTGAAATCGCTCGCCCCGCGCGACATCGTCGCCCGCGCCATCGACAGCGAGATGAAAAAAACCGGCGCCGATTGCGTCTTCCTCGACCTCACCGCCAAGTCCGCCCGATTTATAATTGACCGTTTCCCCAACATCTACGCCAACTGCCTCAAGTTCGGCATCGACATCACCAAGGATTACATTCCCGTCGTGCCCGCCGCCCATTATCAATGCGGCGGCGTCGTCACCGACGTCGATGGCCGCACCGAAATCCCCGGCCTCTTCGCCGTCGGCGAAGTCGGCTGCACCGGCCTGCACGGCGCCAATCGGCTTGCGAGCAATTCCCTCCTCGAGGCCCTCGTCGTCGCCCATCGCGCCGCCGATCAAGCCCGCCTCAAGCCCGAGCCCGCCGTCTCCATCGACATCCCGTCCTGGTCCACCGGCCAGGCCCTCGACGCCGATGAAATGGTCGTCGTCTCGCACAATTGGGACGAGCTCCGCCGTCTCATGTGGGATTACGTGGGCATCGTTCGCACCAACAAACGCCTCCAGCGCGCCCACAGCCGCGTCCTCAATCTCCAGGAAGAAATCCGCGAATATTATTGGGGTTACCTCGTCAACAGCGACCTCCTCGAACTCCGCAACATCGCCACCGTCGCCGAACTCATCATCAACAGCGCCCTGCAACGCCCCGAAAGCCGCGGCCTCAACTACAACCTTGACTACCCCGCCCCAGACCCCGCCTGGGCCCAACGCGACACCGTCCTGCGCCGCAACCACTAGGCGCGCGATGAAACTCTGCTGTTTCATCCTGGCCCTCTTCTCCGCCCTCCCGGCCATCGCCGCCTCCGATGACGCCCGCTGGTGGCCCACCCAAGTCTTTCCCGCCGCCGTCGTGCGTGTCTCGAATCCCGGCCCGCGCGATGAACAAATGTTTCTCACCTCCCTCGCCGGCCTCGCCGCTCAGGCTGTCAACGAATCCCACAGCCGCGAACTCGTCTGGGTCGATGACGGCAATCCCAGCCTCAAAGCCTGGTACGACACCATCGCCAAACATCATCCCGCCCTAAAAACCCTGACCGCCTCCAACGCGTGGGAAGTATCCGACCGTTACGCTCGCGCCGGCATCGTCAAGGGTTACATTCTCTATCACATTGAAAACGCCGGCTTCGACGCCCCGGAATCCCAACTCAACGTCTCCGTCAACGTCGCCACCAGCCTCGCGGGAATTTTGGGCGCCGCCCTCATTTCCGAAGAATTGCAACCCGCCGCCCAGGCCCACGGCCTGAAACTTCTGTTCGACGCCCGCGACAAATCCGCCGCGTGGTGCTTCCAGCATTATCGCGCTCAATTCACCCGCCGCCTGCTCTGCGAACAGGATCCCCGCCGGCCCCACGCCCGCGACCTCGCCATCGCCCAGCGCGCCTTCACCATCTTCGGCCCCGACGAACCGCTTGCCACCGCCATGCAATGGCTTGAGCCGCTCTCCCCCATTCTCGGCTGGAATGGCGGCGATGAATTTGCCAACACCGACCTCTCCACCCGCTGGGGTGACATTCAAACCGCCACCGATTGGTCCATCAACCTGCCCGTCCTCATGGCCGGCTCCGAGGCCGGGCCGCCCGCCCGCCTTCCCGCCCTCGACCCCGCGC
Source organism: Verrucomicrobiia bacterium (assembly GCA_035551475.1). Lineage (GTDB taxonomy): Bacteria > Verrucomicrobiota > Verrucomicrobiia > Limisphaerales > Palsa-1400 > DASZMX01. The sequence goes on from DASZMX010000009.1 coordinate 21,224, forward strand.
AAATCCCCTGGAAAGACCGCCGCTCCGGCATCGCTTTTGTTGACACAGATGGCGACAACGTCCAATGGATCACCGAGAATTTCTTCATCCACAATGATGACTACTGGTCCAACCCGCATCGCGGCCAAATCCCCTTTGGCTGGTCCGGTTGTTTCGCGCAAATGGCGCAACTCTGCCCCGCCGCCATCGCCTACGCCGCCCAGACCCGCACCACCAACGACTGGTTCATCGAATGGGGCGGCGGATATTATTATCCCGACCGTTTTGCCATGGAGCGCCCCAACCGCTGGCCGCTTCTCGCCGAGCACGCCCGCCGCACCTGGGCCTTCATGAAAAGAACCAACTGCCGCACCCTCGGCTTTAATTTCCAGCACTGCGATTCGCCCGACGCCCTCCACGCCTTGCAGACCATCGCCGCCCAAACCGACGGCCTCCTCGCCATCCTCATGTTTCAATACGACTGCTACGAAGCCGGCGCCGGCAAAGTTTATTGGGTAAAAGATCGCCGCGGCCTCGACGTCCCCTGCATCACCGCTCGCTATTCCATTTGGGAACATTCCAACAACCGCCCCCGCGCCGGCGCCCCCGCCAAAGTCGCCCGCGACATCCAACAAGCCCCCGCCCAACCCCGCTACGACTGGGCCCTCGCCCACGCCTGGTCTTATTTCAAGCATGCCACCAACGAAGCCGGCCAAGACCTCCCCCAACCCGACGCCCCCGCCCACGGCGGCGAACGCGGCTACACCCCCGTCCTCTGGTGCGCCGCCGCCCTTCCCCCCGCCATCCGCGTCATCCCCCTCGAAGAACTCCCCTGGCGCCTCCGCATGACCCATAACCCCGCCCAAACCACCCAACTCGCCCACGACTTTCTGCAAAGTCCAACTAAATAGACGGGCGTGATGTAGGGTCGCAGGAGGGAAGCGGAAGTCCGCAAGCTTTTTGAAAATGGTTAGTGGTTGCCGAGTTGACTCAAATTAAATGTTACTGGGGCGGGGAAGTGGACGAGGAGTTCATGGATACGTTGACTCATATTCGTGGTTACCGAACTGACGAGTATGAGTTTATCCGCCAAACGCGAGGCTTTGGCTCGCATTCACGGCC
>DASZMX010000010.1:0-59177 GCA_035551475.1 Verrucomicrobiia bacterium
CAATTATGAAAACGCCAAAACTGCAGCCCAAGACGAGAGTCCATTTTAACCCAAAATGCTTCATTGCTTGCAAGGCGCGGCGATTCTGAACATCACGTTCCATAGTGGTTGAAAGCGACGGTGATGCTCAGAAAAAACGACAAGACAGTCAAGAATATGGACGCAATCAATAATCCAGAGTATCTCGCGAGAAGTGAATTTCCCGAAAGCAACCTGGAGCGATTTAGCAAGACCGCGATGACCGCGAACACGCCGAGGGTAGGATATAAAAGCACGGCTGCATCCGATGAAGCAATTCCCCAACGGTTTTGCAGTCTCGCGCCGTAGAGTTCGTCGGTAATCACCGCGTGAAGCGCAAAAGTCAGTGTTATCAATAACAAAACCCAACCCCATGAAAGCCGGTCTTGCTCGGCCCTTGGCGGGGCTCCGTCTTCTCTTATCCGGGCGTTCATGAATCGCTCGCTTTCGATCGCTGGGGCGCGCTGGTTGAAGCTAAGGAATTCAAAGCCTTTTTAGCGATGGAGGTCGGCGGGGGATTTGCAGAAGCCGAAGGCCGGCCCCCATTACAGTGTAAACGGCCCCAACGATCATTCCCGCGACGGAATGAAAAATCACGACGCAGGCAAGCGTGGTGACCAGTCCAATATTAAAAAGTGCGAGTTCAGTCTTTTGCTCCGGGACTGCGCACCAAAAGAGTCCGGCAAAACCGGCCGCAAAAAAGGACGCGGCAAATAAAAGAAGAAGCAGCGGCCATTCGTGATGGCTATGATAATGGGCGGGAATAGCGCCATAACACACACACAGGACGGCCGCGGCAAGAATTTCTCCCAGGGAATTAAGCCGTGCCCGCTGTTTGCGTCCGTGCATCAGCAAATTATGGAACGGCGGAGGTTTGCTGTCAAGAAACGTGACGGAGGCTGAACGCGGATTCGCAGGTTTGCCTTAACAATGAAATGGTCGGGGCGGTGAGATTTGAACTCACGACCTCTTGGTCCCGAACCAAGCGCGCTACCAAGCTACGCTACGCCCCGCCAACCATGATTATCAAGTGTGGAAGAAGTCCTCTACGGCTCGAATATCGACCGCATACTAAGGGAACGGAAAAGGGACGCAAGCAGTTTCGTCAGCCTTTTCGCGAAGGGTGGGTTATGGTGGGGCGATGAGAATGTTTTTGGCGTGCGCGGCGGCGGCGGGGGCGTTGCTGCTTTCGGGATGCAAATCGACGGTGGAGCGGGTGGGGATGGTGTTTTTGTACAAGCGGGCGGCGTGGCCGGAAACGCAGGTTCGTTACGATATTCCCTATGCCGGCGGATCGGCGTCGCGGGAGCAACGGCTGGATTTGTTTCTGCCGCAGGGGCGGGATTGGCCGGTATTTATTTTTGTGCATGGCGGGGGATGGACGGAAGGGGACAAGGGGTTGCGGGTGGGCGGGGCGGATGTGTATGGGAATATCGGAAGATTTTTCGCGGCGCATGGAATTGGGGCGGCGGTGATCGATTATCGATTGCAGCCCGGGGTGACGTGGCGGGAGCAGGTGGATGATGTGGCGCGCGCGACGGCGTGGGTGCAGCAGAATGTGAACGAGTGGGGCGGAGATGCGCGGCGGATTTTTATCGGCGGACATTCGGCAGGAGCGCAATTGGCGGCGCGGGTGGCGCTCGATGGCCGCGCATTGGGGAAATACGGCCTTTCGCCGCAGATTTTGAGCGGTGTGATTTTGGTGAGCGGGGCGGGGTTGGATCTTGCGGATAAAGAGACCTACGTGTTGGGCGCGTCGCCGGCTTATTATGAGCAGCGTTTCGGCGTGGGGGCGGCGGCGTGGCAGGAAGCGTCGCCCGCCACCTATGCGCGAGCGGGGGCGCCGCCGTTTCTGCTGCTGTATGCGGGCGGGGAAACGAAGGCGTTGCAACGCCAGTCGCAGCGGATGAGCGAGGTTCTATCCACTAACGGCATCGGAAATAAATTGGTGGTCGTGCCGGGGCAGAGCCATGCGCGGATAGTATTGACGTTAAGCCGGGAGGACAAAACCGCAGGCCCGGCGATGCTGGAATTCATGCAGGCGCGGGGGAAAACAGGCGGGGGACCAGGTTTTTAGAATTTGTGGCTGGCGCCGATTTTGAGGAGGTGCAGGCGTTTGCCGGCGGCGCGGAATTTCTCGATGGCCTGGTCGTGGTCGATTTTAATGGGCGGAAAGGTGTCGTAATGCGCGCCCATGATGTTGTCGCAGCCGATCATGCGGGCGGCTTGGATGGCGTCCTCGACGTCCATGGTGAAATGGCCGCCGACGCAAAGGACGGCGAAGGCAAGGCGCGTGCTGGCGATCAGCTCCATGTCGCGGGTGAGGGCGGTGTCGCCGGAGTAGTAAAAATTGCCCTCGGCGCTGGTGATGACGAAGCCGCCGGGGTTCCCGCCGTACGAGCCGTCGGGGAGGCTGCTGGAATGGATGGCGTTGACATACTTGACACGGCAAAAGCCGAGGTCGGGCCCGCCGCCGTGGTTGAGGGGTTCGCTTTTGACGCCCTGTTTGCCGAGCCAGGTGGCAACCTCGAAGCCCGCGATAAGCGGGGCGCCGGTTTGACGGGAGAGCGCAACGGCGTCGGCAATATGATCACTATGGCCATGGGTAATGAGAATGTGGTCGGCTTTGATTTGGTCGAGCTTGATGGATTTTGCGAGGGGGTTGGGCGTGATGAAGGGGTCGAACAAAAGCGTCTTGCCGCCGATTTCCGCCGCGAAACAGGAGTGGCCGTAATAAGTGATGTTCATAGTATGTCAAATGAATTGCATGAATGAGCGCAAATTCCAAGCCGCGAGTTAAGGCGTGAACCACGGGCGATCATCGAGCAGCCGGATGCGAATGGCCTGGGCTTGGGGCGCTTCTTCGGTGGAGAGGGGCGGGAGACGAAGACGTTCGCGCACAGTGGCGGGAACCTGCGCGGCGCCGGTGGGGCAGACCCAATCGTAGATGCTAAGCAGCGCGCGCAATAACGGCAGGTCATCGCCCATGCGATGGAAAATATGCGGCCAATCGAGGCGCGGCCCCATGGCGCGGAGCAGATTGAGGATGTCCGGCCAATCGCAGCGATCGGAACGCAGCACGAAGGCTTTTTCCCAAATCATTTCTTCGGCGGGAACAATTTTAAGATGCAACCCGTGCGCCTGCATCTCGGGCGGTTGAGCGAACCAAAGCAGATCGACTTCGGCGCGGCGATTGGGCATGGCGAAAACGATGTCGAGATGGACGCCGTCGCGCGTGGCACGATAAGCCCACGGCGGGCCGGCGGGCCGCCACGCTTCGTCGAAGGCGAAGCCAATTCCGCCGAGCGCTTGCAGGGCGGACAACGCTTCGCCGGGCAGCATGTAAAGGGCAAAGCTCTGCGGCTGGCGCAAGGTGTGGGTATAAAAGGCGAGGCCCACGGAGCCGCCCAGCAGGCAATCGATATTCGCGGCATGCATGGCTTCGAGGGCTTGGGCGAGCGCGGCCCACTCTCGTTCGGGAATAAGACTTACCCACCACGGATCGGCCGTCAAATTTTCAGGCGGGGAAAGCGGTGAACTCAGCGGGGGCTCAAAAGTCTCGGGGTTTTGGATCAGCGGGGCGGCGTTCATACATTCTCGACGGAAACTACGGCGCCTCCGAGGAAATGATAAGGCCGCCAGATGACGGTGCGAGCCATCAGGCGCACCCCCCGCCGGGCGACGGGTAAAGCCCTGAATATTTTTGCAAAAAGGGCTTGTGAAAAATTTCACAATACGGCAATTTCTGCGGTCTCTCGGACGAACCTGTGGGCCGCTGTGGCGCAGGGTCAGGCCGGGGGGAAACGCACGTTTTTGACTTTGATGAAAGCGATTTTAGTCGCGGTGTCCTTATTTTTTCTGCCCTTGCTGATGCAGGCGGCCGAGTTGCCTGGGGCTGCCCCGCTGAAGGAAGAGGGGATGTCGCCCAAGGCCACCGAGGTGTTCCGGATTGGGCAATTCCCGGTGACGAACTCGATGTTGGTGACGTGGATTGTGGCTTTGGGCGTGATTATTTTTGCACAAATCGCGGGGCGGAACATGAAGCGGGTGCCGAGCGGCGCGCAGAATTTTTGGGAGTGGATGGTGGAGAGCCTTTACACGTTTCTGGAATCAATCGTCGGCGCGGATCTGGTGAAGAAGACGTTTTGGTTTTTCGCGACGATTTTCATTTTCATTTTCTTCACGAATTGGGTTGGGCTCATTCCGGGCGTGGGCACGGTGGGCTGGGGGCATGCGACGCCGGAAGGTTTTGTCATCACGAGGCCGTGGTTCCGCGGCGGCAACGCGGACTTGAACATGACGTTTGCCATGGCGGCGATTTTCATGGTGTTGTGGCTGGTATGGGCGATTCAATCCAATGGCGTGGGCGGTTTTTTCCTGCATATTTTCGGGCCCAAAGGCGATTCCACCGGGGTGATGAAATACCTGATGATTGTAATTTTCCTGGCGGTGGGGTTGATCGAAGTGCTGTCGATTAGTTTTCGTCCGATTTCACTGAGCTTCCGACTTTTCGGCAATATTTTCGCGGGCGAGAATCTTTTGGAAGGCATGGGGCGCGTGATTGAGCATCCGGCCTGGCTGAAGAGCGTGGCGGGGGTGGTCCTGCCGATTCCATTTTATTTCATGGAATTGCTGGTGGGGCTGGTGCAGGCGCTGGTGTTCATGCTGTTGACAGCGGTGTTCACGAGCGTGATGTGCGCGCACGACGAAGGGCACGAGAAGACGGCGCATCATTGAGAATTTAAACTTTCAGCGGTGCGACCGTATTCATTTGCGGAACCGCTGGACAAAACAAAACAAAGAAAGGTCACTACTATGGTAACGCCAATGTTGGCAGAAGTCAGCGGCAGTATTCATGTGGGTCTGGCGGGCCTCGGCTCGGCCATCGGGGTGGGACTCGTGGGCATGAAAGCCTCTGAAGCTGTCGGGCGCAATCCAGGAGCTTCCACGAAAATCCTGACCATCGCCCTCATCGGCATGGCCCTGGCGGAAGCGATCGTGTTCTACGCGCTCTTCCTGGTGCATTAAGTCAATTAAGGCGCGGGACCGCAGGGTCCCGCGTCACCCCTTTTTTACGTTATGAGTCATTTGATTATGTTTGCCAGCATCGGCAGCGACCTGGCCCAGACGGGCGGGGACATCGCGGCGCGTTTCGGGCTGGACTGGCCGCATTTCATTGCGCAGGTCATCAGCTTCGTCATCGTGGCTTTTTGCCTGTATCATTTCGCCTACAAGAATGTATTGGCCATGCTCGAAGAGCGCCGCAAGACGATTGCGGACGGCCTGGCCAACGCGGAAAAAATCAAATTGGAGCTGGCCCGCACGGAAACGATGCAGCGTGAAGTTCTCGAAAAAGCCAACGCCCAAGCGACCAAGCTGATCGAGGAAGCCCGCGCCGCCGCCGCCCGCGTGCAGGAGCAGGAGACGCAGAAAGCCATTGCGCAAGCCGAACAAATCATCGCCAAGGCGCAGGAGGCCACCGTGCAGGAGCGTTCCCGGATGTTGACCGAGCTGAAACGCGAAGTCGCCGGGCTGGTGGTCAAGACCACTTCGGCTGTCACCGGCAAGATTCTGACCGCCGAAGACAAACAGCGGCTGGACGAAGAAACCCGCCGTCAATTGGCCGCGTAAATGAAAATCCCGAAACAAGCCCGCCGCGATGCGCGCCAGCTTTTCCGCGCGTGCGTGGCCGATGGAAAGCTGGACGAAAACCGGGCGCGCCAGGTGGTGCGCAATGTTGTCCAGCAAAAGCCGCGCGGTTACGTGGCGATCCTGTCGCATTTCGAGCGGCTGATCAAATTGGAGCTGGCCCGCCGCACGGCGCGGGTGGAAAGCGCCACGGTTTTGACGCCGCAATTCCAAGGGCAGGTGCAGGCGGAATTGACGCGGCAGTACGGCCCAGGGTTAAATTTCATCTTTACACAAAATCCGGCCCTGATCGGCGGCATGCGCGTGCAGGTCGGCGGGGACGTTTATGACGGGAGCGTCGAGAGCCGGTTGCGGGCGTTGCAGCAGTCATTCTAATTTTTTGATTCATCATTCATTTCACCTATGAGCACATTGTTACAAGAGATTGAATCCCAGATTTCGGGCATCAAAACGGGCGTCACCAAACAGAACGTCGGCACCGTGCGCGAAATCGGCGACGGCGTGGCCAAGATTGAAGGTTTGTCCGACGCCATGCTCAACGAGATGCTGGATTTCGGCAACGGCGTGATCGGCCTCGCGCTGAATCTCGAAGAAACGGAAGTCGGCGCGATTATCCTGGGTGATTATACGGGCGTAGCGGAAGGACAGGAAGTGCGCACGACCGGAAAATTGCTGCAGGTTCCGGCCGGCAAAGGTCTGCTTGGACGCGTGGTGAATTCCCTCGGCCAGCCATTGGACGGCAAAGGGCCGATCCAGGCGACGGCGCAATATCCGGTGGAGAAAATCGCGCCCGGCATCATCAAGCGCAAATCAGTCACGCAGCCGGTGCAGACAGGCATCCTGGCGATTGACGCGATGATTCCGATTGGACGCGGCCAGCGCGAATTGATCATTGGCGACCGTTCCACGGGCAAGACGACGATTGGCGTGGATACGATCATCAGCCAGGCCCGCTTGAACCGCGCCGCGGAGCAGGCGAAGGACACCAGCTATCGCCCGCTGTATTGCATTTACGTGGCAATCGGCCAGAAGCAATCCAATGTGGCGCGCGTGATTGCGGTTTTGGAAGAAGCGGGCGCGATGCCTTACACGATTATAGTCAGCGCGAGCGCCTCGGATTCGGCGACCAACCAATATCTCGCGCCGTTCGCCGGTTGCGCGATGGGCGAATGGTTCATGGACAACGGCATGGATGCGCTCATTATTTATGATGATCTTTCCAAGCATGCGGTGGCGTATCGCCAGGTGTCGCTGGTGCTGAAGCGTCCGTCGGGCCGCGAGGCGTATCCCGGCGACGTGTTTTATTTGCACAGCCGTTTGCTGGAACGTTCGGCGCGGGTGGACGAGAAATGGGGCAACGGATCATTGACGGGTTTGCCGATTATCGAAACGCAGGCGGGCGACGTCTCCGCCTACATTCCGACGAACGTGATTTCGATCACCGACGGCCAGATTTATCTCGAAACGGATTTGTTTTACCAAGGCATTCGCCCCGCCATTTCCGTCGGTTTGTCCGTGTCGCGCGTCGGATCGAATGCGCAAATCAAGGCGATGAAACAAGTCGCCGGGCGCATCAAGCTCGATTTGGCGCAATACCGCGAACTGGCGGCCTTTGCGCAATTTGGCTCCGACCTGGATGCCAAAACCCAGGCGCAGCTCGAGCGCGGCAAGCGCATTGTGGAAGTTTTCAAGCAGCCGCAATACAACCCGATGCCGGTGGAAGCGCAGGCCGCGACGTTGTGGACGGTGCAAAACGGATTGATGGACGACGTGCCGGTGGAAAAGATCAAGGATTTCCAAGGCAAATTGACCGATTACTTGACAAACCGCAAAACCGCGGTGATGGACAAGATTCGATCCGAGAAGGCGTTGAGCGACGCCCTGATTGCGGAATTGAAGGCGGCCGTGACGGAATTCAAGCAGACCTATCGCTAAGCGATTATGCCCAGCACACGCGACATTCGCCGCCGCATCAAGTCGGTCAAGAATACGGCGCAAATCACCAAGGCCATGCAAATGGTCGCGGCGTCCAAGATGCGCAAGGCCCAACAGGCGGCCATCGCGGGGCGTCCGTATGCGGAATTGATGAACGAAGTGCTGGGAGCCGTGGTGACGGATGCCAAGGATTTCGTGCATCCGCTGATGGAGAAGCGCGAAGTGCGCCGCCGCGCCGTGATCGTGGTGAGCACGGACAAGGGGCTGTGCGGCGGTTTGAACGGCGCGTTGATGCGCGAAGCGGCGAAGTTTCCGCGCGAGACGACGGTTTTTATCACAGCCGGCCGGAAGGCGTCGCAATTTGTGGCGCGCACCAAACGGCAGCTCGTGGCGGAATTTACCTACAAGGATGCGCCGTTATTCCAGGAAGCGCGCGCGATTTCCAAGTTCGCCCAGGACTTGTTTGCCAAGGGCGAAGCGGACGAAGTGGTGATTCTCTTCACCAAGTTTATTTCCACGCTCAATCAGCGGCCCGAAGCGCGCACGATGCTGCCCATTGGAGAAATCAAAGGGGTGAGCGCGGGCGTGGGCGCGGCGGCCCCGGAACGCCATGAGGCGCCGCCGGCGGATTTTGTGTTTGAGCCGGGACAGGAGCAGGTGATCAGCGCGCTTCTGCCGCACAGCTTGAATTTTCAGGTTTTCCAGATTTTGCTCGAAGCCAAGGCGAGCGAGCACAGCGCGCGCATGGTGGCGATGAAGAATGCCACCGACAACGCCAAGCAATTGGTCAAGGATCTTACGCTGGAGTACAACAAGCTCCGCCAGGCGAACATCACCAAGGAATTGCTGGAAATCACCAGCGCGGCCATGGCCCTCGGATAAAAAAAGAAACCCGCCCGGTGCAACCAAACACCAAGCGGGTTTCATTATCCCCCCAAACAACGCAATCACTATAAACGCTGCCTGGCTGTTCGCCATCGGGCAGCCGCCTGCAAAAGTTTTAGGGGAACGCATTAACCGGCGCTATGCTGCGTCCTATGCAGCATTCACCTGGTTTTCTAAAAGTTGTCGAGGCGATCCGGCCCCATGTGCATGAAGTCACGCTGGAGGAGGCGCGAGCCCGCCTGGCGAAAAATCCCCAAGCCATTCTGCTCGATGTGCGCGAGGACAGTGAATGGGCCAACGGCCACGCGGCAGAGGCGCGGCACCTGGGGCGCGGCGTGCTGGAGCGCGATATTGAGAACACCGTTCCCGACCCCGCGACGGAAATTATTATGTACTGCGGCGGCGGGTATCGCTCGGCGCTGGCGTGCGAGGTCGCGCAAAGAATGGGCTACACCAACACGCATTCCCTGGCTGGCGGTTACAAGGCGATGGGAGCCGCCGGCTGGCCCATGAAAAAATAGGCGCCTTACGCGTCAATCATTTTAATGCGGCGTTCGTGGCGTCCGCCCGCGAAAGGCGTGTCCAGCCAGATGCGCACGATGGTGAGCGCGAGTTCCGGCGAGATGGTGCGGGCGCCGAGGGAAAGGACGTTGGCGTCGTTGTGCTCCCGCGCCCAGTGGGCGGTTTGCTCCGTCCAGCACACCGCGCAGCGCACGCCCTTGACACGATTGGCCACCATGGCTTCGCCATTGCCCGAGCCGCCCAGAACGATGCCGCGCTCGACCACGCCCTTGGCGACGGCTTCCGCGACGGGGCGGATGAACACCGGGTAATCGACGGGCTCGGCGCTGAAGGTCCCGCCGTCGCGAACGTCGTGCCCGAGTTCCGCCAGGAATTGGCGAATCTTTTCCTTGTATTCAAACCCGGCGTGGTCGGAGCCAATGGCAATTTTCATAAGATCGATAATCGGCGGGGCCACGATAACAAACGGGACGTGGGGCGCACGAAAAAATAATTTTGCGGCTTGCCTAAAGCCCGGCGGAAGCCAAGAATTTCCCCAGTTCGCATCCCGCCCCCCAAGCGTGAGAAGCACCGATGGCAGAAGGCCCCATAGCAGCGGAGGCGCAGGAGTTTATCGTCCGATTCATCACCTCGGTGGAGCGGCTGGAAATTCTTTGCCTGCTGGTGGAAAACCCGGCCAGGGAATGGGCTCCCGGCGAGGTGTTCCGCGTCATTCAAAGCACGGAAAAAACGGTGCAGGAGTCGCTCCGGCAATTTTTGAAGGACGGCTTGTGCGCGGAACCGGCGCCGGGGCGGTTCCAATTTGCGCCCGCGTCGGAAAAACTGGCCAAGGCGGCCGCGGCGGTGGTGCGGGCCTATCGGGAGCGTTCGGTGGCCGTGATTGAGAGCATTTACAAAAGGCCGTCGGGACCGGCGCAAAGCTTCGCCGACGCCTTCCGGCTGAGAAAGGAAAAATGATCGCGGCTGTCGTTTATATTTTGTGCGGATTGACGAGCGTGCTGTGCTCCGCGCTGCTCGCGCGCCGCTATCGCGCCAACCGCGGCCCGCTGTTGTTTTGGAGCGCGTGGGGCTTTGTGTTCCTGGCCATCAGCAACATTTTGCTGTTTGTGGACATGATCATCCTGCCGACCCAGGTGGACTTGGGCCCGTTGCGGCATTTGCTGACGCTGGTGGGCATGCTGATGCTGATTTATGGATTGAATCGCGGCAACGACTGACATGAATATCATTACGTGGAAACATTTTCTGTCCGGCGCCGTGATGATCGCCTCGCTGGTGGTGGCGATGTTCTTCTGGCGTTTCCGCTCCCAGACGCGCGACCGGTTCTTCGGTTTTTTCGCCGTGGCCTTTCTCCTGATGGCGGTGGAGCGCATCGCCATCGAATTTGTGCCGGAGGAAAACCCGCAATCGCTGGTGTATGTCATCCGGCTCGCGGCCTTTTTGCTTATCGTGTACGCCATTCTCGATAAGAATCGGCACGAGCGAAAATCGTGAAATCGAATATTGTCGCGCGATTGGCGCAAAAATGGCCGGGGCAGGGGCGCCCCATCTTCCTGACTTGCCTCTACGGATTGAGCGCCGGCGGAGTGGCGGTGGCGTTTCAATGGTCCATGAATTTATTTTACAGCCAGACGCTGCTGCGGTTCTCGGGTCACGCGCGCGGCGCCTTCTTGCTGGAGAGCTTTGTGCTGCTGGTGGGAACGTCCGCGGCGGTGGGATTTCTCTTGAACCATTATTGCCGCGAGGCTTCGGGCAGCGGCATTCCGCAGCTCAAGCTGGCGTTCTGGAAGGATTTTGGCTACGTGCCGTGGCGGGTGGTGTGGGTAAAATTCCTGGCGGGCGTGATCAGCATTGGGGGCGGCAGTTCACTGGGGCGCGAAGGTCCGAGCGTGCAATTGGGCGGCGCCTTATCGTCCAATGTGGCGGGCTGGCTCGGGGCGGCCAAACAAAACCGGCGGCGGGCGGCGCTGGCCGGCGCGGCGGCGGGCCTTGCGGCGGCTTTCAACACGCCGCTGGCGGCGATTACGTTTACCCTCGAGGAAATCATCGAGGATTTAAACAGCCGATTTCTGGGCAGCGTGCTGCTGGCGTCGGTGATCGGCGCATTTGTTGTGCACGGGTTGGTGGGCAAACAGCCGGCCTTTTCACTGAAAGAGGTCGAGGCGCCCGGCTGGCCGGTGTATGTCTTGACGCCGGTGGTGGCGGCGGCGGCGGCCCTGGCGGGCGTGATTTTCCAAAAAGTCACCCTGGATTTGCGGCAGCGGCGCAAGGGGTTCGAGCGCGTGCCGCCGTGGTTGCGCCCGGTGATTGGCGCGGTCGTGACGTGGGCGGTTGGTTCGGCGGTGTTTTTGAACACGGGACATCTGGGCGTGTTCGGATTGGGCTATGTCGATTTGTCCGCCGGGCTCAACCAGGATCTGGGATGGCAGCTGGCGGGGCTTTTATTGGTGACAAAGTTGGTCGCGACGTGCGCCTGTTATGGCTTTGGCGGGTGTGGCGGCGTGTTTTCGCCGATGCTTTTTCTGGGCGGCATGTGCGGGCTGTTTTTGGCGGGCTTGTCGGGATTGGCGATGGATCTGCATCCGGCCGATCACGTGGTGTTGGCGGTGGTGGGCATGAGCGGTTGCCTGGGAGCGGTGGTGGGCGCGCCCGTGACGGGCATTTTGATTGTGTTTGAAATGACACATCAATTTTCGCTCGTGCCGGCCTTGATGCTGGGCGCGTTGGTCAGCCAGGCGGTGGGCCGGCGGCTGACGCCATCGAATTTTTACGAAGCGCTCCTGCTGCAGGACGGGCACGATTTGCAGCATGTAATTCCGCCGCGCGATTTGCAGAGCTGGCTGCAATTGCCGGTGTCGGCCATTGCGAATTTTCATCCGGTGATCGCGCCTGGCGTCGCGCCGGAGGCGCTCGCAACTCTCCTGCGCGATCACCCGCAGCAGCGTTTTCCCGTGGTGATGCAGGACACGCTGGCCGGGATCCTGACGCGGCGCGAGGCGGAGTTGGCGTTAGCGGAAAAGAGGACGCCAAAACTCGACAAAGCTGTGGTGTGCCAGCCGCAGCGGACGATCGGCGAACTGCAATCGTTGTTAATCGAATCAGCTTCGCTGCTGGTGGTGGTGGTGGACGCGCAGGAACGAATTCTGGGGCTGGTGACGCTGCACGACCTGCTGCGCGCCGAAACTGCGCTGGCCAAGGGCAACGAGTAGGGCGTTTGAACTTTGACCGGCGGGGCGGCGAACCTTAATCTCATGGCGATGACTCCAAGCCGCAAAGGCTCCATTCATTTGTTTCGCGTCTGGCAGGTGGATGTTTATTTGCATTGGTCATGGTTTTTGGTGGCCATCGTGCAGATTGAATATCTGCGCGACCGCTACACGACACTCGTGTGGCCGGTTTTCGAGTATGCATCGCTATTTGTGATCGTGTTGATGCATGAATTTGGGCATGCCCTGGCTTGTCGCAGCGTGGGCGGGAAAGCCGATCAAATTGTGCTTTGGCCGCTGGGCGGCGTGGCCTTCGTTGATCCGCCGCAACGTCCCGGGGCGATGTTGTGGAGCATCGCGGCGGGCCCGCTGGTGAACGTGGCCTTATTTCCGCTTTTGCTGGTGATTTGTTTGACAGGATCATCGCTCGGCTGGGCGCAGGATCGGCCCGACCTGTTTCAATATTTGGTGAGCCTCTGCTTTATCGACGGCGGATTGCTGGCTTTTAATCTCCTGCCCATTTATCCGCTGGATGGCGGACAGATCTTGCGGTCGCTGCTGTGGTATGGGGTGGGGCGGGCGCGCAGCCTGATGATTTCGAGCACGATTGGATTCATCGCGGTGGGGCTGCTTTTGATTTTTGCGATTCGCACGCCTTGGTTGATCATCATGGGAGCGTTTGTGCTGATGAATTGCTGGGGCGGGTTGCGACAAGCGCGAGTGTTGGCCCGGATGGAGGCGGCGCCGAAACATCTGGACCAAGCCTGTCCGTACTGCCATACGCCGCCGCCTGCGGGGGATTTTTGGACGTGCGCGCGCTGCCGCCAGGCCTTCGATATTTATGGAGCGCACGGCGTGTGCCCGCATTGCGGCGCCCAATACGCGCAGGCCCGCTGCGCGGAATGCGGCCAGTTTTATGATCTGGGCCATTGAGCGCCCCTACATAAACATGCGGCGCTGCCGCCATTGACACCCGCCGCCGTTTTGCCGAACTTGCTGCCTCGAACATGAAATTAAGCCCTGATCATTCGCTCGCCGGCATCCTGGAGCCGGTGTTCGCCATTCGCACGGAAAACGATCTCGGCATCGGGGACACCGATGGCATTCGCCAAATGGTTGACTGGTGTCATCGGCATGGGTTGAGCATCTTTCAAATGCTGCCCATCAATGAAATCAGCGATGACAACAGCCCCTACAACGCCATTAGCTCGCTGGCGATCGAGCCGACCACGATCGCCATTTCTCCTGAGCATGTGCCGGATTTGACGGCGGCGAAATTCAAGGCGCTGGCGGCGCCCGCGCTGCTGCGGGAACTGCGCGAAGGGCGCGTGCAATATGGCCGGGTCAAAGCTTTGAAACGCGCATTGCTGGAGGCGGCGTTCGAGGGATTTATGCGGCGGCAATTCAACGCCGACGGTCCGCGCGCGGCGGCGTTTCGCCAATTCCTGACGGAGAACGCCGATTGGCTGGCCGATTACGCGCTCTTTCGCGCCTTGATGGAGGAAAACGGCGGCTTGCCGACGTGGGACCGCTGGCCGGGCGAGCAGCAATCCCCGCGCACGGCGCGCACCTGGTTGCTGTCGCTCCCCGAAAAACGGCGCGAGGGACTGATGCGCAAGCAGGTTTTTTTCAGTTACGTGCAATGGCTGGCGTTCAGCCAATGGCAGGAATTGAAGGCCTACGCGGACTCGAAGCGCGTGCGGTTGATGGGCGACATTCCGTTCGGCGTCGGGCGGTACAGCGCGGATGTCTGGGCCAATCGGTTGATCTTCGACCTGGATTGGAGCGGCGGGGCGCCGCCCGAGAAAGTTTTCAAGGTGGACCCATTCACGGAAAAGTGGGGCCAGAATTGGGGCATCCCGATTTATCGCTGGGACGAATTGCGCCGGCGGGATTTCGACTGGTGGCGCACCCGCGTCAATAATATTCAAAAGGCGTTCCATCTTTATCGCATCGACCATGCGCTGGGCTTTTTCCGGATTT
This sequence comes from Verrucomicrobiia bacterium, assembly GCA_035551475.1. Classification (GTDB taxonomy): domain Bacteria; phylum Verrucomicrobiota; class Verrucomicrobiia; order Limisphaerales; family Palsa-1400; genus DASZMX01. Next base: position 14,199 of record DASZMX010000010.1, read on the forward strand.
ATTCCTTTCCGTGGGCGCCGGACCGCAACGCCGAGTTTTTGCCGCTGACGGAGGAGCAGGCGGCGCAGAAAACCGGCGGGCGCCTCCCGGGATTCAAGCAATTTGCCGACGACACACCCGAGCACAAAGCGGCCAATCAAGCGCAGGGCAAGGAAACCCTGCGCATTTTGCAAGAGGCGTCCGGCGACACGACGATTGTGGCCGAGGACCTCGGCGTGGTGCCGGATTATGTGCCGGGGAGTTTGCGGGAATTGGGCTTGCCGGGCTTTCGCATTCCGTCGCTTTTCCGCGAGCCGGACGGCAGCTATTCCAAGCCGTCGGAATATCCGCGGCTCTCGCTGGCGCAGCCGGCGACGCACGACCATCCGCCGCTGGCGGCAATGTGGGCGGATTTATGGGCGCAGGTGGATGCCGGCAAAAACGTGGACGAAAGCTGGCGGGAATTGCGCCGCCTCATGGCCTTCGCCGGGATGGCGGGCGAGCCGCCGCGCGAGTTTTCGGAATCGCTGCATCGCGCGTATTTGCGGGCATTGCTGGAATCGCCTTCGTGGCTGGCGGTCGTGATGATCACCGATCTCTTTGCGCAGACGTATCGTTTCAACACGCCCGGTTCCTGCGGGCCGGAAAACTGGACGGTGCGCCTCCCGCAAACCGTGGCGCAACTGGACAAGGATCCGGCGTTGCTGGCCAAGACGGAAATGTTGGCGCAGCTCGTGCGCGACACGGGCCGGCAGGCGCCGTCAACGGTGGATTGACATCCGGCGCTTTACTTCCTCGAGGATCTTGCCGCTGGATTGCTCCGGCGTCATCTGCGAGGTGTTGATGATCATGGCGCCGAGCGCGATCATCAAAGGGGCGGCGGCGCGCTGGCTGTCGCGCTGATCGCGGGCGGCGAGGTTTTCGCGGACTCCCTCGGCGGCGCGGCGCTTGCTGCGTTCATCAAGGTGCGCGTCGATGTAAAATTTAAAGTCGGTTTCGGGAAAAATGTGGGTGCCGACATCGCGCCCTTCCATGACGAGATCGCCGAAGGCCGCGCATTCCCGCTGTTTGGCTTTCATCCATTTGCGCACCTGGGGCACGGCGGCCACATGCGGGGAAGCCTCGCTCACTTCGGCCGTGCGCAATTCCTTCTCGGGATAATATCCCTCCACCAGGAGCCGAACTTTCTTAGCGACACATTCCAGGGACGTTTTCCAACGGCGACAGAGGGCGGCGACGGCCTTTGCTTCGTGCGGGTCCACGCGTTTTTGCAGGCAATGCCACGCCAGCGTGCGGTACATCGCGCCGGTGTCCACATAGACAAAGCCAAGGGCCTGTGCGACGAGGCGGGCATTGGTGCTTTTGCCGCTGGCGCTGGGGCCGTCGATGGCGATGACAATGGGATGGGGTTTCACGCCGTTTAACCCGCGAACAATTGTTCACCCGCCAGCGCCTGGCCGGTGCGGCCATCCACGATGCGCGCGCCCAATCCAGCGGGGGCCGGCGCCGCCAGTTTTTGAAAGAAATTCGGGAATGTCTTTTTCACGCAGGCGGGATTCTTGATTTTAATGCCGGGGATTTTCAATCCCAGAATCGCAAAACACATCGCCATGCGATGATCGTTGTAGGTTTCGATCTCGGCGCCGCGCCATGAGTGGGCCGAGGGATAGACGGTCAAAGTTTGCCCGCGCTCGGAGACTTTCGCGCCGCATTTGGTCAATTCCGTGCGCAAGGCCGCCACGCGTTCGCATTCCTGCACGCGCAACCGTCCCAGCTCGGTGAAGGTGACGGCGCGCTCGCTAAAAGGCGCCAGGACAATCGCCGTCATGATGCTGTCGCCCAAATCGCTGGCGCGCGAGATGCGCGGCGGCAAGGGAAAGAATTTGGGGAACGCAGCGTCAATTTGCCAGCTGGAATCCGGGAAGGCGGCCACTTTGATGGCAGTCTCGGGCCGGTGGCCCGCCAGCCAATCGGCGGCCACGAAATAACTTGCGCTGGAGGCGTCGGCTTCGATCTGGAACTCGCCGCCGTCGTGCGGAAAGCTGTCAATCAATTGGCGCGTCATGGCCACGTAGGCCGCGTCTTCGAGGGCTTCGCCCACGAGCTGCACCTTCCAGCCTCCAACTCTCGCGCCGAGCAGCAGGGCGGAGGCGAATTGGGAGCTTTCGTCGATGCTGATTTTGCAGGAGCCCGCGCGCGGGCCTGTCCCGTAAATGCGCGCGGGCAAATGGTCGCGAGCGGCGTCGATGCGATAACCCAGATCCCGCAAAGCCTCAAAAAGGGCGGCTTGCGGTCGCTCGTGCATGCGCTTGACACCTTGCAGATGATAGACGCCGCGGCCGAGGCAAACCAGAGCCGCGAGGAAACGCGCCGCCGTGCCGGCGTTGCCGACAAACAATTCCAGCGGATGCTCCGCGGTTCCGCCGTGCGGAATTTTTCCACCCAGTCCCTTGACGTGGATTTCGCGGTTGCAGAATTCGCGCGGATCACGTTTGGCCTCAATTTCAAAACCCAATTGATGGAGGGCGCTGACCATGACCTGGGTGTCCTCGCTCCAGAGGGCGCCGCGCAAGGTGACTTCGCCGCGGGCGAGCGCGGCCAGGATCAGCGCGCGATTGGTGATGCTCTTGGAGCCGGGCGCCGTGATTTCGGCCGGAGCCGGGCGGTCGAGGGGAATGATTTCGATCAGGTCGGGAAGCATGCGGCGTCAGCGTTACTCGGCGGAACGCGCCTCGGAAGGCGCGCGCCATTGGTCGCGGCGCTGTTTGGCCTTGGCGAAGAATTCCTCAATCGCCTTGACGTCCGCGCGCTCCAGCGCCAGTTGAAATTCCTGCAAATCCTCGATGAAAACGCCGAGCACGCGGCCCAAATTTTTGCGGTTGGCCATGGAAATATCGCGCCACATTTCCGGCGAGCCGGAAGCCAGCCGGGTGGCATCCTTGAAGCCGGTGGCGCAGACCATGGCCTGCTCCTTGGGATGCGCCGGGCTGAGCACGTAGTTGGCCAGTTCCGCGGCGACGACGTGGGGCAGGTGGCTGGAGCGGCTGACCAGATCATCGTGCATTTCGGGGGCCATGCGCAAGGGGGAGGCGCCCAAGTCCCGCCAAAAATTTTCCACCGCCGCGGCCGCCGCCGCAGACGCGCCGCCGCCGGGGGTCACGAGGCAAACCGCTTTGTCAAATAAATCCGCGCGCGCCGCCGCCAGGCCGATTTTTTCCGAGCCGGCCATGGGATGGCTGCCGACAAATTCCGCCCGGGCCTCGCGCAGGAGCGGCTCCAACTCCGCCACGACGGGCCCTTTCACGCTGCCAACATCCGTGACGATCGCGCCCGGTTTTAAATCCGGCCGCATTTGCGCCGCCAGCGTTTTCATTTGCGCCAAGGGCGTGCAAAGCACCACTAAATCGGCTCCTTCCACCGCTTCCTTGAGGTCGAGGGTCACAAGGTCGGCCACGCCCATGGCGCGCGCCTCCTCCACGCTGGCGGACCGGCGCACAAACGCCTGCACGCGCCCGGCGAGCCGGCGCTGTTTGACGGCGAGGGCCAGCGAGCCTCCCAGCAGGCCCAGGCCGATAACGCTTATGCAATGAAACCGCATCGTATGTTGAGGCGGCCAGCCTAACTGATCGCCACCCCTCGCGTCGAAAATATTTTGGAACTACTTCAACGCCTCGGCCGGCGCCACGCTGATTTGGTCGGCCACACCGGGAGGGATGGCGCAGGCTTTCATCTTGACGCCGGGCGCATGGCTCACGCACACCACGGTGATGGAGCCGCGCGCCACCTCAGGCCCTTCGGGCTCGCCCATTTTGCGGAAAATAAAAATGTAACTGAGGGATTTGGATTTCTTCTCGCTCACCAGCAAATGAATTTCGACTTCGTCCTGAAAATGGAGCGGCGACTTATAGACGCACTCCGCGCGCACGCGCGGCCAGCCGATGCCCGGATGGGCGCGATCCTGGATGATGGATAAGCCAAGCGACCGAAAAAAACCGTGCTCGGCGGTTTCCATAAACTTGAAAAAGTTGGAGAAGTGCATGATGCCAGCCATGTCCGTGTCCGAGAACTCGACCCGCCGCACCGCTTTGAATTCGTAAGCCATAATCAGGTTTTTGGGAGAAGGCCGGCGCAGACGTTTTCCATCCGCTCCGCCATGATGTCGATGTCATAATGCGCCCGCGCGCCGCGCCGCCCGTTTTCGCCCAGGGCGCGGGCCCGCGCCGGATCAAGCAGCAAACTTTCGAGGGCGTCCGCGAGGGCATCCGGATTGTTCGGCTCACACAGGACGCCGCCGCCCGTGGCGTCGATCAGTTCCGGAAAGGCCGCATGACGCGGTTGCGCCACGGGCACGCCGGCGGCCATCGCCTCGGCGACGTATAATCCGAACGCTTCCCCATACGTGGCAGGCGCCGAAAACACCGTCAGCGATTGCAAAAACTGGATTTTTTCCGCGCGCGTCACGTTGGGAAAAAAAGTCGCATCCTCCAGACAACGGGCGGCGCGCAATCGAGCTTTCATTTCGTCCACCACGATTTGATCCGCCGGCCCGCAGCTTCCGCCGACGCGCAGCGCCAGGTTGGGGACGCGCCCACGCTGTTTCAGGCGGATGAAAGCCTCGACCAGCGTTTCCAAACCTTTCTCGCGGCACATGCGCGCAAAATAGCCGAGGACCGGGCGGTCGTTGGTGGAAGGGCCATCATAACCGTGCAGTTGAATGCCGTTGACGACCACTTGGACGCGCGCAGGGGCTAGTTTTAAGCGCCGGGCCATCAATTCGCCAAAGTAAACGCTGGGCGCGACAAACAGGTCCACGTCCTGGGCGCGCTCCGCGGCGGTTTCCCAGGCAACCGCGCGATGCCGCAAGGGCAGGCCGTCCAAAAACCAATCTTCACCTTGCAAAAAGCAGAGAACCGGCACGCCCGCCTCCGCCTTGATGCGCCGGGCGAAACCGGCCAGCAAAGCATTGGAGAGGCAGACCACGTCGGGCTTTTCGGTTTTCAGCCAGGCGAGTAACGGGTCGAGTTCGCGCGCTTGGTGGCCTTGTTCCCCGCGCAGCATGGAAATGGTCATCTCGCCGAGATCTTCGGCGCGGGTTTTGCCGGCGGCGCCTGCGGCGAGGCTTAACAGGCGCGGCGAGGCCAGCAAGTTATGGAGCCAGGCGGGCAATTTGCGGAAGAACGCGGATTGTTGTTCGAGATAGACATTGATGCCGCCGAAGAAGATAGGGCGCCCGGCGCTTTCGTCCGTTTCGTCCAGGGTCAGCGGCAGGTATAACGGAGCCATGAGCGCGTCATGACCGCGCCGCCGCAACGCCGACACGAGGGCATTGTCCCGCACGCACGCGCCGCAAAACATCTTGCCGGCGCCGGGTGTAATCTGGACGATTTTCAACGGCATCCAGGACAGACTAACAGGATTCGCCCCGGAGGCAACGCCCCGCCGGTGTCCGTAATTACTTTTGACGTGGGCGAAACTTTCCCTATCCTTCGTTGTTTCAAGAATGGAACGCTGAACCATGGCACTTAGCTCGATCAGAGGCCTGCTGGCCAAACACAACCTGGCTACTCCGCAACAGTTTGAGGAGTGGAACAAGGCCTGGCGGATTGCCGTGGAAGGGGGGTCGCAGGACTCTTTGCTCAGTTTCGTGGCGCGGGAACGGGGGACGACGGAGGAGCAATTTTTGCAGGATTTGGCCAAGGCGCTCAATTGGCCTTACATTGACCTCCCCAAAACCGAGGTGCCACCAGAGGCGCGCAAGAAAATTTCCACGAAAGTGGCCTTCCAATACGCCGTCCTGCCCGTCAAATTTGAAAACGGCAAATTGACTGTGGTGGTCAGCAATCCTTTTGACGCCGCCATGTTGAGCGCGGTGCAATTCGACGCCCATGCGCCCGTGGAATTTGCCCTTACGACGCGGCTGGAAATCGACAAGGCCCTCAAGAAATTCTACGGGGTCGGCGCCGAAACGCTGGATGAAATCTCCAAGGACGACGAGCCGCTGGAGTTGTTCGTTGAGGACCGCGAAATCACGGAAGGCGACCAGGAAGCCAGCGTCATTAAGTTCGTCAACCAGATTATCTGGGAAGCCTTCAAGGATCGCGCGACGGACATTCATTTTGAGCCGGCGGAAGACGAGTTGCGCATTCGCTATCGCATCGACGGCATTTTGCATCAGACGCCGATGCCGCCACAGTTGAAGCGCTATCAGGCCTCGCTCATCTCGCGCATCAAGGTCATGTCCGGCATGAACATTGCCGAGAAACGACTGCCGCAGGACGGCCGCATCAATGTCCGCATCAAAGGCGAGGAAATCGACATCCGCGTCTCCACGGTGCCGACAGTGTACGGCGAAAGCGTGTCTTTGCGCTTGCTGACGCGCGGCAAAATCTTTTTGAGCCTCGAGAAGCTGGGCTTCGACCCCGCGGAAGAATCGCGCATCCGCGAGATCATCATCAAGCCGCACGGCATTTTCCTCGTCACCGGCCCCACCGGCTCGGGCAAATCCACTTCGCTTTACGCCTTTCTCAGCTCCATCAATTCAGTCACCAAGCGCATCATCACGATCGAGGAGCCGGTGGAATATGAATTGAAGGGGATCAACCAGATCGCGGTGCGCGGCGATATTGGGCTGACGTTCGCGATGGGGTTGCGCCACATTTTGCGCCAGGACCCGAACGTGATCATGGTCGGGGAAATTCGCGATTTGGAGACGGCGGAAATCGCCATTCGCGCGGCGCTCACGGGTCACTTGGTTTTTAGCACGCTCCACACCAACGACGCTCCCAGCGCGTTTACGCGTTTGACCGACATGGGCATTGAGCCGTTCCTGGTCGCCTCTTCCGTGGAGGCCGTGCTGGCGCAACGTCTGGTGCGCACGATTTGCTCCAAGTGCAAGACGGAGCAAAAAGTGGCGCGCGATTATTTGATGCGCATTGGGTTTCCGGAAAACGAAATTGAAACGAGCCATTTTTGGAAGGGCGCAGGCTGTGAGGATTGCCGGCAGCAAGGGTATCAAGGCCGCAAGGGCATTTACGAATTATTGTTTTTGGATGAAACCATCCGTCCGTTGATCCTGGGCCGCGCCGCCGCCTCCACCATCGCCGCGCGCGCCATGGAAGGCGGCATGCGCACGCTGCGCAATGACGGCTGGAAAAAAGTCAAAGCCGGCATCACCACGATTGAAGAAGTCCTGCGTGTCACGCAGACGGAAGAACACCTCAAATCCCTCGTCGAAGAAAAGCCGGGGATGTGGAAAGGCTCTTGATGCCCGCCTGGCGCTCCGCAAATATTTTGGAACCCAGCGCGGGCGGCAAACGCCTTTGGGAGCTCGCCGCGGAAGGCGGCAAATTCACCGTCAATAAAGAGACGGCCCTTCTCCTCCACGAACCGGCTCCCAGCGGCGCGGTGGGCAAGGATTGGCAGGAGCTCTTTCGCCGCAAGCTCAATGTCGCCTGGCTGCCGTTGGACAAAGTCTTTTTGCGGGCCATCCAATTGCCCACGAGCGATCCGGCGGAAGTTCAGTCGATGGTCGAGCTGCAGTTGGAAAAACTTTCGCCGCTGCCTGTCACACATATTGTGTGGAGCACATTCCTCGTGCCCAAGCCGGCGGCCCAGCCGGACGCGCTCCAGACCGTCGTGGTCATCATCGCGTTGCGCAGTTACGTAGAGGAATTTCTGGGTGAATTGGAAGGCATGGGATTCCTGGCGGATCGCCTGGAATGCCCGGTGCTGGAGGAATTGCTCGCCATCAATATCAACCAGGATGGCGTCTGGGTTTTTGCCGGCAAAGAAGGCGAGCCCGCGCTGGTGGCGTGGCAGCAAGCGGGTGTGCTGCAAAATTTGACGCTGATCACGCTGCCGGAAGGGCCGGAGCGCGCGCAGCAGCTCAAAGGGCAGATTGAGCACATCGCGTGGTCGGCGGAGTTGGAAGGCTGGCTGACGGCGCCGCCCACAATTCATTTGGTGGCGTTGCCGGCGCAAGCGGCATTTTGGGAGCCCGTCCTGCGCGATTTGTCCGAAACGCCGGTGGATGTCCGCCCGCCCGCCGCGCCCGCGCGATTGGCCGCGTTCGGCGCGGAGCGTTGCGCGGCCGACGGCTCCAATTCCAGCTTGTTGCCCAAGGAATTTTCCACGCGCTATCACCAGCAGTTTGTCGATGGCCTGTGGATGCGGGCGATTTTTCTGGTGGTCGGCATTTACCTGGCGGGCGTGCTGATGTACTTCGGCGCGCTTTACAGCCTGAAACTCGCCTTGCAAAAAGAGCAGCGCAATCTCGCGGCGGTCACACCCGCTTACGTGGAATCGCAAAAGGACAAACAGGAGATCGATATTCTCCAGAAACGCGCGGACTTGCAGTACGCGGCGCTGGACGCATGGAAGGCCATCGCCGAATCCATGCCGGAAGGCGTCACGCTGAACGACATGTATTTCAAGGGCGGCAAGCTGGAGTTGCACGGGACGGCGCCCGTGGACGATCTCCAGGCGATTTATGATTTCAACGAAAGTTTGCGCACCGCCAAGAATGTCCGCGGCGAAGTGTTGTTCAAGGATGTCGGCACGCCCAAGACCGTGACGCGCGGCAATCAAACGGAATGGACCTTTAGCTCCGCCACGCGGGAGGCGGAAGGACAATGAAAAACACGACGTTCCTGGACCAATTGAATCTTCGTCCGCAGGAGAAGCGGATCGTGTTTGCGATCATGGTGATCGTCTTCCTGGTGTTGAACATTGTCATGGTCTGGCCGCACTTCAGCGATTGGGGCCGCATCAAAAAAGAATTGGACGCCACGTCCGGCAAGCTCCGCGCGCAAACCAACGAAATCGGGCGCGACGTGGAGGCGACCAACGGCTACAAGCGGCAATTGGCGCACTTGGAGCGCGATCAAAAAGGCGGCATCTCGCAGGTGTTCGATGAAGCGCTGCAATTGCAGAAAACCGTGAGCGCCCAGGCCAGCAAATGCGGCGTGGACATCATCAATCGCAGCCCCGGCACGGCTTCCACCGCGGCCACCAATGATTTCTTCGACGAACAAATTCTCAACATCACCTTCCAGGCGGAGGAAACCAGCCTCGTCAATTTTCTTTACAACGTCGGCAATGATCCGTCCATGGTGCGCATTCGCGAAATCCACCTGGATCCGGCGGACGCCGGGCGTTTCAAACTGAAAGGCTCGATCATGCTGGCGGCGAATTATCAAAAACGCGCGCCCGCTCCCGCCCCCGCCGCCGCGGCGCCCAGGCCGGGAACTATTTTGCCGAAACCATTGCCGAACGCGCCGTCGCCAAAGGACGCCAAAACGCGGCCGCCTGCCACCGTCAAAAAATTATGAACCCTAAACGCATTTTTTGCGCTCTGCTGCTGATCGCGCCCGCGCTCTGGGCCGCGCCAGAGGCCAGCGACCCCGCCACCTGGCAATTCGCCCAGGCCCAGCCGCCGCCCATTTCGATCCCGCAACGCCGCGTCACCACCGGCGCGCGCCGCACCAACACGCCCGCGGCTTTTCCCGCTTTTCCCACGCTGCCGGTGGATAACACGCCGCCGGCGTCCCGCGCTTCCGCCGCCCCATCCGCCACCGCCGTTCCGGGCGCAGCCGCCACGGGCGCGACGACGCTGCCGGGAAGCGCTCCCGCCCCCGGCGCCATGGCGCCGGGCGCTAGCGTCCCCACGAATGCCGCTGGTGAAGCAGCGATTTACGATTACGATTTTCCCAGCATCCCGGTGGATCAACTGCTTGACACGGTGTACGCGCCGCTGGTGGGCCGCACTTTGCTCCGCGCCACGGCCGGACCCTCGGCAGTCGCGGGCACCACGACCATTACGCTCAAGACGCAACACGCCTTGACCAAGACCGAGGCCATCGTGGCCCTTGAAACGGTCCTGGGCATGAATGGCATCACGATCGTTCCGCTGGGGGATAAATTTGCCAAAGTTGTGGCGGAAGCCGCCGCGGGTCAGGCGGGCGGAGCGGTTTCGACGAACAACACGATGACCAACCTGCCGCTGGCCGGCAAATTCGTCACGCAAATCATCCAGGTCAAATATGCGAACGGCCAGGACTTGAGCGATTTGCTCAAGCAATTTGCCAAGGGACAGACAAGCATTATTTTCATCCCCAGCACGCAGACGCTCATCCTCCGCGATTACTCGGAAAACGTGGCGCGCATGCTGGAAATGGTGGAGAAGATTGATGTTTCCTCGCCGCTCCAGGTCAAACCGGAGGTCATCCCGATCAAATACGCGCTGGCCAGCGACATCGCCACGGCGCTTACGGCGCTGGGCGCCACCGGAGGGACGTCGGTCGGCGGCTCGGGCAAGTCCGGCGCGAATTTTTCCGCGCGGAGCGGTTCGGGCGGCGGCTTTGGCAGCGGCAGCGGCTCCGGCTTCGGCAGCAGCGGCGGCTATGGCAACCAAGGCGGATACAACGGCGGTTACCCCGGCAGCGGCGGCGGCTTTGGCGTGCAATCCGACAGCATGCGCCAGCTTGGTGACGAGGCCTTCACCCCGATGGCCGCGAATCCAGTCGCGGCCACGGCGCGCAGCTCTTTCCAGCAAAACCTGCAAAAGATCGTGGCCGGCGCGGGGGACAAAGGGCAGCTCACGCTTTTCGGACAGACTAAAATCATCGCCGACGAACGCACCAATTCGCTGCTGGTGTTCGCCAACGACGAAGACATGAAAATGATCAAGGACATCATCGCCAAGCTGGATGTCGTCCTGCCGCAGGTGTTGATCGAGGCGATCATCATGGAAATCAACTTGACAGGAACCCGCAACACCGGCATCAGCTATCTCTCCGGCAAGCAGACCAAGGGCCGGTTCACCGGCGGGGGCGGCGTCAATAATTTGAGTTCCGCCACCAGTTCCGTGGTGGGTGGAGGCACCAATGGCGCGGCCACCTCCTTCATTCCGAACAGCATTGGCAGCCTGCCGGGCGGGTTCAGTTATTTTGCACAGTGGGGCAACGACCTGAATGTCGTCTTGGAAGCCGTGGCCGGAGATGGCCGCGTGAATGTATTGTCGCGCCCGCGCATCCAGACTTCGCACGCGGTGCCCGCCGATTTGTTCATCGGCAACACCGTTCCGTATGTGACCGGCACGCAAAATTACGGCTACAGTTCCGGCCCCAGTTCGACCTACACGGAAAAGGAGGTCGGCATACGATTGCAGGTCTTGCCGCTCATCAATCCCGAGGGTTTGGTGGAAATGGATATTCAACAGGACATCGAGCAACTCGGGCCGGATGTGCAGATTGCCGGCGTCGGCGGCGTTCCCACCACGACCAAACGCCAGGCGGGCGCCAAGGTGGCGGTGCGTGATGGCGAGACGATTCTCCTGGGAGGTTTTATTAGTGACAGCCGTTCCAAAGCCGATACGGGTGTGCCTTTCCTGAAGGACATTCCCGGCTTGGGCGTTCTGTTCAAGAGCACCTCGGTGCAAAATCTCCGCACCGAACTGGTCATCATGATGCGTCCCACCGTGCTGCCCACCCCGAGCATCGCCGCCAGAGTCGCCACGGAGGAGCGCAACAAACTTTCGGGCGTCAAACAGGCGGAGCTGGAGATTCGTGAAGATGAGCGCAAACGCAATGCCGCCATCGAAGTCCAGTTGAAGAAGGACAAGGAGCGCCGGGAAAAAGAGGCGCGCAAACACGGCATCGTGGAGCCCGATTACAACGCCGGCATCACCAACGCCAGCTCGATTCCGCCGATCGAACAATAATACCTGGCGGTCATTGGGCTTTGCTCTTTTTCCATCTGCGCCTATCTTGGTGGCTTGTGTCGGACGGCAAGAAAACGCGGGTGATCATTGGCATGAGCGGAGGAGTCGATTCCTCCGCGGCGGCGGCGTTATTGCTGGAACAGGGCTACGATGTGGTGGGCATCACCCTCAAACTTTGGCCGCAGGATTGTGTTTCGCGCGCCGAGGACAAATGCTGCGGCCCGCAAGCGGTGATGGACGCCCGCAGCGTGTGCGACAAGCTCGGCATTCCCTACTATTTGATCGATGAAGCGGGCGCTTTTCAGCGCGAGGTGATCGCGTATTTTGCCGAGGAATATAAGGCCGGCCGCACGCCGAACCCGTGCGTGATGTGCAATCAAAAGTTGAAGTTCGGCGCTTTGCTGGAGCGGGCGCGCCAATTGGGCGGGGACTTTATTGCCACTGGCCACTTTGCGCGCCTGGAGAAAAGCCCGGCAGGCCGCACGCTGCTGAAAAAAGGGGCCGACGCCCGCAAAGACCAAAGCTATTTCCTGTTTTCGCTGCGGCAAAACCAGCTTTCCCGCGCGCTTTTTCCGCTGGGAGAAAAGACCAAGAGCGACACGCGCGACGTCGCCCGCCATTGCAATTTAAAGACGGCGGACAAGGAGGAAAGCATGGAGATTTGCTTCGTGCCGGACAATAATTACGGGAATTTCCTCTTGACGGACAAGCTGGCGAGCAAGCGCGAGGGCGAGATCGTGAATTTGCAGGGGCAGGTCCTGGGCCGGCATGACGGGATTGATTTCTACACTATTGGCCAGCGCAAGGGGTTGGGCCTCACCTCCGCCAAGCCGCTCTATGTCATTGAGCTCGATGCCGCGCGCAATCGTGTGATTGTGGGGGATGACACGGCCTTGGACCGCGATGAATTCACCGTCGAACGGTGCAATTGGATTCCCTACGACGAGCCGCCGGGGGAATTGGAAGTGTCGGCGAAAATCCGCTACAATCATCCCGGAACTTCCGCCACGGTGCAGCCGCTGGCCGGAGATCGCGCGAAAGTGAAGCTGCACGCGCCGCAACGCGCCATCACGCCGGGACAGGCCTGCGTGTTCTACGACGGCGATCTCGTGGTGGGCGGCGGCTGGATCACGCGCTAGCGCGGCGTTTTATTTATACTGCGAGGCGAAGATGCGCGCCTCCACCTCGGTGATGCGTCCGTCTTTATTGGTGTCGCAACGCTTGACGCCTTCGTTGAATTTCTCGTTCTCCCCGGATTTGACAATGCTGGTGTAATGGAAGACGACGGGAATTTCAAAATGCGATCTGTCCTCGGTCTCGCCGTGAAACGGCATGCGGTTTAAGGCCGCGTAAAACGTCTCGCCCGCGGCCTCGCTTTCAAATTCCACCGCGGTGCGTTTGGCCTCGCGATAGGTGGTTTGGCTGCAATCGGTGCAGCCCGCAAACCAAATACCCGATGCCAGCGAAGCGGCGCCCCAAATTAACCTGCGAAGGTAAACGCTCATGGAATGATCATGCTCCCGGCGAAGGATGCGTCAAATAAATTTAAACGCCAAAAATCAGAGGTGTTCGGTGAACCGGCGATGCCGGGTGAACACGGGGCGGAGCGAGAGGGAGAGTTCGTCCTGCAACGCTTGCAGTTCGCGATAAATTGAAACGTTTTCTTTTTTGGGGGTGACGGTTTCGCGTCCGTTCAGCTCCACAAATTCGTCGGTGAGGTCGTGGATGGAAACTTTTTCGCCTTGCCGCAGGCGCCACGCCCAGAGGGCTTGCAAGGCGGCTCCGTACGCGGCGCCTTCGCTGACCTTGATTGTCACCACTTCAGTGTCAAATACATCGGCCATGATCTGGCGCCAGAATTTGGATTTGGCGCCGCCGCCGGTGGCGCGGATTTGGCGGGGCTTGACGCCGAGTTCGCGCAGCCGGCGCAGGCCGTAATTCATGCCGAGCGTGACGCCTTCCATGGCAGCGCGCGCGAAATGTGCGGTCTGAAAAGTCCTGGGGGTGGCGCCGAACCAGACGCCGGTGCCGTGCGGCACATTCGGCGTTCGCTCGCCTTCGAGATAGGGCAGCAAGAGCAACCCACCGCAGCCGGCGGGCGCCTTGGCGGCTTCAGCGGCAAACTGCTCGTGAGTCAAACCAAAATCTTCGCGCACCATTTCCGTCGCGACGGTGACGTTCATGGTGCAGAGCAGGGGCAGCCAATGATTGGTCGAATCGCAGAAGGCGGCAATTTCGCCCTGTGGATCGATGACCGGATGATCAGCGCAGGCGTAAATTGTGCCGCTGGTGCCGAAGCTGGCCGTGACCGCGCCTGCGCGGGTGTTGCCGGTGCCGATGGCGCCCATCATGTTGTCGCCGCCGCCCGCGCTGACGAGGACGCCGGGGTTGAGGCCGAGTTCGTGGGCCGTGCTGGTTTGCAACAGGCCAGCAGGTTGGTCGCTGGGTTGCAGGGGAGGCAAGAGCGACTCCAATTTGGCGTCGATGGCGCGGAGAGTTTTTTGCGACCATTTTCTCGTCTTGACGTTCAACAGCGCGGTGCCGCTGGCGTCGCCATATTCCATGACTTTGCCGCCGGTCAGCCAGAAATTTAAGTAGTCATGCGGCAGCAGCACGGACGCGAGGCGCGCGAAATTTTTGGGCTCATGCCGCTTGAGCCAGAGAATTTTTGGGGCGGTGAAGCCCGGGAGCATGGCATTGCCGAGCTCGCGCAAGGTGGCCTTGGCCCCGCCAAGTTTGTCCGTGATTTGCTCGCATTCTGGAAAAGTCGAAGTGTCGCACCAAAGTTTGGCCGGGCGGATGACTTCGCCGTGTTTGTCCAACGGCACGAAACCGTGTTGTTGTCCGCTGACGCCGATGGCGACCACTTCGCCGGCGCTGGCTTTGGCTTTTTTTAAGGCCGTCTGGATGGCCCGGCGCGTCGCGTCCCGCCAAGTGTGCGGATGCTGTTCTTTCGCGCCGGCGGGAAGATTGGGGAGGAGGTCGTAGGCCACCGCGCCGTCGCCGAGGACAGCTCCATTGGCGGCGTTGACCACCAGGGCCTTGGTGGATTGGGTGCCGCTGTCAATGCCTATGAGCAGTGAACGCACGGTTAGTCACTGTTGCGCAACGCAAAGCAACCGAGGGTGAACAGGCAGACGAGGACGGCGAAGGCCGCGAGCCATTTGTTCACGAGGATGACTCCCCAGACAAACATATACACACCCGCGACGGTGGCGGCGAACAATGCGATCTCTGTGCGACTTCGTTCCATAAGCTAGATTCAATCGACCCGTTGAAATTACAATGACCTCCTGCCAGCAGGCAAGCGGATTGCGCGCCGATGGCAATATTCTTTACAAACCGTGGCGGATGCGATACGATTGCCGCGTTAATAACCCCTCGCGGAAGGCATCGTTTATGATCTTCTGGAAATATTCGTGGCGGCGCACAGTCGCCGCGCTTTTTTGGCTTTTTCTTTGTCTGGCGGCGCCGCGGATCCACGCTGATATTACGCTCACCAACCTCGCCGATTTAAGTTCCTCCGGGGCTTCTGGTTCAGGAGCCTCTCCCGCGGCGTCCATGGTCTTTCTGCCAGGCAGCGGACGACTTTACGGAACTGCCACTGTGGGCGGCGCAGGGCACGGAAGTGTTTTTGCGCTGGGCTTTTCTCAAATCCCACCTTTCGGATTCACGCCCGGGCCCTTGCTGACCAATCTTCATTCTTTTGCCATATCGGAAGGCGGCGCTCCATCGGCCCCCGTAGCCTTTGTCGATTTTGCCACGATGTTCGGCTCCGCTGCGGAATGTGGCATTTCCAATTCCCTTTATCCAGCGGGCATGGGTTCCATTTACAAATTGGCCACCAATCGAACGTTTAATGTTTGGTATCGTTTTGGCTCGCATACCAATGCGGCTGGACAAGCCCTCGACGGCGCCATTCCCAAATCCCGGCTGATCTTCGCCAGCCAAGGGCGATTGTTTGGGCTCACATCACAAGGCGGGGCCAACGGCTACGCCAATGGCGGTCACGGCTATGGGACGGCCTTCGTTATTCTGACCAATGGCGCCAATTCCCTGACCACGCTTCACTCCTTCACACCGACGGAGGGCATCAATCCGGTTGACTTGACGCCGTCTGCCAACGGGCTGCTTTACGGCGTGGCAGCCAGCGGCGGCGCCAGCTCGCTCGTGATCGATGCCGATGGTGATGTGGGCGGCGGCACGCTGTTCTCGATGGACACCAACGGGAATGTGGCGGCGCTTTACAGCTTTGGCAGCCGCACCAATCTCTCGGGCGCCGCATTGGACGGTTGCTCGCCCAACCCCGTGATCGTGGGCGCGGATGGTTATCTTTACGGCACGACACGTTTCGGCGGCTCCAATTCCGCTGTCGCGGACACCAATGGCCATGTTGGTTTTGGAACCGTCTTTAAAGCGGACACGAATGGAGCGCTAACCACGCTGTATTCGTTTGGCAGTGTCACCGACGCGCACGGAACGCCGCTGGATGGCGGCAATCCCGCCGGGGCCTTGCTGCAAGGGGCGGATGGCGAATTATTCGGCGTCACGACTTTTGGCGGAATATCGAACGTGGGCACGATTTACAAGATTACGACCAATGGTGTTTTCACCCAGCTCCATTCCTTGGCCGCATCCCCGATCGTGAGGTTTCCGCCATTGCCGCCTGGCGTAACCGACGTGGATATTGGCGAATTCCCGCAGGCTGGATTGACCGCGGGCCCAGGAGGATTTTACGGCTCGACCTTTGGATCTAATTCGTCTTTGCCTTTTGCTTCCACGACGGGCTCGGCGTTGTTCTCCATCGGGCCGCTGGCGCCGCGCACGGTCAACTTCAGTGCCACCGCGACTTTTATCGACGGCTCGACCAACACATTTTCGTTTCAAACCGTTTCGCTTTATCAGTCCGCATACCACTGGACAACGACTGGCGTCAGCAACGAGGCGAATCTTTTGGGGCTCAATGTCAGCAATCTGACGATTTCAGGTGCGACGCTTGGCAATGCCGGCTCCTACACGGTTGTCACAACGAATGTCGCCGGCGCCGTCACCAACACGGTCGGCGTGAAGGTGGTTCCATTGGTCGTGCAAAATTCGCCCTCCGACCAGGTGGTGCGAGTGGGCCAAAGCGCGGCCTTTGCGGGGACGGCGCAAAGTGTGCATCCCCTCGATTACCAATGGCAGCGCGATGGGGCGAATTTGACCAATGACGGACGCTATTCCGGCACAACCACGTTCCAGCTTTCGCTGGCGAGCGCGGCGGTGGCGGACGGCGGGAGCTTCACCCTGGTCTTCAGCAACGTCGCGGGCGCGGTCACCAGCGCCCCCGCCGTATTGACAGTGCTGCCGCTGGCCGCCACTGGCTACGGCTACACGTCTTTGCACGGCTTTGACATCACAAACGACGGGGCGCTTCCCAGCAGTTCGGTGATTCAGGGCGCGGATTTCAACCTGTACGGCACGGCCTATGACGGCGGAGCGACCAACGCGGGCACGGTTTTCCGCATGACCACCAACGGCGACTTCACGTTGCTGCATTCTTTCGGCTCGTTCTATTCCAATGGGGTTCCCTGGGATGGAAGCTTTCCGGTGGCGCGGCTTCTTCAGGGCAGCGACGGCTGGTTTTATGGCAGTTGCTCTGAGGGTGGGTCGAATAATCTCGGCACAATTTTCAAAATCAGTCCGGCGGGAGAATTTCAAACCCTCGCCATGCTGGGCTCTTCCAACGTGGGCGGCGCGGAATATCCCGGCTCGCCGCTGATTCAAGATCATCAAGGGACATTTTACGCGACTTCGGATGGGGCGGGGGCCGGCACAGGCGTCTTGTTCTCCATGAGCACAGTTGGAAACCTCACGACGCTCCACACTTTCACCGACAACGACGGCACGGCGTTTGCCTCCACGCTGATCGAGGAGCCGGACAGCAGTTTCGTGGGCTTGGCGAGCCAGGGCGGACTTTATGGCAATGGCAGCTTTTTCAAACTGACCTCCGCCGGCGTTTACACCAATCTCTATTTCTTTGACAACGGACCGGAAGGCGATTTCCCGACGGGCGACCTGGCGGAGGATGACGCGGGCAATTATTACGGCGTCACGACGTATGGCGCCGGCTACGGCCACGGCGCCGTGTTCGAGATCGACGCCAATAATTCCGTCACCGCCCTGCATTCCTTTGGCGCGCAAACCATCCAGGGCAATACGATTGATGGTCTGCAGCCGGAGGGCGGTTTGACGCGCGCGGTGGACGGAAATTTTTACGGGGCCACGTTGAGCGGCGGTTGGCAGAATTACGGCACAATCTTCCGCATCACGCCCCAAGGCGATTTTTCCACGGTAGTGTGGTTCGACGGGGTCAACGGCTCGCACCCCATGGCGGCGCCGGCGCAGGGATTGGACGGCAGCCTCTATGGCTCCGCGCGGGATGGCGGCCCATCTGGCGCCGGCATGATTTATCGTCTAAGCATTCCGATTCCACCGCCGTCGTTTCGCCATGCGGCAGCGGTGGAGGGTTTTTTTAATTTTTCGTGGAACGCGATAGGCGGTCGCGCTTATCAAGTGCAATACGCCACCAACCTGGCGAATCCCGATTGGAAGGACTTAGGCGGCCGCTTGACTGCGGACAGTCTCGCCCTCGGCATCAGCGATCCCGTGACCAACCAGCAGCGCTTCTACCGCGTAGTGCAGATGCAGCCCTGACGCTTATTCCCCGATAATTTTGACCAGCGCCCGTTTGCGGCGTCCACCGTCGAATTCGCCGTAGAAGATTTGTTCCCATGGGCCGAAATCGAGCTGGCCTTTGGTGATCGCGATCACCACTTCGCGGCCCATGACCTGGCGTTTGAGGTGGGCGTCGGCGTTGTCTTCGCCAGTGCGATTGTGATGGTAGCCGGAGACTGGTTCGTGCGGGGCGAGTTTTTCCAGCCAAACTTCGTAATCGTGCAGCAAGCCGTCTTCGGCGTCGTTGATGAAGACGGACGCCGTGATGTGCATGGCGTTGACGAGGCAGAGGCCTTCCTGCACGCCGCTGAGGCGCACGAGTTGCGCGACAGTCTCTGTTATATTGACAAAGCCGCGGCGGCCGGGGACGTCGAACCAGAGATGCTCCGTGAGCGATTTCAAGTGAACTCGACGCGCGGTTCGTGCCAGACGTGGCCGCTCTGGGCCAGGAGGTCGTCGGAGGCGACGGGGCCCCAGGTGCCGGCGGAATAAAATTCGCGGTTGGTCAGCGGTTTGCCATCCCAGGCGGCGCGGACGGAATCGACGATGTTCCACGCCGTTTCCACTTCGTCGCGGCGGATGAAAAGTGTGGAATCGCCCGCTAGCGCGTCGAGCAAAAGGCGTTCGTAGGCTTCCGGGGTGTAGGCGCCATACTCGGCGTCGTAGCGGAAATTCATGCGCACGGGGCGGACGCTGACGCTCATGCCGGGAACCTTGCCGTTGAAGCGCAGATAAATGCCTTCGTTGGGCTGCAAGCGGAGGGCGATGGCGTTGGCGTCGAGGTTCTGGCCGCATTCGGCGGCGAACAGGACGTGCGGGGTGGGGCGGAATTGGATGCGGGCCTCGCTGGCGCCCATCGGGAGATATTTGCCGGTGCGCAGATAAAACGGCACGCCGGACCAGCGCCAGTTGTCAATAAACAATTTCAAGGCGACGTAGGTTTCCACGTTGGAATCCGGCTTCACCTTTTCCTCCTGGCGATAGCCCGGGACAGGTTTGCCATCGACGGCGCCCGCGAAATACTGGCCGCGCACCACTTGATGCGCCACGTCCTGGCGGCTGAGCGCGCGGATGGATTTGAGGAGCTTCACCTTTTCGTCACGGATGCACTCTGACTCCAGCGAGAGCGGCGGCTCCATCGCGGTGAGCGCCATGACTTGCAGCATGTGGTTCTGCACCATGTCGCGCAGGGCGCCGGCCTCCTCGTAATAGCCGCCGCGTCCGCCGACGCCGAGCTTTTCGCTGACGGTGATCTGGACGTGGTCGATGGAGTTGCGGTTCCAGAGTTGCTCGAAAATGGAATTGGAAAAGCGGAACATCAAAATGTTCTGCACCGTTTCCTTGCCGAGATAATGGTCGATGCGGCAGACCTGCTCCTCGGCGGCGTAACGGGTGAGTTCGTCATTCAACGAACGGGCGGAGGCGAGGTCGTGCCCGAAAGGTTTTTCCACGACGATGCGCTGCCAGCCATGGCTTTTGCCGGAGCGCAATAACTTGGCGTCGTGCAAATGCTCGATGACGGCCGCGAACTGGCTGGGCTGCGTGGCAAGGTAGAATAATAGGTTGTTGCGCAACGCCGGGGAGCCGAAGGATTTGAGGCGCTCCTCGAGTTTGGCGTAGGCCGCGGCGTCGTTGAGATCGCCGGTGCAATAGCACAGGTTGGCGGCAAATTCCTTCCAGACTTTTTCGTCCACTGGCTTGGTGCGGGAGAATTTGTCCAGGGCCTCGCGCAACTCGGCGCGCCAGGCGTCGTCGGTTTTTTCGCGGCGGGCAAAGCCCACGATGCGGAAGGCGGCGTTCAGCTGTTTTTCCTTGTAGAGATGATAAAACGCCGGGATGAGCTTGCGGGCCGTAAGGTCGCCGCTCGCGCCGAAAATGACGATGCTGCACGGTTCAACCAGGCGGCGTTGCGCGCCGATATGGCAAACCACCTGCTCGGGATTCTGTTCTGGATCGTTCACGACAGCGCTGAGGATACCGCGCCAAGGCTGGACGTCAAATGTTCAGCCGGGCGGGGGCGCGGGAGAGAAATCCCCATAGCGCAGCGCCAGCGCGGGCAGCACCAAAAGATTCAGGGCCGTCGAAGTGATCAAGCCGCCGAGAATGACGATGGCCATGGGGCCTTCGATCTCGCCCCCAGCTTCGCCTGAGCCCAGCGCCAGCGGCAACAAGCCGAGGCCGGTGACCAGCGCTGTCATAAGAATGGGGACGAGCCGTTCCGCCGCGCCGCGCAGGGCGGTTTCCAGGCCCCAGGCCATGCCTTCCTGCGTCACCAAATGTTCAAAATGCGAAATCATCATGATGGCATTGCGCGCGGTGATGCCGAACAGGGTGACAAAACCCACGAGAACGCCGAGGGAAAGGCTGCCCTGGCCGGTGTCGCCAAAATAGCCGGTGAGGAAAGCCGCCAGGACGCCGCCCACCAACGCAAACGGAATGTTCGCCAGGATGAGCGCCATATTGCGCCAGTTGTGGAACAACGCCGCGAGCAAAAGCAGGATGCCGGCGGCGGCGATGAGGGAATGCAGCAGCAGCTCCGATTGCGCCTGGGATTGTTGCTCGGCGGCGCCGGAGTAAACCAGATACGCGCCGGCCGGCAGCGGGATGGCGGAGATTTTCTGGCGCGCTTCAGCCACCACGGAAGTCACATCCCTTCCGCGGGCGTTGGCGGTGACAGTCTGGCGGCGCCGGGCGCCTTCGTGGGAAATGCTGTAACGTCCGGACGCGGGATAAATTTCGGCGAGTTGACCCAGGGGCAGGCGCAGGCCCTCGGCGTTTTGCAGCAGCAGGTTTTCCGGCCGCCCGGCGGCGAGACGCACGTCGATGTCAATCACACGATTGCCCTCGTAAACCTGGCCGGTGATCGTGCCTTGATACGCCGTTTCAATCGCGTCCAGGACGTCCACGGAGCGAAAACCGAATTCCCGCAGCCGGTCAGGCTTGAGGCGGATGCCAACGCGCGGCGCGCCGGCGGCGGCGTTGACTTGCACGTCGGCGGCGCCGTGAACGCCCGCCAGAATGCCGGCAATTTGCCGCGCGGTGTTGTCGGCCGCATCGAGATTGTCGCAAAAAACATTGATGACGATTTGGGCCGTTTCACCGCTGATGGTTTCGCCAATGCGATCGCCCAAAAAGGTGAGGACGTCATATTGAATGCCGGGAAAGCTGGCCAGCGTGCGTCGAATTTCCTTCTCAACCTGCTCCTCCTCCTCGCCGGACACGGGCTTCAATTCCACGTGCATTTCGCTTTGGTGCGGGCCCCAGGTGTCCTCGCCCATCTCGGCGCGGCCAATTTGCTGCTCGACGGACTTGATGTGAGGATTGCGCAGTAATTCACGCGAGATCAACTGGCCAAGGCGCCGCATTTCGGGGAGCGACGTGCCGGGAAGCGTCACGATTTGCAGCACGAAATGGCCTTCGCGAAATTCCGGCAAAAATTCCCCGCCGAAAAAGGGCAGGGTGGCCACGGCGGCGGCGACGAGCAAAACCACCGCCCCGATGATGGCGCGCGGCCACCGGGAAATAAACAGCAACACCGCCCGGTGCCGCCCCTTCAGCCAAAGTATATAGCGCGGCTCCTCATGCGCCTCGAGACGGGAAAGAAACGCGTAACAGAGCGCCGGCGTGACGGTCAACGCGACCGCCAGCGACGCCATCGTCGCCAGAATAAAAGCGGTCGCGAGTGGAGCGAAAAACTTCCCCTGCAGGCCAGTCATGGTGAGCACCGGCACGAACACGAGGGCGACAATGAACGTGGCATAGACCACGGCGCTGCGGACTTCCAGGGAGGCGTGCAGAATCACGTCAAAGGCCGATTTGGGCTGCGCGCGCTTTCGGTTTTCCCGCAGGCGGCGGAGAATGTTCTCAACGTCAATAATAGCGTCATCGACCACCACGCCGATCGCCACGGCAAAGCCCCCGAGCGTCATGGTGTTCAAGCTGGCGCCGAAATGGGCCAGGATCACGACGGCGGTGAGCAGGGACAAGGGAATGGCGACAAACGAAATCAAGGCGGTGCGGACGTTGAGGAGAAAAATGAAGAGAATCGCTCCCACCAACAGCCCGCCAGTCAGCAGGGAATTGCGGATATTATGCAGGCTGTTTTCGATGAAACGGGCGGGCCGATGGAGGTCCGGGACGTACTCCACGCCCTCCGCGGCGAAGAGCGGCTTCATGTCGTTGAGGGCCTGCTCCAGCGCGACACTGATTTCCATGGTATTGGCGCCGTATTGGCCGGCTGCTGTCAATAATATGCCGGGTTCGCCGTTAATCAGGGCGTCGCCGAACTTCGGCTCCGCGGCATCCACGACCGAGGCAACGTCAGCGAGGCAAAGACTTTTGCCGTCATGATGGGCGATAACGGTCTGGCCAATGGCGGCGGCAGTGAGCGCCTGGCCGTCCGTCTGGATGGCGAGCCGCTGCCCCGAAGATTCGAGGAAGCCGGCGCCGCGAATGCCCGTGGCGGCTCGCGCCGCATCCAGGACTTCGGCGAGCGTCAGGTCGTAGGCTCGCAGTTTTTCGGGATGCAATTGGATTTGAATCTGGCGCACTTCGCCGCCGAACACCGACATTTTGGCGACGCCGGGAATGGCGAGCAGGCGGGGCTCCACCGTCCAGTCAGCGAACGTCCGCAGTTGCATGGGCGTCATCTTTTTGGACGTCAAACCGAATTTCAAGACGTCCATGGTGGAGGAGACGAGGGGGAACATGCGCGGCGGCTTGACGCCGGCCGGCAGTTCGGCGGCGACGCTGGTGAGTTTTTCCGCGACGGTCTGGCGCGCGTGAAAAATATCCGTGCCTTCCTTAAAAATGGCGGTGACGACGGACAGGCCCTGGATGGATTCGGAGCGGACGTTTTCCAGGCCGGTGGTTCCTGCGACGGCCGTTTCCACCGGGCGCGTCACGAGCGTTTCGACCTGTTCAGCGGTCATGCCCGGGCATTCGCTTTGAATTTCCGCCTGCGGCTGCACGAAATCCGGGAAGACATCGAGCTTGGCGTGGAACGATTGATAAATCCCGTAGGCCATCAGCACGGCGCCGAGGGCCAGCACGATGCCGCGGAAACGCAAGGAATGTTGGACGATCCACTGCAGCATGGCGGCTTAGTCGGCGGCGGCCGGAGATTGTGATTTTTGCTCTTCGGACAAAAGGATGGGCGCGCCGACGGTGACAATTTTTTCGCCGATCGCCGGGCCATTGGTGGTGAACCAGCCGTCGCCGAGGCGCGTTTCTAGCGTCACCTCGCGGCGCACAAAATTTGTGGCGCCGTTTTGGGTGTAAACCCAGGCGCGTCCGTCATATTGAAGAATGGCGGGCTCCGGCAGCAGCACGCCGCGAAGCGGTTCGCCGGGAATGGGGAGGGCGGCCTTCACGGCGGCGCCGGGCGCGAGCGACGCATCCGGTTGCGACACCTGCAAAATAATTCCCTGCCCCAAAGTTTTCGGATCGACGCGCGCGGCAAAGGACAAAGGCTGCGCGTCCGTCCAGTGATCCTGGCCGGCGCAGGAAAGCCGGGCGGATGGCGGCAGGTTGGACAGGGATTCGGCGGCGGACACTTCCACGCGCGCTAACGCGGTATGGCCTGTGGCAAGCCCGTCGATTAATTCCGCGCGGTCCTTGTCATTCAACCCGGCGATGCGCTCACCCCAATCCAGGCGCAGGGATTGGCGCGCGGTGTCGAGTTTGATTTTGGCCGTTTGCTCGTCGGTTTCGGTGGCCTCCACGCTTTTGCGGGAAACATTCTGGTCGTCGGCAAACAAGGCGCGGGCGCGTTGCGCGGACTTTTCGGCCGCGCTCCAGGCGGCTTCGTCCAGCGTGATCTCGCCCTGCAACGCCAGCAACGGCGCCGGGTCAAGCACGGAGCCGAAGGCGGTCACCTGAGCAGGCAACTCGGCGGAAGCGATCTCGGCGACTTGCAGGGCGATGCGCTTTTGGGTGTCGGCGCTGAAAGTCACAACGGGGTTGCCGTTGGTGTCGCTTTGCACAGAGAATTCGCGGGGCGCCTTGGTTTCGTCGGCGGCTTTCTCATCCGTCTTGGCGCAACCGGCCAGGAGCGCGACGGGCAAGAGGTAGAAAAGTATCTTTCGATTTACGGTCATGGGCGCGGTGAAGGGTTTTGGGCGACCAATTGGGAAAGGGACTGCCAATCGGCCTCTTCGGAAAGGGGATGTTGCACGGCATTTTCCAGCGCGCCCAACGCGTCCTGGACTTTGCGGATGGCGGCCAAACGCGCGCGTTGCGCGGCGGACACCTGCAACCGCACTTGCAAAAGCGCGCCGCGGTCCGTTTCACCAAGTTCGACCGAGCGCTCGGTGGATTTTTCCGTGTGCTGCCGCAAAGCGGCGGCGATCCGGTCGGCCGTCTGCCATTCGGCCACGGCGGCGCGGTAGGTGACTTCAGCCATCTCCATTTGGTTGATGGCATCACCTTGCAGCGCGAGGAAAGCGGCGGCGGCTTCATCGCGTTTGGCGGTGGCTTCGGCAATTGGCCCCTGATTATGATCGAACAACGGCAGTGTGATGGAGGGGCCAAGAGAAAACTTGTGTTCGCCCTGGTCGAATTCGTAGCCGGGATCGAGGTGGATGTCCGGATATTGGCCCGCGATGGCAAGTTGCAAAGCGGCTTCAAGTCCGGCGTATTCCGCCAAGGCGCGTTGAACGTCGAGGCGATGTTCAAGGCCGGCGTCCTGCAGAGGCGCGAGAGGAAAATTGGCGGGCGGCTGCTCGAATTCCGGCCAGGCGATTTGGATTTGGTCGAGCGCCGGCGAGGTGAGGCCGAGGGCGGCGGCGAGGGCCGAGCGCGCCGCCGCCACACGCGTTTGCGCGGCCCCGAGAGCGATTTGGGCGTTGAGCGTTTCGGATTGGGCGATTGTCAAGTCGAACCTTGAAATGTCGCCCGCGGCCAGCCGTTGGGCGAGGAGCGCGCTGGATTTTTCGGCCAGGCGGGCATCTTCCTGAAAAAGTTCCGACTGTTTTTGGGCGTCAAAATATTCCACAAGCGCAGCGCGCAGGCGGGCCCGCACGGCCCAGGCGGCTTCCGCCAGCGCGAGACGGGCGGCGCGCGTGGCCTGACGGGCTTGGGCGAGGCGGTGGCTGCGTTTGCCGGCGGTCTCGATGGGAACATCAAGACTGACGGCCATCATGAAAGGAGGCTCATCGGGAAACGAGCTGGCAACGCCCGTGGGCAGAACCGAAAGGGTGGGGTTGGGGCGGGCGCCGGCGGTGACTTCAGCGGCTTGGGCCGAACGCACGTGAGCGCGGGCGAGTTGGACATCGGAGTGGAAATAGAGGGCCACCATCGTAAGCGCAGTCAAGTCGAACTGCGCCGGAGGCCAAGCATGGAAGGCGTTGGTTTCATGGCGGCCGACCCATTGGGCCAGACCGGAGTCCAACGCGGAGCGGGCGCGCCATTGCGCCTCAGATTGGGCAGGTTGCAGGGGCTGCGGATGGTACGCGACGCACCCCGTCAGGGAAGGGAGCGTCAAGCACAACAACCAAAATCTCACGCGCAAATTACGCCTTGGGGAACCCCAAAGCGCAAGCGCGCAAAGATGACGATATTTTAATTTCGTTACACGGCCGCCGGGAAAGGCAGGCGCGGTGTCTTGGGCTGCACATTCGGGACGGAGGGCCCGGTGGCTTGCTTGAAATGGGCGCGCGACCGGAGCATCAAGGTGCCCAGGAGCAAATCCGCCAGGGGCAGAACCACGTTGTAGTTTTTCTGCATGTAGCGATGGTGCAGCAAGTGATGGCCGTTGAGGCGGAAGAAAATCCCGGAGCGCTCCACATGCCGTTTCTTGGGCAGGTGCATGCACCAGTGCATGTATTCGTAAGCGGCGTAGTAAGCGGCGCAGGCGATGGATTCACCGCACACAATGCCCCACTTGCCGAACCAGCAGGCCACGACGAGGAAGGGCAGGGCGCACATGACGATGAGCACGGGGCCATTCCACCAAGCCATGGGGATGGTGTGCTTGTCGTCTTCGTGAATCAGGTGGTAGGTGTGATCCGCCTTGAAAATCTTGTGATGAATCAGCGCGTGGCGCTCGTAGGGATAGCGGAATTTCCAAAAGGGCCGGTGCATGATGTAGCGATGCAGGACCCATTCGAAAAAGGAAGCGAAGAAGACACCGATAATGACACCGATGGCCGACCAAAAAATAAAATGCATCATGGGGAAATAAGGGGTTTAAGCGACGGGCAGCTTGGGATCCGCCCGTCGCGCCTAAAGGTTGACTGAATTAGCGCCGGCGTGGTCCACGGTCGCGATCACGGCCGCCACCGCCGCCGCCGCCACCGTATCCACCGCCGCCACCCGAACGCGGCGGACGCTCTTCGCGCGCGCGCGCTTCGTTGACTGTTAAAGCGCGTCCGTCAAAGTCCTTGCCGTTCATGCCCTGAATGGCCTTTTCGGCGTCTTCAGGCGTGGCCATGGTGACGAAAGCGAAACCGCGCGGCCGATTGGTCGCGCGATCCATCATGATATTGACCTCGGAGACAGCACCGAATTGGCTGAAAGCATCCTGCAGGTCGTTTTCTGTCGCGTTGAAGGAAAGATTTCCTACAAACAATTTAGTGTTCATTCTTTACTGTGTTTCTGTTTGGCCGACTATTCATCACTGGGTGCTCCCGACAGTCGGGCCTCAATTCATCAGAAGAACGCTGACACATTGCCACGCCATAAAACGAACAATCGCTTAACGTGAACATGGCGCCTTTCCCGGCAAATACAATAGTAAATTTCTCTAAAGACCCCTCAGGGACAACCTACTGCGTGTAAGCAAGGCCATTGCCTTCCGTCGGGCTCTGCTGGCACTGTTTCAAGCTGATGCCGATGGATAATGACGACCAAACCGCCTGGGGTCACGGCCGCAAATGGCTGACGGGGATGGCTCTGGCGCTGGGGTTTATTGCTTTTCTCTACGTGGAGGAGGATGTGCGCGGCCGGCTCACTTGGAGCCAGACCCAAGATGAATGCGCGCGGCAAGGCATGGACCTTCGATGGCTGGCTCTGGTTCCGCCGCCGATTCCCGAGGCCGAGAATATATTTGCTGCGCCCAAAATGGAGGAATGGTTTGAGGGTCGCGGACGAAATGAGTTGACGCGGAGAATTGAGCCGAGCCTTGGTTCAAATCTGGTTTCTGAGACCTATCTGCCAACGACCAATCGCACGGACGCTGAGCAATATTTGATCGCGACGCGGCCGTTCGAGCCGGAGTTGCGGATCATGCGGCAGGGATTGCAGCGTCCAAGGGCGCGGTTGCGAGGCGATTATGGGCGGGCGGTGGACTTGCCCGTCGTGAACTTCGTCGCCATTCGGGCGGTGTCCCGCTTGCTCGTGGCGCGCGTGCATTGCCATCTGCTGATGGGGGAGGAGGCGGGAGCGCTCGATGATCTTGCCCTGTTGCGCGATTTGCGGCGTTTGCTGGGCGCGCCGCCCCAAACTTTGCTATCTGCTATGATTGACACCGCCATCTCACGTTTGTATGTGGAGGCCGTTGCGGATGGGTTGGCGGCGCATCGGTGGAGCGAACCGGCGTTGGCAGGTTTGGAGCGGGATTTGCGCGGCATTTATCTACCCTCGCATCTGCGGCAAGGCGCCGTCAATGCTGCGCGCTTCAGCGTGAATGTCCTGGAAACGGGCGCGCATCAAGGCGGCTTGGTCTTGGAAGGAAACCGGCTGCCGGATCGGTGGCGCTGGGGACCGCACGGCTGGTTTCTGCAGAATTTAAGTTGGATTGCCCAGTGCGACCGCGCGGCGCTGCGTATGTTTGACGAAACCAATCGCGCGATTCATCTGGAAAACGCGCCGCCCGCGCCGACCCCCGGCCGGCCCTTTCAGATCCTCGCTGCCATCGCTGTGCCGAATTTTCTCGTGTCGGCGCGCACGACCGCGCGCGTGCAGACGGATATCTTTCAAAAAGAGATTACCTGCGCATTAGAGCGTTATCGCCTGGCCAAGCGTTGTTACCCGCCGGATCTTGGCGCGCTCGTGCCTTCGTATCTTGAGCGCATTCCCAACGATGTGCTGGGGGGAAAACCGCCGCGATACATCTTGGGGACCAATGATGATTTTGAGCTTTCCTCGGCGGGCGACGGTCTGACGAACCGCTGGGCCTGGCCGCCCGCGCCTTAAGTTGGTTGAATTTTTAGGCGGCGCTTCCAGTCCATCAGTGAGGATGAAACGAGCGTTCACACTGATCGAATTGCTGGTGGTGATCTCCATTATCGCGATCCTGGCGGGGCTGCTATTGCCCGTGCTGGGTCGAGCCAAGGAGGATGCCGCGCGCATCAAGTGCGTCAGCAATGTCAAACAACTCGGAGCCGCCATGCAGATGTACGGCGACGACGCCGCGAACCTTCTGCCGGAGGCGCATGGCTCCGTGCCGTGGGCCTCGACGAATCCTGTGCCGTGGTCGGAGGCGATGGTTTCTTATTACAGCAACACCAATTTGCTGGCCTGCCCGGCGCTGGCGCAGATGTATCAGAAGTCGCCGTACAACTATTTCATGGGGTCGCGCATCGTGTATGCGCAAACTCAGACCGGCGGCAGCCTGGCGTTGAAGAGGATTTTCCTGCCCGCGCAATTCGTGCTATCGGGCGATTGCAATTGGCCCTTGTTCGATCCGACGGATGCGGACCCGGACAATTACAGCCAGGACACTTTATTTGACTCGCAGTTCAGGCCCGCCAAGGCGCATCACGGCCAGCTCAACGTCCTGTTCGCCGATGGGCATGTGAAAAATTATCGCGCCTTCCTCAGCCCCGAAATGACGTTTTCTTATGACAAGCCCGGGGTTGCCTGGGCGGACGCGAATTAGGGACGCACGGGATCGAAGCGCGGCGCCAGGAGATGGTGAATAATGAAGGCCACGAGGTAAGCGCTGCCGCAAATCCCAAACAAAATCGTGTAGCCCTGCTGCGCCGGCAGGTTGTCCAACAGTTTGCCCGTCAAGGTGGGAAAGAAGATTCCGGTGACGGAGCCGGCCATGCCCCCGATGCCCACGACGGAAGCGACCGCCGCCTTGGGAAACATATCGGAAACTGTCGTGTATAAATTGGCGGACCAGGCCTGATGCGCGGCCGCGGCCAGGCCGATCAGGAGGACGGCCGTCCAATTGCCGACGCTGGTCACGCCCATGATCGGCAACACGCAGAAGGCAAAAAGCAACATGCCCGTTTTGCGCGCGCGCGTCACGCTCCAGCCGAGGCGCTGGAGATGACCGGTGAGCCAGCCGCCCGCCACGCTGAGCACGGTGCAAATCGCGTAAATGGTGGCGAGATGAATTTTGCTTTTCTGGATGTTGAGCCCGCGGGTTTTGTTAAAATAGTCGGGCAGCCAGATGAGAAAAAACCACCAGATCGGATCGGTCAACGCTTTGCCGACAATGAACGACCAGGTTTGGCGATAGCGGAGCAAGTGCAGCCACGGCGTTTTCGCGGCAGAAGCGGGAGCCTCGACATCGCTGCGGATGAAGGCGAGTTCGGCGGCATTGACGCGCCGGCTTTTTTCCGGATTTTCGTAAATCGCCCACCAGGCGATAAGCCAGAGGAAACCGAGCAATCCCGCGGCGACGAAGGCCGAGCGCCAGCCCCATTGCGCGGCGATGAAGGGAATGGTGAGCGGCGCGATGATCGGGCCGGCATTGGCGCCGGCATTGAAGAGCGCGGTGGCCAGGGCGCGTTCCCGTTTGGGAAACCATTGCGCCACGGTTTTGATGGCGGACGGAAAATTGCCCGCCTCACTTAGACCGAGGCTGATGCGGGCGATTTTGAATCCGAAAATGGAATGCACCAACCCGTGCCCGCAAGCGGCGAGGCTCCAGCCGGCGATGGAAAGCGCGTAGCCAATTTTGGGGCCGAACCGATCCACGATCCAACCGAAGGCGAGCAAGCCGACGGCGTAGGCGCCCTGAAAAAACGAATTCACCAACCCGAACTGTTCGTTGCTCCAACCCATCTCCTTGTCCAGTGTCTCCTTGAGCAGCGAGAAAATCTGGCGGTCGATGTAATTGATGGTGGTGGCGAAAAAGAGCAGGGCGCAAATAACCCAGCGATACTGGCCGATGGCGCCGGCCACCGCGCCGCGGGGTTGCTCAGACGTGGAAGACATAGGCGCGAAGCTAACGAATCCGCTTGCGACGCGCGAGGAATTTTGCTATGACGTCCGTAACTTTATATGTCGGCGATCGGGCGTTTTCAAAAGGGCGACGACGTTTTTTTTGCCAAAATCGTCGATGGAGAAATCTTCCGGCTGCGCGGAGACCTGTTCGGCTCCCCTTCATTTGACAAAAAATCCATTCCGCTCAAAGGCCTCAAGACTCTCACCCCGGTCGCGCCGTCCAAACTCATCGCGGTGGGCTTGAATTACGCCGACCACGCGCGCGAGCAAAACAAGCCGCTGCCGAAGGAGCCGTTGATCTGGCTGAAGGCGCCGTCCTCACTGTTGCCGGACGGCGGGAAGATCGAGATTCCCTTTCCGCAGCATCGCACGGATTTTGAGGCGGAGCTGGCGATTGTCATTGGGCGCCGGGTGCGCAACGTGACGCCCGCCGCGGCGTCGCGCTATATTTTTGGCTACACCGCCGCGCAAGACATCAGCGACCGGACGATTCAAAATGGCGAGAGCCAATACGCGCGGGCCAAGTCGTTTGACACATTCACGCCGTTGGGGCCCTACATCGAAACCAAGCTCGATCCGGCGGAATTGACCATCCAGCTTTTTCAGAATGGGCAGTTGCGCCAGAACTCGAACACGAGCCAGTTGATTTTTGATTGCTCGCGCCTGGTGAGTTTTATTTCCACGAACCTGACGCTGCTCCCGGGCGATGTCATTATCACGGGCACTCCTGCGGGCGTCGGCCCCATAGCCTCGGGCGACCGGTTGGAAGTGCGGATCCAGGGGCTGGCGCCGCTGGTGAACTCAGTCAAGTGAATTGCCTGCCAGCCGCTCGCATTGGCGGCGGCAGAGCTTGAGGAATGTGTCCTGCGCGATGTTCAGCGGCTCCTCTGCGCGGGAAAGGGCGCCCCAGACGCGCCGCAGTTTGCGCGGGCCCAGAGGCAATTGGGCGAGCGTTTTCTCGCGCAATTCGTCAGCAATCATCCAAGGCGGCAGGAAGGCAATGCCCAGGCCGAGTTTGGCCATTTCCCGAATGCCTTCCATACTGCCCAATTCGGCGACGATATTGAGGGAGAGCCGCGCCTGCAAAAAATATTCCTGCAGCAGTTGCGAGGTGTGGCTGTGGCGCCGGTAGAAAATATAGTTTTGACGCCCCACATCCACCGGGCCGGAGCCGGTCGCGATCCAAGGATGATCGGGGGTCAGGACGAAGGCCAGCTCATCGGCAAAGAGGCGGTGAAACGCAAAATCCGCCGTGCGGCTGGATTGCAGGCCGACGGCCAGGTCCACCTGTTTTTCGCGGAGAAGATCGACCGCGCCGGCGGTGTCCACCGTTTCGAGCTGAATGATGGCTTTGGGAAACTCGCGTTTGAATTGGCGGAAGACTGCGGGCAAAATATGTTGACAGGCGGTGGCGTTGGCGGCGAGGCGGAGTCGCGCGTGGCCCCATTTATTGAGGAGGGCAAGGGCGGAGCGGGCGGCGTCCATGTCGGCGAGAATTTTTTCGCTATAGCGCAGAAGTTGTTCGCCCGCCAGGGTGAGGCAGACTTTTTTGCCCATCCTGTCCAAAAGCCGACAACCGGCGTCGGCTTCGAGGGCCTTGATGGAATGGCTGACGGCCGATTGGGAAAGGGACAATTCGCGGGCGGCCTTGGTGAAGCTGCCGCATTGCACCAGGACGACAAAGGCGCGCAATTCCCGGCTGTCGAAGGGAAAGGTCGTCGGCGGTTTGACGCTGTCCGTTAAAATCATGCTTGCGGCCGCAAAGCGGTTGCGAGCCTAAAGGCATGAGTCGTGCCAACCGCTAATCGCTTTGGCTGAGACGGGCTTTGGGCGCCTCAACCAGCATGGTGTGGGCTTCGCGCAGAACGCCGGGAATCCGCGCGGCGAAGGGATTTTTTTGCAGCACCGGAAGAAGCTGGTCGTCGGCCACTTGCGCGGCGTTGATGCCGGGAAACCAATGTTCCGCCTGACCGAGGAGGTTGTAACGCATTTTTCCCCAGGCGACGAGGTCGAGGGATTTGGCGTACGTCCAAAGGCGCACAATTTCGCTGACATTGATGTGGTTGGGCACATCCACGTAATTGGGCAAGCCTTCGTGCCAACGGTCGCACCAATCGGCGCCGAGGACGCGGGCCATCTCAGCGCGCAAGCGGCGTTCGATGGGCGCGATGGTTTCGGGGATGCGATCGTAAAAATCCAGAGCGCGAATGTGCTCATCAAAATCGCTGGGGCGCGCGGCGCCGCAACTGAGCGTGTGGACTTCCGAGCGCGCCAGGCAATAGAGATCGTTGAATTGCATGGGCGTCAACGGCGCGCAAAGTTCGGTTAATTTCGCGGGGGCCTCGTAGAGTTTGCCGCCTTTATCGTTCGGGCTGATGATGAAAACGCCCATGTCGCGTTGGCGGGCGGCCTCGATGGCGGACCAATTCAGATCGTTGACGAAGTACCAGTGGACATTGAAATAGTCGAAGACATCGCTCTTGACCGCGTCGAGAATGACATCGGTCGTGGCATGGGTGGAGAAGCCGATGAAGCGGACGCGGCCTTCCTTTTGCAATTGGCGCGCGGCGGCGACGCAGCCGTGCTTTTGCAGGGACCAATCGAGCAGCTCGCGATTATTAATGCCGTGCAAGGAAAGGAGATCGACATGGTCAAGCTTGAGGTAAGTCATGGAGCGCTCGAAAATCTTGAGAAATTCGGCGGCGCTGGCTTGCGGGGCGACTTTAGTTTGGATGATGATTTTGTCGCGCGGCAGTTTGGGCAGGACCTGGCCGAGCTGCATTTCGGAGGTGCCGTAGCCGCGCGCGGTTTCGATGTGGTTGATGCCCAACTCCAGGGCGCGATGGATCGTCGCTTCGAGATTGGCCTGGTTGGCGGCGGGAATTTCCTCGGGCGGAACATCCTGCCATTTATATTGGTAGCGCATGCCGCCGCAGGAAATGACGGGCATCGCTAAACCTGTTCGTCCGAACCGCCGATAACGCATGCGACGGTTATGACACGACCGGGAGGAAAATTCAATTCTTGCCGTGCGGTTGGTTTTTAGGAGAATGCTTCCAGCCGACTAACTCGGATCGAAACCGCAACCAACGTGGGTCGCACAAACAGATTAAAATCCGCCGTTTTGGCGCTGGCCATTACTTTTCCAGTCATGGCTGATGCGCCGCCGCCGAGCCATAGTTATTCCAGCGGATTTAGCATCGCCATGAAAATTGGCGAAGGCTTGTACGAGGCCCTGCCGACCAAATTTGGCGACCAGGTGTGCGCGCAACCAGTCACGCTGCAGCCCCAGGATTCGCCGGTCATCACGCCCGTGGTGCTGACGGACGAAAGCAAGAGCCAGCGCGAGGTTTCCATTTCGGCGGGATTCATCGATCTGATGAACCACATTGCCCACGCCAAGGCGGCGGACAAGATTCAGCCGGGATTTTTCCAGGCCTACATCAAAAATTTGGCGCGGGTGAATTCCAATCCTTTCGCCTCGCCGGACATGGTCGATCCGCGTTTTTGGACGGATGACGTGCTGAACGACCAGATCAGCTATTTCAACCAAATTGTCAGCATGTTGATGGCGATCAACCTGTCGCATCACTACCTGGGCCACTACAACAAGTACGTCAACCAACTGGCCAATCCTGAAAATAAGGCTGTCCCCATCAATCCGCTGCTCAGCCCGGCGGAATGGGACGTGTCGGTCAAAGCGGGCGTGCATAATTCATTGGATTGCGCCCTGGCCACCGAAGGGGTGCGGGCGCTGTTTGAAGCGATTGACGACATGCCGCAACGTCCGCCGTGGACGACGTACATCGTCCCGCAATACGCCGACTTGAAAAAACTCAACAAGCAGCTCGATAAATGGGAGTACGACTTTTTCCACGGCAAATTCCGGGATTGATCGGGCAAAAGAAAACTTTTCCGCGAAGGGCGGCAATGTTAGGTAGTGGGAGCCCATTGGGGCGCCGCGAACGATGGAAATCCGAACCATACGAGTGTTGCTGATCGAGGACAACCTCGACGATGTGACATTTCTCCGCCGCACGTTGCAGCGCGTCAGCGGCACCCATTTCCAATTGGAGCCCGCGCGCACCCTGGCGGAGGGCCTGGCCCGTTTGCAGGACGGCGCCATCGATGTCATTCTCGTGGATTTGAGTTTGCCCGACAGCTCCGGCCTGGAAACTTTCAACGCCATCAAAGCCCAGGCGCGGGAAACGCCGGTGATTGTCCTGAGCGGTTTGGATGATGAAACGGTGGCCGTCAATGCTGTGCATGCGGGCGCCGAGGATTATTTGGTGAAAGGCCGCGTGGACAGCCAGTTGATCACGCGCGCCATTATTTACGCGATGGAGCGGACGGAATCGCGCCGGGCTTTGTTTCGCGCGGAGGAAAAGTATCGCGGCATTTTCGAGAATTCCATCGCCGGCATTTTCCAAACGACCCCGGATGGACGTTATCTTGATGTCAACACCGCGTTGACCCGCATTTATGGCTATGAATCGCGCGCGGAATTGATGTCGCGCATCAGCGATATCGGCCGCCTGCTGTATGTGGACCCGAAGCGGCGCGCGGAATTCGTGCGGCTCATGCAGGAGCGCGGCACGGTGCAGGATTTTGAGTCGCAGATTTTTCGCAAGGACGGATCGATCATTTGGATTTCAGAAAGCGCCCGCGCGGTGCGGGATAGTTCCGGGCGGACGGTCTATTTCGAGGGCATGGTCGAGGATGTCACCGCCCGCAAGGAGGCGGAGGAAAAGCTGCGCTTTTCCGAGACGCGTTTCCGCTCCGTCTGGCAGAATTCCTCGGACGGCATGCGTTTGACAGACGAGCATGGCATCGTCCTGGCGGTGAATCCATCGTTTTGCCGCATCGCCGGCTTGCCGGCCGAGGAGTTGGTGGGGCGTCCGTACACGGCGATTTATTCACCGGACGAAGACGTGGCCGATATGATGCAAAAGTATCAGCAGCGATTTGCGGAGCGCCGCATCGAGGGGCAATTGGAGCGGCATGTGATTTTTCGTTCGGGCCGCGCGGTGGATGTGGAATTGTCCAATTCATTCATCGAAATGGAAGAAGGCAAGACGGTGGTTCTGAGCGTGTTTCGTGATGTCACAGTGCGCAAGCAAGCCGAGGAGCGCGAGCGTCGGATTAACGCGGAGTTGGCGCGGAGCCAATCGGAGTTGCGCAAGAAGAACGAGATTCTCGAGGACGACTTGAAGATGGCGCGGGAAATTCAGCAGGCGATCCTGCCGCAGCAATATCCCACGTTCCCGGTGGGGGCGGCGCCGGACGCGAGCATGCTGCGCTTCTGTCATCAATATCTTCCCACCGGCCAGGTGGGCGGCGACTTCTTCAATATTCTCACGCTGTCGGACACGAAGGCGGGTTTGTTTATTTGTGACGTCATGGGGCACGGGGTGCGCTCCGCTCTCGTCACAGCGATGGTGCGCGGCCTGGTGGAGGAATTGCGGCCCATCGCCATGGATCCGGGCGCGTTGCTCACCCGGATCAATTCCGATTTGCGCGCCATTTTGCAGCAGACCGGCACGCCGCTTTTCACCACCGCTTTTTATTTGGTGGCGGACCTGGAGGCGCGGCAGATTTCATTTTCCAACGCCGGGCATCCCAAGCCGCTGCTGATTCACCGCCTGACCGGCGAAGTGGAGCCGCTGAAATTTCCCGACGGCAAGGCGCGTCCGGCCCTGGGCTTGTTCGCAGATTCGGTGTATCCGACGGCGACGCGCGCGGTGGGGCCGGGCGACGAAGTGATGCTATTCACCGACGGCCTGTACGAGGTGGAAGGGAACAACAACGAGCAATTCAGCCAGGATTTATTGACCGCGGCTGTGCGCAAAAACGCCCGCATGCACTGCCCGGAAATGTTCGATGTGCTGCTCGAAGAGATTCAGGAATATTCCGCCACGCACCGGTTTTCCGATGATGTTTGCCTGGTGGGAATGGAAGTTTCCGAAAAATTCTAATACTTTCTCAAGCTCGGTTTTACCTTTGCCAATTCGATTTAAAATGGTAACATCCCCCATTTGATGGGCACAAATGGGGGATGTTAATTTCTGGAGAGCGTTTCTGTTTGAGTTTCTAGCGAATGATCAGGCGCCTGGGTTTTGGGCTTGGGCAAAAACAATGTAATTGGATTGAACCATGCCATTGCGCTCGTACGCGCGCCGCGCCGTGTGATTATGGAAATCCATATACAGCCGCAGGCCGCAGACATCCGCACGACCGCGCGCCTCGGCGCGAACGAATTCGAGCAACTCCTTGAAGACCCCTTGCTGGCGAAAGGGCGCGGCGACATAGACGCTTTGCAGCCACCACCACACGCCGTTCCGCCAATCGCTCCACTCGTACGTGATCATCATTTGCCCAGCCACTTGTCCGTCGATTTCCGCCACAAAATAAAGGCCTTTGGCGGGATCTTCCAACAGCGCGCGCACCCCGGCGTAAACTGTGGCGGAGGGCAGGTGCAAATCCTCGGTTTCGCGGGCCAGCGCCAGGTTAAATTCGGCGATGGCGGCGGTGTCGTACGGAGTAGCGGGACGAATTTTCATGATTTGAGACGCGCGGCCAGGGCGGTGAAGAGATCTTCCCGATCGCGCAACGGCAAAAACTTCTCGGCGCCCGTCACCAAGCCAAACCCCTCGCCATACGCGCGGCCATTGGCCACGCAAAGATCAGTCCGGCATTCGAGAATTTGTCTCTCCGCCTGACGGAGAACCGACGGGCGGTCGCCGGTCATTTCGTATTTCCATCCGACCAACAACGCTTGCGGGAACCAATCGCGCAACTGGCCGATAATCTTTGGCGTGGGCGTCAACTCCGCGAACAGGGCGCCGTCGCGTGTCGGAATTTTGGCTGATTTAACTTCTTCCAACCGGCCGTCAGCGTGGCGCTTCCAGATTTTTCCAAACGCAAAATCGCTAACCGCAGCGGCATGGAAGACGGCGCCGGCCCCATCGTCGCGGAGCGCGCGCAATTTCTCGTGCAAATCGCTCGTGGTGGTAAAAATTTGCGTGCGCTTGGCCTCGGCCTCCGTCCGCCAGGTGGCGTAATAGCCCAACAACAATTGCACCTGATGCCCTTGGCCTTCGAGGAAACGCGCCAATTCCGACCCCAGACGGCCGGTCGAAAAATTGGTGAGCCGACGAACCTCATCCAGGTTCTCGTAAGTCGGCCCCGCCGTCACAACGCATTTCATTGCGCCGATCTTACCTCAATGACGTTCCAGCCGATAGAAAATCGTGGGCGCCGCTCCGCCCAGGTTGGTGAAACTCTGGAAGGCGTTGGTGGAGCTGAAATTGGTCCAGTCCTGCCACGCCGCCCGGCCCGCCAGATTCGTGGCGAATTGCAGAATGTAGTTCGTGCCCGGTCGGCCATAAGCGATCAGCGAGCGGCCGCCGTCCGACAAATTCGCATCCAAAATCGGAGGCTCGGCGTTCAAGAGGTTGAAGCGATAGAACAGAGTTTGATTGGCGGCGCTCAACCCGCTGACGAATTGGAAGGCATTGGTCATTGGAATGCGCATCAACAAATTCCACGGCGCGCCCAGGCCGACGGAATAATCCACCTCGTAGGCGGCGCCGGGAGCGCCGTATAAGACCAATTGTTCAGCATTGTTGACAGTGGTTTTCATGATGTCCACCACGGGCGCGACGGTCACGAATTGGTCGGCGCGCAAAAACAGGGAGCCGAGCTTGTTATTCAAGTTGGTGAGGACTTCGGTCATGTTCGTCAGCGGCACCCGGAACGCGTCCGTCCAATGCACCAGATCGGGCGACGATTGGATGGCATAACTGCTGCCTGGGAATCCGTAAAGGGTCAGGCTGCGCTGGTGATTGGTGGCGGGCCCGAAGGTCAACGCTTCGATCAAGGGTGTCGATCCCACAATTACAATGCGGCCTGCTTCCGCCACAATGTTCGTGGGCGTGGAGCCGTCGGCGTTGGCCGGTTGCATGGCTTGCGCCGACAAGGGGACAATGGCCGATTGATTGGAAGCGGTGAAGTTGAGAAATGCCATTTGCGGCATGGCGCCAAAAGTTTGGCCAGGATTGGCCGCGAGCTTGACCTGCCAAATATTGGAGCCCGCTGGCAGGATGGAGGCGGCGGCCAGTTGCGGTGTGTTCGCCTGCAACGCGAGGCTGCTGAAGAGGTTCGTCGGCACGGTCACCAGGAACGTCAGGTTCGTCAGCGTTGTTTCCGCGTTGAGACCGATGGCCACGTTGCTGGAGGAGCCGCCGTATACTATGGCCGAGCCAATCAGCAATTGCAGATTGTTCTGCACCACCACGGTGAACGATTGCGTGGCGGTTTGCTGCGGATTGCCGTTGTCGGCCACCTTGATCGTGATCTGGTTGGTGGTGTTGGCCTGGGCTGGCGTCGGCGTCCATTGGAACGCGCCAGTCGCCGGGTCAATCGTCGCCCCCGTTGGCGCGCCGGGCAGCAGGGAGTATGTCAATACCAAGGGTGGAACCGCCGGGTCGGTGACCAGCGGCGTCACGCGCAGGGTAGTCTTGGCGGCGATGGTGTGATTGGGGATGGCGGCGATGACGGGGATATTCGTAGCGCTGAGCGTGCGCGCCCAGCTTTGCGTCACCAGATTGGAGCCGCCGACGCCGGCCTGGTCGATGACCCCATTCAGATTGACCGCCACCTGGTAAGCGCCCACGCCGGCGGTCAACGGCGCCAGCCCACCCACCCGGAATACGTTGCTGGAAACCATCGTCAAGGTTGGGGTCAGCGTATTGCTGCCATTGAGGGTCACCGTGATGTTTGTCAAATGAAACGTATTGGTGTCGATCGGTTCGCTGAACGTGATGTTCAAGTTCGTGACCGGCGTCGTGCGCGGATTGGGCGTCACGGCATCCACCACGGCGGACAAGGCGGAATTATCGAGGAAGATGTCGTAATAGACATTGCTCGACGTGTTGGCGGCGGCGT
Source organism: Verrucomicrobiia bacterium (assembly GCA_035551475.1). Classification (GTDB taxonomy): domain Bacteria; phylum Verrucomicrobiota; class Verrucomicrobiia; order Limisphaerales; family Palsa-1400; genus DASZMX01. The sequence continues at coordinate 53,680 of DASZMX010000010.1, forward strand.
CCACCGTGTAAAGTTGCAGGTAATGCGCGCCCTTGGTCAGCGTCAACGGCAGATAAAACGCGCCGTTGGTCGTCGCGATCATGCCATAATTCTGCCCGGTGGTCTGGTCGTTTACATGCACGGTGAGATTCGCGCCGTTGATCGCGCCGCTGAGGGTGACGCTGTTGGAAGCAGTCACGCCATCGTGCGCGTACACCCCGGTGTCGGGGCTAATCGCAAAGTTAAACGGCGGATCAGGAATATGCGTGCTCATCTGCCACGCCACGTTGGCTGTGCCTGTGCCGGCATTGCCCGCCAGATCGGCGATGCCGCCGGCGTCCACCGTCAGGCTGTAAGCGCCGTCGTTGCCAGAAACCCAATTGAAATTGCGGATTTCATAAACCGTTGGGCTGATCGGTGTGACCGTGACCACGGGCGTGATCAGATTCGGGCCGCCGTTGAATGTGAGGTTGATGTCGTGATAATCAAAGGTCGCCGGATCAATGGCGTGCGAAAAGGTCACATCCAGCGCCTGCACCACAATGTTGCGCGGCGACTGCACATATTGCGTGTTCACAATCGTCGGGCCGACAGTGAGCAGGGTCCACGAAACGGAGAGCGAGCCGGCGCCGGGCGCATTGCCCGTGTCTTCCACCCCAGTTGCGTTGACAGTCAAGACGTAATTTCCATCGCTGCCAGTCAACGGCGCGAGGCCGCTGATTTGGAACATGGCCGCCGTGACGGGCGTGATTGTGACTGAGGTGAGCGCCACGTTTGTGCCGTTCTGGGTCAGCGTCAAATCGTGATAATCGAACGTGGCCGCATTCAGCGGCTTGTCGAAGGTCACATTCAGCGCGGTCACGGGTGTGTTGCGCGTGTTGGGTGTGACGGCGTCGATGCTTTGCACGACGACCGGCGCGTTGCCATTGGCCCAACTGACGGCCGCAGTGGTGGGGCCGGCGATATTGTTGCCGCCGGCATCCTGCACCGCGGCGCCATTGAAGGTGAGCGTGTAATTGCCCGCCGCGCCCGTGAGCGCGAAGAGGTTGTTGATGGCGTAGGTCGAGCCCGAGGTGGGCGTCACTGTCACGTTGCTGGTGATAAGATTCGCGCCGCCGTTGAGGGACAAATTGAGCGCATGATAGTCAAAGGTGCTGAGGTCAATCGGCTCGGAAAAGACGATTTGCGCGGAGGAGATCGGGCCGCTTTGCACGAAGGTCGCGGGGCCGCTCATCTGCACGATGGTGGGCGCAACGGTGTTGGTGGTGTGGTAATAAAGGTTGTACGAGCCGGGTCCGCCGAAATCCACGATGTGCGCGAGATTTTCGTGCACGGCGCCCGTCTGGCTCGCCGGAAAACTGAGCGGCGTCGTCCAGACATTGAAGGGCGCTTTCATGTCGAGACCGTCGGAGCGCACCGCGCGATAGAGCCGGTAACCAGGGCCGGGATCGGGCACAACCGCGTAACCCCAACCGGCTGTCATCGGCGCCGTCACCACCGCCTGCATGTGAGTGGGCGTGATGGGGCCGTCGCTGGAGCCGCCGGTGATGATGGCGACAGAATTGGTGGTGCCGTCGCTCAAATAAACGGTGTCCGGCAGATGGCCCGAATCGGGGACATCGTTGACGAGGAAATCCGGCACGTCGTCCTGGCCGGGGCGGACATCCTTGATCACGTGAATCATTTCGTGAATGTTCACCGAATCAATAATAGAGGTTTGGGGATTGCCCAGCTCGTTGACGTGCTGGAAGGTCGCCGAGTAATCGATGAATTTCCCCGCCAGCGTGCAGGTCATCTGCCAGGTTCCGACCGTGGTGGTCATGGGATCGATCTCGCCAAAATTCGCCGTGAGCGAGGGGCTGATGGGATTGGCTCCCACCGACGCGCCGGTCAATTGGAAGTTAATCAACAAGCCCTTGGAATTTTCCACGATCTTGGGCTGGGCGGACGTGACAGTGAAGTTCAGCGCCTTGCCGTAGCCTTTATTATTGACCATCAACCCGAGGTAAAACGGCTGCGGCTGGATGGTTCCAGGCTGGTTCGGGTCGTCTGCGATGACATCGCGTTGGAGGAAGTAATCCAAATTCAACAGCGGATCAGGGTAGACATAGATGTCCTGCGGCAGGAGTTCCGTGGAAACGGTGGTCCCGTTTTGCACATAAGTCAGCGTGCCGCCGATTTTGTAATGCTTCATCGCCACGGGCGCGGCGTCATGGGTGGGCGTGAAGGTGAACACCGCCGTGCCGGTGGCGGAAGGCGCAATCGTTCCCGTGCCATCCACGGCGCCAATGCCGGTCAGGCCGGACGTCACGATGCCGAACAAATTCGTCGCGGGCGCGCCCGAGTCGTCCGTAATCGCCAGAGTTATTTGCACGGAGGTCAGGGCGTTGGTTGGGTCGTTGTTGTCCACGTTCAACGTGCCTTTGAAAGCCGAGCGCGTGATGGTGACTTGCTGGTCAATTTCGATGCGAACATGCGCGCAAACATCGCCCGCGCTGGTCGTGGGCGGGGCGTCATTTTTGTGCACCGCGAGAAGCTGGGTGGTGTCGCCGATGTGCATGCCGGGAATGCAGGTTGGCCAATCCCAGACGGGCGGCTGCCAATCGCACAACCAGCAACCCGGCCCGCCGCCGCCGCCGGAACTGCCGCCGCTGCCGCCGCCGGAAGAGAAACAGAGCAGGCAGCCGTCGGGGGCCGGCGGGCGTCCGCCGCCGCTGGTCGTGAGGTTGAGCTGCGGCAATTGCGGCGGGGAATCCGGGCACCAGCATTCGCCGAAATGCAGGGCCGCGGTGATCGCGCCTTTGACATCCTCAGTGGCCACGCCGCACGTTATCTTGAGAATCGTGGTCAGGCATGGGCGGCTGGCGAGGGGCGGACATTCCGCCAGCGTGTCAAGCAAACTGCATCCCGCCGAGCCAAAAGCCTTGGCGAGATTTTTCTCCGCCGTCTCGGCCAGGGAGGTCAAGGCCTCCGCCACGGCGCCGGGATCGTCGATGCCTTCCTGGATTTTTTTCTTGAGCGAATCGAAGCAATCGTGCTCCACCGGCGTCATGATCAATTCCTGTGGGATGGTGTGCCAATGGAAATCGTTGCCGCAATAAATGCCCCATTTCACCGAGATGTTTGGCAAAGGCTGGCAATCGAATTTGAGGAAATCGGTCTTGCCGGGTCCATGCGGCGCCTGGCTCATTTTCATGAGCGTGGGCGAATTGGAGCGCCAACTGATGACCATCGGCAGGTCGATCGTGCTCATCGCCGGAATCTCCTGCATATAATTAACCAGCGGCTTGTAAATGTAATCCGGATCGTCATCTGGAACCTCGATGTTGACCTGCTCGGCGGCGATCAAGCCGTGATTGGAAACCTCGAAATGCACGACGGTGTCCTCGTTCTCAATCATGAGCGGAATGATCGTGGGATTGTCGATGGTGACGACCGGGATTGGCACTTCGGTTTCGAAATCCGATTGCAACACCACCTGATAGGTGTCTTCCACCGTGGTGGGAACAACGGTCCAATCAATCGTCACCGTTTGGCGGCTGATGAACGGCGTCATTTGCGCGGTTTGTCCGGGGCGGATGGTGGTGGAGGACTTGAAGCCATCGTGTTTCGGCGCTGACACGCTGATGTTGTACGTGCCCGCCGGAATGTTCGTAAACATCGCCACGCCTGTGACGGCGTCCGTCAGATTGGTCGCGATGGCATCGCCGGAGTAGGGATCGAAAAGCGTGACGGTGGCGTTGGTGACGTTGGGCGCGCCCGCCACGTAAAACGTGTATTCGTCCTGCACGGTGACCTGGAGATTGCCGGTGGCGGAGGAAATCGCGCGGAAGGAAAACGGCACGATCAAGCTGCTGTTGGCGGAGCCGAAGAAAATATTGCCGTTATAAAATTGCAGGGCGAGCGCCGCATCCGGGGTCAGCGCAATCGTGACGCGGTTGCTTTCGCCGGGGTTGAGCGACGGCATGTTCGTGGAGTTGAGCGTTCCCAGCCAGGGCGCGGAGGGCAACTGCATTTGGATGGGGCCGGTCGCGGCGCCGCCGATGTTTTGGATGTCGAAATCCACGAAGGTTTGCTGGCCCACCAGCATCGGCGTTTCGAGATTGCCGGGCACCGCCGCCAGCAGCGGCTCGGGCGGGGTGAGTGTCAAAAATAATGGCAGGTAAGCCACGGCGCCCTGATCGCTGTTCACCTGGATATACGCGCGGCCGGAAAGCGGCTGCGTGAACGCGCTGGTGGTGACGGAATACACGAGGTCCGCGTTCGCGCCGCCGGCCATTTGATTGGTCACGGCGGCGTCCACCGAGATTCCGGGCGGCAGGCCGTACACCGCCGCGGTCAGGCCGGTCAACGGCTGATCGCCGAGATTGATGAGCGTGCTGGCGCCGGAGAAGTTGGTCGCGGGTGTCGCGGTCAAAGAAATCTGCTGGTCGGTGATGCGCATGCCGTATAAGTCAAATTGGTCCTGCGCCGGATCTTGCGGGACATACGGATAATCCGCGCCGACGACATAGAGGCCGGCTTCGCTCGGGATGGGCTGGAAGGTGAAGGTGAAATTGCCGTTTTGATCGGCGTTCACGTCGTAAGTGCGGCGCGTGCCTTTGGTCAGAATGCGAATCGTCACAGGCACATTGGCCGCAGGTTGCGCGGGATTGGAAGTCAGGAAGGCGTGGCCGTGCATAGGAATCGGCGTGGGGCTGACCGCCTGATGCAGGTCGGCTTGCACGGTGGCCGAGTAATAGGGCGACACGGAAATCGTGTTGGTGGAGATGGCCGTGTTGTTGAAGAAGCTGGATTCGTTGGCGGTGTTTGCAATGTCGGTGGTCACGACGATGTAGATCGGGCCCACATTGAACGGCAAATTAAAGCTCGCGCTGTTGCTGTAGGATTGGCCAACGCCCAGCGGCCCTTTGTTAAAGAAAAACTGGCCGATTTGCTTGGGGTTGGAGCCGTCGGGCGCCAGCGAATACCAGACATTGTCCAGCCAGGACCCGATGGTCGGCGCAATGCCAACATTGGATACCGTATAAGTGACAGTGACATTGGAGCCGCTCAAGCCGGCCGCCGGCAGCGAGAACCCGGACACGACGAGGTCCGGCAGGTTGATGTCGCTGACATCCAGCGAGCCGACGCCCGTGCCATAACCGCCCGCCGCCGCCGTGATGTCCACCGTGCGCGTGCCAGTGGGGAAGCCGGGATTGACGCCCGTGACGGGAAAACTGGCGCTGGTCTCGCCATTGGGAATGATCACGCTGGCGGGCACACTGGCGGCGTTCGGCACGCTGCTGGAGAGGCTCACCGAGAGATCCGACGTGGGGGCAGTGTTGCGCGTGACTGTTCCGGTGGTGGCGCCGCTTTCGGGGATTAATTTGGCGGCCAACGTCACAGTCAGCGCGGGGCCGTTGTTGTCTGTCACCGCGATGGAATTGGTGGCGCCGGCGTCCAAGGGCACGCCCAGCACGATGTCCGCCAGATGCGCGGTGACCGCGGCGGTTTGTGTGCCGGTGACGATGCCATCC
>DASZMX010000011.1:0-7183 GCA_035551475.1 Verrucomicrobiia bacterium
GTGGCTCTGTGGCCGCTCTACGTGCTGCATGTGACCGAATTTTATCCCGGCCAAATGCATGCGCGCCTGATGGCCAATGGTTTTTTTGGCGGGTTCATCCTCGGGTTCGTCGGCACGGCGCTGCCCCGGATGTTGTCCAGCTTCCCGCTGACCTTGTGGGAAATGGGCCTGCTCCTCGTGATTTATTTGACAATGGCGGCGGCTTATTTTCGCGCCAAAATCGTCTGGGGCGATTGGCTTTTTCTCGGCATGCTGGGCTGGTTCGCCCTCTGCGGCGTGCGCCGCGTGTTCCGGCGCGCCGATAATCCGCCGCCGGGATTTGTCCTCGTGCTCCTGGGATTGCTCTGCGCCGCGGCGGGCGCGGCTCTGGCCATCGCGGAAGCCAACGCCGATGAGGCGCGCTGGGCCGCTCTGCAACATTTGCTTTCCTACCAGGGTTTTGTTCTCTTCCCAATCCTCGGCGTGGGCCCCTTCATTCTGCCACGTTTTTTTGGCCTCCCCAGCGCCCAGGATTTGCCGGAATCGCGCCGTTTTTCCGCCGCGTGGCTGCGCCAGGCCGTCGCGGCGCCGCTGGTGGCCGCCGTAATCCTGCTTTCATTTTACCTCGAATACGCCGGCTGGCTGCGAGCGGGGCCGGCCTTGCGGTTGGGCGCGGCCTTTCTTTATATCGCGACGCAAGTTCCCCTCTTTCGCGCCGCTCCGGTGTCGAATGCCTTTAGCCTCACGTTGAAAATTGCCTTCAGCTTGTTGCTGGCGGGATTCGCGGGCGGCATGATCCTGCCCAGCCAGCGCGTGGGGCTTTTACACTTGACGCTCATCGGCGGCTTTGCCGCAATCACCCTGGCGGTGGCCACGCGCGTGATCTTGGGCCACAGCGGGCGCCTGGCGGAGATGTCCAGGCCCAACCGATGGTTTCTGGCGACAATGGGGGTGATCTGGTTCGCGATGGTGACGCGCATCACCGGGGATTTTTTGCTCAAAACCAAATTCACCCACTACGCCTATGGGGCGGTTGTATGGATCATCGGCATCGCGATCTGGTCAGCGATGGTTCTGGGAAAAGTCCTGCAAAAGGACGAGGAATAATTACCGGCCCTGATTGATCGAGGAAGGCAGCGGCCCTTCCCAATTCTGCGGCGCGTTCCACGGCAGCGAGGAGACGTTTTCCGGGTTGTTATCCGTGGCGCAACCGCTCAAAGCCAGGGCGGCGGCCGCCAGAAACAAAGCGCAAAAAAAGACGCGCCAGATTTTCATGGTCAATCGATCACGCGGCAGTCTTCGTTGATATCGCCCTTGGTCCAATTGGGCAGGATATTGGCGATGGCGCGATTCTTTGCCACACTGACAATGCGGACTTTGCCCACAAATTGGCCGCCATGGTCCACCAGCATTTCGCCGCGTTCGAGCAGGCCGTTGTCCGAACCGATGTCCAGCACGACGAAACCGAACTTGGGATCGACACTCAGAATGTGGCCGCGAAGACCCGCCGGTTCCAGCACGGTTTCGGCCGGGCCGCGCAAGGCGTCCAATTCCCGTTGCAATTCGTTGGCCTTGGCCACGATGATTTTGTTTTCCGCAATATATTGATCACGCTCTTTTTGCGTGCTGGCCAGGTTTGCGATGACGGCTTTGACCTGTTCGGGTTGCAGGCCGATTTGGCGCCATTTGTCCAATTCCTGCTGGGCGGTGTCGCGGTCCGCGCGGGTGCGGGTCAGCGTGGTCGTCAAATCCTTGTTCTGGGTTTCGAGATCGGTGACGCGGCCATTGGCGGTGGCGAGTTCGCCCTGCGTCTGGGTCAATTTCGCGGTGGTGTCCTTGAGGTCGCCTTCCGTCTTTTTCAACTTGGCCAGCGCTTCAGTCTTGGCCTTGGTCTCGGCGGTAAGCTGGGTGTGGTAATCATCGCGCTCACCAATGGTCTTGAGCATGACATTGCGGCCAAAATACGCGCTAATGCCGGCGGCGGCCAAACCTGCGACTATCGCGACGATCAAAAAGATTCGAGTTAGCATGGGAGCTGTGTTTACGTTCCCTTAAATTTACCGACCCTCCCGGAGGATGTCAAAAGAGAAGTTATGACTTAAATTCACCGCGCCGATGATACCGTTCCGCGCGCTGCAAAATGGCCAGCGCATACGTGCGCGAACTGGGAAACTGCACCTGAATCAGAAAGACCTGGCCATTGGTGAGGCCCGCTCCGGTTTGCCATTTGAGCACATTGCCGCGCCCGGCATTGTAATCAATCAAGGCATAGAGCGGCGGATTGTCGGTGCGCTGGTAGCGGCCCAGCGCTTTTTTCAGGTAACACGAGCCCGCCATAATATTCGTGGAAGGGTCGAAGCAATAGGCCGGATCGAACCCGCCCTCCATCGCCGCCACCTCGCGGATTTGCATCAGCCCCATTTCCCCGGCGCGGCCCCGAGCCGTGGGATTGAACCGGCTTTCGCGCCAGATCAGGGCTTTGATCAAAGCGGGATCCAATTGATAATGCCGCGCCGCCGCCGCAATCACCTTGTCGAACCGATGCTCCCGCCAATAGTCGTAGCCCCACCAGATCGCGAAGCCGATGGCCGCCACCAGCGCAACCAGCGTTAACCGATGACGGTCGAGCGTCTTCAAAACACCGCCACGCTTACGGAATAAATGGGCGGCAGCGTATTGGCCACCAGGCTCCACGATTCGCCCTCATCGCTCGAACCGTAAAGATGCCCGGTGTTCGTGCCGAAATAAACTCCCGCCGGCTCCAGTGAATCGCTGGCCATGCCCTCGCGATAAACGCCCGCGAAGACATTTTCCTGCGGCAAACCTTTTCCCAACGCCTGCCAGCTTTGCCCGGTGTCGCGGCTGCGAAACACCCGCAGCTTTTGCTCCGGCGGCGTGCGGAATTCCGCCCCTTGCAGCGGCAAAACGAAAAGTGTTTTCGGATCACGCGGATGCAGCGCCAGCGGAAACCCAAAATCCGACGGCAACCCCGGCGTGATTTCGTCCCAATGCCGTCCGCCATCGCCGCTGCGATACATGCCGCAATGGTTCTGCTGAAAAAGGGTTTGGCCATCGCACGCCAGCAGCAGTTTATGCACGCATTGCCCGTACTCGGGATATTTGTCCGGCATGAACTCCGCGCGCGTGCCGCGATTGGCCGTTTCCCACGTCTGGCCGCCGTCCTCCGTGCGAAAAACGCCGACCGCCGAAATCCCCACGAACAGGCGTTGCGGATTCGTGTGGTCGATCACGATGGAATGCAGGCAAAGCCCGCCCGCGCCGGGATGCCAGCGCGCGCGCGTCGGATGCTGCGACAACGCCGTCATCTCGTCCCAATTTGCTCCGCCGTCCGTGGTGCGAAAGAGCGCCGCCGGCGCCACGCCCATATATAACACGCCGGGCTCGCTGGCGCGGCCGGGCTCAATGTGCCAGAGGCGGTCCAGTTTCGTTCCGGAGCTTTCGGGGAACGACGGGTTGCGCTGCGCGTTCTCCCAGGTTTTGCCCAGATCGGGGGACCAAATGGTTTCGCAGCCGAACCAGGCGTCATTGGAGGTGGCGTAAATGCGCCGCGTGCGCGGATCGAACACCGCATGATTGACCTCGCGTCCGCGCGCGAACGGCCCGCTCCACTCCCACTGGCGGCGGTCGGCGCTTGTCAATAGAAACAAACCTTTCTTGGTCCCCACGATCAAACAGATTTTGGCGCTCATGATTCAACCTTTCTCTTCAGCATTTCGCGCGCATGCCGCCGCGCGGCGTCGCTTTGCCCGCCCAACATGCGGGCGATCTCGTTGACGCGATCTTCCGCTTCCAACAATGTGATTTCCGAAATGGTGCGGCCGCCCTCCAGCCGTTTGCTGACCACGTAGTGCGAGGCCGCCGCCGCCGCCACGGGCGGCAGATGCGTGATGCAAATCACCTGCCGCTGCCGCGCGATTTGCGCCATTTTTTCGCCAATCGCAGGTCCGGTTTCGCCGCCGACATTGGCGTCAATTTCGTCGAAAACCAGCAGCGGAATTTCATCCTCCGCCGCCAGCGCCGTCTTCAACGCCAGCATCACGCGCGACATTTCGCCCGAGGACGCAATCGCGCGCAACGGCCGGGCCGGCTCGCCGACGTTGGGGGCAAATTGGAATTCGATTTCGTCGAGCCCGGAGGCGCGCGGCAGGGCGGCAAGCGCTTCATCGGTCTTCAGCGAAATTTCAAAATGACATTGTTGGAAACCCAGGTCGCGCAAATGGATCATGGCGGCTTTGGCCAATTTCGGCACGGCCCGGCGGCGTTGCGCGGACAATTCCTGCCCGGCGTGTTTCACTTCGGCGCGGATTTTTTCCAGCGCCGAATTCAGGCGCACCAGTTCCGCGTCGCGTTGCTCCAGCGCCTGCAATTTCCGCCGCGCCTCTTCGCCAAACGCGATGACGTCCGCGACCGAGCCGCCATATTTTCGCTTGAGCGATTGCAGGAGATTTACGCGCTCCTCCAGTTCGCGCAGGCGGGCGGGATCGATTTCTATCGCGTCGGCGTAATGGCGCAAGGCCGATTGCAGCTCGCTCCATGAAACCACGGCCTGCTCATGCAGCGGCGCGAGATTCCCGGCGCCGGGATCAAGCCGGTGCAAGTTTTGCAACGTGCGGCCCAATTCTCCCGCCTGGGCCAGCAGCGCCGTGTCGTTTTCGCTGAGGAGATTCAGCGCTTCCTGGCTCAATTCGAGCAACCGGGCGCCGTTGCTGGCGCGCTGAAAATCCTGCGTCGCCCGCTCCTCTTCGTCGGCCTGGAGGCGCGCGGCGGAAATTTCCGAGGATTGGTGCCGCAGCAAATCCAACTGCTGCGCGTAGGTGCGCTCGTCCACAATCAGGCCAGCCTTCTCCGCTTCCAGTTCCGCGAGCCGCCGGATGAGGCCGCTGAATTTTTCCCGCGCCGGTTGCGCCCCCGCAAAGGCGTCGAGGATGTCCAACTGCCGGGCCGGGCTGAGCAACGATTGATGCTCGTGCGGGCCGTGCATATCAACCCACTCGGCGCCAAGGGCGGACAAAACCTGCAAGGTGGTGGGCGAGCCGTTGATGAACTGGCGGTTCGCGCCCGCCGCCGTGAATGTGCGCTTGACAATCAATTGGTCCTCCGCCGCCGGCTCCAGGCCGTGGGCGTCCAGAAATCTTTCCAGCCATGGCGCTTTTGCGCCGATGGCAAACACCGCCTCCACTGTGCAACTTTCCGCGCCCGAGCGGATGGCGGCGCGATCGGCGCGTTCGCCCAGCGCGAGATTGAGCGCGCCGATAATAATCGATTTGCCCGCGCCGGTTTCGCCCGTGATCACATTGTAGCCGGGCTGCAAAGGAAGCGTGAGGTCAGCCACCAAGGCGAGATTCTTAATGCGCAACAGGCTCAACATGGATCGAATATTCCGGCCCGATTAAACCACGGATTCCGCGGATTTGGCAACAAAGGGGGTTAAAAGCAAGCAATTGGTCGCAAGATTTGGAATAATCCCGCAATCCTTGAAGCCATCTGGGATTCCGAGGGGAAATTTTAACAGAAGGAAGCAGAGGCAGCAGAGAAAAATTCCTAAGGCACAAGTTTCTGAATCCCAAATGTCCCTTCCTCTGTTTCCTCTGCTTCCTCCTGTTAGAATCTTCCCTCCATGACCGGGCCGCGATGGCGAGAAAAGCTCCTGAGACACAGGTTTCTGAATTCCAAATGTCCCCTCCTCTGCTTCCTCTGCTTCCTCCTGTTAAAAATTCCCCCTCCGTGACCTGGCCGCGACGGTGGCGCGGAGAAAAATAGCCGTGTCATCCGCGTCTGAGGCGGGTACTTTTTCGCCATGTTTTCGTTTACGTTTTTGGGCTCTGGAACGTCGCAGGGCGTGCCGATCATTGGGCACGAGTATCCCCCGGAATTTCTGGCCAACCCCAAAAACCACCGCACCCGGCCCTCGCTTTATATTGCGACCGACGCGGTCAAGCTGGTGATCGACACCACGCCGGAATTTCGCCTGCAAATCCTGCGCGAAAATATTCGCTGGCTCGATGCGGTGATCTTCACCCATTCGCACGCCGATCATGTGATGGGGTTGGACGATTGCCGGCGCTTTTGCGATCTGCGCCAAGGTCCGCTGCCCATTTACGCCAATGCGCGGACAATGACGGATTTGCGCCGCGTGTTCCAATACGCCTTTGAAGCCGAGCGCGTGCCACGCGGCTATTTTGCGCCGGAGCCGCATATAATTGACGGGCCTTTTGCGCTGGGCGACCTGCACATCACGCCGCTGGCGCTGCCGCACGGCCAGAGCGGGACGACTGGATTCTTGTTCACGCAAAACGGCCGCAAACGCCTCGCCTACCTGAGCGATTGCAAGGAAGTGCCGCCGGATGTTGTTGACACCATTCGCCACGTCGAAACCGTTGTGCTGGACGCCTTGCGCCGCAGCCCGCATCCCACGCATATGAACCTCGATGAAGCGCTGACCGCGGCGCGCCGCATCGCGGCGGAGCAGACTTACTTCACGCATTTGACCCACGATTATGACCACGACGCCGCGCAAGCGGAATTGCCGCCCGGCGTGGCGTTTGCATTTGATGGATTGCGGGTGACGCAGGAGTGACCGAGACTAAGCACGATGCGCAATTTCCGATTTTTAGCCGCCTTCGTTGGCCCGCTGTTGGCGGCCGCCCAGGAGCCGGGAAGCCTGGCGCTCGTGGTTTACAACGCCAAAATGCCGGGCTCCAAAGACGTGGCGGCGCATTACGCGGAAGCGCGGCAGGTGCCGCCCGGCCAGGTGGTGGGATTCGACTTGCCGACGACCGAGCAGATGACGCGCGCGGAATTCCACGACAAACTCGCCGAGCCGCTGCGGCAAAAACTGCGCGAAACCCCTGCGCGCTACGTGGTGGTTTGCTACGGCGTTCCCTTGCGCGTCGCGGAGGATCCCACCCTCCAGGAGCCGGGCGAAGAGAAGATGCCCCCCGCCATGCGCCGCAACGGCGCCGCGGTCGACGCCGAAATAACATTGCTGCCCAGCGAGGGGAAATTTGTGCTGGCGGGCCCGGTGGAAAATCCATTCTACGGAACCACCAATCTCGCCGCCGTGCGCGGTGTTTTGCTGGTGGGCCGCCTCGACGGCCCGACTGCCAGCGTGGCGCGCGCTCTCGTGGACAAGGCGCTGGAGGCCGAAACGAACGGCTTGTGGGGCCGCGCCTATTTCGATCTG
>DASZMX010000012.1:0-34949 GCA_035551475.1 Verrucomicrobiia bacterium
CGATCATTCCCGTCAACGCCATCCCGGGCAGCAACACGCTGGAGGTCTGGTGGTATCGCGCCGACACTGTCAATGCGAGCCAAGGCTTTCAATCCTCGTACTGGCCTTCGGTCATCGGCCATTACAGGCTGCATTGGCCGACGAGCGCGCCGGAGATCATCATGGCGAACAATGCCGGCACCGGGCCGCTGGATAGTTTGCAGGCCAAAGGCACGATTTATCGCCAGCCCAATCCGGCGTTGCCGGGCTATAACCCGAATGAAGAGCACGCCGTCATGTTGGGCGGCCAAGCCTACGCTTTGCGCGACGATCTCAATGTCACCAATTCCGCCGGTTACACCTCCGATCCGTTCGTGCTGATCAATTACACTGGTTCGGATGGCCGGCCCATGATGGCGCCGTATCATGTGCGACGCGAAGCGCCGGAAGCCGGGCAGCTTTTTGACTACATCGTCGATGCTGGCACCATGTTGCAGGCGCCCATGCCCTTGCCGCTTTTGGATCAGCCCATTGAAGGAGCAGGAGCCGGGGCCACCAATTACAATACGGCGCCCTTCGGCACTTCCACCGATTTGCCGGTGGGTTGGTCCGATTCCCTGACGAATAGTCCGTATCGCCTCTATTCGAACTTCACGTTTCAGGATCGAAAACATAATTTCTGGGTCTATCGCGGCTTGCATTCCGGGTTGCCGACGTTGCAAGCCGGCAAATACAATCCGACGAACAACACCTTTGGCGCGCTGCCTGCGGCCGTCGCGGTGGAAAACCAGGGCTTTACGAATTACATCCACACGTCGCGCCGGGTGGGTTCTCTCGTGGCGAGCAGCACACCCTCCTTGCCGGGCGGCTTGAGTTTCTCCACGGTCAACGGTTCCCTGGCGATTGTCGGAACCCCAACTTCCACGTTGGTGGCCACCAACCTGAGCACCAACTTCCTGCTCACGATTACGGACGGTGATGGAGCGGCTACGTCCAACATGTTTAACCTGCAGATTGCCACAAATGGCTCAATCGTGGCGCAGGGGCCCATGGTGATTCTCAGCACGAACAAATATTCCGGCGCACTGGTGACCTACGAAGATCGCCCGCCCTTCCTGGCCCTCCCGGCGGACACCAGCAACAGCTTCACGATGCGGTTTTATTATAAAACCCAGGCGAGCTTTGACTGGCCCAACACTCCCAACGCCCCGACGGTTGGTTCGGTCGTGCCTTATCTGCGTCCGTTCAACGGCTCCGGCGGTTTTGTCGGTTCCGCCACCTCCAAGACGACGCCGAGTCTGGATATTGTCTATCGCCCTGTCTGGCCTTCGCTCGTGAATGGCGCGCCGCTGGCAACGCTGGCCGCCGGCGAAACCCTGACGGTTCCCTGGAAAGGTCTGCCCGCTGTGCGCGGCCAAAGCAGCGTGGAAATTCTCTACCAACAATCCGTCGCCACCAATGACATCAATACGGGGGCGGCCCACATGAGCGCGATCCTGTACGATCCCACCGTGCAAAAAACGGCGTCGCTCGCAGCCGTGCCGGCGGGAGTCATCTCCACGTTGTATCAAGGCAAAGTGTTTTTCCAGGGGCTGCCGCCGAACCTGGTCAATCGCGTTTATTTTGACCCCAACACCACGAACCTGGTTTTGCAGGGCGTGTTCGAAAACGACATCGTCGGTGAAAAATGGGTGCAACCGAACATTCTGGATGCGGTGGAATTAAACGATCTGATTTCGCTTTGCCCTTCTTCTGATCCAAAGTTCTCCGATTGGTCGCAAGCGGTGGATTCGTTGTCCGCGCCGCTTTATACCTTCCACGAAGCCCCCGGCATTCCTGGCAGCTACGTGAATGACCCGGCCCGCACGTTGAACTTCGGCGTGAATGTGCCGGTGCAAATCACCAACTCGGATCAACAGGTGGATTCGTATGCCATGGCCGCCGTCGGCCCGGGCGAGGGTTATTTGACGTTCATCGTGGGCAATAACATCAACCCCGCGCACGCGGGCGAGCCGGTCACGGTTTATATTCTGCGCGTCTCGCCGCCATTATATCAAGGCGAGTTGAAAGTGATCGAGGATCCTAATCCGCTGAGCGAGTTCATCTCCTTCCAGCACACCAGCGATCTCGCCGGCCAATCTTCCACCTATGAATACGACTGGCGCATCATGCCGCCGGTGGACGGTTTGGCGCCGACAACCGATCCCACAAACTGGACGCCTTTGGCCAGCGGAGAGGACATCACTCACTTCACGCTTGGCGGCTCAGGCATTCAAACTTTGGGCGATAACTATATCGCCATGCGCTACCGCGCCCGCAGTCCCTACGCCGATCCGGCGGTGACGAACTGGTCGCAATGGACCGCGCCTGTCCTGGCGGAAGGCTGGATCAAGCGTGTGCTGGACGGCATCAACCCGTTCAACCAGCGCACGAGCGATTTGTTTGACAACCCGGCCAACACCACCGGCGATATTATTTCCGAAGCCGGCCATCGGTGGGAAGGGGACGTCGCCCTCAACGCCGACACCATCCAAAGCGCGGGTTTGATTGAAATCTACGAAACGGTGCTGCATCGCGGCGAATCCTTGAGCATTAACTCGGGCTATAATTACGGCCCGGCCAATGACGCGCTGCTTTTGGCTACAGGCTATCTCAACGATCTTTACACGATTGTTGCCAATGACGCGTGGTCGGACGCCGCCAATCCCACCATCGGCATTGGCACCGCTGATAAGACTTACGGCGACATCGCCACCTCGCTCTTCAAATTCCAGGGTGAAGTCAGTTCCCTGCTCGAGCAGGAATTGGCGTTGCTACGGGGACGCGATGATTCCCTTGAACCGGGCGTCAATCTCGCGCCGGTTTATAATCGCCTTTATTGGAATTACACGCGCGGCATCAATGCCGGGGAAGTGATCTACGCCCTCAATTACAACATCCTCGATGAGAACAACGATGGCGTCGTGGATGCCGCCGATGCGGCTGTGCTCTACCCGATGGGGCATGGCGACGCCTATGGCCACTACCTGACGGCGTTGGGCAATTATTATCAGCTCATCATGAACCCCAATTTTGATTGGGTTCCGCGGATTGAAGCGGTCACCATCCTGGGGGCCACCGTCTCCGTGGACTACGAAGACGAGCGCAAATTCGCCTCCGGCGCCGCAGCCCTGGCCCGCACGGGCCGGCAGGTGTTCGACTTGACATGGCGCGAAGATTACCAGCCCGGCACCTCGGGCGGCTGGAGCTACATGGACCAAACCACGGTCAACAACGCCCGGCCGTATCAGGTCGGCCTTTCCACCTCCTACGTCACAAAATACTGGGGCCTCGATCATTGGGCAACCCGCGTGGAACAGGGTTCCTACATTAACTGGATTGTGGGCAACGCGATTCTGCCGCCGGTGGATCCGGATCCCACGCATCAAGGCATCCAGAAGGTGGACCGCACCACGGTTCCTGAGTTGGTGGAGCTTCCGCAAACCGCGTCCGCGTTGCAGTCCGACATGGATAACGCCGAAGCTGGCTTCACCCCTCTGAGCCTCTCGCAAAATGCCATACCGTTCGACATCAATCCGCTGCAAGTCACCGGGCCCAATCCGTTGACGCATTTTGAGCAGATTTATCAACGCGCGTTGACCGCCTTGAACAACGCGGTCGTCTCCTTCAATGACGCCCAGAACGTCACCGAGTTGATGCGTTCGGAAGAAGATTCACTCGCGGACTTCCAAGCGGGCGTCACCGACCAGGAACTGGCCTACAATAACCAATTGATCGAAGTTTACGGCACGCCGTACCCCGACGACATCGGGCCCGGCAAGACGTATCCTCAAGGCTACAATGGCCCTGATTTGATTCATTTCAGCTACGTCGAAAATCCGGACACGAATACGTTCAATGGCATCCTGCCCGACCCCACGCAGGCCCAGACGTTCTATCTGGATGTTCAGCAATTGCCGACGAATTGGTCTTCCACGATGTATGAAAACTTTAATTACATCGAGGAAAGCACGGCTCCGGGCTACACAAGCAGCAGCAACGTGGTGCCCTTCGTGATCGGCGCGAATGGTTTCTTCAGCAAGCCTGCCACCTGGACGAGCCAGCGCGCGACCACCGGCTCTATTCAGCAGTCCATCTCCGCGCTGTGCGCCGCCCAAAACGCCTTGCGCCAGGATGCGTTCAACGAGAACTTTGACAAGACCGTTCTCGACAAGGACATGAACGCGTTTATCGACCAGACTGCGTTCGAAAATCTCGTCACCAGCTCTGCCAACAGCAATTCGGATTATGCGACCGATATCAGCGACATTAACGCTGCCTACAGCATCGCCCATCAATGGACCGCTCTGGCAGCGCAAATCTCCGGTGACGTGGCGACCGGCCTCAGCACATCCGACCCCACGACGGTGATTGCAGGTTTGGCGGATGGCGGTGACTTCCTGGCGCCGCTCAAAGGTCTTACCTACTTGCTCGCCGTGCAGGTGAAATGGGGCATCATGGCGGGCGACGCCGTCGCCTTCACCGCTCTCACTGCCGCCTCCACGGGGTTGCAGGCGGATATCAACGATATCAATAAGAACATTGCCAACGCCCAGCTCGATAACGATCTGAAGTCCGCTGTGGTCAACCTGGGCAATGAGCAGAACAACCTGGAAGGGGACTTGATCACGTTCAACAATCAGTTGCGAACGGTCAATGACGCGCAGGCCGCGTATCAAGCGCAGGTCTTCAACGGCAATCAAATCCAGGCGCAACGCCTCACGTTCCGCCAGCATGCCGCGGCGCTGGTGCAGGGATTCCGCACCCGCGATGCCGCTTTCCGGCTGTTCCAGAATGAAAAACTGGAGCGTTATCTGACATTGTTCAACCTGGCCGCTCAATATTCCTATCTGGCTGCGCAAGCCTACGATTACGAGACGGGTCTCCTGAACACGCCGCAAGGCGCGTCGTTCCTGAACAAGATCATCAGCGCGCAGGCGCTCGGTGTGGTTACGGACGGCCAGCCGCAATTTGCGGGAAGCGACACGGGCGATCCTGGTCTTTCCAGCGCCTTGGCGGAAATGAAATCCGATTGGGACGTGCTCAAAGGCCGCCTCGGCTTTAATAACCCGGATGGTTACGGAACAACGGTATCCCTCCGCTCCGAAAACTATCGCATTCTCGGAACCTCCGACGGCGATTCCAACTGGAAACAGGTCCTGCAAAACGGGCGCGTGGCCGATTTACTGGCGGATTCCGATGTCAAGCGCAACTGCCTGCAGATTGACAATGGCAGCGGCTTGCCTGTCCCTGGCATTGTGCTGCAATTCAGCACCGTGATTGCCGATGGACTCAATCTGTTTGGCAACCAACTGGCGGCGGGCGATCATAATTACAGCTCCAGTTCGTTCGCCACCAAGATCTTCTCCGTGGGCGTCGATTTCGACGGCTATGTCGGCATGGATAATCCCAATCCCGCCGGTGGAACTTCGCCGCCCGACCCGACTCTAGATCCGAATGGGTTGTCCGCGACGCCGTATGTTTACCTGATTCCGTGCGGCGCCGATTCCATGCGCAGCCCACCCTTGGGCGACACCACAGCGGTGCGCACTTGGAACGTGGATGATGTGGCCGTGCCGCTGCCGTTCAACATCAGCGCCTCGGACTTCTCGAGCAATCCGTTCTATACGTCGGCCAATTCGCTGACGGAACCGCTGTTTGCGATCCGCAAACATCAGGCGTTCCGTCCCGTTTCCAGCACCTCGGTGTTCAACACGAGCATCTATGGCGCAACCGGCGCGTTGCAGCCTTCGCAATACACAAACAAACGCCTGATCGGCCGCTCCATTTGGAATAGCAAATGGAAGCTCGTCATTCCGGGTCAAACTCTGCTGAACGATCCTAACCAGGGCCTTGACCGTTTCATGAATTCGGTCAAGGACGTCAAACTCTATTTCATCACGTACTCCTACGCGGGCAACTAATCTCTGGAAGCTGACTTATGAAAAGGATTCTTACTCGACTAGTGTTAGTCGCCGCGCTCGGCTCGCTGTTTGGCGCCGATTCCGCGCAGGCCTTCCCGCCGGCGCCGTATCACCTCATCTACGGCACGGCCCGGGATCAATACGGGACGCCTTTCAGCGCCCCCAATGTTTCGGTCGTGCTCGAAACGCAATCGGGCGTCCGTTTGCCCGTGACCGTTATTCCAGGTTTGGGCGCGGGCGTGAATTACCAGATCAAAGTTCCCATGGACGCTGGTTTGACCCCCGACCTTTATCAAGCGAACGCCTTGCTCTACTCGGCGCCGTTCAAGATGTACGTGGTCGTGGGTTCGGTCACAAATCTGCCGCTTCAAACCTCGACCAATTACACGCTCCTGGGCAAATGGGGCGAATCCACCCGCATTGATCTGACGCTCGGGGTTGATTCCAATGGCGACGGCATTCCCGACGCCTGGGAATATGCTTACCTGGCCACCCTGGGTTTGAACCTTCCGCTCTCGGCGCTCAATCGCAATTCCAGCCTGGCGCACGACGGCCGCACGCTCGCGCAGGAATTCCTGCTCGGCAATTACCCGTTCGATCCGGACGACCAACTCACGGTGAGCATTGTGGGCATGAATGGCAATGCGCCCATCGTCCAGTTTCCAACGATGACGGGACGCTCCTACACCTTGCTTGGCTCCACGGACATGCAGCATTGGTCGCTGTTGAATTTCGTCCTCCCCAATGAGGATCCGGCCACCACCGGCCATACCTTTTTCTATGCGAGCGGCATCAGCACCCAGCAAGTCCAGGTCATTTTGCCGCCGGACGCCCCGAAAGGGCTCTTCATTAAGTTGCTGCTCCAATAGCAATGGCGTCCAACGAAAAATCCAGGGGTCTCGGCTGGGTTCTGCTGTTGGCGCTGGTCGGACTGGCCTTGTTCTGGGCCCGGTCGTCCCGTCCGCCGGTGGCGCCGGCCGCTCCCGTGGCCGTGCCGCGCCGCGAAATGGCGCAACGCGACGGACTCTGGCATCACGGCGCCGATACCAATCTTTTTACAGGGATCATGTCGGAGACATATACGAACGGCGTCACGATGGCGCGAATTGCGATTTCGAACGGCCTGGTTCATGGCTGGACCGAAACCTGGTTTGCCAACGGGCAAAGGCAGTCCCGCGAAGGATTCAAAAATGGCGTCTCAGACGGTCTTCGTGAAAAATGGTTTGAGAATGGACGCAAAATGTCCGAAGCCACCATCTCCAATGGCGTGGTCGTCGGCAACTTTCGGCGCTGGTACGACAATGGCCAGCTTGCCGAGATGATCGAGATGACAAACGGCCAGCCTGCCGGTGTTGCCTGGTATCCGAGCGGCTATGTCAAAGCCGAGACCACCGTGCAGAACGGCAAAGCGCTTAACCGGAGGTTCTGGAAGGATGGCGAACTCAAATCCCTCGAGTAATCGCTGCCGCGCCGCGCTGGTTTTTCTTGCCTGCCTGCTTTTCTGGACAGGGCAAATGAATGCCCAGGTCGCCATTTCCCGTTTTGTCACCGCCGCTGGCGGCGGGTCCGCAGCCAAAGGGGCTTACGTTGTCACGGACACGATTGGCGAATCCGTCGTTGGTTCGTCCCACTCTGCGGTATATGCCGTGTCCGCCGGATTTTGGGGGACGTTTGGGTCCGCGCCTGTGCCTTCGACCTACACCCTGACGGCCGCTGCGGGCTCGCCCACCGTGATTCCGATTTCTGCGGTGCTGGCGGGAGCCTCCGCCGACGGCGAAACGGTTCTCTTGACAGGAGCCGACGCGGTCAGCTCTCACGGCGGCGCCATCAGCCGTGACGCGTCGAACCTGACCTACACATCGGCCAATGGTTTTACCGGCGCCGACAGCTTCCAATACGTTATCGTTGACCAGTCGGGCGACACCGCCATCGGCACAATTACCATCGAAGTCGTGGCCGGGGGCCTCACGCCGGCCCCGACCATCACCAATGAAACGGTTTTGCCCAACGGCCAGTTTCGCCTCCAATTTTCTGGCGCGCCGAATGCCATTTACACGGTGCTGGCCTCCACGAATCTCATTACGTGGGCGCCCATCGGCGTGGCGGCGCAAATTTCTTCCGGGCAGTTTCAATTCATCGACACCAACGCCGCCAATTTCCCGCGCCGCTTCTACAAACTGGAAACCGTGCCGTCTTTGCCGGCGGCGGGCCCGACGATTACCAGCCCTGTTGTTCTTTCCAACGGCCAATTCCAGTTCCAATTCTCCGGCGTTCCGAATGCGATTTACACGGTGCTGGCGTCCTCGAATCTCACCACTTGGGCGCCCATCGGCGTGGCGGCGCAAATTTCTTCCGGCCACTTTCAATTCATCGACACTAACGCCGCCAATTTTCCGCGTCGTTTCTATAAAGTGGAGCTCGCGGCATCCCTGCCTGCCGTTGGTCCAACGATCACAAGCGAAAATGTTTTGCCGAATGGCCAGTTCCATATCCATTTCCTGGGTGACAGCGCCGCCGTTTACACGGTGCTGGCTTCCACCAATTTGACGACGTGGACGCCGGTCGGCTTGGCCATCCAAACGACGGCCGGCGTTTTCGACTTTACGGACATCAATGCCGCGTCTTTCCCGCATCGGTTTTATAAACTTCAAGTCGGAGTGTCGCTGCCGCCGGTCAATCCCGTAACCGTTCCCGTCATTTCCGGCGCCGCCACGCAGACGAATGGCTTCCACGTCCACATCAACGGCGCCACTAATTCGGTCTATTTCGTCTCCGCCTCCACCAATTTGCAAACGTGGATTGTCCTCGGCCTGGCCATCCAGACCAGCCCCGGCTCCTATGATTTCGTTGACACTAATTCATTCCTTTTCCCGCGCCGGTTTTATCGCGTCGCCCAAGCCGTGCTCGCGCCAGCGGCCATTGTCGCGCTCACTCCCACCAACGGCGGTTTCAACCTTCTTATTTCCGGCGCCGGCAGCAGTTATACGGTGATGACCTCGACCAATCTGGCGCAGTGGACGCCCTTGGGCTCTGCCGCGCCCGTGGGGGCAAACCTTTTCCAATTCATCGACGCTATCAAAGCCCCCGCCCGCTTCTACCGCATTCGTTCCCCGTAGGTGGCGCGCAGCGCGTATTTTCCCCGTCTTGTAAAATAGCGCGGCCGCTCTAAAATTCGTCCGTGAGCGTTGCAAAGAAAACCCAGCAGAAGGATCGTTTTGTCATCATCATGGCCGGGGGGCGCGGCGAACGTTTCTGGCCTGTCAGCCGAGAGAAAACGCCGAAACAACTCGTGCGTTTGCTCGGCGCCCGGTCGTTCCTGCAGGAAGCGGTCAACCGCGTGCTGCCGTTGGTTCCGCTCCCGAATATCTTTGTCATCACGAATGCCGCCCAAGCGGACGAAGTCCGCCGGCAGTTGCCGAAACTTCCCCGGCGCAACGTCATTGCCGAGCCCGTGGGCCGCGATACCTGCGCGGCGGTCACCCTGGGAGCCGCGATTGTGGGGCAGGCCTCCACCAGCGCGGTCATGGCGGTCTTGCCCGCGGACCACGTTATTCCCGACGAAAAGAAATTTCAGCAAACGCTGGCCGATTCCTTTGACCTGGCCAGCCGCGGCCAAGTGATCGTCACCATTGGCATCAAGCCCACGGAGCCGGCCACGGGTTATGGCTACATCCACGTCGGCAACCAGCTGCCGCCTCCACACGGTGTCAAGCGCTACAAAACGGTTTTCTCCAAAGCAGAGAAATTCGTCGAGAAACCCAACTTCGAAACGGCGCGCCAATACCTCGAGAGCGGGGAATACCTCTGGAATGCCGGCATGTTCGTCTGGTCGTTTGTCACCATCACCCAAGGTTTGGAGAAACATCAGCCGGAAATGGCCGCCGCCTGCCAGCGCTGGTTTAAAGCAGCGGGCACGCCCAAACTGGACCGCGTTCTCGCCCGCGAATATCCCGCCATTCCCAAAATCTCCATCGATTACGCCCTCATGGAGCACGCCCAAAATGTGGTGGTGGCCGACGGCTCATTTGCGTGGGACGACCTCGGCTCCTGGACGGCCTTGGCGCGGCATTTGCCGCCGGACGCCGCGGGCAACTGCGCGCGGGCAGATTTTGTGCATGTGGACGCCGCGCGGAATATTATTTTTGACGCACGCACCAAGCACCGCACTCCGATCGCGGTCGTGGGATTGCGAGATTCCATCCTGGTGCAAACTGACGATGCCGTGCTGCTGGCGCACCAGAGCCAAGCCCAAAAAATAAAGGAGTTGGTGAAAAAGCTCGCGGAGCACAAAACCTATCGCAAGCTGGTTTGAGTGGCTGACCTGGGAAAAATTCTAGTTGGAATTGGCCTGCTCTTGACTCTCGGCGGCCTGTTGCTCTGGTCCGGCGTGGGCCGCGGTTGGCTGGGACGCATGCCGGGCGATCTGCATTTCTATAAGGGGAATGTCAGCTTCTATTTTCCGCTGATGACGTGCTTGATATTGTCCGCGCTGTTGAGCCTCGTCCTGTGGCTCCTGCGCAAGTTTTGACGCGACTATTCCCGCACGGCCACGCGATAGAGGCGGGCGTGAAAATTGGTGGCGGCGTCGGAGAAGAGGATGTTTCCGGTGGTGGTGGTGTTCGTATAAATCGGCGTCCACGTCGTCAGATCAGTGGAGGCATAAATCACGTAGGAACTGCCGACGGGCGCGTTGAATTGAAAGGCGAATCCGGCGGAGTTAATTACTGGCGGAATGTCCGCGGCGAGAGAAAAAGCCGGCACGGTGACGTTGATGCTGGCAATGGAGCTGGTGATGGCGCCGGCGACGTTGGTGAGAATCAGCGAATAATTCCCAATGGCGGCGGTTGTGATGTGCGGCAACGTCAAGGTGGCATTGGTCGCGTTGGAAATGGGAGCGTTATTGAAAAGCCATTGGTAACTGAAAGGCGCAGTGCCTTCCACGTTTGGGCTCAGCACGGTGTCGTTGCCGGCTGTCAACGAAAGGGTTTGAGGCGGCGTCGCAACTTGTGGCGGCAGCAAAACGGTGAGGCTGGCGACCGCGCTGGTGATGGCGCCGTAGGAATTGGCAACGCGCACGCTGTAATCTCCAGCCAAGCTGGCTTGAACATTCGAAAGGACCAGCGAAGCGTTGGTGGCATTCAAAACGGGAGTCCCATTGTGATTCCATTGGTACGAGAAAGTACCCGAGCCATCGGCCGCAGCTGAAAACACCGTGTTCTGGCCGAGGATCGCCGCCTGGTTCTGCGGCTGCAGGCTGAGGACGGGCGGAAGGGGAACGGTGAGGACTGCGCCAGAGCTGATGATATAGCCGTAGGCATTGGAAACTTTCACCGTGTAGGTGCCGGCATCGGGCGCGCTTACCGAGAGGATTTTATAGGTGGCGGAGGTGGCTCCCGGGATGTCCACGCCGTCTTTGCGCCACTGATAGGTCATGATGGAAAAGCTGCTGGCCAGCACACTAAAAGAAGCAACGTCCAAAAATAGGACAGTTATACTGATGGGCGGGACAATAATCACCGGCGCGGCGCCACCGAAGCAGGCTCGTGGAGCCAACATAAGCAGCAGCAGCAAAGAGGCGGCGACCCGACTCCACTTCGCTGGCAACTTGCTAACGCTTCTCACAAAAGACACGACGATGGATATCAAGCTAATACCGTGCCATGCAACAGGGTGGGCTAGAACCGGTAGGTCAATTTCAGCCTGAAACTGCGCCCTTGCTGTTCGATGGCATCCTGCACATGAAATTGCGATGCCGGGTCGTCGTAGCGCGAATCCAAAAGATTGTAAACGCTGGCCGACATTTCCAGGTTTTTGACCAGCTTTTGGCTGAATAATGTCAAGTTGACAAGGCCGTATGCTCCCACTGTTTCGCCTTGCACAATGATCGGCTCGCCGGAGGCGTCAGTGGTGTTGTGCAGCGAGCGGCGCGAGGTCGTGTAAAGCAATTCCATGCCGAGCGAAAGTTTGTCCGCCCAGAGCGGCACGGCCAGATTCAGCTTGAACATGTGATCGGGCGAATTGGGGGTCTGCCAGGACACCGTGTCATTGCGCGTGTCCTGAAACGAATAACTGGCGCGGGCGCGGAAGCCGTCCGCCCACGAACCTTCCAGGGCGGCCTCGGCGCCTTTGGTATTGGCGTTCATGTTCGTGAACGTGCCGTTGTTAAAGACAATCAGGTGATCCATTTGATTGTAAAATCCGCGCAAGGACGAGCGCAGGTGGCGCCCCCATTCCTGCTCGTACACCAAGTCATAGCTCGTGATGGTTTCGGGCGTGATTTCCTGGAAACGGGGATCAATCAGCTCGGAAAAATTCGGCGCGCGAAAGGCCGTGCCGTAAATCATTTTGATCGTGCTTTCCTTGACCGGGTTGTAAATCAAGGCGACGCGCGGGTCAAAGGCCGGAGCGAAATCGCCGTATTGATCGTAGCGCGCGCCGGCTTCCAAATGCAGGTTGTCGCGCAACGCAAAATCGCCTTGCAGATAAACGCCGTAGCTTTCCCGGGTGCGCTCCAGCGGCGTCTGCCCGCCGACGCTGGCCTCCTGCAAAAAGTCGTCGCGAAATTCCCCGCCGAAGGTCAGGACATGGCGGTCCATGATGGTTTTGTTGAGCTGCAATTCCGCCCCGCACCATTCGCCGGCGTCCTGCTCCGGGGTGAAGGAGCTGAAGACCACTTTGTTGGCGACGATGGCCGATTGCGGAAACCCGATATTATGCGAATAGGTGTCGCCATAAATCTGCGCGGTGACATCCACGACGCCGGGAAAACTGTTTGCGTATTTGAGCGCGGTGTAGCCCCGCTCATCGACCGTGCGCAGCCGCGGATCGTCAAACGTGGTCAGGCTGAATTGCGCGGTGGGATTGACTTTTTCCCGATGATTGAACGCCGTTTCCCAGGTCAAATCTCCATAGCCGAGGGACGCGAAAATGCTGTGATAACGGTCCGCGTCCATGTCCTGTGCGATGCCGTTATTCTGCGGCGGCGTGTTGAATTCCTTGTAAAATAAACGCGATTCCCCGGCGCTATCAAAAATCGTGCCCGAAAGCAGCAAACTTAGGCCGTTGGTGAAACGCTCGCCAAACGTGACGCGGCCTTTGTAGGTGTCAAAGGCGCCATATTCAAAGGAGCTTTCGACGCCTTGGATTTGCGCGGCTTGGCGGGTGACGACATTAATGACGCCGAAAAATGCGTTGTTGCCGTAGAGCGCCGAGCCGGGGCCGCGGATGATTTCCACCCGATCCACCAAATCCAGATCGAGGATGAAAGATGTATCGACGTAGGCCCCGTCCGTGAGGTTTTCGTTGACTCTATGGCCGTCCACCAGCAGCAAAATGCGGCTGTTAAAATCGCCCAGGTTTACGCCGCTGACGCCAACAAAGGCGTAATTGCGGTCCGAGGAGACGTTGAAGCCTTGCGCGCTTTCCAGGACATCGCCGAGTGTGCGGTAGCCAAATTTTTTAATTTCCTCGGCGTTAATGAGTGTGATTGAAGCGGGCGCCTCGGTGGTTTTTTGCTCCACGCGGGAAGCGGCGTACACCTTGGGCACCTCGAGATTCATCAAGGCCTCGAGCGGCAACGCGGTGAGATCATTGGTCTTGGAGTCTGAGGCGGTCTCCGTGGCGGGGGCTTCGCGAACGGTGGCGGCATGCAGCATGAAGAGGAGGCCGCCCGCGCGCGCGAGGCGCAGCAACGCTCGCGCCGTCGCGCGGGGGGAAGCGCAGCTTAGCCGGTTCATGCTTGCGCTAAGACAAGCAGGGCGCCAACGTGGCGGCAAGCATATTCAGGGTGCGCGGCGAAAACCGCGAACCATAGCGCCATCAACTGCATACGCGCGGCCAGGCCCGGCTTTGGCGGCGTTTTGAACCAAACTGAGCGCACATGACAACAAGCGGACCGTAGTGATGAGGCTGGCCGGCAGCGCTGGGTTCGGTTCGTTGATGCGCCACAGCGCGGCGCTGTTTATCGGCGCCATGCTGGGATGGAGCTTTATCGGCGCCACTGCTTTCGGCCAGGAAAACCGCCCCACGGAATATCAGATCAAGGCCGCGTTTCTTTTCAATTTCGCCAAGTTCGTGGAATGGCCCCCGGCGGCGTTGGGGAGCGACACGGCGCCGATGATCATCGGCGTTCTGGGCGACAATCCGTTTCACAACGACCTGGAGCGCACGATTCAAAACAAAGCCGTGGGCGGCCATCCGTTGCTGGTAAAATATTTGCGCGCCCCCGATGAGGCGGTGCGGTGCCAGATTTTGTTCATTAGCTCGTCGGAAAAAGCGCGCTTGCCGCAGATCCTGCAAGCCGTCAAAGGAGCGAGCGTCCTGACCGTGAGCGAGATGGATCATTTCACCACTAGCGGCGGGATGATTAATTTGGTCTTGCAAGCGGATAAAATTCACTTCCAGATTAATAACACCGCTGCGACCGACGTCCGGCTGAAAATCAGCTCCAAGTTGCTGGCTTTGGCTGTGCCCTCAGATTGAGGACTTTAGAGAAAGTTGGCGCAGGTGTTGCTACACGCCATACCGTATGCGAACTGCCGTAATGTGGGATAAAAACAGGAAAAAATGCCTGTTGAAGGGGGAAATTGCCGCCTAAGGCGACGCGCCGCATGAAATTATTTCGCGATCTCCCCATTCAATCGAAGATGCTGGTGATGACGCTGCTGATTTGCGGCGCGATTTTGTGCGTGGCCATTCTGACTCTCTTTTCCTTTCAGGTCCTCAATTTTCGGTCGAATTTCCAGCGCGACACCGCCACGCTCGCCGTCGTCATCGCCAACAACAGCACGGCCGCCATGGAGTTCAAGGACGATCAGGCGGCGAACGAAGTGGTGCGCGCGTTGAAGGCGGAATCCACCGTGGTGGCGGCCACGCTGACCTTGCCTGATGGCACGACCTTTGCCCATGTCGGGGCGCCGGAAAATTCGAAGGACTGGTCTGATTTCCCGCCGGCAGGCAAATCACGGTTCGTCGGCGGAGATTTATTGGTGACACAGCCCGTAATCTGGAAGCAGGAGCAGGTCGGGGTGCTTTATTTGCGGTCGGATTACCGGCACACGTTCCTGGCGTTGCTGGAATTGTACGGCATCGTGGTTCTCGGGGTGATGATTGTTTCCACCTGGCTGGCGGTGTTCCTTTCCAAGCGGCTTGGCCGGAATATCACAAGCCCGGTGCTGCAATTGGCGGAGACGGCGCGCATCGTGGGCGAGCGCAAGGATTATTCCGTGCGCGCCGCGGTCGGCACGCGGTTGGATGAATTGGGGCGCCTGGCCGAATCGTTCAATGACATGCTCGGGCGCATTCAAAGCCAGGACTCGGCACTGAGCCTCTCCCGGCAAAAGTTCGAGGCGCTGGTCCATGCCATCGACGGCATTGTGTGGGAGCGAAATGCGGAGACGTTTCAATTCACGTTTATCAGCCGCCAGAGCGAAACGATTCTGGGATATGCGCCGGCGACGTGGCTCGAGACGCCGAATTTTTGGGAATCAAAATTGCATCCGCAAGACGCCGCCAAGGCCGCGCGCATGGACCGGAATGCCGCCGAGCGCGGGCAGCCTTACACGCATGAGTATCGCATGATCGCGGCGGACGGGCGCGTGGTGTGGATTCGCGAGAGCGGCACGGCGCTGATGGATGCGGGCAAAGCCCTGGCGTTGCGCGGCATTTTTCAGGACATCACCCAGCAAAAAGCGGACGCGGAGCAACTGGACAAGCTGAACCGGCAATTAATCGACGCTTCCCGCAGCGCCGGGATGGCGGATGTCGCCACGGGGGTGCTGCATAATGTCGGCAACGTGTTGAATAGCGTGGGCGTCTCGGCCACGTCGGTGGCGGACCGTTTGCGCCGGTCGAAGGTGACGAACCTCGGCCGCGTCACCGCCATGCTGCGCGAACAAAACGGGCGCATCGCCGAATATTTGACTCAGGATCCGAAAGGCAAACTTTTGCCGGAATACTTGAGCACCGTGGCGGAGGAAATGGCCGTGGAGCAGCAGGAGATGGTGGCCAAAATGGTGACCGTCGGGGAGCACATTGAACACATCAAGGAGATCGTGGCGATGCAGCAAAGCTACGCCAAGGTCTCGGGCGTGTTTGAAAATTTGTCGGCGGCAGAGTTGGTGGAGGACGCGGTGCAACTGAACACCGCCGCGTTCGAGCGGCATCACATCACCATTGTGCGCGACTACGAGGAGGGCGCGCCGCACATTTGGGTGGATCGCCACAAGTTTTTGCAAATCCTCATCAATCTTTTGCGCAACGCCAAATACGCCATGGAGGGCAAGGGCGAAAACGAAAAGCAAATCATCCTGCGCGTGGCCCTGGCGCCAGAGGGGCGGGTGCGTGTTATTGTAATTGACAACGGCCTGGGGATTCCCGCGGAGAACATGCCAAAGATTTTTCTGCACGGTTTCACGACCCGGCCCACCGGCCACGGCTTCGGCCTGCACAGCGGCGCGAACGCCGCCAAGGAAATGGGCGGCAGCCTGACCGCCCACAGCGATGGGCCAGGGCGAGGGGCAGCCTTCACGCTGGAATTGCCCGTGACGCCCAAATTCCGTCCGCCGGCGCAAACTTAGTTTTCCCATCATGAGCCACAATTTCCCTTTAAATCATCGCATTTTGATCGTGGACGATAATCCGAGCATTCACGCGGATTTTCACGAGATACTGTGCCCGGCGCGCGCCAGCGCCCGGACGCTGGCTTTGGAAGCGGCGCTGTTCGAGGATGAGAAGCCCGCCTTGGAGCCAGCCAGCTTCGAGCTGGATTCCGCGTATCAAGGCGCCGAGGCCCTCGCCCTGGTGGCCAAGGCGGTCGCGGAAAATCGGCCCTATGCCATGGCCTTCGTGGATGTCCGCATGCCGCCGGGCTGGGATGGAATCGAAACCATCGCGCGCATTTGGAAAGTTTATCCGGATTTGCAAGTGGTCGTGTGCACCGCGTACTCGGACTATTCGTGGGAGGAGATGCGCGCCAAAGTGGGCCAGCCGGACAGCCTGTTGATTCTGAAAAAGCCGTTCGACAACGTGGAAGTCCAGCAAATGGCCCACGCCCTCACCAAGAAATGGGCGCTGAATCTCCAGACGCGTTTGCAAATGCAGGAGCTGGAGGAGGCGAATCGATCGCTCGCCATTTCCCAGGAGCGTTTTTCCAAGGCGTTTTATGAAAGCCCGCTGCCCAGCGGCATTCAAACTTTTCCCGAGCAGCGTTTTGTGGATGTCAATCAAAGGCTGATTGATCTCTGCGGCTCCTCTCGCGAAAGAATGCTGGGGCGCACGCCGGCGGAATTGATGCTGTGGGAAAAACCGGCGCAAGCGGAAGAGTGGTACCGGGCGGTCGCCAAACATGAGTGGGTGCGTGATCAGGGCGCAAACCTGCGCGGCGCGGAGGCGGCGCTGATTGAGACACAAGTTTCGCTGGCGCCGCTGGCCTTGGGCGGGCAGCCGCATGTGCTCTTGCTGGTGCAGGATGTTTCGGAGCGCGCGTTGTTGGAGCGGCAGTTGCGGCAGGCGCAAAAAATGGAGGCGATCGGGCAGCTGGCTGCCGGAGTCGCTCACGACTTCAACAACATCATCACGGTCATCCAGGGCTACGTGGGACTGATGCACCAAAAGACCGGTTACGACGCGTGGCAGACGAAGTCGCTGGGGCAAATAGGCCAGGCCGCCGGGCGGGCCACAACGCTCATTCGGCAATTGCTCATGTTCAGCCGCAAACAGGTGATGCAATTCCGGCACCTCAACCTGAACGATGTGTTGCTCAACCTTATCAAGATGCTCGAGCGCATGGTCGGTGAGCATATTCAAATCGATTTTCATCCCCAGGAACTTCTGCCGTCGATTTATGCGGACAACAGCATGATGGAACAAATCGCCATGAACCTGGCGGTCAATGCGCGCGACGCCATGCCCAAGGGCGGACGCCTTTATATCAGCACCACCGTCCAAAATATTCGCCGCGAACCGACGCCGCAGGATCCGCAGCGGCGGGAAGGGGATTATGTTTGCCTGACGTTTCGCGACACGGGGATTGGCATGGACGCCTCCGTGTTAAACAGGATCTTCGAGCCATTTTTCACCACCAAACCCGCGGGCAAAGGCACGGGCCTCGGCTTGTCCACCGTGTTTGGGATCGTGCAACAGCACAAGGGCTGCCTCGAGGTGGAAAGCAAACCGGATCACGGCACGACTTTTCGCATTTATTTTCCCGCGAGCCGGGAGCGCGCCGAAAAATCCGAGCAAGCCGTGGAAACGCCGCTCAGCCCGGGCCGCGAAACCATTTTGCTCGCGGAGGACGAGGACGCGTTGCGGGAAATGGTGGCGCAAGTGCTGCGGTTGCAAGGTTACACCGTTTTGGAAGCGGCGTCGGGCCCGGCGGCCATCGATGTTTTTGAGCAATCACGCCGCGGCGTCGATCTCTTATTGACAGATTTGGTGATGCCAGGCGGGATGCTGGGCGGCGAGCTGGCCGATTTGCTCACCGCCAAATCCCCGACCTTGAAAGTGATTTTTACCAGCGGCTACAGCCCGGGCATCGCGGGGAAGGATTATTCCGCCTTGGACGGCCGAAATTTTCTGCCCAAACCATACTCGATTGGCAAACTCGCGCAGTTCGTGCGGGAGTGCCTGGATCGAAAGGAGGGTTGAAACGCGCCCAATTGCTGATAGATTTTTCCACCGTGAAACTCATTTATTGCAAAGCGCTTGCGTTCGTGGCGCTGGCTTGCGTGAGCGGCGTCATGGCTGTTCCGGTGGCGGGCGTTCAGACCAACACCGCTTCCACCCGCGAAAAAAATCCGTCTTTGCGCCGCACCAGTTACGCCCCGCGCGTGTATCCGGTGAACGACCGGGGATTTTCGCCGGTTGATGCTGCCTTGGCGAAGGCGTTCGCGCGCGAGGAAATCGTGACGAATGACGAATCCGGCTCGTTGAATCCGTTCGTGCTGAAAGTCATTTCCGCTTATCCGATCGATGGCTCGTATCATTACCATTGCAGTTGGGAGCCGCGCGAATATGACATTTATAATGGCGTGACGGAGGACCAGTGGTATCGCGGCATGATCGTGGCCAAGGCCTACCCGGACGGCTCGCGTTGCAGCTATTGTTGCGGGTACACGTTCGAGGTTTTTGTGCGCGCGATGAAATTGCGCAACGTGCAAAACGGGCTCGACCCCGACGATTTTAACGGGATGACGTTCAATGACCTGTTCAACGCGCTCCAGCTTTGGTACGTGGAAGGCACGGGCGATTCCGAACAGCGGGCGATTGTCAGCTATGGCCTCGGCAACGCCGTGACGAATTTCGAGGAAGCGCGCCCCGGCGATTTTCTTAGCTACAGCACCACGCCGTCCGGCGGCCATTCGGTCATCTTCACCGGCTGGCTGCGCGATACGGAAAACAAAATCGTGGGTTTGAAATATTTTTCCTCGAATCTGTCCACCGATGGCATCCGCGCCGGGCAGGCGCATTTCAGCGACGCCACCGCGAACCATCATGGCGTCCTGCGCAATTCCGTGATCATTGGCCATGTGGGCAGCATTAGGAACTACAAGCCTTTTAATCGCCTGAGCATTCCGTTGCGCAACGCCTACGCGCCCACCCAGCCGGAGCGCATTGTTTATTTGCCCGCGCCCGGCGGAAAGTAAGATCCGCGGGCCGCTTCCAATTGCCGGTCCAGCCGCGGCGGTGAGACCGGGACCGCCGTGCCCAGCTCCTGGGCGAAGAGCGAGACTTTGTATTCTTCCAATAGCCAGCGATACGCCTCGACGGCAGGCGAGCGCGCGGGCTGCGCCGCCAGCGCGCGCCACGCCGTAACGTAAGGAGCCAGCAGGGCCTGCCGTTCCTTATCCTTGACAGGATTGAGCGCCGCGCGCTCCGCCCGCAACAACAGCGCTTTGAGATAACGGACGTAATGCGGCAGGCGGGTCCAGGAAACCTTTTCCAAAAAGCGCGGCGGAAAAAGACTTTCCAATTCACCCGCCAAAGGATGCTTGACAGTCGGCGGAGCCGCGCCGAGCTGGCTCAGGGACGAAAGCGTCTGCCGGCGCGGCGCAGCCGCCAGCGCTGCGCCGAAGCGTTGCTGCGCCTGTTGACGCAGTTGCAAAATCGGGCCGAGTTGATCCATGAAACGCGTGGCCAGCCCGGGCAACCGCTCGCGGGCTGCGGCGACGGCTTGGTCGAAATGGGTTCGCGTGAGCTCCGGCCAGATTTCCTCCGGCAGGACGTGCCGTTTCAGATGTTCCAGCGCGGTTTCACGCAATTCGGCGCTGTCGCCCAGCGGCGCATATAAGGCATCGAAACGGTTAAGGCCGCGCAAATCTTTTTCCAACCAGGCAAGGTCTTTCTGCACGGCCAGTTCGACGATCCGCCGCATACCTGGCAAGGTCGCGGCGCGCGCCTGCTCCGGACTGCGGAATAAATGCACATTCACTTCGCCCTCCGCGAGTTCGAGGCCCGGCCACGCATACTCGGGCAGGGCGCCGACTTCGCGCACCGTCACGCGCTCGGGCAAAGAGCCGATCGTCCAATCTCTCAGGCCGAATCGCTCCCACTGTTGCGTGGCGCGCCGCCACTCGGCGGATTCAATCTGGGGAGCAGGCGCGGGCGTGTTTTGTTGCAGGCGCGATTGCAGCGCGGCGAAATCGCGGCCGGCCGCCACGGTTTTTTTGTCGTGGTCAATAATCGCGATGCGCGGACGCAGATGGGCGGGCAGGGCTTCCGCCGGCCAGGAGTCAGGTTTGACATCCACGCAGTAACGGTGGCGCAGAAACGCGGCCAGCTCCGGCAGGAAGGCGCCTCCCGTTGGCTGAAAATCTCGCACGATTTCCGCGATTTTTGGGGGAAAAGGCATCAACTCTTTGCGCAATGTTTTCGGAAGCGCGCGCAGCAGTTCTGCGATCATTTCCGCGCGCAATCCCGGCACGGCCCATTCCAGCAACGCGGACGAAGCGGTTTGGGCCATGGAAAATGGAACTTCGATGGTGACACCGTCATGCGCCTCGCCCGGCGCATACGCGTAGCCCACGGCAAGCGGCTGACCACCCACGGAAACCGAGTTGGGAAAAGCCTCCGTGTCGAATTGCAGCGACTGTCCGCCAGCTAATTCCTCTTCGGTGATGCGCAGGCGCTGCTGTGCCCCTGGCTCTTGCAGGAAGCGATTCAATTCGTGTAGGGACGAGACGTTTGTAAGATGCCGGGCGTAAAACGCCGCCAACGTTTCATCGGGATCACGGGCATGGTGATGGCGCACGCGCGTTCGCCAATTCTCAATTTTTTCGCGCACCGCGCGATTGTACGCCAGGAACTGATAGGCCGGCGGCAACTCCCGCACCGCCGTGGTCAGCGTGCGAAGGTCGTCATCCTCCTCATCGGTCGTCTCGCGCGCGGCCCGTTGCGCCGGCAGGAGGTCTTCCTCCACCAAGGCCGCGCGAATAAAAATGGCCGTCGCCTCCGCGGGATTGAAATTGCCGTAAGCGACTTTGCGCCGCTGGATTTCGAGCCCATGCAGCGTGATGATTTCCTCGATCAGCACATTGCCGGCGGACGCATGCCAGCGCGGGTTTTGCTGCGTCACCTTGCAGCAGTGCGGCGCCAGTTGGTAAATCCATTGCGGATCAATGCCCGCCAGCGTCCGGGCAAATAGCTGGGAGGTCTCGACAATTTCCCCGGCGACAATCCAGGCGGGTTGGGTGGATTTGGGCTTGGGCGGCGGCTTGGCGCCCTTGGCGAATTTCTTGACCGGCTCGCCGCGAACGTGCAGCGCCGAGCCCGGAAAGACAGACAGCAGCCGGTTGCCCGCGGCTTTGTACGTGTTGCGTTCCTCGAATCGCGCCGTGTGCCCGATCAAGCCGGCCAGGATGGAGCGGTGGATGGCATCGTAACTGGCGTTGCTTTCGTTAAACTTGAGGGTGCCGAGATCGTCGAGCGCATCATGCAATTGCGCGTAAACGTCCTGCCATTCGCGCATGCGTAGATAAGAAAGAAAATGCTGGCGGCAAAATTTGCGCCGCTGGCCCTGCGTGCGCAGGCGCTCCCATTCCTCGTGCACGCCACGCCACAGATGCAGCAGCGAAAGAAAATCCGATTGCGGGTCGGTGAATTTCCGGTGCGCCGCGGCGGCCGCCTCTTTTTGGTCAAGCGGGCGCTCGCGCGGATCTTGAATGCTTAAGCCGGCGGCGATGATCAGCAATTCCTGCGGGGCGTGTTCGCGTTGCGATTGCAACAGCATCCGGCCCAACGTCGGATCAATGGGCAGACGCGCCAGATCCTCGCCCAGTGGAGTGAGATGGCGTTCCGCATCCAACGCGCCCAGCTCTTGCAACAGGGCGTAGCCGTTGGCGATCGCGCCGGGCGCGGGCGGTTGCACGAAAGGAAAGGTCTCGATGTCCCCAAGATGAAACGCCTTCATCCGCAGGATGACTTCCGCCAGGTTCGCGCGTTGGATTTCCGGCGGCGTAAAGGCCGGCCGCGCCGCAAAATCCTCCTCGGCAAAAAGACGAATGCAAACCCCGGCCTGCACGCGTCCCGCGCGGCCGTTCCGCTGGTTGGCGCTGCTTTGGGAAATCGGCTCGATGGGCAGACGTTTGATGCGCGTGCGCGGATTGTACCGGCTGAGCCGCGCCAATCCGGAGTCAATCACATAGCGAATGCCGGGAATGGTGAGGGAGGTCTCCGCAATATTGGTGGCGATGACGATTTTCCGTCGCGCCGAGGGCGCAAAAACACGCTGCTGTTCTCCGCCGCTCAGCCGTCCAAACAACGGAACCACCTCCGCCTCCCCGGCGAAGCGGCCTTCCAATTGATCGGCGGTTTCGCGAATATCCCGCTCTCCCGGCATAAAAATCAGGATGTCCCCGACATTGGTTTCGCAGAGGATTCGCTCGGTGACGGCCACGGCGGCATCCACATAACTGGTGTCGCCACGCTCCTCCGAAGCGGAGTCAAGCGGATGGTATTGGACTTCGACCGGATAAAGCCGCCCCGAGACTTCGATAATCGGCGCGTTATTGAAATGACGCGCAAAGACCTGGGTGTCGATGGTGGCCGAGGTGATGATCAGCTTTAGATCATGGCGGCGCGCGAGCAAACCCTTCAAATGGCCGAGGAGAAAATCAATGTTCAAACTGCGCTCATGCGCCTCGTCAATGATGATGGCGTTGTATTCGGAAAAATCCGGGTCGCCCTGCATCTCGGCCAGCAGGATGCCATCCGTCATGAACTTGATATAGGTCTCCGCGCCCGAACGATCGTCAAATCGAATTTTGCAGCCGACTTCGCGGCCCCAGCCGGCGTTCAACTCCTCCGCGACGCGCCGCGAAATGGAAAGCGCCGCCACCCGGCGCGGCTGCGTGCAGCCGATTTTCGCCTCAATGCCCAGCCCGGCCTCCAGGCACAGCTTGGGCAATTGCGTGGTTTTGCCGGAACCTGTTTCGCCTGCGATGACAATGACTTGATGGGCGCGAAGGGCGGCGACAATTTCATCTTTACGCGCGGTGATCGGCAGATCGGGCGGATACGAAGGGCGGGGGACGCGGAGCCGTCGTTGCTCGCGGAGAGCGATGGAGGCGTGGACTTGATCCAGCAATCGCGCCAACAAGGCGTCGCGTTGCGCCGGATGATGGCGGTCGCGCACCAGCCGGCCCAGCCGGCGGCCCAGACGAAGCCAATCCGGCAGCAGGCATTGCGGCAGCAAACGCTGCAACTCCACGATATCGGCCTCAAGCATGCCGTTCGACCCTTAGCTTTTCCAGGAGTGCGCTAAGCTCCGGGCCGATGCGGCGCAACTGCGCTTCGTGCGTCGCGGAAAGTTTTTCCAGAATCTGCTCCCCGTGCGCCGTGAGTTGAACCTGCACCTGCCGATGGTCGGCCGGGGCGCGTTTGCGCGTCGTCAATTTCAAATCCGCCAACCGGTCGAGCAAGCCCACGACACTGTGATGGCGCAATTGCAAACGCTCCGCCAAGTCCCTAATCGTGACCGGGTGCGGGCCGGGAAAGCCCTTGATGGCAAGCAGCGCCTGATGCTGTTGCGCGGTGATGCCGGCGCGGCGCGCGGTTTCTTCGCTGAAATGCAGGAACTTCCGCAGCGCATAACGGAAAGCCGCGAGGTTTTCGTGCTGCACTTTGGAAAGTTTCTTCGGCGCTGCCATTGGCGGGCAGTGTAGCGCCGGGGCGAACCCGCCGCCACCCCGGAATTGACATATATCGTATTACGATATAATGTGCGCGTTTTATGGAATGTGAAATGGCGGAGATGGATGGGGCGGAGCCCGGCGCGGTGGCTCCCATGGTGCAGAGCCGGCTGGCGGATTTTAGCGCGGATCGGCGCATGTTATTGCTTTCGGCCATGGCCGTGGCGGTGGGGGCGATCAGCGCCGTGGTGGCGTATGTGTTGCTCTGGCTGATTGCGGTCATCACCAACCTCGCTTTCTATCAGCGACTTTCGGCGGCGCCCGCCGTTCCGCAAGGAAACCATTTAGGCGTATGGGTGATTGCGGTTCCTGTGGGTGGGGCGATCATCATTGGTTTGATGGCGCGCTTTGGCTCGGAAAAAATTCGCGGGCACGGCATTCCAGAAGCGTTGGAGGCGATTTTGCTGGGCCGAAGCAAAATTCAAGGGAAGGTTGCTTTCCTCAAACCGGTGTCCGCCGCGATCTCGATCGGCACGGGCGGCCCGTTTGGCGCGGAGGGGCCGATCATCATGACGGGTGGGGCGCTGGGCTCCCTTTTTGCGCAACGCTTTCACTTGAGCGCCGCGGAGCGCAAGACCTTGCTGGTGGCGGGCGCGGCGGCGGGGATGGCGGCGGTATTTGACACGCCCGTGGCGGCGGTTTTGCTCGCGGTCGAATTGCTGTTGTTCGAATGGAAGCCTCGCAGCTTTATCCCAGTGGCGGTGGCTTCTGTGGTGGCTTCGATCATGCGCGTGCCTCTGCTCGGCGCCGGCCCGATTTTTCCAGTGGCCGTTCACGCGCCGCCCTCAGCGGCGCAAATGGGATGGGCGGTGGCCGTGGGGATATTGGCAGGTTTTGGCTCTGGCTTGCTGACGATGCTGGTTTATGCCTGCGAAGATTTATTCCAAAAGCTGCCGCTCCATTGGATGTGGTGGCCGGCGCTGGGCGCGGTGTTTGTGGGCGTGGGCGGATGGATCGAGCCGCGCGTCCTAGGCGTAGGCTACGACACGATTCATCTTTTATTGCGCGGCGAAATGATCGGGGCGGTGGTGATCGGATTGATGGTGGCCAAAGCCCTGGTGTGGTCCATTGCGCTTGGGTCCGGAACATCCGGTGGCGTATTGGCGCCGTTATTAATCATGGGCGGCGCGTTAGGCGCGGTGGTGGCGCCGTGGATTCCCGGCGGCGATGCGGGACTCTGGGCGACGATTGGCATGGCGGCCATGATGGGCGGCACCATGCGTTCGCCGCTGACGGCGATGGTTTTTGCGGTGGAATTGACGCGCGATTTTAATTTATTTCCCGCCTTGCTCATCGGCTCCGTGGCCGCGTTGGGCGTGAGCGTGCTGCTCATGCGCCGCTCCATTCTCACCGAGAAGCTGGCGCGTCGCGGACATCATATCACCCGCGAATACAGTATTGATCCTTTTGAGCTGGCGCGCGTGCAAGATGTAATGGACAAGGATGTTCCCACCGTGCCCGCGACCACGCTCGTCACGGCCCTTTCCGACCGCCTGGCGCAGGGCGATCCAACGTTGACGCGGCGACAAGGCATTTTGTTGGTGGATGCGGAGGGGCGGCTGGCGGGCATCATCACGCGCGGCGACATTATCCGCGCCCTGGGCAAAAAAGATGCGGCGGGCCAAACCGTGGCCGAAGCTGGAGCGACCGAATTGATCGTGGCTTATCCTGACGAACCCGTGCACGACGTCCTCACCAAAATGCTGCGGGAAAATATCGGGCGCCTTCCGGTTGTGGACCGGCACGATGCCGGCAAAATTATAGGTTACATTGGGCGGGCCGCCATTCTTTCCGCGCGCCGCCGCCTGCACGACGAGGAAAACGTGCGCGAAAAATAAAAATTCCCTGTATGATTCTCTCCAAAATTATCGTTTTAAAAATCGTCCTGTCGGTCGGATTCGGCCTGGTCATCCTGGCGCTGCTTTAAGGCGTTTCGTAGGCTTTTTTCAGCGCGGCGATGTCGAGCTTGATCATTTGCAGCATCGCTTGCATCACGCGATTGGCTTTGACGGGATCGGGATCTTGCAGGTAATCGCCGAGAATAGCGGGCACGATTTGCCAGGAAAGGCCGTGCTTGTCCGTCAGCCAGCCGCACTGGATCTCAGTTCCGCCCGCCGACAGCGCGCTCCATAAATGGTCAACTTCCTCCTGTGTGTCGCAACGCACGAAAAACGACACAGCGGGCGTAAACTTGAAGACGGGACCGCCATTCAAGGCGATAAACTCCATGCCCTCCAATTCAAAGGTCACGGTCATTACGGAGCCTTTCGGGCGGGGCCCCGCTTCGCCATAATGCCGCACATCGGTCCGTTTCGAGTTTTTGAAAACCGAAAGATAGAACTGGACCGCTTCCTCGGCGTTGCTGTCGAACCAAAGGAACGGGGTTATCTTTTGCGCAGGCTTAATTGTCATAGTATTTATATAACGAATGAATCCGGGAAATACGGACAATTAAATTCGCCGCATGAATCCAACTCTGCGCCAGACGCTTTACACCGGAAAATTCCTCACGCTCATCAAAGAGGGGCATTGGGAATATGCCGAGCGGGAAAATGCCCGCGGCGCCGCGATCATTATTGCGGTCACGCCGGAGCAGAAGCTATTGCTCGTCGAGCAATATCGCATTCCTTTGCATGCCCGGACGATCGAGCTTCCGGCTGGCATCATCGGCGACGAAGCGGGCCACGCGGATGAATCGTTCACCAAGGCCGCCCAACGTGAGTTGCTCGAAGAAACGGGTTATGCCGCCGCCCAGGTTGAGTGCGTGACGACCGGGCCTTCCTCCGCCGGCTTGACGTCTGAGTTGGTGACATTCCTCATCGCCACCGGGCTGCAGCGAGTGCATGCCGGGGGCGGCGTCGCGCACGAAGACATTCGCGTGCACGAAATTCCATTGCGGGAGATCGACGGGTGGCTGGCGGGCCGGAGCAAGGCAGGTTTGCTGATCGAGCCCAAGGTGTACGCCGGGCTTTATTTCCTGGGCCAGCGGAAATAATTAGCCACGGAAATTCTCCCGGCTTAGAATTCCGCCCGCGACATGAGTGACAGCAATCCTTTTACACCCGCCGCGCCATCGCCGGAGGAACCGGGCGACGGCTCGAAAGCTGGGTGGATTATTGCCTTGGTGATGGCGGCGGCAGGGGTCTTTTTCCTTTCCTTATGGCTTTCCTCGCGAGACGACCACAAAAAATTGGACGAGCTTCGCGCCACGTTGGCTAACACCAGCACCAATCTGGCCAACACCGAGGCCGAGAACAAAAAGGACCAGGAACAAATTGCAGCGTTGCAATCGCAAATCGCCGATCTGCAGAAGGAAAAGGAAAACGTGTCGCAGGCAGCCAAGGGATTGGAAAATGAAATGCGGTCTGATCTCGAATCCAAAGATGTCACCATTTCGAATCTGAAAGGAAAACTCACGGTGAACATCCTTGATCGCGTGATGTTTGATTCTGGCGAAGCGGTGTTGAAGCCGGATGGCGAGGCGGTCATGCAGAAAGTCGCCGATGTTCTGGCCAAGCATCCGGAGCTTAAAATTCATATCATCGGGCACACGGATAACATCCCCATTCGCTCCGGCTCGCGCGGCCGCTTTACGAGCAATTGGGAGCTATCCACCGCGCGGGCCCTGGCTGCCTTGCATTTTCTCACGGAGAAAGCCGGCGTTGATCCGCGGCGGGTCGGCGCGGTGGGTTATGGCGAGTATCGCCCCATCGCCGACAATGCAACCGCCGAAGGGCGCGCGCGCAACCGCCGCATCGCCATCACGATTTTGCCTGATGAGTTGGCGGGAGCCGACACCGGAGCCGCGGCGCGCAATGCCGTCTCCACCAATGCATCGCCCGTGGAAATTCCGCCGCCATGAAAAAAGCCGGGTTAATTGCGCAAATCATCGCCAGCCTGGCGGAAAGCCTGGAAGCCCTCGAAAAGGCGGCCCGCGCCTCCCACGCCGAGGCGACGCACGAAAGCAGCAAAGCCGAGAGCAAATATGACACGCGCGGGCTGGAGGCGGCGTATCTCGCCGGGGGCCAAGCACGGCAGGCCAAAGAAATTCTTGACGCAATCAAGCTCTACGAAAAACTCGTGCCGCGCGATTTCGCGACTGGCGAACCCATCGATGTCACAGCCTTGGTGGAATTGGAAACCGACGGAGCGCGCGCGCTTTATTTCATCGGACCGCGGATGGGAGGTTTGGAAGTTCGCCATCAACGCCGGGAAGTTACCGTTATCACTCCGCAATCTCCGCTCGGCCAGAATTTGATGGGGCAGAGCGCGGGAAAGCGCTGGACGGCAAATTTGGGCCGGGCCGTTGTCAAATATCAGATTGTTTCCGTGGGGTAACTCGCGGTTCGGTTGCGATGTATGATTGCTTTTCATCTCCCAGCCGTTAATTTTTAGGCGTGGAAAAATCAGACAAAGCGGCGGAGAAAGCCGAGCGGACACCCGTCGATCCGGAAGTTAAAAAGCGCATCCAGGAGCTAATCCATCTTAAGGGCGGCGGGCATAACGAAGATTTGGTCGAGGACATCATCGTCAACGCCCTCAAGCTCCTCACGGATGTTGAGGAGCGCGGCGACGTCCGGGTCATTCGCACCGCTGTCCGCGAGCTGCGTTACGCCTTTCGCCTTTTTGCCCCGTACGAAGGCAAACCCAAAGTCACCATTTTCGGCTCCGCGCGCACTTTGCCGACCCGCACGGAATATCTGGAGGCGGTCGAATTCGCGAAAAAGATTTCGGAAGCGGGCTTTATGGTCATCACCGGGGCGGGGCCGGGCATCATGCAAGCCGGGCACGAGGGCGCCGGGATCGAGAACAGCTTTGGGGCGAATATCCGTCTGCCGTGGGAGCAGTCCGCCAATCCGATTATTGACAAAGATAAGAAGCTGATCTCGTTTAAATATTTCTTCACCCGCAAGCTGACGTTCATTCGTCATTCCGACGCCATTGTGCTCTTTCCCGGCGGTTTCGGGACGCTGGATGAAGGCTACGAAGCGCTGACCTTGATGCAGACGGGCAAAGGGCGCCTGGTGCCGCTGGTCCTGATGGATCGGCCCGGCGGCAATTATTGGAAAACCTGGGACAAAAACATCCGCGAACATCTGTTGCGCGCGCAATTGATTTCGCCCGAAGACCTGCATCTTTACCAGATTGCCGATAATGCCACCCATGCGGTGCGCATCATCACGCGCTTTTATCGGAACTATCATTCCAGCCGGTTCGTCAAAGACCGCCTGGTGATCCGGTTAAAACATCCGCCCGCTCCCTCCGCCATCGAGGCCTTGAATGCGGATTTCGAAGACATCGTCATTGGGTCGAAGTTCCAAATCATCGAGCCCACTCCCGAGGAGCGGGAGGACAATGATCTGCTCGAACTGCCGCGCATCGCCTTCGGGTTCGACCGCCGGCAATACGGGCGGTTGCGCCACCTGATCGACGTGTTGAACAGTTATTGAGCCTGCAAAGCTTGCAACCGCCGCGCGGCGGGCGGAAATCCCGGGCGAACACGCAGAGCGGCCTGCAAATGCGCGATCGCTTCTTCGCGCCGGTTGTCGTGCAACAACGCTTCCGCGAGGTTGCATTGCGCCTCGGCAAAGTCCGGCTGGCTCGCCACCGCCCGTTGAAAATGCAACCGCGCCTCATCAAAGCGGCGCTGGCTTAAATAAATGCTGCCCAGATCATTATTGGCCAGCGCGTAATTCGGGTCCAATTCCAGGGCCGTTTCGTAAGAGCTAATGGCCGCCGAGGTCTGGCTTAGTTGCAGGAGCGCATAACCCCGGTTGCAATGCGCTTCAGCGCTTCCCGGCCGCAGCGCGATGGTGCGATCAAAGAAGCGAACGGCTTTCGCAAAATCTTTTTTCGCCAGCGCCGCCTGCCCCAAATTATAAGGAGGGCTGGGATTGCCGGGGTCGAGGGCCGCCGCTTTTTCCAGTTCGCGAACGGCTTCTTCCACGCGTCCTTGCCGCAGAAAAGCGTAACCCAGGTTATTGTGGGCGTTGGCGCTGTCGGCGTCCAGGACGAGCGCCGCGCGGCTCTCGGCGATGGCTTCGCCAAGTTCGCCTTTCGTGAGCAACGCCGCCGCCAGGTTATTGTGGCAAATGGGCGCGGTGGGATTTCCCACGAGGTTGGCGCGCCAGAGCGTTTCGCTGTCATGATAAATGCGGGCCTGGCGCCACGTTAAAACGCCGAATATCGCCAACGCCAATGCAGCGGCCGCCCGGTTTCGTTGCAGCCACGCTCCGGCCAGCGCGCACGGCGCCACGATGGCGATATATTGATAATGATCGGCCACAAACGTGTAGCGGAACGTGTACTCCATGATGAAGCCCAGCAGCGGACTCAGCGCCGCCACGTAGAAGAGCGTCACCAACACAGTTCCGCGCCCCACCCAACTCCGGCAGAGATAAAGCGAGATGGCCGCCAGCGCCGTCAAACCCGGCCAGAGCCACGC
Organism: Verrucomicrobiia bacterium; assembly: GCA_035551475.1. Taxonomy (GTDB): domain Bacteria; phylum Verrucomicrobiota; class Verrucomicrobiia; order Limisphaerales; family Palsa-1400; genus DASZMX01. The sequence goes on from DASZMX010000012.1 coordinate 30,573, forward strand.
CATCAAGTCGTGCCGATCCAGGTTCCATTTCGGATAAATAAACATGAGATTGACGGGCAGAATCAGCTTCCCCGCGTAAAACCACAAGGCGTGGCAGGCGGATAGGAACCTTTCCGGCCAACCGATGGCGAAGGCCTGGCCCACCGCATTTTGATGGAAACGCTCCCACCAAATTGCCAACGCTCCCATGGCCGCGCTCATGGCCAAAAACGGCGCCAGTTGCGTCCAGCGTCTATTTGACAGCTTTTCTCCCCGCCACCATATGATGAGCGCCAGTCCCGCCGGCAAGGTGCAGGCCGTCGATTTGCTCAATAACGCCAGCGCGTGCGCGGCCAGCGCCAGGAAATAAAACCGGCGCCTGCCCCCGTCCACAAACTCCACCCAAAAACGCAGCGCGGTGAGGTAAAAGAGGAGGGACAAGAGGTTCTTCAATTCCGTCACCCAGGCCACTGATTCCACATTGACCGGATGCAGCGCAAAAAGCGCCGCCCCGAGCCACGCTCCCGGAACTTGCAGCCGGCGCAGCAATTGCCAGAGCAGCACGGCGTTGAGCCCGTGCAAAATCAAATTCACCAGGTGATAACCGGCAGGATTCAATCCCCATAAGCTGTGCTCCCAGCGCAGGGCCGTGTACGTCAGGGGAAAGTATTGCGAAGGCGCATCCCGGGAAAACCAAATCCGCCTCAAGCCGTCGGGCGCAGTCAATAATCGGTTTTGTGTGACGTAAACGTCGTCATCCCATATAAAACCCGCCCGCCAGGCCGGCGCGTAGGCTGCGAGCGTCGCCAACACCAGCGCCAGTGCTAGCAGCCACCTATTGTATGTTCGCGTCACGAAATGGCTGGTGATTTTGGTAGAGCCGGGTCTGCGCCGCCAGGCTGGCTGCCAGCGCCGCGTTGGAAGTCAGGCGCGCGTGCATTTCCGCCGTGGAGGCCGCGTGCGCGGCGTCGTCAAACCTTCCATCCTCGGCGCAGCTCGCCGCCAGCGTTCCCAGGTAAAGCGGGTCACTTCCCCCCGTCAGTTTTACGGCATGGCTGGACAGCCCCACCGCCAGCGGGCCGTCGCGCCACGCAGGATTTGTGCTGGTCGCCAGGATCCAGGCCAGATTGTTGCAGGCGTCGGGCATGTCGGGTTGCAGTTTCAAGGCGATTTCGTACTCGTTGATGGCATCGGGAAAATTTCGCGCCGCCACCAGGCCGTTGGCCAGCTTGGCGTGATAATAACCATTGCGCGGCTGTTGGGCGACCACGGCGCGCAAATGGCTCAGGGCGCGCGCGTATTCTTTTTCGCCGATGAAAAGATCGGCCAGCCGGAAATGGGTGTCGACGGAATCGGGGCGATCGACGAGCGATTTTTCAAAACTTTCAATGGCCAGTTTCGGTTCGCCCTTGGCGGTGTAGGCGCGTCCCAAATTAACCCACGCCTCCGGGTAGAGCGGGCGGAGGAGAACGGCATGGCGCAAGTTGGTGATGGCCTCGTCCCACTGGCCCTTTTCGATTTCGACGTAAGCCAGATTGTTGTAGGCGCGTGGATAGCTGGGATCAATTTCGATGCAACGCTTCAGATAAAATATGGCGTTGGTGGTGTCCCGCAGTTTGGCGAGATAGGATCCCAAGTTGTAATAGGCGAGGTAATTGTTGGCCCCGACCGCCGCGGCGTGGCCGAACAAGGATCCGGTGTCATGCCAATAGCCCACCTGGAAAAAAGTCAGAACAAAACAAACGCTGACGGCGGCGCTGGCGGCGACGGCGCCAGCCCAGCGCGCCAGCGCGCGGCCCACGCTCGCGTCCGCGGCGCTCCAGACCACCATGATAAAAATGCCCACGCTCGGCACATAAGTGTAACGGTCGGCAATCGATTGCTCGCCCACCTGCACGATGCCAATCGTGGGCACGAGAATTCCCAGGAACCAGAACCAGCCGATCGCCAGGTACGGCTGGCGCCGCCATCGTCGCAGCGCGAAAACAGTGACGGCCGCCAAACCGGCGGCGCAGGCTGTCACCAACCAGGGCGACCAATCCTGGACGTAGGGATAAAAAATCTTCAGCGCCGCCGGCCAGAAGATTTTTCCCAAGTACCGCATGTAGGCCACCGGGACGTTCGCCAGGCGGGCGCTGAGGGAGTATTTAACCAGCGATTGCACGGCGCCGCCTTCGCTTTGCGCGATAATCGTCGCGATGCTGGCGCCGGCGCTCAACAGCACGAACGGGATTTTCTCCACCAACAACTGCCGGGCGGAAACGTGGCGGCGCAATGGCCAAAAATCGAGCAGCAACAAAAAACATGGCAGCGTCACCACCATTTGTTTGGCCAGCAATCCAAGGGCGAACGCCGCCAGCGCCAGACTGTAAAGAAGTTTGCGCCGCCGGTCGGGATGCGCGTCGCGTCGCGCGTAAGCCGCGTAGAGCCAGACGGCGATGATCCAGAAAAACGTGCTGAGCACATCCTTGCGCTCCGCCACCCAGGCCACGGATTCAACGTGCAGCGGATGGAAAGCGAAAAAAGCGGCCACGACGGCGCTGCGCCAAAACGCTCCGGTCAGATATTCGAGACATAACAACAGCAGGACGGAATTGGCGATGTGCAACGCGACATTTCCCAGGTGGGAGCCAAGCGGCGTTCCATGGAAAAGGTCGTAGTCAATCATGTGCGAGATCCACGTGAGCGGATGCCAGTTGGCCGCCCATCCCGTTGTGAACGCCCATGAAATGCCCTGCCACGTCAGGCCGCCGCGAATATTGGGATTGTTGGTGACGTAATCGCTGTCGTCATAATCCACGAAATCACAATTCACCACCGGGGAATAAGCCGCGGCAATGAGGAGCGCCAGGACCAGGCAGACGAACCAACGCCGAGACCTTAGGTCCGTGGCGTCGTCCCCGGAATGATTTTGAGCTTGGACAAGTGATTGCAACATCCGCTGATTGAGTGGGCAGTCTAGGCAGCGTGGCGGGCGTGCGCAAGGTTGCGGGCGGCGCGCGGCTTCAGCTTTTGACCGCCGTGTGCCCTTAAACGCGCATGGTGTGCGGTGAGAGGCACACTTCCAGAATCGTGCGCAGGAGGTAGAAATCTTGTTTGAGCCACCGTGCTCTTGAACCCGGAGTTTCTATGAAAATGACGCAACGCCAATTTGGATTTATCCTCGGATCCTGCGCCTGGCTCGCCCTGGCGGCGGGCGCGAGGGCGGAATTCTTTTTTCAGGACGCCACGATTAATGCGGACGACACAAACTATGACGGGGGCGATGTGGTGGTGGTCGGTTGCACGCTGACGATCAACGGGCCGCACACGTTTTCAGACATGTTATTGACGGATGGCGGTTGGATCACCCATTCACCCGCGACAAATTCTCAGACGGTCGGCGGCGTGCGTGGCGGAACGCTCTTGACCATTCAAAACAGTTTGGTCGTGGATGCGGGCAGCGGTTTTAGAGCCGATGGATTAAGCGTCACTTCGTCGGGCGGGGGAGGAACCATTTTCACCAATTATCCCTTTGGCGCGTCCGAATATTACGCCAGCGGCGGCGGCGGCGGCAACGCCGGCCGGGGCGGCGCAAGCCTGGGCGGGGCGCCCGGCGGCAACGCGGGCCTTCTATTTCCCACGGGGCCGAATCGCTTGGGCAGTTCGGGCGGCGCTGGCGGCGGACCGGGCGGAGCGGGGGGCGGACTAATCCAATTAACGATCGGTGACACCTTAATTTTGGATGGAAGCATCACGGCCAACGGCGCAGACGGAACCAACAGCGGGGCGGGCGGCGGCTCCGGCGGCACGATTGTGATTTCAGCAGAATCGATGGCGGGAACGGGCTCCATGGCCGCGCGAGGCGGAGCGGGCGAATTGTTCGCCGGCGGCGGCGGCGGGGGCGGGCAGATCGAGATTACTTGTCAAACGAATACTTGGAGCGGCGCGTTGGCGGCCGGCGGCGGAGCGGGAGCCACGGCGGGCGGGGCGGGCATCGTATCGGTGAAATCAGCCGCCAGCGTGTATGCGCAAGTGGTGGTGGACAATGGCGGTCTGCGTGGAACGAACACCCCGTTGATATTTGCGCAAGCCGTGAGCTTGAGTGTGACGGGCGGGGCAGTGGGCCAATGGTCGCCGGTCAACCTGCCGTTAGGGCAGGCCGGGCCGCTGGGCTTCAGCGCCCCGTTTCCCGTGGGAAATCTCCTGGTTGGGTCCAACAGCGCCATCACATTCACGCCGGTCAGTTTTGTCGTGGGATTTAATGCTGCCGGGGATATCACCATTCAAAGCGGCGGGCAGGTGAACGCGGATGGCTTGGGGGTGTCGGTGAAATCCAATGGTGATGGAAATTTATTTGTCACAAACGGAGTGACGATGGCTGGCGGCGGAGGTTACGGAGGGGTGGGCGGGGGATGG
>DASZMX010000013.1:0-4651 GCA_035551475.1 Verrucomicrobiia bacterium
CCGCCGCCGCCGCCGCCACCGCCGCCGAACGAGCCGTTGCCGCCGGGGCTGGCTGCGCCCACGCCCGAGCCGGAACCGCCGCCGCCGCCGCCCTCACCGGAGCCGGCTGCGCCGCCGCTATTCTGATAACCGCCCTGGCCGGGTTGGGCCAAAGCGCCGGAACTTCCGCCTTTGCCGGCGCCACCCGCCGCGCCGCTGCCGCTGCCAGTGTTGCCGCCGCCGTTGCCGCCGCGCACAGAGTTGTTGGCGAAAACCATATCCTGAACCAGCACCGTGGAGCCGGCGTCGGCCAAAAGTCCTGCGCCCATCGCGCCGCCGCCGCCGCCGCCGCCGTTGCCCACGCTGCCGTTGCCGCCGGTGACTTTGCCGTTGGCGACCGTGAGGCCATTGAGGGAGACATTGGCGCTTTGCACATGAAACACGCGCGTGGCGTTATTGCCGCTGATCGTCAGATTCGCGGCGCCAGGGCCTTGAATCGTAAGATTCTTATTCACCAGGATTTCGCTCGCGAGCACGATGGTTTGTCCATTCAGGCTGCCTGTAAACGTGATCGTGGCCCCATTGGTGGCGCCGGCAATCACCGCGCGCAACGAGTCGGCGCCGGAGTCGCCCGCGTTGAGCACGACGTTGCCGGGAGGCACGGCCCAAGCCGAGGCGCCGCCAAGACACAAGGCGGCCAAAGCGGGCATGAAACGGACACAAGCCTGGCGCAGGCCGGGCCAAAGGGAGGGGAAATTGTTGTGGGGAAACGGTTTGCTTTCGTTCATAATTTAAGCGTCAACGCGCGCCCGTTCTGGCGTGGGCGAGCGGCCGGTTTTTTCGTGTGGCAGCCTGATTGCCATTTCACCATTCGGTGAATATGGGATGACTTCGGCAGGCGGGGCGCGAAGGCTGAGGCCCGTGATTACCCTTTTAAAGGTAGCCAAAGATTGGCGTGCATTTTCGGCGGATCGACGCTACTCAGAACGAAGGCATGGAATTAAACCTGATCCCGATTCTGCAAGCCGCTGTCAGCCCCGTCATTTTAATCTCCGGCGTGGGCCTGCTCCTGCTTTCCATGACCAACCGCCTGGGGCGCGTGATTGACCGCTCGCGCAATTTGATTGACTCAGTGCGCGCGGCGTCGGCGTCGGAAAAACCCCGTTTGGTGGCGCAACTCCATATTCTCGCCCGCCGCGCCCGCTCGGTGCGGCTGGCCATCACGCTGGCGACTTTCAGCGTTTTGCTCGCGGCTGGCCTGGTGATGGTGGTGTTCATTGGCGCCTTGGGACGCGTCAATGTCGGGGCGGTATGTGTCGCGTTGTTTATCGCGTGCCTGGCTTCGTTGGTGGGATCGGTGATCTTTTTTCTGCGCGACATCAATCTCTCGCTGGCCGCGCTGAAGCTGGAGCTGGCGTCAGTGGATCAGGGCGCCAGTGACGAAATTTGAGGCGATTGCGGGACGCAGGGTTCAGCCGCCGCCTGACGGCTCTCGCGGTGGCAAAGCGCCGGAAAAAAGGTATTGTGGAGTGCAATCCAATGGGCCAAGAATGACAACATGGCGAGGAAGGAACGATACGAATCGCAACCCGAAATGCCGCCGGAGTTAAACAATCCGTTCGCGGATTTGTCGGTGGATAACCTGCCTTTGGGAGAGGACCCCGCCCCCAAGCCGGCGCGCGCCACGGCCTCGTTCGGACGGGTCGTATTGCGGCGTGAAACGGCGCATCGCGGCGGCCGGGTGGTGGTGGTGATTTATGATTTTGCGCCGTCGATCTCCCGCCAGTCGATTGAAGACCTGGCGCGGCGCTTGCGTCAGGCGTGCGGTTGCGGCGGCACGGCGCGGGAGCGGACCATCGAAATTCAGGGAGATCAGGTCACGAAGTTGCGCGACCTGTTGGAGAAGGAAGGGTTCAAAGTCGCAGGCGTCAAGTAAAGGGGCTTAGATTCGTCCGCGGAAGTATTCGATGGCCTGGGCCAGGCCTTTTTCCAACGGCACTTTCGGCTCCCAGCCCAGCAATTTTTTCGCGCGCGAAATATCCGGACGGCGTTGCTGCGGGTCATCCTGCGGCAGCGGACGAAACACAATTTTGCTGCGTGAATTCGTAGCGGCAATGATGCGGCGCGCGAATTCCAGCACGGTCATTTCGGTGGGATTGCCAATGTTCACCGGGTCATTGGTGTTGCTCATCATCAGGCGGTAGATGCCTTCAATCAAATCCGCGCAATAGCAGAAACTGCGCGTTTGCTGGCCCTTGCCAAAGACGGTGATGGGCTCGTTTTTCAACGCCTGTCCGACGAAAGCCGGCACCACGCGGCCGTCGCGCAAACGCATGCGCGGGCCGTAGGTGTTGAAGATGCGGACAATCTTGGTGTCCACCGCGTGTTCCCGGTGGTAAGCCATCGTCATCGCCTCCGCGAAGCGTTTGGACTCATCGTAGCAGCCGCGCGGCCCGATGGTGTTGACATTGCCCCAATAGCTTTCCGACTGCGGGTGCACCAGCGGATCGCCGTAGATTTCGGACGTCGAGGCGAGGAGAAATTTCGCGCCTTTATGCAGGGCCATGCCGAGCGCCTTGTGGGTCCCGAGTGATCCCACTTTGAGGGTTTGGATTGGCAACTCCAAATAATCAATCGGGCTGGCGGGCGAAGCGAAATGCCAGACGTAATCGACCGGCATGTCCAGGAACAAATACTCCGTCACATCTTGGTCGATGAACTTGAAACTTTTATTGCCCAGGAGATGCGCAATATTGTCCACCGAGCCGGTCACGAGATTGTCCACCGCGATCACCCGGTGGCCGCGCGCCAGGAGGTAATCCACCAGGTGCGACCCCAGAAAACCCGCCCCGCCCGTGACCACTGAAGTCGGGCCGCTCGCGCCGCTGGACTTCGCCTGCTTCCGTTTGGTTTTTGTCATGAGTAAAATCCGTTAACTGGCGCCGGTGCCCCGCAGCACGACCCAGATGGTTTTCCACAGAATCCGAAAATCCAGCCAGATTGTCCAATTGTCAATGTACTGCAAATCCAAGCGCACCCATTCCGCAAAATTCTTCACATTATTGCGCCCGCCCACTTGCCAGAGGCAGGTCAGGCCCGGCTTGACGCTGAGGCGCCGCCGATGGGCCGGGTCATCAAAGCGCTTGACCTCGTCCACGGGCAGCGGCCGCGGCCCGACCAGGCTCATTTCAAAGCGCAGCACGTTGAAGAGCTGCGGAAATTCGTCGATGCTGTATTTCCGCAGAATCCTGCCCACTCGCGTCACGCGCGGATCGTTGGTGACCTTGAAAACGGGGCCGGACATTTCGTTCAAGACGGCGAGCTCCTGTTTGAGCTGTTCGGCGTTGGTGACCATGGTGCGAAATTTATACATGACAAACGGCTGCCCATTCAGGCCGGCCCGCTCCTGCTTGAATAAAACGGGGCCGCGCGAGCCGAGTTTGATGGCGATTGCCGCGATCAGCATGGGAATGCTCCAGCACAGCAGCAGCACGGCGGCGCCGATGAAATCGATCCCTTGTTTGACCAGCCGGGCCCACGCCATGTCGGGCCCCGAATGGAACACCAGCACCGGGCGCCCGTAAAATTCATCCAGGCTGGTGCGGGAGATTTGCGTCTTGAAAAAGTCCGCGACCAGCCACGCTTCCACGCCTTCCAGTTCGCAGGCTTGAATGGCCTTTTCCACCTTGCCGAAAAAAGTGTGCCGGGCGCTCAACGCGACCATGTTGATGGACTTCTCGTGCAGACAGGTGACGAGGGTGTCGATGGTGGTGTCGTTAAGGTCGAATTCATCGACCACTTCCAATTGCTCCATGCCGCGCGCGATGTCGGCGCGCAGGCGGGCGGTGTCCTCGATGGCGCCCACGAGCAGGACGCGTTTGCGATAGAGCGTCTGCCCCAAGGCGCTGGCGTAGGCGCGGCGCACCAGATCCTCCTTGATGGCCATCAAGCTGAAACTGCAGAGCCCGAATAGCGCGAAAACGCCGCGCGCCGCTTCCCGCCGCAAAACAAACTCGATGAGGATCAAACCGCCTGTGCAAATCGCGCAAGCCCGCGCCAACTGCCAAATCCAATCCCCACGCCGCGCGAAGAGAGATCGATCATAAAAGCCCTGCCATTCCAGCACCAGCGGGGTCATGGGAATGACCACCAGAAACAGCCAGAAGTATTCCGGAAAAAACGGGGCAATCGCATCCGGATGCAGATTGAATGCGGCCGTTTTCCAGCGGAGATTCTGGATGATATCGTGGCGGATGGCGTGGCCGAGCCAGAGGCCCAAGGCAAATATGCCTCCATCCACCCATTGGTGGACTTGCATCCGAACTTGGCGGTCGCGGCGGAGCATCGGCTCTTAATTCTGCGGTGACATTACGGCAAGCGGCGTGGCGCGAGGTCCGGCGACGAGTTGAAATTCAGGCACGGTGCTTTGAATGACTTTTTCCAGACGCTCAAAAGTGGCTTGTTCCTGTCCCGGAAGGCAAGCGGCAAAATAACTGACATAGGCCCACCGCTCCCGCACGCCGGTGGTCAGCGCCGCCCAAGTGGTGGACCAGAGCCGGCCCAGGTGTTCCGTCATAAGTTTGTCTTTGCTCACGTACCAATAAACGTAAATCCCGCCCAGCTTCCGTTTTCCGTCAACGAGGGACGTGGTCAATTTATTCACCGGCAGAAG
>DASZMX010000014.1:0-8059 GCA_035551475.1 Verrucomicrobiia bacterium
GGAATGTCGTTGTGCGGCAAATGCCGCGGGTCAATGACCGCGATTCCGTTCAACGTGCCAAACCACAATCGGCCATCAGCCCCTTTCCAGGCGGAGGGCTGGTTGTAACCGCATTGATTCGAGGGCAGCCCGTCTTCTTTGGTGATGACGGAAAAACGCGGCGGAGTTTTTCGAGCGTCACAAAAATGGTTCAGTTGCTCCAGGCTCGCCCGCAGGATGCCATGCGCGGTGGCCAGCCAAAGGCATCCCATATCATCCTCGATCATCGCCTGAATGGTGGTCACGGGAAGGCCGTCGCCGACGCGGATCACGCTAAATTTGCCGTTGCGATATCGAGTCAATTCCCGCCCCCCAATCCAAAGGCCGTCACCCGTGTCACGGAAGAGACAGATAATATTGCTGCCGGATAATCCATCAGCGGTGGTGAATTTTTTTATCTCATGGCCTTTGATTCGGTTCAAACCGGAGGGCGTCCCCACCCACATGGCGCCCGAAGAATCGTCTGTGAGCGCCTTGACGCAATCATCGGCCAGGCCGTCGCGCGTGGTCCACAAATGGAAATTCCCGGCGGCATAACGCGCCACGCCGCCGGTTTGGCCGCCGATCCATAAATCGCCGCCATGGGTATTAAACAACGTGATGATGGGCCCGCTTACCATCCCAGGAGCCGTGTTCGAGTCGAATTGTTGATACCCGGTCCGATTCGCGTCCATGTGGAACAGGCCGCGCCCGTAAGTCCCAAACCAGACGCCACCCTCGTCATCGGGCCAGAGGGTCCACACCTCCGAGGTGGGGCTGCCCAGGAAGCCGACTCCCGCTTGCGTAAAACGTGTCCCGTCAAAATAATTCAAACCGCCCGTGTGGGCTCCGACCCAAACGCCATCACGGCCGCTGGCCGCCAGCGATTCGGTGAGCTCCTCGGACATCCCCTCAGCCGTGCCAAAGGATTGCGCGACTCTGCGTCGCAATCGGATCACGCCGCCGCCTTCTGTTCCGAACCAGCGATTGCCTTCCCGATCCACCATCGGGCAACTCAACGCGTCAGCGCGATGGCCGCCGATCTGCGAGAGCAAGCTCCATCGTCCCTGCGGATCGCGACACCATCCGCCATGCGGCATGCTGAACCAGATTTCGCCCGACGGATCGACCGTTATAAAACGAAAATCAACGCCGGCGGGCGCCAAGCCCTCATCCACAAACGTGTTGGTGGTGTAGCGCCATAACCGCTTCTCGCTTCCCGCCGACACCATGACGCTCCCGTCCTCCAACGGTTTCAAAAGGCTAATGGTGTCCGGCGCTTTTTGGGTGAGAAGCGTGCGCCAGTTTCCCGCCTCCCACCGGGCGCACTTCGTCTCATTCCACGTCCACGGATGGCCCGATCGGTCAATCTCGAGTTGCGTGAGCGGCCCCCAATCCGGCGCGGGGGCTGTTTGATTGACAACCAGCAGCCGCCCCTTTTCATATTTCAGCAACCGACCCTGCTCGTCCCCCATCCAGACGACCCCGTCCTTGCCTTCAGCCGAACTTGTCTCGCCCGCGACGGGCGGCGTCGCCGTCAGCGTGACGTGGTGAAAATGCCCGTTTGGCCCCATCACCAGCTCGCCGTGATCATCCCGCAGCCAAAGATTGCCCTTGGAGTCGGCCCACAAATGCACAAATTTTTTGCCGGCGAGAGCGGAAGATTGGCCGCCGTCAAAAACATCAAATCGAAGGCCGTCAAATCGCGCCAAACCGCCGCGGGTCAAAAGCCAGATATATCCATCGGTGGTTTGATCCATGGAAATGACCGCGTTTTGCGGCAAGCCATCATCGGTTTGCCAAGCGTCAATAATATATGTGGATTCAACCTCCGGCGGACCGCGCGGCGCCAAAGCCGCTGCCCTGCCCTGGCAAAGAAGCAGCCCCGCCCACACACCGGGAAAAAATACGCGCCATAAAAACCGCCCGGCAGCAGAGCGCAGGTGGAAACAGCCGGCTTTGAGCAGGATGGCGTTGGATTTCATAAGACCGCCGGCCATCTAAAATGCACCGGCGCGCCTTGCCCACCTCCATCCCTGCCAAACAGCCAACATGGTCCGATGGTGACATTTTCACTCGGAATTGACAAAACGAATATCCAACCACGCGAGAACTGCCGGTAAAATCGTAACGCGCCCTAACTCAACACGGCCACAATCGATGAGGGCCTCAGCGGAGCTGGGAGGAACACCTTGGCGGATTCATCGGATTGCGCGAAGCAGTCATGCCGTTCTATGGCGATTGACGGTAGGCGTCCGCGAGAATTGAAATCGGGTGCAATACCTTGACGGCGCCGCCGGCCTCCCGCAAGCCGGCCTCGATTTGAACGGTGCAACCGGGATTGGCCGAAGCCACGACGGCCGCGTGAGTGGATTCAATATGCGCCAGTTTTCGCAAGAGAAGTTTCCGGGACATCTCAGGCTGGGTGATATTGTATATGCCCGCGCTGCCGCAACACCAACTGGCTTCGGGCAGTTCGACCAGCTCAATTCCCGGAATAGCCCGGAGCGTCTCTCTCGGGGCGCGGGTGATTTTTTGGCCATGACAGAGATGGCAGGAGTCGTGATAGGTGACGCGGGTCGTCGCGTCCGGCCGCGCCGGTTTTTCGATGCCGATCTCCGCGAGCCATTCGTGCACATCTTTCAACTTGCGCGACCAGGCGTCGGCGCGGACGGCAAAAATCGGATCGTGCCGCAAAAGATGGCCGTAATTTTTTAAGTGCGAGCCACAACCGCCGGCGTTGCTGATAATCGCATCCAAATGATCCAGCGACCCCGACGCTTTTTCCATGGCCTCAATGTTGCGTCGCGCCATGTCGCACGCCAGTTCGTGCTCTCCATTGTGCGAGTGCAGCGAGCCGCAACAATGTTGGCGCCGGGGAGTGATCACTTCGCAGCCGTTCCTTAAAAGCACGTCCACGGTGTCCCGGTTGATCTCGGGATAGATCAAGTCCTGGACGCAACCGGTCAAGACTCCCACTCGATAACGCCGCGTTGAGGGAGTTTCCACCTCCTTGATCAAACCATCAGAGAAGCGGCGGCGCACCGTGGGCGTCAGCGGTTCGATTTCCCGGAGGCGCCGGGGCAGCAGCCTGGTTAATCTGCACGTCCGGACAAATCGCTGCAGCCCGAGCATTTGATAGAAAAATAATAATCGGCCCGCCAGCCGCAAAGCCCGCGGCCGGGTAAAAAGAAATCGGAGGGTGAACCAACGAATCCAGTCGCGCTTCCTGCCGCTCAACACGCCGCTTTCTTCCACATCCGCCCGCGCCGTTTCAAACAGCTCCGCATAATTGACGCCCGCCGGGCAGGCCGTCGCGCAAGCGAGGCAGCCAAGACAAAAATACATTTCGTCGGCGAACTTGCTCGTGACGGCCAGCTCGCCATCCGCCACGGCGCGCATCAAGGCAATGCGTCCGCGCGGGCTGTGCCGCTCCATTTTGGTCGCGTCGTAGGTGGGGCAGGTCGAGAGGCAGAGGCCGCAGTGCATGCACTGCTGCAGCACGGAGTAGTCCAGCCGCCTAAGGCGGTAAGAATGATCGGTCATGACGCGAAAATTTTCCCAGGATTGAGCAGGCCATGCGGATCGAGCGCTTGCTTGAGAAGGCGCATGAGGCTAAGGCTGTCCTCGCCCACTGCTTTGGGCAGAAATTCCCTTTTCGCGAGGCCCACGCCATGTTCACCCGTAATCGTGCCCCCCAGGTGCACCGCATAGTCAAAAATCTCCTTCATCGCCCGTTCCACCCGCTCCATCTCCGCGGTGTTCCGCTCGTCGGTCAGGAAAGTGGGATGGAGATTGCCATCGCCCATGTGGCCGAACGTCGCGATCCGCACCGCGTGGCGTTCGCCGACCTCTTGGATGAACCGGACCATTTTCGCCAACTCGGTTCGTGGCACAGTGGCATCCTCCAAAATCGTCGTCGGCGAAACGCGCGCCAAGGCCGAAAACGCCGAGCGCCGGGCGGTCGCCAAACGAGCCGCCTCCTGCGGCGAACCCGCCAGGATCACCGACATTGCGCCGTGTTGCCGGGCAATCTGTTCCATGCGGCAAGCCTCATAGGTGGCCGCATCTGGATGGCCGTCCGATTCGAGGAGAAGGAGCGCCTCAGCGTCGCGCGGCAAACCAATGCGCGCAAAATCCTCCACGCAGTGAATGGTGATTTTATCCAAAAACTCCAGGGTGCACGGCACAATCTTGTTGGCGATAATCGCCGAAACCGTCTCGGCCGCGGCGTCCAGGCTGGCAAAAGTGGCGACCAGCGTTTTCTTGCTTTGCGGTTGCGGGACAAGTTTAAGCAGAACTTTCGTTATGATTCCGAGCGTCCCTTCGGAACCGATGAAAACATCTTTCATCGAATAACCCGCGACATCTTTGACACACTTGCTGCCGAGCCAAACGATCCGTCCATCGGCCAACACCACCTCCAGCGCCATGACGTAATCGCGCGTCACGCCATATTTCAATCCTCTGAGCCCGCCGGAATTTTCGGCCACATTGCCGCCGATTGTTGAAACGCGCAGCGAACCCGGGTCAGGGGGATACATGAGGCCGGCGGCTTCGGCGGCCGCGGCGATGGTTTGGGTCACGACTCCAGTCTCGGCGAGAAGGGTAAGATTCTTTTCGTCCAGTTCCAGGATCCGATTCATCTGCACCAGACACAGGACAATGCAGCCCGGCGCCGGCACACTGCCGCCGCTCAAGCCAGTTCCCGAACCTCGCGCGACCACGCTCACCCGATGCTCCGCGGCCACACGCATGATCATGGCAACTTCAGCCGTGGTCCGCGGAAAAACCACGCAACGCGGAATCTCCCGCAAAGCCGCCGTCCCATCGAAGGTATAGGGAATCAGATCCTCGGGTTCGAGGAGAACCCGCTCCTGCCCGCAAACGGTGAATAGCTTCTGGATGACAATTTCCTGCGCTATGCCGCTATTCATGGTTGCGCCTCCGGGCCTGCGACATTCTACTTAAGGTGGCGATGGAAAAAGCGGATGGACTCCTGCCAGGATTCAGCATCAAAATTGCCGTTGCCGTGGCCTGTGTTCGGCCAAATCACCAAGGAAACTTCGACATTGGCCCGATAGAGGGCGCGCGCGAAGCAAATCATGTTCTCAGGATTCACCGTCGGATCTCGTCCGCCTTGAATCAGCAAAAACGGGGCGGCGTTGCTCGTGACCAAATAGTACGGTGAAGCGGCGTGATTGATGGTCCCAAGGCAGTGGCAGGAGTCATCATAGGGAAACGGAATTCCGTACCCGAAGTCGCCCGCCGAAATTTGGGTCGGGCCGAATTGATTGACCACCGCTTGGACTTGGCTGCTATATCGCTCCAGCGGATCGCCGTTGGCGCCGCCCGCTTCTGTCAAACCTAATAGACTCGCCAGGTGGCCGCCGGCCGATTGGCCAATCGCACCAAATTTCTCGGGATCAATATTATATTCCTGCGCCCGCGATCGCAACCAGCGCACCGCGCGCTGGCAGTCCTCCACCGCCGCCGGATACGGCGCCTTAAGCCGATAATCGATGCTAAGGACTGCGAAACCTTCCTTAACAAAGTCAAGGTACACGGGCCAAACCTGTCGTTTGTCGCCTACCACCCACCCGCCGCCGTGAATAAAAATAATGGCAGGCGTCGGCTTGGAGCGCTGCTTCGGCAGATAAAGGTCCGCCAGAAGGGATTGCCCGCCCGCCGTGCCATAGGCCACATCGGTTTTTACGATGACGTTTTCTGGAATCGCCGGGCTAGGCGGCAGCGGGCCTGTGCCTTTGACTTCTTCGGCCCGCAACGACTGGAAAATGCCGGCCGCCAAAAGAACGGCTGCAAAAATCGAAGCGCGACGGCAAACCACTTTTGAAAGGATAGCGGGGCGTGTTTTCAAGGTAATAGTCCGGCCTAACAACCTAGAGTTGAGGTATGGGCGGTTTAATAGGCGCGGCCGCGCTCAAAACGCCGTGGGCCTTGAGGCGCCGCCGAAAAATTCCGTGGTCGCAATTGGCGTAGAGCATATCGAACGCGGCTCCGCCAAAAACAACTCCTCTGAGTTTGTCGCCCGCAGGCTGCGTAATAATTCCACGAATTCGCCCCAACGGATCGCTTAATTGAATTCCCAGCAAGGTGGGAATGTAGATTCGGCCCAGCGTGTCCACGGCCATCTGCCCGCAAACGGTCGTTGCGCTAATATCATCCAATTGCAAATGAACCCAGTTTTCACCGTTGCGCAGCGTGCCGTCTGGCTCGACTTCGAATAAATAGACGAAGTGTTCCCCGGGCTCGGCCACCAGCAGCGAACCTTGATCAGGTGTAAACGCGACATCGCAAGGCCCCTTCAGGGCGCAATCGATCGTCCGCTTTTCGCGCCGGCCATCCGTCAACCAGAGTTTATGGTCGGGGGAACCGGCGGCGTAAATGAGGCCGCCATGCGAGATGGAGAGCGAGTTGCACGCTAGACCGTGCGCGACCACGGATTGATGCCCCTCGCTGTCGAAGGCCAGAATTCGATTTTTTTGCGGATCGCTGGCGTAAAGTCGATGGTCTGGACCGAAAGCCAGTCCGGTGAGGTTTGATTTGCACTTGGCGACACGGTCGATTTTGTCTTCCAAGCCCACTCGATAAATGCAGGCGTCGTTCGAGGAATAGAAGTAAACCAGGCCGGCGGCGTCCACCGCCAGGGAGGAGGCATTTGTTTGATTGACAGCAACTCGCTCCCATGACTCGCCCGCCGGCAAGAGATTAACCAGAGGCTGGCTCGAGCCCCTGCCCGCCGCGACCGGAGTTGGGTAATCTTTCCACAAATAGCGCATGACGTCGGGAAAGAGAGAATCAGCATGTTTCATGGTATGCGCGCCATCACCCCAGACGTTGGTGACTTCATACCCGGCAAATTGGAGCGCCGCCGCCATTCCGGCGTTGAGTTTTGGCCAGTCCCCAAATTCGCCGCGCGCATCTCCCGAACCGTCCTGGATAAAAACCCGAATGGGCTTCGGTTCGGTTTTCCGGATTAATCCCGCCAGGGTGTCTCCGCCGCGCAACGAGCCGTAGCTGCCAATCGCGCTGAAGACGCGCGTAAAATAATCCGGCCGTTCCCACGCGGCATTAAAGGCGCAGATGGCGCCCGAACTGGTTCCCGCGATGGCGTGGTCATTGCCGCTGGCGCTGAAATGGTATTTCTGCTGCACCACCGGGAGAAGCTCTTCGGTCAGAAACCGAACATAGCGATCACCCAAGCCATCGTACTCATAGGAGCGGTTGAGCCGGTCGATAATATTTGTGGAGGAGGAGGCGACAATGCCCGGCGCCACAAAGACGGCGATGGTTACAGGCATTTCATGGCGCGCGATCAAGTTATCCAGAACCGTCGGCGTATTGTAGATCACCCCATCCTGCACCACGAGAAGGCAGGCGGGCTGGGCCGCGTTATATTCCTGCGGCACATAAATCCAATAATTGCGCTTGGTGCCAGGGAAGATCTTGCTGCCTTCAAACGTATATTTCGTTACCTCGCCTTTGGGCGCGCCTTCGCGGGGACGCGAATCCGGTCCGAGGACATAGTCATCGGCCGCGAATAACCGAGGCGAGGCAACGAAGAGCAATAGCGCCAATCCGGGCCAGCCGACCGTCAGGCGCGGCCAGAACAACTTATTAAGCCGCTTTTTGAAAGCGCGTCGCATAATGCAGGATTTCATAAATGACTTCGGCGGCGGATTGCGTCGCATCGATTTGATAAACAATTTCTTTCCCGTAGAACTCCAACAGCGGTTTGGTCTCTTCTTCGTAAACCTGCAGACGCCGCTCGATCACATCCATGTTCGCATCATCCAGCCGATTATCACGCAGGGCCCGGCGTTGCAACCGGCGGACCAGATTCTTCGGCTCGGAGCAGCACAGATTGAACACCGCCTTCACATCGAGTGATTCCTGAAGTATTTCGGCCTGCCGCAAACTGCGCGGAATTCCATCAAGGACCAAAAGATCGGTCGCGGGATGAAACCGCCCCGCCTGGGTCGCATGGCCAATGGCTTGCCGCCAAAGGTCAATGGTCGGT
>DASZMX010000015.1:0-28037 GCA_035551475.1 Verrucomicrobiia bacterium
CCGCCACTGCGCCTGAACAAAACCCGAGCACGCTCGGCTTCCCGCGCAGGAGCAATTCCGCCATGCCCCAAACGAACGACCCCACCGCAGTCGCGAGCGTGGTGGTGAGGAATGCATTTGCGGCGATGCCGTCCGCGCCGACCGCGCTGCCGGCGTTGAACCCGTACCAACCGACCCACAGCATGCCAGTGCCGATCATGCACAACACCATGCTGTGCGGCGTGAAGTTTTCTTTGCCCCAGCCCAGGCGTTTGCCCAGGATGATGCACAAGATCAGGGCGGACCAGCCCGAGGTCATATGCACCACGGTGCCGCCGGCGAAGTCGATCGCCTTGATTTTCGCATCCGCGTTCCAGACGCCGTTCATCAGGCCGTCAATGCCCCAGACCATGTGCGCCTGCGGGAAGTAAACCACGAACATCCACAACACCATGAACAGGCACATGGCCGAGAATTTCATGCGCTCGGCAATGGCGCCGAGAATCAGCGCGGGCGTGATGATCGCGAACATCAATTGATACATCGAGAAGACGTTCTGCGAGACCCAGTAGGAGTAATCCGTGTTCGGGTTGGAATCGACGCCATTGAGGAATTTGAAATCCAAATTGCCCAAATACGGCGCCAGCCCGCCGGTGCCGTGATGGAACACCAAACTGTAGCCGCAGGCCCACCAGAGAATCGTGACCATGCCCGCCATGAAGAAGCATTGGGCGGTGACCGACAGGATGTTTTTGCGCCGCACCAGGCCGCCGTAGAACAGGATCAGGCCCGGCAGCGTCATGAACAGCACCAACGCGGCGGAGGTCATCTGCCAGGCGTTGTGGCCGGGGCCGGAGCCGCTGATGTTCGACTTGACGTTATTGGTGGCGGTGTCCGCCGCGCGGCCCGCGTTATTGACATACGCTTCCAGGTCGGCAACGCGCTGCTCCATGGTCGGGTCCTTGGGCGGCGGTGTCGCCGCGGCGGGGGCGTCGGCAGCGTGCAGGGCGAGCGGTCCCGCCAGAAAGGCGGCGGCCAAAGTGAGGCTAAGAAAGAATCGTTTCATTTTTTGTTGTTAGATGTTGGACAGGGTGGTTGGGGTTAAATTGCTTTGTCGCCTTTTTCCTCGGTGCGGATGCGGATGGCTTCCTCGATGCTGGAAACAAAGACTTTGCCATCGCCGATTTTGCCGGTCTTGGCGGTCTTGATAATGATATTGACGACGTCTTCCAGGCGGGCGTCGGCGACGACCACCTCGATTTTGATCTTCGGCAGCAGGTCCACCGTGTATTCGCTGCCGCGGTAGATTTCGGTGTGGCCTTTCTGGCGCCCAAAGCCCTTGGCTTCGATCACCGTCATGCCTTCGATCCCGATTTCGCGCAGCGCTTCTTTAACCTCGTCGATTTTGAAGGGCTTGATGATTGCTTCGATTTTTTTCATGGCCGTTTAACAGGCTGATACAATGTTGCTCGCCGGACGCGGCGGAGCCGTTGTGTTCCTCAAGCATCTCCAACCAACCGGCGGCGTCCCGCGCCGGCGCACTGCGTGTTGGACATGCCCAACCGCCGTTTAGCAGGCGAAATGCCAAAGCGGGTTTAATTCTTATGAATTTCTAACGCACTCTCTAACAGGGGGTCGAAGCGCGCGAAATATCTTGCCTGCCCGTTCTTTCCGCTGTCGCCTTTTTGACAAGAAGTCATTTTTTGCGCACGGGGGGCAGAACCTCCGCTAAGAAAGGCGTTAGACCAGCCGGTCAATCGTTGACGGCCAGACGGTAGCCCACGCCGGGCTCGGTGAGGAAGAGGCGCGGCTTGGTGGGATCGGCCTCCAGTTTGTCACGTAAATAACCAATATACACCCGCAGCACGCCCGTTTTTTCCAGGTCATCCACGCCCCAAATTTCGCGCAACAAATGGCCGTGGGTCAGCGCCTTGCCCGCGTTTTGCACGAACAACCGGAGCAACGCGTATTCCGTGGCGGTGAGCTTCACCAATTGCCCCTGGCGCTTCACAATGCGGGCGGGCAAATCCACCGTGAGGTCGCCGCTGCGAAAGATTTCGGGTTTGGCCTGCGGGCGCATATTGCGGCGCAAGGCGCGGAGCCGCGCCAGCAGCTCGCCGGTGCCGAATGGTTTGGTGATGTAATCGTTGGCGCCGTGGTCGAGCGCGCTGATTTTTTCGGCTTCGCGGCGGCGCACCGAGACGACCATGATCGGCGCCTGGCTCCATTCCCGCAGCCGTTTCAGCACGGCTTCTCCCTCCATGTCGGGCAAGCCCAAATCGAGCAAAACCAGATCGGGCTGGCATTCCACGGCGAGCGCAATCCCCTCCGCGCCGGTGGCGGCCTCCACCACCTCGTACGCGCTCATCTCCAACGCCACGCGCAGCAGGCGCCGGATTTGCGCCTCGTCGTCAATCACCAGGATCACGGTTTTTTCCGGCGGTGTCTCGTTCATGCGCATCCTCCCGCCTCGGCCAGCGCAGGCTCCGGAACGCGCTCGGCCCGCGCGAGCGGCAGGGAAATCGCAAATAACGCCCCACCCCCCGGACGGTTCGCCGCCACCACCGTGCCGTCCTGCGCTTCGATGAACCCCTTCACGAGCGACAACCCAAGCCCGGTGCCGCCCGCCGCGGCGTTCGGGCTGCGTACAAACTTGTCAAAAATTCGCGGCAACAGGTCAGGCTCCAATCCCGGCCCGCGATCCGCCACCGTCAAGACCAGGAATTCCCCTGCCACGCGCGCGCTCACCTCCACCGCCGTGCCCGGCGGCGTGTGGGCCGCCGCATTGCTGAGGAGGTTGGAGAACGCGTGTTGTGTCAAAACGAAATCCATGGGCAGCACGGGCAGCCCGGGCTCCAGCGCCACGGACACTCGATGGCGCGCGAGCCGTTTCTCGGTTTCGGCGATGCATAAGTGCACCAATTCCACCGGGTCGCATTCATTGCGGACCGGTTTCACCGCGCCGGCTTCTAGGCGGTTAAGCTCCAGCGCATTGCCCACCAACCGATCCAGGCGGGACGTGGCCTCGGCGATTTCCTCCATCATTTGCCGTTGAAAATTCGAGAGCGAAGCGCCGCCCAATTCCAGCAGGTTCCCCGTCGCGCCCTGGATGGCGGCGATGGGCGTGCGCAATTCATGGGACATGGAATCCAGCAGGGTTTTGCTCAACCGCTCCGACTCCGTCAGCGCGCGCGTGCGCTCGGCCAGCTCGTTAAGCCGCCAGCGCTCCAAAGCCAGCGCGATCTGCTGCGCGAACGATTCCAGCAGCGCGCGCTCCGGCAGCGAGAGAATGCGGGTTTTCCCTGTGTCAAGACAAAGGGCGCCGAGCGTTTGGCTGTTACTGGACAGGGGCACGTAGAGCGCCGGGAGATGCGCAAATTTATCGCTGCCATGCCCGGCGGCGCGGCCTCGCCCGATCACCCAGCGCACCACGGCGGAGGCTTCGGCCAGATCGTGCGCCAGCGTGATTTTGGCGGGAGCCCGGAAGACTGCCTCCACCTGCGCCGTGGCATGGGACAGAACTTCCGCCGAAGTGCGCGCTTCGTTCAGCTTGCGGATCAAGAGGTACAAGGCGGTGGCTTGCGCTTCCCGCTGCCGCTCGGCATTCTGTTGCGCCTTGATCCGGGCGGTCAATTGCCCCAAGGCCAAAACCACGACAAAATACATGCCGAAAAGCATCGCGTCCTCGAAACTGTGGATGGCAAAGGCAAAAATCGGCGGCAGGAAAAAGTAATCCCACAAAAGCGCGCTCAGGGCCGCGGCCACCAACGCCGGCCCGCGATCGACCACGAGCGCCAGCAGCACCACTGTCAAGAGAAACACCAGCGCCGTGGCGTGCGCCCCCACCACCGGCGTGAAGAGAAAGGCCGCTCCCGTCATCAGCCCCACGACCCCCGCCGCCATGCCATACTGGCCAACCGGCGTGTCCCGGCGCCCGTTCCGGTTGGGCCGCGCGTCCTGACGCGGCCGGGGGTCCGCCCCCACCAGATGAATCAACATTTTGCCGCTCTGGCGCAGCAGGCGCGCGGCGACGTGATCCCCGCGCCGCAAGGGAAAGCGGCGGCGCGCCGACCGCGGCTTTCCAGCGATAATTTGCGTGACATTCCATTGGCTCGCCACGCGCATCAACCCGCGCACGACATCCTCGTCCGTCGTGGTGAGGGTTTCGGCCCCCAGGTCGCGGGCTAAATCCAGGTCATGGTTAAGGTCTGCCTCCTCCGGCAGTTCCAGCGGGGCGGAGGATCCGACATAAAGAGCAATCCATCGGCAACGCAGCGTCGCCGCCAGCGCATGCGCCCAACGAATAATCGCTTCGGCCTCTGGGGTCGGGCCGACGGCCACCAAAAGGCATTCCCCATGGGCGGTGGTCGCCAGCGGCGGGGTCATAACCTCAGCGTTGCGGCTCATGCCGCCACTTCAGCAAAAACCAGACCAATTCGGGCCGCGCCGCCGAAATTAGGGGTTGCCAACCGCCGCGTCAGGGGGAGCCACAGCTCGGCGCATCCGATAGAACAGGCTGCCTTTAGCGGGCGGCATGGGCAGGGCCGCGTCGGAATCGGTCACGTTGGTGGCGGCAAACCGGCAGATGGCGGGACTCCAAGGACCGGCCAGCGATGGCGCCGATTCCACCACCCATCCCGAGCCTGTCGATGTAAACGTGAGATCGAAGCTGGGCAACGAAATGTAATGCACGCAACGGTCCGTGCCGCCGCGATCAATCAATTGGCGCAAACCCCCATTCACGAATGCCAGGCCTTCGTGGCTGCCCGTTTGACTGCTGACATACACGAGCTTGGGCGCGCCGTTGGTGTCAAACGACCAAATCGAGCCCAAGTCGCCCGCCGCATAAAAGGTCCCGGCGTTGTATGCCACGCCCTGCAAATTCGGCAGGTTTGTTTGCAACGGCAACGTTCCGAGGAATGTCATGCTCGCCAGGTCGTATTTCCAAAGCTGAGACCCGTCGCAATAGGAGGTGACGTAGATGGCGCCATTCGGGCCGTCGTCTGGAACCACCACCAACCCGGACATTTCATGCCCCTCGGCGGAAACATCGTAACGGCCAGTGCAAAGCAATGTGTTGGCGTCAAAGGTCAGAATGCATTGATTGGTGTAATTGCCGCAACCGCCCCACTTCTCGCACGCCACATAAAGCTGGCCATTGTAATAATCGCCGTCGCCCATGTGGTTCAGGCCCGCCAATCCCTTCAATGTCGCCGTGTTGGAAGCCGTTACCGTCCAATACAAATCGTCTTGACGCTTGTAGATTCCCTGCGTGTCAAACGTATAATGATTCGTGCCGTCCCAGGCGTAGCCTTGGTGGCAATTCACGTTGGGTGAGATGAATGTTTCCTGCAACTTGCTATAGCGCAGGGCCAAGCGGGGTCGAGCGGCGGCCAGATTCGCATCCATCTGCGCTTGGGCCGCCAATACTGTCGTTGCCAAAACAAAGATAAGCCGAAGGGGAAACGTCAAATTTCTCATCGTCTGCCTGAATCCGCTCGAGCTGCAAGGCGAGCGTGGTTGTTCAAACTAGCGGTGCTCATGCTGCTTAAGTTATCGGCATTCCCGTCGGGTTGTATGCGAGGCCCTTTGTGGTTTATCTTGCGCGGCAACACCTTACACACGGCGCATTTTTCAGGGATAAGTCTGACAAGAAACGGGCGGAAAAGTTGAGAAAATGGCTGTCCGACATGGATTCGAACCATGACAAAAGCCTCCAAAGGGCCTTGTGCTACCGTTACACCATCGGACAATGGCCCACTAAAAATAGCGGTTTCACTCGCGACTGCAACAAAGAAGTCAATCCAGCCCCAAAGGCAGGGCCGCCGCCCAGATGGCGGAGCCAAAATGAGCGCGGAATTTTTCGAGAGCCTGGCCCGCGGCGGCGGCGTTGGGAAACAGAGCGAACGTCGAGGAACCGCTGCCGGACATCAAGGCCCCGGCCGCGCCTTGTTCGCGAAAAAATTCCTGGAAAATCTGGAGCAACGGATATTTCGGCAGCGCCGGAGCCTCCAGGGAATTATATAGCTCGCGCGCGGCGGCGCGGAGATCGGGCTGGCGCAACGTGTCAAGCATGCGGTCGGCGCGGCCCGGCTCGCCGCGCGATGCGGCGGGATAGTGCGCGAGCTGGGTGTAGGCCCACGGGGTGGAGATTCCAAAACCCGGATGAACCAGCGCCAGATGCGCGCCGCGCAGCGCGGGAAAGGGAGCAAGCGGTTGAATGATTTCGCCGCGCCCCGTGGCCAACGCCGGCTGATCTTGCAGGAAAAATGGAATGTCTGAGCCGAGGCCGGCAGCCAAACGCGACAGGTCCCCGTGCGGCAGGGGCTGCCCGAAAAGTTCATTCAAGGCCAGCAGCGTGGTGGCAGCATTGCCACTCCCGCCCCCCAACCCGGCGGCCACCGGCACATGTTTCCGCAAATGGATTCTTACCCCTTCGGAAATGCCGGTTTGGGCAAAAAAAGCGGCTGCGGCCTTGACCACAAGATTGCGCCCATCGACAGGCAGCGTCGCATCCTCGCAGGTCAGGTAAATGCCGGCGCCGACGCGCTCGAAGGTCAAATCATCGTGCAGGGGAACAGGATGCATGATGGTTTCCAACTCATGAAAACCATCGGGGCGCTTGCCCAGGATGTTCAGCAGCAGGTTGACTTTGCAGCAGGAATGCTTTTCCAGCATTGCCGCGTCAATTGCCGTCGAAAATGCGGAAACGGCTGCCCGGAATCATCGGCGCCACATCGCCGCCGCCAAAACCCAGGGACGTGTCGGGCGACATCGTGGTGTCCGCAAGCCAGTTGGGGCGATAGCTCTCCGGATAGACCGGGTTGGTCGGGCGCATGATTGGGCCGTAATCGTGGTTGGAATAATTCGGAATCGGGAAGGTCGCGATCTCATAGAGGCCGACGCCCGTGCGTTCGAGACTGCGGTTGAGGCCGTGCACGAAACCCGCGCTATAACCAAATTCAGGGCTCTCCCCGGAAATCGTCGATTGCTCCACGGCGCGGCGAAGTTCCCCGCCCCGCATGAATTCCGTCACGTTGACCACCCCGCGTCCGAACTTCTCTTCCGGACCGGCGCAACCGGTGACGATGTACCCCAACGCAAGCAACGAAAGACCAGCCGAGAACTTTTTCAACATAATCAACAACTCTTTAGAGGAAAATATGCCGCCCCGCCGTTTCTTGTCGAGTATTTTTCAAATAAATAGTTTGGGCTTGCCGCCCCCTTGGTTCCATGCGACCCCATTGCCATGACGGCCATTGAATTGATCCACGGCGATTGCGTCGAGGGAATGGGCCGGTTGCGCGCCGGCTCAGTCGATTTGGTTGTCACCTCCCCTCCGTACAACCTCGATATAAAGTATGGGAAATACGCCGACCGCAAAACCACCGGGGAATACCTCAATTGGGCGGGGGCGTGGGCCCGGCAAATTCGCCGCGTCCTGAAGGCGAACGGATCTTTTTTCCTGAATCTAGGCGCCGCGCCCTCGAATCCCCTGCTCCCGCATCGCCTGGCAGTCGAGCTGGCGGAAATCTTCGTCCTGCAAAACACCTTTCATTGGATCAAGTCCATCTCCGTCCAAACTCCCGACTCGCAATCGCTTTCCGTGGGCCATTTCAAGCCGCTCAATTCCGAACGCTACGTCACCGATTGCCATGAATATCTTTTCCACTTCACCAAAACCGGCGACGTGAAACTCCGGCGCCTGGCGGTGGGAGTGCCCTACGCTGACAAATCGAATATCGCGCGCTGGGGGCACACCGGCGGACGGGATCTGCGCTGCCGCGGCAACACCTGGTTCGTGCCGTACCAAACCATTCGCGACCGCCGCACCCAGCGTCCCCACCCCGCCACCTTCCCCGTGGCGCTGGCCGAGATGTGCATCAAAGTGCATCCCATGCCGCGCCACGGCACGATGCTCGACCCCTTTGTCGGCCTGGGCCATGCCGCGCTGGCCGCCCAAAACTGCGGCGTCAAAAAATTCCTCGGCTTCGATATCGACGCGGGTTATTTGGCGCGCGCGCGCGAAATGCTGGGCCGTCAGGGCGCGGTCGGCGCCGCGATGAAGTCAACAAAACGGCTCCGGTGATACGCGAGCACGCAATCCACAAAACTCGCATTCGCCGGCGAGGCCAAGGTAAATGAATAGAGCGACCGGCCCGAGGATAATTGGTCTTTTCCCCCGACGGCGCTCAGCCGAAAATCCGTTGGTTCGACGTCGCTTTGCACGCTGAATTCCAGCGATGTTGTGGTTCTCTTCACAGCCACGAGCCGCACCGCCTCACCGTCAAAATTCGTTGCCATGTTCAGCGCCACCGCCGCGCCGACCGCGGGCACGGGCACGCGATTCGTCCAAAATATCCCGGGAGTAAAGTCGGCGGTGTTGGACAATTCCACTCTAATTTTCCAGGCTTTTTCACCGTGCCACAGGTGATCCCGAAAAATCATGGTGCGCCGATAGCCATCGCCCATGCGAGCCTGCGAAGCCGACTGGAGCGTGCCCGGCCAGGCATTCCCCGTCGCATCCGCAAACTCCACCCCCGCCACCTGCCAGGGACAGTCTGGGCGTCCGTCCGTGGTCACTTCCACCGCCACTTCCGCGGATTTTCGGGTTGCGCCTGCCGCAAATTCTGTCAAGCGAACGACCGTGTCCGCCACACGATTCGTGGCCGGAAGCGCCACCGGCGGCCAACTCGAAAACGCGGCGAAATCCGGATTGAGAATTTGGAAATGAGCCGTCTGATCGGCCCATCCGAGTTTGAGCCATTTCGAGCGGCGGGGATAGGCTTGGAACACGTATTCCTCAAGCACGTCATAATGCGTCCCTTTCGCATCGTGCATGACGCTGGTTCCCCAGGGGTGGGAGGAGACGGAATTTCCCTGCTCATCCTGCAAAACAAGGTCGAATTTTTGCGGAGGCGCGTGGGCCAGCGACCCCAAATGGGACAGAAAAATCACGAGATTGGTTTTACCCGCCGGAGCGCGCGCCCCGACGCTCATCCCGCCGGGAAAAGCCCACAGTTTTTGCGGCAACATTCCGTAGGGGAGCGTGCGCCCCAGCCACTCCTCCCATTTCGCGCCACCGGCGTTCGTGTAAACACTATTGTTGGCCAATGACACGCCCGCCACGATGACGATGGAACCGTCGGGCAAACGCGCGACCCGCTTTTCCGGGCTGGCGGTCGGCCATAACACAACTGCTCCCACCACCACGAAGCCGAGTGCGGCGGCGGCCCATTTGACGGCGTGGCTCATTCACCTTCCGTCCGTTTGCGGGCGCGCCGCTTGGCATCCAAAAGGCGGCTGGTGGTCGAAACGGGCGGCTCCGGCTTGGCGACGGGTTTTTCGGCGGATTCCGCAGGCTCCGCAGACTTCGCCGACTCCACGCCGGACGAAACAGACTCCCTCGCCGCGGGCGCTTGGCGGGGTTGAAACAACTCGGGCGCCGCCGCCACCGGCGCGCGGCGGGAGCGGACTTGGTCGCGGCGGGTGAGGAGCGCGGAGAGGGATTCGTCCGCATCCTTGGGGCGGACCTCGGTGGCCCACGGCAAGAACCAACGGCGCAGCAGGCGCGTCGCCTTCAGCCATTCGGCGCGATCCAGTTGGATGCGGCGCACCGCGACATCGAACGGAAACAAGATAATCGCCAGACGCAGCAGCCAGTCCCGCAGGTCGAGCGGCCGAAAGGTTTTCTCGCGGTCATGCAGAAAAGGATTGTCCGTTTGCGGGTCGAGGACTTTTCCGCCGCCCAATTCGGCAAGCCGGCGCAAGAGATTGAGGTTCGGGCCCGAATCGTCAAATTCCGGTGAATAGTTGACACTCAGGCCGAGAGCCTCGGATTGGCCGGTGGCCCGGTCGGTCAGGTTCATGAGATAAGCCCCCACTTCCTTGGTGGGGAAAGCGGCCTCGTAGCGGCCGGGGCCGGTCTGTTCGAGCTGCAGGACCTGCTTTTCGCCGCGCGGGCTGATGACAACGGTTTGCAGATTCAAAAAATTGCGGTAGGCCCCTTTGGCGTCGATCGCCTCCACACTGATGCGGCCCTCGCCTTTGTCCACCGCCACTTCCGTGCTGAAGTCCGCAGCCTCCAAACGGCGCAGGCTCCATTGCGCGATTTGCCGCCAGAAAGCGCCATACTTCGTCCAACTCATCCATGGCGCCGCCCATTTGGCGCGCGCATCTGAAGTGAACGCCACGGCGCGCCCCAAGCCAAATTGCCAATGCGCCAAAAGCGGGTCGCCTTTTTGCGTAACTAATGGCACTTCCGCGCGTCCTTTTGGGGTGGTGCAAACATAACCGAGCAACGACGGAAAATCCGACGCGCTGATGCCGCTTAGAACTTCGCTGTAGGATTGAACCTGCGGTTTAAACGGCTCCTCAAAAATGGCCGCTTTGAGAATCACGGCGGCTTCCTTCAGAAAAATCTGCGGCAAATCGGACGCGGATTCAACCGCCCAAAAACGCCCATGGCCGGCGGCCGCAAGATAAGACATCGTGTCCGGCGCAACGTGCCCCCCAATCATCACCGTGCTGATGGTGATTTTGTCATCGACGATATTTTGCACGAGCGTTTTTTGCGGCGGTCCCGGATCGCCATCGCTGAAGACAACGAGATGTTTGAGGTTGGCCTTCGAAGCATGGAGAGCCTTGTAGGCGGAAGCCATCGGCGCTTGAAAGTCCGGCATGTCGCCCGGGTTCATCCCGGAAATGAGGCGGCCTTGCTCGATTTTGTCGCCCACTTTTCCCAGCGGAAACAGCCATTTGTCATTGCCGTCCCAAAGAACGATGCCCATCTCGTCCTGCGGACCCAAGGCATCCAGCGCCGCAAACGCAATATCGCGCGCCCACCCATTGCCGCCGGGAAATTCCGTCGCATGACAAACAATGGCCAGCGCTCCGTTGGGAATGACCTTCTTGCTGTTCAATTCCATTTGCACCGGCAGCATTTCCTCCAAAGGCGTGCCGCGATACCCGCCCGCCGCATACGCCTGGTCGCCGCCCACGCAAACGACTCCGACGCCGAAATCGCGCACCGCGCTTTCGAGCAAGCGCATCGAATCCAAGCCCAAATCACCCGCCGCGATGTTGCTCAAAAAAACGACATCATAACTTTGCACTTCTGCCAGCGTGTCGGGAAATTTCTCGGCCACCTTGACGTCGAGCTTCCCGGCCCGCAACGCGGCGGCGAGCGGCGCATCCTTTTGCGGATCGCTGGACAACAATAAAACGCGCGGATTGCCGCGCACATTGACAAAGGCGATGCCGCGATTGTTTTGCGGTATGGTGTCGCCCGGCGCGTCCAGTTGAACATCGTATTTGTAAAAACCGGGCTCCGCCAGATTCTGCGGGAAGCTGAAAAGATTCTTGCCGGCGGACAATTCGATTTTTTGCTCGCCGATGCGGGTATCGTTGACAAACAGCCGGACGGTGGCGGATTGCGCGCGGTCGGCCTGCGCAAAAATTTTGACGTCAAAGGACTGCCCTTTCTTGACCGAGGTCGGGACCGTCAATTTTTTCACCGACACATCATTGCCGCGCTCCGCGCCCAGCGGCACCACGTCCATCGTGACCCCCAGCGGACGCGCCGCCGCCAGGGCGCTGAGCGCGTCGCCGACGTTTTCATGTCCATCGGAAAACAGCACGAGGCGTTTCTGGCCGGTCTCAGGAAAAGCCGCCGCGCCGAGACGCACCGCGCCAGCGATGTCCGTGCGGTCCACGCCTACGATGGCTTGAATCTGGCGCAGGTCGAGGCTCGCGTTGGGCCGGGATTCAATCGCGGCCTCCGAGCCAAACACCAGCGCGCCCGCCGCGTCGGTGGGCCGCTTTTCCTTCGCCATGCGGTTGACAATGGCTTTGGATTCCTCCTGCTGCGCGGAGGGGATGCTCTGGGAACGGTCGAGGAGGAAAAAAAGATTCATGCCCTCCAGCGGCTTGCGCCATTGCAACCCGGCAATGGCCAGGCACAGACAAAGCACGACGATCAAGCGCACCGCCAGCGCGACGCGGCGCCGGGCCGTCCCAAGTTGCGCGTCTGATTTCCAACCCAGCCACAAGGTCCACGCCACCGCCGGCAGCAACGGCAGGAGCCAAATGGGGTTGGAGAATTGGAAATTCATGTCTTGTGAATGAATTTCTGGACGCGGTTATTCAGAGCGTCGGCCACATAGAGATTCCCCTTGGAATCAAAGGCGATGCTCCACGGATTATTGAATTGACCGGGCGCCGCGCCGGGCCCGCCAATGATTTCCAAGGGGCGATCATCGGCGGAGAACACCTGAAGGCGGCTATTGCCAAATTCGCACACAAACTGCCGCCCCGCGGCGTCCATGCGGATGTCATACGGATAGCTGAATTCACCGAGGCCGGTTCCCGCTTTGCCAAAAGCCCGCAGAAACTTGCCCTCGCGCGTCAACACCTGGATGCGGTGATTGCACGAATCGGCGACGTGCAACAGATCCTGCGCGTCCATGCCGAGCCCTTCCGCGCGGTTGAATTCCCCCGGGCCGTCACCCGGATGGCCGAAACACCCCAGGCACTTCTCGCCATGCGCGGTGAAATGCTGCACCCGCTCGGACAATTCGTATTCGCACACAAAAATCTCCCCGTGCGAATCCACCGCCGCCCCGCGCGGCATGCCAAATTGCCCCACGTTCGTGCCGTGCACGCCCCATTGCGCCACCAGCCGGCCATCCGGCGCAAAATGATTGACTCGCGAATAATGCGGCTCGACCAACACAATATTGCCATCGTGATCGGTGCACATGCCCTTGGGCTTGCCCTTTTCCGTTTGCGGCATTTGCCAGCTAAACAGAAAAACGCCCGACGGCGAAAATTTTTGCACGCGCCCGGTCATGTCAATCACATAGAGATTGTCCTGCCCGTCCACGGCGACCGAGCGGGGTTTGTTGAATTCACCCGCGCCGGCGCCGCGCTGCCCGATGATTTCCACCGAGCTGAAGAACTGGCTTTGCACGGGCGCCGATTTTCGGTTGTCCACCGAACAACCGGGCAGCAGCGCCAGCACAGCCACCGCCGCGGCCACGGCCACACGGCGCCACGCCATCCGGGCTGCGAGATAAAAACCCAGCGGAGCGAGAGCCAAAAGCATCAGCCACACGCACAAGGCGTTGACCTGCGAATTGTGGCCGTAATGCAGAAGATTGAAGACGCGCAACGAAAGGCTTTCGCCCCCGGGCGGCACGATCAAGACGATCGTTTCCACGTCCCACAGGCAGAGCAGATACGTGACATACCACGCCACGGCGAAACGGCCCGACACCTGCGGCCAGCGCACATGACGCCATAGTTGCCAAACATTCGCGCCTTCCAGCGTTGCCACCTCCAGCAGCGCCTGATCGGTGGCCCGCAGGGCCCGGGCCACCCCGGTCCAACCCAGCGCAGCGTAGCGCACCGCATAGGCAATAATGACAATCGCCGCGCTTTGATAAATGCCGCTGAGGGTGGGCCGGTTGAAAATCCAAATCAGCGCAATGCCGAGCAACACACCCGGGATGAAAAACGGCAGCCATAAAAATTCATCCAGCGGCCAGCGCCACGTCGCGCAGGCCAGGATCACGACGACCGTGGCCGTGACCGCCGCGTAGCCGATGGAGTGCGGGCCGACCCACGCGCTGGCGCTGAACGCCGGCCAAAAATCCCGCCAGGTGCGCGCGCTGGCGCCCAATTGCCAGAGCGGCGCCCCCAGCGCGAACGCCGCCAATCCCGCCGCCGCCACCCCGCCCGCCGCCGACCACGCGCCCCCCAATTGTTGACGGAAAACCCGCGGCGCCGGCGCGTCAGCGTTCCAGGACCACGCCGAATCGCCGCCGCGCAACGCCAGCACTAGGAGCAGCGGCGCAAGGACCAGCGGCCAGCTTAACGCCAGCGCGGACGCATAATCGAACGTCGTGTTGAACCGCACCCAAACCTCCGCGGGAAAAACTTTCACCTGCAAAATGGCGGGCACGGCGAAGTTGTTGAGAGTCAAGACGAAGATTAGCACGGCGGATTGGGCCACGCCGGCGCGCGCCAGCGGCCAAAGCAGCCAGCGGATGAGCGCCGTTTTTTCCAGGCACGGATCGATTTCCAATTGGTTGGTTTGGACACGACGCCACGCGGCCGTGACAAAGAAAAACGTCACGGGCCACGTCAGGAGCGTGAGTATCCACACCGCGCCGCCGAGGGTGTAGACATTGAACGGCAGCCACGCGCGCCAGCGTCCGGTTTCGCCCAGGAGATCGATCCAGCAATTGGTCGTGAGAAACGGCGGCAGCGCCAGCGCCACCACGGCGGCGGCCAGAAACCAGCCGCGCCACCGCGACCCCGAGCCCGCAAACCATAACGCCGCCAAAAAACCGCCGGCGACTGCCAGCGCCGTCGCGCCCGCGCTGACCATGAGGCTGTTGCCAATGAGCGGCCAGTTCATCACACGGTGCGGCGATGGTAATACCACCATTCAAACAGGAGGACGCCCAGCGCCGCGGCGGCGATCCAGCGCCACATTTCCACGCTCGCCTGCTGCACGCCCACCGAGCCCACATGATTGAATTTTCCAAAGTTCAACTCCGCGCGCGGCTTGGTGTTGCTTTCCGCGGCGTCAAGCACATTGACGCAAAACGCCACCGCGTTTGTGCCCACGCGCACGTGATAAACGCCTTGCCGGTCGGTGTCGCCCAAAACCATTTCGCGCTGGTCGCGCAACGCCACCGTTTCGATCTGGCCATCCGGCAGCGTGACCTGCGCGCTCGCGGCCGGCTGCGTCAACGCAAAGCGAAACGGCTCCCCGGCATGCAGCATCAACTGCCCTGCGCGCGTCGTGATGGGATCAAGCCATTGCGCGGCGTTCGCGATAAAAATTGGAAAGGAAATGCGCAACGGCCACGTGCTTTGCAGAGTGTCGAAGCCAATCCAGATGATCTTCTGATGATTAAGCTCCCCCGCCAGGATGAGCGGCGTTTGCTGCGCTTCCACTAGCGGAATGCCCCAACTCGGCGGCTTGACCGACAGGGCGCTGCTGATTTGGACGTTATCCAGATTAATATAGCGCAGCAGCGGATGCGTATTTTTCCAATCGACAATCGACGGCCCTTCCACGCTCGGCCACGGCCCCGGAAAAAGCGTTTCGTTGGCGACGTGTATGGCCAGGACATTCGGCTTGGGCCAGACGGCCGGTTGAATGTCATCCAGGACCACCACGTCGTAACCCGCCGCGTTGTCGGCCAGCGCCTGGGTTACCGTGAGGTTGACGTTCGCCCCGGCGCGCAGGGCCTTCTCGAGAAATCGATTGCCGCGCGTCACCAGCAACACCTTGGCCGGCTGCGGCAAAAGACTGACTGCGGAGGCCTGATTGTCCGCCGCCAGATCATCCTTGGCGTCAATCCGCACCGTGAAAATGCCGTCGGTTTGCTGCGCCGCGGAAAAAACAAGCGGCACGGTTTCGCCGGGCGGCGCCGTGATCGGGCGGGCATCCACCGATTTGTCATTGAACAGCAGCTCCAGCGTGGTTTGCTGCGCGTTGCTGGAATAATTGACCACACTCGTGTAAATCGCGCGCTCGCGCCGATTCTCGGGATTCTCGCGAATATCGAGGGTCGTCACGCCGAGATTTTCCGACCGCTGACCGACGCGATGATAGATGACGCTCAGGCCTTTGTTCTCGAATTCGCTCAGATCACCCGCCGCGCCATCGCTGAAGAGATGAATTTCCGGATCCTTGCGATCATGCACCAGCGTGCTCGCCAGCTTCAGCGCCTCAGTCAAGCGGGTCGAAGAATCCGTGACACGGCAATCCTGCAAGGCGCGGCGCAAATCCGCTTTGCTCGTGGTGGCCGATTGTTTGACAACCGTGTTTCCGCCCGCCAGCAGCACCAGCATTTCCTCCTGGTCTTTCAAGCCGCTGACCAATTCGAGAGCCCCCGCCCGCGCCTTCTCAAAGCGGGAAGGCGTTTCATCCGTGCTTTGCATCGAGGCCGATGCGTCAAGAATAATGACACGCAAGCCGCTGCTCGCGCTATGCCCCGAAAAAAATGGCCGGCTCAAAGCCAGGATCGCCAGCGCCAGCAGCAGCAGTTGCAGAATGAGCAGCCAATTCTTGCGCAGACGTTGAAACGGCGCATTGGCCTGGGCATCCGCCAGGAAGCGTTGCCACAAAAGCGAACTGGAGACCAGTTTGACGACCCGTTTGCGCTTGAGCAAATAGAACACCACCACCACCGGCAAAGTGGCGGCAAACCAAAACGCCGCTGGCGACAGAAAACTCAAGGCTCGATTGCGCTGCACTCTATGCCCCCCACCCCGGAGTGAAAAGGTTTTAACGCAACTCGCCCCACCACCGCCCAATTCTCGGACGACCGATTATATGTCATAGGTATAACATATAATCGGTCGTCCATTTTGACGGCTCGGCTCGGTTTTCGGCTGACACTTTGTCTGGCGCCCCGGTGGGAAAAGAATTCGAGTTTGACAGGCGGGGGGCGGAACTTTAGGTTGTGATGCAAGAGAAAAATATGGCTGAGAATACTCCCAATCCTCCTGGTGGCGCGTTGCCGCCGCGTCCGGCCGAAGCCTCCAAGGTTCAGCCGAAGAAAGAAACCGTCCGCATCAATTTGCCGCCGAAACCGACCTCGGCGCCGACGATCAAACTGCCCACGCTGGCTCCTGGGGGACCGCCTCCGCCTTCGACGGCGACGGCTGCCCCTGTGGCAACTGCCGCTGCGCCCGTCGCGGCCTCGGCTGCTCCGAAAGCTGCGGCCCCGGCCGCTGCGCCCGCCGCGCGCGTGGCTGCGCCTGTCGCTGCCGCGCCTCGTCCGGCGGCCGTTGCGCCTCGTCCGGTTCCCATGGCCGCCGGCATGAGCGGCATGGATAAGGGCCTCGCGATTGCCGCCGGAGTGGTGGCCTTGGCGGCCGCGGGCGCTTCCGCATATCTGGCATTTATGGTTTACACGCCGCCGAGTTGAGCGAGGTTTTTGAATTATGGGCAACAATACTGTCAAGTTAACACAGGCGAACTTCTCCCAGGAGGTTTTGAACTCCACGAAGCCGGTGTTGGTGGATTTTTGGGCGGAATGGTGTGGGCCATGCAAAATGATCGGGCCGTTGCTGGATGAATTGGCGACGGAATATCAAGGCCGCGCCGCGGTGGGCAAAGTGAACATCGAAGAAGACCAGGCCCTGGCGACACAATTTGGCATCACGGCCATTCCGACTCTGTTATTTTTCAAAGGCGGCCAGGTGGCTGGCCAAGTGGTGGGGATGTGCTCCAAGCGCGACCTCAAATCGAACCTCGACAAGCTCCTTAGCTGACCGGATTCGGTCATGCCACTGATCATCACACCCGGCCAGCTTAATGAGCGGGCCGAGTTGTATCATCAAATCGGCATCATGCTGGCTGCGGGCATCACGCTTCCGCAAGCTCTCGACCAGGTTTCTCAAACCTCGCCACGCTCGTTGCGTCCCACGCTCCAAACGCTGCAACGCGGTTTGCGCGAGGGTCTGACGCTGACCGATTCCATCGAGACTTTGGGCAGTTGGATTCCGTCGTTTGACGCCGCGCTGCTGGAGGCGGGCGAACGGAGCGGGCGCATGGACGCCACCTTCAAATTGCTTGCCACTTATTATCGCGACCGGGCGCAAATGGCCAGGCAGGCGCTCTCGGACCTGATGTATCCGCTGTTCGTCTTTCATTTTGCCGCGGTGCTTTTTCCCTTTATCGAATGGTTCAAGACAGGGAACACGTTTCATTTTATCCTGAGCGTGGTGGTGATATTGGGGCCGCTTTATGGCGTGGCTTTTTTTATTGTTTACGCCTGCCAGGGCCGCCATGGAGAACATTGGCGCAGCGCCATCGAAAGCGCGCTGCGGCCGATTCCGATGCTCGGAACGGCGCGGCGTTTCCTGGCCTTGGCGCGGCTGGCTGCGGCGCTGGAGGCGTTGATCAACGCGGGCGTCTCGATTGTCAGCGCGTGGGAATTGGCGGCAACGGCCAGCGGTTCGCCGGCGCTGCGCCGCGTGGTGGTCGGTTGGAAAGAGCCACTGGAGCAAGGTTGCACGCCATCGGAATTGGTGAGCAACGCGCGCGTTTTTCCCGAGCTATTCGTGGGGCTTTATCACACGGGCGAAGTGTCGGGCCAACTCGACGAAACGCTGCGCCGGCTGCACACGATGTATCAAGAGGAGGGCAGCCGCAAATTACGCGCCGTGGCGCAATGGTCGCCCAAACTGCTGTACTTCGGCATCATGCTGATTATTGGCTGGAAGATCGTCTCATTTTATTCCGGCCTCTATGGGCCGAACAGCGATCTGGATAAAGCTCTGCAAGGTTTTTAAATGACACTCGAGGAAATCCTTTCCAATGAAGAATTGCGCCGGCACGAGTTTCCCGTGACGCGCGAAAAAATTTTTCTGGCGCACGCCGCCGTCTGCCCCCTGCCCCGGCGCGTCGCGGATGCGGTGCGCACCTGTGCGGCCGCGGGCATGAACGGCGACCAGGAAATCGCCCTGCCCATGGAGCAAATTCAAGGCGTCCGAAAATTGGGCGCGCAACTGATCGGCGCCACGCCCGAAGAAATCTCCTTGGTGGGCCCCACCTCGCTGGCGCTGAGTTTCGTGGCGGGCGGATTGCCGTGGCGCAAAGGCGACAATCTGGTGATTTATTTCGATGATTATCCTTCCAACGTCTATCCGTGGATGGCGCTGGCGGAGCGCGGCGTGGAAGTGCGCCTTTTGAACATTCGCGAATACGGCCGCATCCGCACCATCGATGTGCTCGGCCAGGTGGATGAGCAGACCAAATTGGTGGCGCTGGCCTCCAACCATTTTGTGGCCGGGTACCGCATTGACTTGCCAGCCATTGGCAAAGGATTGCGCGAACGAAACATCTTGTTTTGCGTGGATGGCATCCAGACGGCAGGCGCGTTCCCGACAGAGTCGCGGCATTTCGATTTCATGGCGGCCGACGCGCACAAATGGCTGCTGGGTCCGTGCGGCGCGGGATTATTTTATGTGCGCCGCGGCGTCCAGGATCGGCTGCGCCCGATTGTTTACGGCTGGCACAATGTGCGGTGCGGCAATTTCGTGGCTCAGGAACAAATCACCTATTCCTCCGACGCCCGCCGGTACGAGGCAGGCAGCGCGAGTTTGCTCGGCTTGGCGGGATTGCGCGCGTCGCTGGAATTACTCCTCGAAATTGGCGTGGAAAACATCGCGGCGGAATTGACGCGCAAACGGGCTTGGCTCGTCCCTGCCTTGCAGGCCAAGGGTTATACGGTGCTGCAAGCCGATGCGCCCGCGGCGAACGTGAGCGGCATCACGACGTTTTTCAAACCGGGCGAGGATAGCGCCGCGTTGCACCAAAAACTGCTCGACGCCGGCATTGACACCTCCCTGCGCGTCGATCGAGGCGGCCAGAAATATATCCGCATCTCCCCGCATTTTTACAACACGGACGCAGAGCTCCATCGCCTGGTGGAGCAAGTGTAAGGCAGGTTACTGCTTCTCGTATTCGCCTTTGCCGGTGCGTTTAAGGACGGTGAACCCGGCTTTTTTGGCGTCCGTGATGGAGAGCGGCTTCAGTTTCAACGGCGAACTGAATGACGAAATAATCTTGCGCACCGGTTTGCGGCAGGCCGGGCAGACTTTCAGCGGAGCCGCGCTTAAGGGCCGATTCAAAGTGAATTTCCCGCCGCACGCGGCGCAATCCCCTTCACAAAGCTCATATTCATAGAGCGGCATACCCTAATATATCACGCCGGCGTGGGGATTCGATCAAAAATTCGGCGCACCCGCTCCGCATGAGCCCCGCGCGTGGCCTCAAATTCGCGCAGCGTCTCAAACCCCATAAGCCGAGCCAGCCGTTCGCGGGCGGCGCGCTCATTCGGGATGATATGCGTGGGGCGGTAAGCTTCCATTTGCAGGCGATGCTCCACGTCCCGCAGAAACACATAAGCCTCCTCCAGCGCCTCCGCATCCGCCTCGGAGAGCAGCCCGTAACGCATCAATTTTTGCAACGCCGCGAGCGTAAACGAATTTTGCAGGAACGGCTGCTGACCCGCGTGCAGGAGCTGCAGAACCTGCGCGATGTATTCGATTTCCCGCAAGCCGCCGGGCCCCGCTTCCACGTCGCGCGCCGACTCGTGATCCACCGACGCTTTCAGGACGGCGACTTCGCGCCACGTCTGTTCGTTAACGGCGAGCGGATAGCGGAAGGGATGGATGGTCTCGATGAATTCCGCGCCCAATTCGAGATCGCCGGCCACCGGTCGGGCCTTGACGAGCATCAGGCGTTCGCGCGTTTGGCCAAAGCGCGTATAAAAATGATCATAACTCGGCAGCGACCGGGCCAGCGGGCCGTCCGGAGATTCGGGCCGCAAACTGGCGTCAATATGAAAGAGCGAGCCGTGCGGCGTGGCTTTATCGAATTCCTCCAGGAACATCTCCGCGAGACGATGGAAAAACTCGCGATTCTCGATGCCCTGCCCCGTTTGTTCCCCGCCGCGCGGCGGCTCCCGAAAGGCGTGACCCTCTTCGCTGTAAACAAAAAGGACTGTCGCGTCGGAGCTGTAATTCAATTCCTGCCCGCCCAATTTGCCGAGGCCCAGCACGCAAAATTTTGCCGGCTCCCAAGCCTCGTTGGCGGCGCGCTGGCAAGGCTCGCCAAAACGCTCCGCCAAACGCTGGCGGCAAATGCGGCTGACGGTTTGCAGGCACACATCGGCCACATTGGAAATCTCCCGCGTGACCTCGGCGGCTGAACCGAGCCGCGCCAGGTCGCGCGCCGTGATGCGCAGCATTTCGCGCGTCTTGAATTTCCGCAGGCAATCCAAGGCCGCGTCATATTCCCCGCGCTGGAGAAAATCGGGCAGCCAATGATTGACTTCGCGGCGCAGGCCCTGATCCTGCCGCGCGTGCGTCAGGTGCCCCGGCTCCAGCAGCCACGCCAGCCAATCGGGCTGGGCCAGCAACAATTCCGCCGACGCCTGGGAGCCGGCCAGCAGGGCCGCCAGGATGCGCGCCGCTTCCTCGTTCAGCTTGCGCAGCAACGACTGGGCCGGCGTGGCGCCGAACTCCGCGAGATAATGTTTGACACGCGAGGGATCCGCGCTGGCTTCCGCCGCGTGCGATAAATGCTGCGATTGCATGAGCTAAGCTCGTTCCAATTTCACGGCGGCCGAGACCTGCGCCGGGGGGGGACGCAATGAGGTAACACAACCGCGCCAAAATCCAAAGCCATAACACACATGGCTGAGAAAAATTAAAAACACCAAAAACGGCAGCCGCAGCAACTGCCGCGCCGGCAATAGGGTCAGCGCCTGCGCCACCGCGGCGACGCCATACAACGCCAGCGGCCACCACAGCATTTTCGGCAAAAACGGCAGCGCCAAAAGATAGACACAGAAAAGCGGCGGCGCAAAATTGAGGGCGGAGCCCATGGTGGGCAGCACGCGAAATTGCTCCGCGCGCCCGCGTCCATACGTGAAAAGCATTTTGCAAAACGCCCGAAACGTCGCGCGCGGATGCCGGAAAACTATCAACGCCGGATCGTAGAGCAGCGTGCCTCCGCGTTTTTGGAGCTGGTCCATCAAGGCGTTTTCCTCGTTGGGATAGAGCGATTCGTCAAATCCGCCCAACTCCAGCACGGACGCGCGACGGGCCAGCAGATTGCACAGAATCAATTCCTTCTCACTGGACGCGCGCACCGCGCCGACGCTCCGGTAACGCGCACAACTGGAGGCAAACGCCAGACGGCTGCCCATCGTTAGGGCGAAAGCTTGCTGCAAGCGCGGCGCATCCTCCGGGCAGAGATTCGGCCCGCCGACCATTTGCACGGCGGGATCACGAAAATGCTCCACCGCGCGGCGCAAATTTTGCGGCAGGGGACGGGAATCATCGTCCAGAAAATAGATGAGTTCGCCCGTGGCCGCGCGCAGCGCTGTATTGCGTTGGACGGAGGGCTGCCGTCCGCGCGCCAGCAGGATTTCGAGTTTCTCCGCGGGATAATCCATTTGCCGGGCGGCGGCGACCGCGGCCACCTGGGATTCGTCGGGCCGCGCCGGAATTATCACGGTCACACTGGGCAAACGGTCAGTCACGCCGCAAAATATATCGGGGCGCGACGAATGTCGAAACACGTTTCTGCGCGGTTGCCAGCGGCCAGGAAATGCCGCATAAATCGCGGCGTGAAAACTCACTCCCTTGCTTGCGCGCTCGCCGCGCTGTTGCTCACCGGGCTGGTTTCCCGCGGTGCGGACGCAGCCTCCGAATGGCAAAAGCTTAAAGGCGCGGCGGATTGGGCGCTCCTGGAAAATGACAACATAAAGGCGGAGGCGCTGCTGCTGCCCGCGGTGGAGAAAGCAAAACAATTTGGAATGATGGATCGGCGTTACGCCGAGACTCTGCGCATGCTCATACAAGGCGCCCGGGAAGTGCCTGACTTCGCCACGGCCGATTCTGCCGTGAAGCAATTGCTGGCCGTTGACGCCATGCGTTTGGGAACCAACTCCACCGAATTGGCGATCGACTTGTTATACGAAGCAGACGTGGCCACGCGACAGGAGGATTTTCCGCGGGCGCAAAACGCTCTCACGCAAAGTTCGCAAATCGTGGAAAAGAGCTGCGGCCCGCTGGCTCCCCCGATGGGCTTTTGTTATTTCACGCGTGGAAATTTCGAATTACCTCAAAAGCATTTTTCCGCGGCGGAAACCAATTATCAAAAGGCCCTGGAGCTGCTCGAAAAATCGCGCATGCTTGGTTACTATACAGACACCAACGGGCCGGTCACTTATCAGCTCACCCCGGCCCCGGAAGGCATCGCCGGCGTGGCCCTGTACAAAATGGCAGTGTGCCAGCGCCAGGAAGGCAATCATGCGGCGGCGGAAGCCTCGCTGCAAAAATCCATCAATATTGTCAAATCGAAATACGGTCACTGGGCCAGGCTCCTGGTGGATCCGTTGCTGAGCTTGGCGGAAATGGAAGTGGAGGAAGGAAAACTGCCCGAGGCCGAAAAAGCAGTCAAATGGGCTCTGGGCGCCTTGAAATCCGCCCCTCCAACACATCCTCTGAATATCGAAGCGCGCGAATTGCTCGACGACATCAAGGCTGAAAAGAAGAAAAAGTCCGCTGCGAAGTAAGCAGACAAACAAATTATGAAAGTGAAAGCGTGGCTAACTGGGCTGGTTTTTTGCGTCGCCGCAGCAGCGTGGGCCGACAATGCGACCGACTGGAAAAAGCTCAATCACGATGGGAAAAAAGCGCTGGAGAAAAATGATTTTGCCACGGCGGAGAAGCTTTTGCTTCAGGCCGCGGACAAGGCGACGAATTTTGACCTGGGCGACGAGCGTTACGCGGAAAGTCTGGAGCCGCTGGGCCACGCCGCCGTGCAACTGCGCCATTATACGAATGCGGACATGGCCTACGCGCGGCTGGTGGAGGCGGATTCCAAGCGGCTCGGAACCAATAGCCTGAAAGTGGCGTGGGATTTAATGCAGGTGACGGAGGT
Organism: Verrucomicrobiia bacterium; assembly: GCA_035551475.1. GTDB lineage: Bacteria > Verrucomicrobiota > Verrucomicrobiia > Limisphaerales > Palsa-1400 > DASZMX01. Next base: position 23,468 of record DASZMX010000015.1, read on the forward strand.
GGCGTCATACGAAGGAGAATTCGAGCGCGGCCAGGAAGCGCTGGAACGCGCGATCTCCATGGTGACAGCCGTGCGCGGCGCGGTGTCCCCGGCGATGGGCATGTGCTGGGCGCAAAAAGGCGGATTCGAATTGCAGCAACAACATTTTCTCGACGCGGAAACGGACTATAAAAAAGCCCTGCCCATGCTCGAGCAGACCGGCGTGACGATGCATTTCTCCGGGGCGGACCTGCAAATGAAGCAATCCTACTTCGATCCGCCGCAAGTGTTCGCCATCGAAATCATGAACAACCTCGCCATCTGCCAACGTAAAGAAGAAAAATATGCGGAGGCGGAAAAAACCCTGCGCGACGCGATCAAACTCGTTGAATGGAAATATGGCGGCGACGCCGCGCATCTCGTGACGCCCCTGGCCAACCTCGCCGCCACCCTCCTGGATGAGCATAAATTTCCCGAGGCGAAAGACACGGCGGACCGGGCGCTCGGCATCCTCCGCAAGATTAATCCCTCCCTTCCGCTGGCCAAACAATTGCGCGAAATCAAAGCCATGGCCCAGGCGGGAAAAGCGCCTGAGCAGCCGTAAGTGAATTTTTTGTAAAAAAATACTTGCACGGCAGTGTTTCCCTGATATGTTCACCGCTCCGCTTCCCGAAAGGGATTCGGCAGCTTTGCGCGACCGATAACTGATCGCCCAACTGGGCGCAGGAGTGATGGCCGACGCCGCTAAGCTGTAGCTGATTTAATTTTATGCCAGTCAAATCGTTTAGGCCTTTGACGCCTTCGTCGCGCTACGTGACCGTCGCGTCTTTCGATGAAATTACGAAAGACACGCCCGAACGCAGCCTGATCAGCATCCGCAAGAAATCCGGCGGACGCAACTCCTATGGCCGGGTCACGGCCCGCGGAATCGGCGGCGGACACAAACAATTCTATCGCCACGTCGATTTCAAGCGCAACAAGCTCGATGTGGAAGCCAATGTCCTGGCGATCGAATACGATCCCATTCGCACGGCGCGCCTGGCGCTCCTCGAATATAAGGACGGCGAAAAACGCTACATCATCGCCCCCAATGGCCTCCAAGTCGGCGCGAAATTGCTGAACGGCCCCAGCGCCCTTCCCGAGGTCGGCAATTGTCTTCCCCTCAAGAATATTCCCGTCGGCATCCAGATTCATAACATCGAGATCACTCCCGGACGCGGCGGCCAGATGGTGCGCACCGCCGGTGGAGCGGCCATGCTGATGTCCCGCGCGGAAGGTTATGCGCAGGTTCGCCTGCCCTCGGGCGAAATTCGCCGCATCAACGAAGTTTGCTATGCCACGATTGGCCAGGTGGGCAATCTCGAGCACGAAAATGTGACTCTCGGCAAAGCGGGCCGTTCGCGGCATCGCGGCATCCGCGGCATCACCCGCGGCGTGGCCCGGAACCCGGTGGATCACCCCAACGGCGGCGGCGCCGGCAAATCCAAGAGCGGCGGCGGCTGGCAGCAGTTGACCTCCCCTTGGGGCTTGATTGCCAAAGGTTTGCGCACGCGCAACAAGAAGAAGTATTCCAATCGATTTATCATGGTGCGCCGTGACGGACGCCCGATGAAACAAAAGTAAGACAAAGAGACTATGGGTCGCTCAATTAAAAAAGGTCCGTTTGTTGACCATCACCTGGCGGACAAGGTCGCGGAAGCCAAGGCTTCCAAAACCAAGACGCCGATTAAAACCTGGTCGCGCCGGTCAATGATCACGCCGGATTTCGTAGGCTTGACCTTTGCGGTGCACAACGGCAAAGTGTTCAACCCCGTTTTTGTCACGGAAAACATGGTTGGGCACCGGCTCGGAGAATTTTCACTCACGCGCACGTTCAAAAAACACGGCGCACATACGGCCAAAGCGGAAGCGAAGTAGTTATGGAAGTTCAAGCCATCACGCACAATATTCGGATGTCTGCGCAGAAAATGCGCGAGGTCGTCCGGCAGATTCAAGGAATGCCCGCCGCGCATGCGCAGGCGACGCTCGCCGTCATCCCGCGCAAAGGGGCGCGCATCGTCGCCAAGACGCTGAAGTCTGCCATGGCCAACGCCGAAGACCTCAAGATGCACAAGGACGATTATCGGGACATGAAGACCGAGAATCTTGTCGTCAAGAGCGCGGTGGCTGGCACGGCCACGACGATCAAACGGTTCACTCCCAAGGCGCGCGGCTCCGCGGGCCCGATCCTCAAACGCAATTGCCACGTTAAAATAGTTTTGTCCGACGAATAGTTCCTATGGGCCAGAAAACAAATCCAATCGGTCTGCGCGTCGCAGTCAACAAGGACTGGGGCTCCAAGTGGTTCGCCGAGAAAAAGGACTTCGGCAAACTGCTCGCCGAAGACCGCAAGATCCGCGAATTGCTCAAGTCCAAGCTCGAAGGCGCCTCCGTCTCCAAGATCCAGCTCGAGCGCGCCGCTTCCCGCTGCCGCATCACCATTTTCACCGCCCGTCCCGGCGTCGTCATTGGCCGCAAAGGCGCGGAAATTGACAAGCTCAAGGAGGAAATTTCCAAGATGACCGGCAAGGAAGTCTATGTGGACATCCAGGAAATCAAGCAGCCGGAAATGGACGCCCAGCTCGTCGCCGAAAACGTCGCCCTCCAACTGGAGCGCCGCGTTTCCTTCCGCCGCGCCATGAAAAAAGCGGTGCAAGTGGCCATGGATTTCGGGGCCGAAGGCATCAAGATCCGCGTGGGCGGACGCCTCGGCGGCGCGGAAATTGCCCGCGTCGAAAAATATCATCAAGGCCGCGTCCCCCTGCACACCTTGCGCGCGAATATCGATTACGGATTTGCCGAAGCCAAGACCGTGTATGGCAAACTCGGCATCAAATGCTGGATCTGCAAAGGCGAAACCCAGGCCGAACGCAAAACCCAGCCCAAAGAGCAAACCGCCGCCACGGCCTAGAATTTTAGAAGAGAGAGCTTGTCATGCCACTAATCCCAGCCCGAGTAAAATATCGCAAAATGCACCGCGGCAGCCGCAAGGGCCTCGCCCATGCCGGCTCCAACGTGTCCTTCGGCGAATACGGTTTGCAATCCCTGGAACGCTGCTGGCTGGACACCAAGCAGATTGAAGCCGCGCGCGTCGCGGTGACCCGTTACATGAAGCGCCGCGGCAAGGTCTGGATCCGCATTTTCCCGCAGAAATCCTACACCAAAAAGCCGTTGGAAACCCGCATGGGCAAGGGCAAAGGGCCCTTGGAATCCTGGGTGGCGGTCATTCGCCCGGCGAATATTTTATTTGAAGTGGACGGCGTCACCGAAGCCGTGGCGCGCGAATCCATGCGCCTGGCGGCCACCAAGCTGCCGATCAAGACCAAGTTTATTTCCCGTCACACTTCCCCTAATTGACGCGTATGAAAATGTCCGAAATCAAAGATTTGACCGCGACCGAGCTGGCTGCCAAGGGCCGGGATCTGCGCCATGAAATTTTCAACCTGCGCCTCCAGCAGGCCAGCAGCCAGTTGGAAAAGCCGGCGCGCCTCCGCGTCCTGCGCCGCGACATCGCGCGCATCGAGACCCGTCTTTCCCACCTCCGCCTGTCCCAGAAAGCCGCCTAATTTCTCTCACTATGCCAGACACCGACAAAGTTGAATCCGCGCGCGGCCACCGCAAAGAGCGCGTCGGCAAAGTTCTCGCCAACAAAATGGCGAAGACCATCGTGGTGCAGGTGGAACGCCGTTTTCCCCACCCGAAATACAAGAAGGTCGTCACGACCCACGCCAAGTTTTACGCGCACGATGAAAAAGGCGACGCCAAGGTGGGCGACGTGGTTTTGATCCAGGAAACGCGCCCGCTCTCCAAGTTGAAGCGCTGGCGCCTGATTGAAGTGGTGGAGCGCAGCAAGGAAGCCGCCGTGCCCGCCGCCGCCGTGGCCGCCTAATTTTAAGAATTTATGTTACAGGTTCGATCCATCCTCGACGTGGCCGACAACACCGGCGCCAAGCGGGCCGCCGCCATCGGCGTCACCGGCCGCAACCAGCGTTACGCCGGCATTGGCGATGTCATCAAGGCCCACATCAAGGAAGCCGCCCCGGACGGCACGGTCAAAAAGGGCGACGTGGTGGACGCCGTGATCGTGCGCACGCGCCAGCAAATCCGCCGCAGCGACGGCTCCTATCTGCGCTTTGACAACAACGCGATTGTCATCATCGACAAGGAAAACAATCCCCGCGGCACCCGCATCTTTGGGCCCGTGGCGCGCGAATTGCGCGACAAGAAGTTCATGAAGATTATTTCGCTGGCGCCGGAGGTCATCTAATTATGGCAAAAGCTCACGTTAAAAAGGGAGACGAAGTGGTGGTGATCGCGGGGTCCGAACTCGGCAAACGCGGCAAAATTTTGGAGATCAAAAACAAGCGCGGCCGGGCCATCGTGGAAGGCTTGAAAATGATCAAGCGCCACACCAAGAAAAGCCAGGCGCAGCCCCAAGGCTCGATCGTCGAGCGCGAAGGCATGATTCACCTGTCCAATTTGATGTTGGCCTCGAAGTACGACGAGAAAGCCGGAACGACGGCGGAAACCGCCCCGGCCGAAGCCAAAAAAT
>DASZMX010000016.1:0-12526 GCA_035551475.1 Verrucomicrobiia bacterium
TCAAAGTGCATCTGGACCGGCATTGCATCGGCCAGGATCACGCCAAACGCACGCTCGCGGTGGCCGTGCATAATCATTTCAAGCGGCTCATGCAGGAAACGCCGGCTTCGTCGAAGGATGCCACCGACGAATTGTCCGAGGCGCGTCATGCGGAGGTCGAAATCGAAAAGAGCAATATCCTGCTGATCGGCCCGACCGGCTCCGGCAAAACCCTTTTGGCACGCACGCTGGCGAAGGTTTTGGATGTGCCATTTGCCATCGCCGACGCCACCACGCTGACCGAGGCGGGTTATGTGGGCGAAGACGTGGAGAACATTATTTTGCGCCTGTTGCAGAACGCCGAATACGACGTGAAGCGCGCGCAAATGGGCATCGTTTACATTGATGAAATTGACAAGATTGCGCGCAAAACGGAGAACGTCTCCATCACGCGCGATGTCTCGGGCGAAGGCGTGCAGCAGGCTTTGCTGAAGATTTTGGAAGGCACCATTTGCAACGTCCCTCCGCAAGGCGGGCGCAAGCATCCGCAGCAGGAATATATCCGGGTGGACACGAGCGGGATTCTGTTCATTTGCGGCGGCGCTTTCGTGGGTCTGGAACGCATCATCCAGCGCCGCCTCGGCAACCGCGTCATGGGTTTTGGCGCCGTCGAGCAAGGCCACCGCATCACGAACGTCAATCGCGATAAGATCCTGCAATTTGCCGAGCCGGAGGATTTGATTTCGTTTGGTTTTATCCCCGAATTTGTCGGGCGCCTGCCGATGGTCACGGTGCTGGAAGAATTGACCGAAGAGCAGTTGGTCAGCATTCTGACTGACACCCGCAATGCGCTGACGAAGCAATATTCCAAGCTGCTGGCGATGGAAGGCGTTGATCTTGAATTCACGCCCGACGCCCTGCGTGAACTGGCCGCGCAAGCGATCAAAAAAGGCACCGGCGCCCGCGCCTTGCGCAGCCTGCTGGAGCGTTTGATGCTGGACGTGATGTATGACGTGCCCACGACCGAGGACATTCTCGGCGTGACGATCACCCGCCCCGCCGTCCTGGGCGAATCCAAGCCGATCCTGCGCCGCAAAACGGACCAGGCGGCAGCTTAGTTTAGGGCTCCAAAAACCGCCGCGCGTGCAGCAAGCCGCGCCGGCGCCGGGCATCCAGCAACGGCGAATTCTCATCCAGGCTGCTGATGTGAATCATGCCCGAGGCGTGAATGAATAGTTTGTCGCCCAGATAAATCCCCACATGATTGACCAGTTCGGGCGCTTGCTCGCTGGCGCGGTGGCCGAAGAAAAGCAGGTCGCCTTTTTTGAGGTGGCTGAAATGATCGTCGAGCGGCGCTTCGGTTCCTTGCCGCGCCTGTTGTGAGGCATTGCGATCCAGGGCGATGCCGTTGAGATAAAAGACCAGCTTCGTAAAGCCCGAACAATCCATGCCGCGCGGCGAATTGCAGCCCCAAAAATAGGGGCGGCCCATGAAGGAGCGCGCGGCGCGTTCGATGTTCTCGGCGGTGGGACGCCGCTCTTTTTGCCACGCGGCAAAATCCGCGCACGCCGTTTTCGGCAGCCAGCCCGAGCGGCCGTCGGGCAATCCCACGCGCAGCCAATCGCCCTGTTCCTCGAGACGCTTGACCAAATCACACAACACCACGTCCGACATCGGCGCGGCGTCCGCCTTGGGCTGCGCCAAAATCTGGCCGTCCAGGGCGGTGACGATGAGCAGGGCTGCGTCATTCCAATTCTTGACGTCTTGGGCGGTGCTGGCGGTGAAGCCGTTTTCCACCCAGCCGAGATAATGGTCCTGCGATTGCACGAGCCACCAGTTGGTTTCCTTCTTCCAGATTTTGAAGGCGTTGCCCATCAGGATTTGCGTGCCCATTTCCGCAAAATTGCCCGGCTTCTCCCGCACGTTGAGCACGCTCAGGCTGGCGATGCCCCAGGTTTTAGCGCCCAAGTCGGGCGAGGGCAGGACCCGGATGTGGTCCGCCACGGGATGCCCTAATTCCGCGACGGCTGCCGCCGCCTCGCGTTTGGCGTCCGGGTTGTCCACGTCGCCGGTCAGGATATATTGGCCGTCCTCCAGGCGCGCCTCGACGGTGAAGATGGCGACGTGGCTGTCCGGGGCGAATTTTTGTTTGACGCGGGTGAGCGGAGCGAGAGGTGTGGGAGCGGAGGGCATGGGTTGGGGGGCGCGGTGGGTGGAGCAACTCGCCGCCAGCCACAGGGCGGCGGCGGCCAGGGCAAGGTGTTTGACGCCCGGCATAGCGTTAGTCGCCGAACAATTTTTTCAATTGCTCGCGCGCCGCGTTTTCGCGCGGGTTGGCGTCGTTTTTGGGGGTGAAAACGCGTTGCGCAAAAACGAAATATTCGCAGAAATTTCCGACCGCCTTTTCCATCACGGGCTCCGCGCGGCGGTCGCGGCACTGGTGCGCGACGGTGGCATGGTAACTCACGCAGTTCAGGCAGACCCGGAGATCGGAGTTGCAGCCGTGACAGGACTCACTGCGGCCCGGTTGTCCGCCGAGCGTCCAGGCCCAGCCGCATTGGTGGCAATGTCGCGTTCCATTCATGAGGAGGCATTTTAGCGCTTTTTTCCCCGATGACCAGACCGGCGATGGCATGGGCCGCGCGCGAGGCCTGGGACGTCAATTGCAACTTAAAAATTTTCCATTTCGCGCTTTTACAACTGGACGCATCTGCAGACGCGTGCCAGCCTTTAAGAAGACCAAACAGTCTTGTCGAATGAGTCTTAATGACATGACCCTGCGTCTCATGTCAAAGAGTGCAGTGGAGCAGAGTGAAGCAGCCGCTTTGCTGGGGGAATTCTCCGCTCTTTTGCGCCGTCTCGGGCCGGGCGCGCCCGCGCTGTACGGAGCCGATGCCCAAGCCTATTTGGAGGCGTATCAATCCCAGGTTTTGATTCCGATTGAACTGCCCGCCATTGCGCGCGCGGCGATGTTTGCCGCCCGCGGCCAGGCGCGGGAATTTCTTCTGCTTGACGCCCAATTGGCGGACGAGCCGCTTCTGCAGCCCTTCGCCGACGGCAGCCGGCAGATGGGCCGTTTGCAATTGGAAAGCCTGCGCCCGTTGCGCGACGAACGACTGGCGCGCCGTTATCGCGCGGCCGTGGCTTCCGGAGAGGCGCAGGGCTGGCACACGGTCGTATTTGGATTAATCCTGGCCATTTATTCGTGGCCGTTGCGCCAGGGCCTTCTTCATTACGGATGCGAAACGCTGGCCGGCCTGGCAGCTTCCTCCGGCGCGCCCGCGGCCATCGACGAAGCCGTCCTGCGCGCCGCGGTGGATCAAACGCTGCGGAATTTGGAAAGCTCCGACGCTCACATCACGAGCATCGCGTCGCCATAGCTGAAAAAGCGGTAGCGTTCCCGCACGGCTTCTTCGTACAACGCCAGAATGCTGGCGCGGCCTTCGGTTTTTCCCGGGGCGGCAAAGGCGCTCACCAGCATCAAAAGCGTGGAGCGCGGCAAATGGAAATTCGTCACCAACACATCGACCGCTCGAAACTGGAAAGGCGGATACGCAAACAAAGCCGTCCGCCCGGCGCCGGCGCGGATTGTGCCATCGGGCGCCACCGCGCTTTCGAGAACCCGCAAGCTTGTCGTGCCCACCGCCCATACCCGTCCGCCGGCCGCCCGGGTCGCGGCGATGGCTGCCGCGGTGCCGGCGCTGACGATAAAGCGCTCCGAGTGCATGACGTGGTCGGCGAGCGCCTCCACCTTTACCGGCGCGAAAGTGCCCAATCCCACATGCAGGGTGACGAAGCAAACCTTCGCCCCGCGCCGGCGCGCCTCGTCCAGAATTTCGGGCGTGAAATGCAGCCCCGCCGTGGGCGCGGCCACCGAGCCGGCCGCGTCCGCATACACGGTCTGGTAACGCGCGCGGTCTTCTGGCCGCATCTCTGTCCGCGCAATGTAGGGCGGCAACGGGACTTCTCCGAGTTCGTCCAGGCGCGTCAAAATATTTTCCTCTCCGCTGAAGCGCAGGCGGCGATGCCCCTCGGCATTCACCTCCGTGACGGTCGCCAGCATCGGCGCGTTTCCGGTGCGCAAAAGTTCGAGGGTGGCGCCGATGGGCGCGCGTTTTCCCGGCCGCACCATCGCCCACCAATCATTGGGCGCCTGCTCCTCCACCAGCAAAATTTCGAAACGCCCGTCCGTCCGCGGATTCCGGGCGCGCAGCCGCGCCGGGATCACCCGCGAATTATTCAAGACCAGCGCATCGCCGGGTTGCAGATGGGCGAGCAGATCGCGAAATTGGGCGTGAGTCCGGCGCTGGGTTTTTCGGTCATAAACGAGCAAGCGCGATTGGTCCCGGCGCGGCAACGGCTCCTGCGCGATCAGCTCCGGAGGGAGTTGGTAATCGAAATCGGAGGCGCTAAGATTCATACGCCATGAAAATGAAATTGCTCGCCCTGCTGCTTGGCCTCTGGGTGGGAGGCGCCGCGCGGCTGCCAGCCCAAACGGGCATCCACATCGATCCCCAGCCGCGCTTTCGCGAAGACTTTGTTTCGCCGGAGGTCGGCAGCCACCAAGGCTACGCCACTGACGGGAATTATCATTATATTTTTGACACGATGGGTATTTACAAGCGGCTCGACGACAAGAGTTGGACGCTGGAGGCTTCCAACGCCGTTCCATTTCGCGATTATCCCATCGTCTCGCATTTTGGCGACGGCGATTATTACCAGGGCAAGCTCTACCTCGTGGCCGAGGTCTGGGCCGGCTGCACCAATGTCCGCAATCAAAGCATCCTGGTCTATGACGCCGGATCGTTGGAGCTGCTGGGCGTCACCAATATTTCCGCGCAGAGCCACGAAGTTTCCGGGTTGGTCATCGTGCCGGAGGACGGCAAAAACGGCGTCATTTATGTCACTTCCTATTGCGACGGCTCCCAAATTTTCAAGTACGACCTCGCCACGTTCGCTTATTTGGGCTCGTTGAAATTGAGCGGCTCGATCCCCCTGGCGCAAGGCATCGCCTATGGGCGCGGCGTTTTTTATGTGCCCAGCGACATCGGGCACATTTACTCCTTCACTCGTTCTGGCAAGGTTTCCCGGGTCTATACGGACCATCGGCATGGCAGCCACGAGGGCTTGGCATGGGTCAAGGGCAGCTTGCGCTGGCTGATCGATGAGGGGCCTGGGAAACGCTTTATCCATTACTTGACACCCATCCGGTGAATCGGCCCCGGCCGTTCCCGCAGCGAGCCGCCGGGGCGTCCCGCGGCTGCCGCCTGGATCTCGGCCAGGATGGCCAGCGCAATTTGCTCGGGCGTCTCCGCGCCGATGTCCAGCCCGATGGGATTATGCACGCCGTCGAGCGATAAGGAGTGTTCCGCCGCCATTTTTTCCGCGCGTTTGCGCGGCCCCATCAAGCCCAAATAACGGAGCTTTTGCGGGGCCAACGCCTGGAAGACCGCCGCATCTGTCAAGTAATGGTGCGACATCACCACCACGGCAGTGCGCTCGGTCAGTGTAATTTTTTCCTGCAATTGTTCCGGCCGCGCCACGATCACGGCGTCAGCGGCGGGAAAGCGTTCGGCGTCCGCATATGCGGGGCGCGCATCCACCACCGTGACGTGGCAACCCAGCTCGCGGGCCATGCGGGTGAGGGGAACCGCGTCGTAACCGGCGCCGAAAATAACCAGGGGTTGCGGCCCTTGAATGGCTTCCACCAGCGCCTCGACCGTGGCTCCGCCGCCTTCCAGCCGCGCCTCTTTCGTGCGACCGCGCCGCAACGCTTCGCGCGCCTCGCACGCGAGCCAGTCCTGCGTCGCGCCGGGGGCCAGGCTCGTCGCCATCTCTCCGGAATCCGCCAGGGTGAGCCGATCGCCCACGCGCGCGGTTCCGCCTTCCGCGCGGAAAATTGTCGCCACCACTCCGGCGGCGCGGTTGTCAAATATGTTGTTGAGAAAACGCATCAACTCCGCGCGCACCGGCTCCAGCAGGATGCGCACAACTCCCTTGCAGCCCAAACCCGCGCCGAAAACAATGTCTTCCTCCGTGCCGGTGTCGTAGGTGAGCAAAAGTGGAGCGCCGCTGGCCCGCACGCCTTCGGCTTTGTCCGCCACGTCGCGTTCGAGGCAGCCTCCGCTGATGGATCCGATGGTTTCGCCGCTTTTGAGAATCAGCATGCGGGCTCCGGGCCGGCGGTAACTCGAGCCTTCGGTTTGCGCCACGGTCGCCAGCGCGGCCACGGCGTCCGGGCGCGCGCGCCATGCCGCTAAGATGTCCGCCAATTCTTTCATGCGGACGCCAGCCTATCACGCCCGACCGTGTGGCGAAACCCCATGCTTTGCCTAGGCGGGAGCTTCGAAGGTGCCGGGGCTTTTCGGCGTGGCGCGCCATTCGGGTTTGCGTTCCGGCGTCGCTTCCTGCAAGGCCTTGCGCACACCGGCGAAATCGTAATCCTTCGTGTAGACGGGCGTGCCGGGCTGTTGCCGCCACGATTCGTCGAGCCCGCCGTTATCCACGCCATCAAAACCAATTTGGTCGAGGAGCCGCATCACCACTTCTTTACTTTTGGCATTGTCTCCCGACACCGGCAGAGCCACGCGCCCTGTGGCGCCGGAGGGCTGGCCTTTTTTCTCCAGATGCTCAGCGTAAATGTTATTGAACACTTTGATCACGGGATGACCGAGCTGTTGTTCCACCCAGCGGCTTTCCCGCATCCCATTTTCGATGGCGTCAATGCGCCCATCGCGTTGCTGCGGATAATAATTGCCGGTGTCAATCACCACCAGATGCGGCGGCGCGCCTTTGAACAATCCCGGCGGCAAGCTCGGGATCTTTTTTTCCGGGATCGTCACCACCACGAGGTCGCGCCCCTTCACCGCCTCGGGCACGGTCACCGCCTTGGCGCCGGTCTCCTGGGCGAGCGCGGCCAGGGTTTCCGGGCCCCGGGAGTTGGCGATCGCGACTTCGTGCCCGGCTTTCGTGAAATGGCGCGTCAGGGCGCTTCCGATATTTCCCGCTCCAATAATTCCAATTTTCAATTTCATAAATGTGTCAATTAAATCAATTTATCCGGCGTCACCGGCAGGTCGCGCACGCGGCGGCCCGTGGCGTGCCAAAGCGCGTTGACCACCGCCGCCGTGACGCCCGTCATGGGCAATTCTCCCGCCCCGCGGCAGCCCAGCGTGTTGATGCACGGATCGATCCGATCCAAAAAATGCACGTCAATGGCGCCGAGGTCGGCGTTGACCGGGATTTTGTAATCCGAAAAATTATCGTTGACGGGTCGCCCGGTGCGCGGATCGTAAATGGTCTCCTCCGTCAGCGCCATGCCGAGTCCCATCACGATGCCCCCGAGAGCCTGGCTGCGCGCCGTCTTCGGGTTCATCACCCGCCCGATGTCCAGGGCCGAGACAAAGCGCGTCACGCGCGCCTGAGCCAGCGCGGGATCGACTTTCACCTCGCAAAAATGCGCCCCGAACGATTGGATGGTGAAGCCTTTGGTCTTCAAATCCGTCTCCTCCACTTCCGCCTCGGCCTCCACAAAATTCATGCCGGCGCCGCGCAAAATCTCCTCGTAACTCAGCCCCTGCGCCGGATGGCCGCGCCGAAATATTTTTCCCTCCGCCGTCGCCAACTCCTCGGGCTTCGCGCCCGCGAAGGGCGTGCCGGGCAAGGTTGCGGCGGTCTCCATCAATTTCGTTTGCGCCGCGCGCACCGCCCGGTCGATGGCGTCGCATAAGCTGGCGGTGGTCACCGAACCGCCGGCGGGCGGCCCTTCGGGAAAGGTCGTGTCGCCGAGTTCGAAGGTCACCCGTTCGAGCGGCCAGCCAATGGCGTCGGCGGCCGCCTGCGCGAGCACGGTCAAGGCGCCGTTGCCGATTTCGTGCGCGGAGCTTTGCACGCGCGCCTTGCCGTTGGCGGTGATCCGCGCCGCCGCCGCGCAGCCGCGGCGATGTCCCGGATACGTGGCGGTGGCCAGGCCCCAGCCGACGAGCAGGCCGTGGTCGGTCATCGCGCGCGGCGCGAGCGGGCGTTGTTTCCAGCCAAACTTTTCCGCGCCGATTTCATAGCATGCCTTCAGATTTTTGCTGGACCAGAGGCGGCCCGTGGCGGGATCGATGTCTGCATGATTGCGCAGGCGCAGCTCCAACGGGTCAAGCCGCGCCGCTTCCGCCAATTCGTCCATGGCGCATTCCAGCGCGAACATGCCGGGCGCTTCCGCCGGCGCGCGCATGTAGGTGGGCGTGGCGCGGTTCACCGGCAAAATCTTGTGCGTGGTTTGCGCGGCGGGCGCGGCATAAAGCATTTTGGAAACAACCCCGCTCGGCGCGACAAACGGATGCGTGGGCGATGTTGCGGAGCTGGTGTCGTGCCGCATCGCAATCAAGCGGCCGTCCGGGCCGGCCACGAGCGTTAATTTTTGCCGGGATTCGGGACGATGCCCCATCCAGGTGAACATTTGCGCGCGCGTCAATTCCAACCGCACCGGCCTGTCAAGCATGCGCGCGGCGGCCGCCGCGAGAACCGTGTGCGACCAGCGAAACGCCTTGGAGCCGAACGCGCCGCCGACCAGCGGGCACATCACATGGACATTTTCTTTGGCCACGCGAAACACGTCCGCCAGGGTCGCCTGGGTCCCGACCAGCCAGCGCGTGGCGTCATACACATTGAGATGATCGTGATCCCACCACGCTAGCGTGACGGCGGGTTCCATCGGGTTGTGGGTTTCCACTGGATTGAAATAAGCGGCGTCCACTTTGATCATGCCGGGCATGGTCAAGGCTTCGTCCATTTTTCCCCGGACATACTGGACCTTTTCGCCGTGGCTTTCCTTCGGAAAAACCGCCTGCGGATCGGCTTCGTTCATTTGCAGCGCGGGCGTGTCCTCGCGGTAACGCACGTGCACTGCGGCCGCCCCTTCCTGCGCTTGCTCCAGCGTCTCCGCCACCACCAGCGCCACCGCCTGGCCCGCGTAGGAAATTTTCCCGTCGATCAAAGAAGTCAGCGCCTCGGTGTAAGGATGCTCCTCGCCGGGCGGCTTGAGATGCAGCGCCGGCAGGTTTTCGCGAGTCAAGACGAGAAGGACGCCCGGGATTTTGCGCGCGGCGGCCGTTTGCACGGCGTCGATTTCGCCGCGCGCGACGGCGCTGGGGACAATCACGGCGCAGGCCATTCGGTCCTGGCGGAAATCCCCGGCGAAGCGGGCCGCGCCGGTCACCTTGGCCCGTCCATCCACCCGATCCACCGCCGCTCCGACCGCTTTATTCATGGCATTCCAGGTTAGGCCGCCTTGCTTGCCGCCGCGCCCAAGGCGCGCGCCAACGTGCGCTGGGCCAGTGCAATTTTGAAGCCGTTGTGCTTCTGCGCGCGGGCCTCTTTCAAGGCCCCTTCCGCCGCCGCCGCAAAAACCCGCTCTTCGGGCGCCGCTCCCGTGAGCGCTTCTTCCGCCAGGGTCGAACGCCAGGGTTTCGTGGCGACTCCCCCCAGCGCCACGCGCGCCGACTTGATCGAGCCGTCCTCCACCTCCAGCGCCACCGCCGCCGAGGCCAGCGCAAAATCAAAACTGGCGCGGTCGCGCACCTTCACGTACGCCGAATGACGCAGCCAGCGTGTGGCGGGTAATTCGACCGCCGTGATCAGTTCGCCATGATCCAAAACCGTTTCCTTGGCCGGGTCCTCGCCGTAGCTCACATAAAAATTCGCCAGGGGCAGCGTTCGTTCCGTTCCATCCGCACGGCGGGTCAGGACCACCGCGTCCAACGCCAGCAACGCCACCGGCATGTCGCCGGGAAAAGTCGCAATGCATCGTTCGCTGGCGCCCAGGATGGCGTGGCTGCGCGTGTAACCGCCCAAGGCCGCGCAACCCGAACCGGGCTCGCGTTTGTTGCACGCCGAATAACCGTCGCGGAAATACGGACAGCGTGTGCGTTGCATGAGGTTTCCGCCCACGGTCGCCATGTTGCGCAGTTGCGGGCTGGCTCCGGACAGCAGCGCCTCGGATAGCACGGGATATTTTTGTTTGACGCGTGGGTCGTTGGCCACGTCGCTATTGCGCGCCAGCGCGCCGAGCCGCAGTCCGCCGCCCGGAACTTCCTCGATGCGCCGCAGCGGCAGGTCATTGATGTCCACCAGCGCCGCCGCCGTCATCGCATTCAGTTTCAGCAAATCGACCAGCGTGGTGCCTCCCGCCACGAAGGCCGCGTTCCGATTGCCGGCCATGTAACCGACGGCGATGTCCGTCGTCGCCGCGCGCATGTAAAAAAACGGCTTCACGCCTCGCGCGCCTCCAGGATGGCCGCGACAATATTCGTGTAGGCGCCGCAACGGCACAGATTCCCGCTCATGGCTTCGGCCACGCCCGAGGCCGTGTGTGGGCAGCCTTCGGCCAAAAGCCCAGCCGCCGACATCAATTGTCCGGGCGTGCAGAATCCGCATTGAAAACCGTCATGCTTGATAAAAGCTTGCTGCAGTGGGTGCAGTTTTC
The DNA here is from genome assembly GCA_035551475.1 of Verrucomicrobiia bacterium. GTDB lineage: Bacteria > Verrucomicrobiota > Verrucomicrobiia > Limisphaerales > Palsa-1400 > DASZMX01. The sequence continues at coordinate 10,454 of DASZMX010000016.1, forward strand.
CGTCCGCGGCCAGCCCTTCGATGGTGGTGATTTTTCGTCCCGAGGCCATCGCCGCCAGGGTCAGGCAGGATAATACTCGCCGCCCGTCGATTAGCACCGTGCAGGCGCCGCATTGGCCGTGGTCGCATCCCTTTTTGGAGCCGGTCAAATCCAGCGTCTCGCGGAGCGCATCCAAAAGCGTGGTGCGAGCCTCCAGTTTCAGCGCATGCGTATCGCCATTGACCGTCAGCGAAACATCCATCCGCGGCGCCATGTCTGTCGGCGCCTCGTTCTCGCCTTGCAGCCGCAAGGGCAGCGAGGCCGCAGCCCCGGCCAGCGCCACGCTCCCGATGAACCTCCGGCGCGTGATGTCCGATGAAAACCCGTCCCCGCTCACCCGCTCACTTTAGTTTCACGCCGCCGCCACGCAATCAGCCAAAACCCTAACGCATCCCCGGAAAAGTGCTCAGAGCGAGCTCCCGATTGATCCACAAAAGGCACTTCGCTGCTGACCCTCGAATTATTTCAAAAGGGCGAGTTTGCTAGCGCATGCGGCGAAACTGGCCAATGCCAGCTTTGAGGAAGCTACGGATTGGTCCACTCGCGGGAAATTATCCAATATTACACTGTCGATGATCCGAAAAAGAACATGAAACGCGGCGCGTCTTAAGCTCTGACAGCGACCACTGATGAAAAATGGATTGAGCAAGCTCCAATTCTAAGACGATCAATCGTGGTGCGCCAAGCTGCGGACGGTCCAGGACGCTACTGGAATCTTTGAAGCCTGCCGGCTTTCAAAATAACCCGCGCCTTACCGGAGGAGACTTTCCACTCCGAATGCTTTTATCTTTTTTTGAAATGTGCGAATATCCATCCGCAGTAGCCTGGCGGCCTTGGTTTGATCGCGACTCGCCCGTTCCAAGCTCAATACAAGTAGTTCGCGATACTTCTCTGCAATCTCAGGTTCCAACGATGCCACCGAGTTGTCTCTGGGCATACTAACTGGTTCTATAGTTGAGATGCCCCTAGATGCCCTGTACTGCACGGCTTTCCAATTGTTCCATTGCTCGTCGAGGCTCTCGCCGCACAGTTTATCCATTCCGGAGGGCAAAATGCTTTGCGCGAAACGGCTTAATTGACGAAGATTTCCACGCCATTCAAAATCCTTCATCTCTTTGTAAAATGACGAATAAGGGAGGACCAGTTTTGGATGGTATCGTAGCGCAAAGCTGCTAACGTTCCTTCCGGGATCATGCGAGTCGAGGGAACGCCAATTTTTTTGGGTCAGAAGGAGGAGGTAAAGCACTGGCGCATGGGGGCAGCCACAGTCAGAGTAAATTTCTTTTAGACCGGGAAGACAAACTTGGCGAGTTCGATAGAGAAAGTCCTCTCGAAGTTTCCCTGACGCCAACGCTCCTTCGATGGACATATTTGTGGCCAAGATCATCCGGATTGAAACTTCATCCGGACGCGTTGGATTGCCGAGCCGTCCAACACGCACTCGCCCCAAATCCTCCAACTCTTGCATGTAGTTGAGTAGAGCGATCTGGTTTTGAACATTCAATCCCTCTAATTCATCGAGAAAAAGCGTGCCTCCTTTGCATTCTCTAAACGCTCCCCCTGTTCTGGTTAAGGCACCAGTAAACGCCCCCTTTTCATGACCTTCAAAGTGATCTCGAAAATTGACCGCATCTTGTGGCAGTTGAGCCATATTAAATTCATGAAATGGCAGGTCCTTGCCACCGCAGGTAAGGTTATGGACGAAGCGGGCGAACGCCGACTTCCCGCAACCTGTGGGGCCAGTCAATAAGAGTGTGCCTCCACCGAAGTTGCCGATTCCCCGCAGTCGCTCGTGAAACAAGGTTAAATCCGCGACAGCAAATCTGAACTGTTCCCGGGCCGACTCGCGATAAACCCCGAATTGAAAAGGTGGCAGCCACGCCTCCATGCCTCCATGCTTGGAGTAATACACGAGATTCTCCTCATTCTTATGGTTGCAAAATTCTACGAGTATCGGCACTTCATGTGCAGCCAATCCGTCAAGCAGCACGAGAACATGTGCGTCATGGCCGACCATTGCAAGGGGGTCAAGAG
>DASZMX010000017.1:0-43158 GCA_035551475.1 Verrucomicrobiia bacterium
TAATCGACAACACGTTTACAGAATTGCAATTAACATCGGCGTCCCAGACGGGAGTGCGCAGCGCGTTCCTGCTGCCGGACCTTGATCCGGGCCAGGCGGTTTACTCCTTCTCGGTGAAGTGGAACAGCCAGATTTACGGCAATTTTCCCAACGCGGCGGACGGGTTTTCGGTGAACTTCGGGCAGATCGGCGGGCTCAATCTGGCCAGTTCGGCCTATGCGCAGGAATCCGGCTATGGGGTCGGATTGTCGTTCGGGATCCAAACCTATACCAGCGGCAGCCCGGGATTCTACATTCGGGTCAACGGCAACACGGTGGCCAACGTGCCGTTCAATCCAACGTTAGAATGGGGCGCCAACAATAACACGCGGCATTTCTTTGAATTGGATTGGAATTACCTCAAGGGGATGACGGTGCGGATAGATGGCGTGGCCATTTTGTCGAATGTCGCGACGCCGGGCTTCACACCCCGCGCGGGCGACCGATTGGGGTTTGCCGGGCGATGCGGGGCGCTGGCCGAAGAGGTGCGGGTGGATAATATCGTGGCGATGACCGGAGGGAATCTCGTGACGTACCCGCTGGCCAATGTTCTGGATTCGAACCCGGACAACGCGGCGGCCGCCCTGGATGGCAACACATCCACTTACGTGACGCTACAGGCGAACGCGGGATATATTTTCGGCTACGGGCCGCACGCCGGAATTATCAAGGCCTATGCGTTGACGTCGTCTCCCGCCAATTCCCCGCAGAATTCGCTCTCGGACCCCGCCAATTGGTTCATCTTTGGCGATGCGTTCAACGACCGGTCTTTCTCTTCAATCGGCCAGGGCTATGGGTCCTTCCTCAATCGCCAGGAGACGCGGGCGTGGGGCCTGACTAACGACACTCCGGAGTACGGGATTCAAATTGAATTCGCGGCCAACAACGGTTCGACGAACACCAGCATCGCGGAACTGAAGTATTGGGAATTTATCCCGCTCACGGCCAACGTGACGGCAACGACGCTGCCGGCGAGCAACGTCATCGTGAGCGCCGCGACCCTTAACGGCAGCGTGGGGCTCTCGAGCCTTGCCGCCGGCGCATGGTTTCAATACGGCACGACCGCCGCCTACGGCAGCGTGACGCCGATACAACTGCTTGGCTCGGGCTCGAACACGGTCCCGGTCGCCGCCGCGCTGGCCAGCCTGGCGCCCTCAGCGACCTATCATTACCGATTGGTGGCGACCAACGCCGTGACGACCAATTACGGCGCGGACATGACGTTCATCACCTTCCCGGCGGACGGCCAGGTGGACATCACCGAACCGTACGATCCCATCCAACTGGCGGGCGGCGGCTCGTCCCCGGCCGGGCAGGAAGTCGGGTATGCGACGGATGATTCGCTCGCCACGAAGTATTTAAACTTTGGCAAACTCAACACCGGCCTGACGATTCGGCCGTCCTTCTCGAGCCGGGTGGCGCAAGGCCTGACGCTGGTGAGCGCCCCGGACTCTCCGGAGCGCGATCCGGCCAGTTACGTCTTGTCCGGTTCGTCCGACGGCACGCACTTCACGACCATCGCGTCGGGCCAGGTTCCGATCTTTCCGCAGCGCAGTTACATTCAGTCGTTCTCCTTCACCAATGCGGCCGCGTATCCCTATTACAAGTTGATTTTCCCCACCGTGGCGAATTCCAGCTCCGCCAATTCGATGCAGATCGGGGAAGTGGAGCTGCTCAGCTATTCGGAATTGGCGGTGTCGGGCGGGGCGGCCGTCGTGACGCTTCCCAACGGAGCCTCGAACGTCAATGGCACGGCGGCGTTGTTCGATCGCCAGGTGGCGTCGGGCCAGACGTTCGTCGTCACCGGGGTCAGCAACAGCGTGACGGTCGAAACGCCGGTGACCGTCGGCGCCTCGATTCTCAAGGGCGTGGAAGTGATCGGCGGGGAGGGCGAATTCACCAACCCCGGCCAACAGGCCAGCAGCGTCACTGTCTCGGGCAGCGCCGATGGCGTGAATTATGTGACGCTGACGAATGCGATGCTGCGCGCGCCTTCCTCCGACATGGAAATCCAGGGATTGCCCCTCGACGCCAACAACAACGTCTACACGAAATATAGAATCACATTCGGGCCGCCCGTCAGCGGCACAACCTTGGCGGTTGGCGAACTGCGGCTGTTCGGCGTGTGGTCTGGAATCGCCATCTCGAATTATCTGGCGGCCAGCGGCGCCTCCACGGCAACGGTGGCGGCGGATATTTCGGGGGCGCGTGGTTCGGCCAGCGCGTGGTTCGAATGGGGTGGAACAGCGCATTACGGCTATTCGACCGCCCCGCAAGACGTGAGCGGAAGCGCTGGAGTCACGGCGCAAGCCACTTTGGCGGGGCTGGCGCCGGGTTATGCGTATCATTTCCGCGCGGTGGTGAGCAATTCGTTTGGCCTGTCGTATGGGTCGGACGCCACGATTCCGGTGCCGGTTTCGGCGCTCGCCACCGCGGCCCCGGTGGACCTGTGGGGCGGGTTGGCGTGTTCGGCGGACGGTTCAGTGGTGATCGCGGTCACCCAGAATAATGGCGGCAGCGGCAATTATGAGACGATCTCGACCAATGGCGGCCTGAACTGGACGCCGGGAACCTTCACCGGCGACCAAGTCTTTTCCGCGGCCTGCTCCGCAGATGGCAAACGAATGGTGCTGGCCGGAGGGGCCGGTGGCGGGTCAAACGCGCTTTTCCTATCGACGAATGCCGGGGCCACGTGGGGGCCTCCGATCGGACCGGCGAACCAATCCTGGGCGGGCGCCGTATGCTCGGCCAATGGGCAGACGCTGGTGGCGGCTTCGATGGACACCGGGACTAACAACGGCTCGATTTTCATTTCGAGGGATGGCGGAACAACATGGAATCCGACGACCCAGGCTGGCAATTGGTACGGCGTCTCGTGTTCGGCGGACGCCTCGGTGATCGTGGCGCTGGGGACCAGTTCGGGCGGCGATTTCCTAAGCGTCTCGACCAACGGCGGGGCGGGTTGGGCCACAGTGTCGCCGCCTTCAGGATTTTACTGGTCGACACTCGCGCTCTCAGGGGACGGTTCGATGATTTATGCCGCCTTGTTATCGGGAGCGTACCCGGTCGGGACCTTGCAGGTTTCCCACGATGACGGGCAAAGCTGGCTGCCCACGGGCAGCGGCACGGGACCGTGGGGATTCGTCTCGTGTTCGTTCGATGGTTCGCGAGTGTTATTGATCTCCGCCTCCGATTACTTCGGAGCGTCCACCAACAACGACATCCTGCTCTCGACGGACGGAGGGGCGAGTTTTGCCGAGGTCGGCGCGGAAAGCGCGCCGTGGGAGATCGCGGCGATGGCGGCGAACGGGAACGTCGGCTACGCAGTCGGAGGCTCGGCTTACCCGCCTCCTGTTCCGACCGCCGTATTGAAAATTCTCGTTCCAGATTATTCGACGGCCCCGACCCTGACGATCAACGCGGGAAACACGAATGCGATTATTTCATGGCCGAACGCCCCGGCCTTTGGGTTGGAAACCAGCGCGAGCCTTACTGCTGGATCGTGGGGGGCCACGCCCGGAACGCCCTTTTCCACCAACGGCGTGACCAGTCAAACGGTGACCGCCGGTTCGGCGAAAGCGTTTTTCCGTCTTCGTCAGCAGTGACGCCAGCCCGTCTCGCGAAAACGCGTTGTTTTACGCCAATGTTCTAGAGTGCGACTCACCTTTTAGAAAATGGTCGGGGCGGTGAGATTTGAACTCACCACCTTCTGAACCCCATTCAGCGGCCCTAAGAGGGAAGTTATCCCAAAAAATGGCACTCCGTCACTTTTCGTCACCGACAAAAATTGCGTTTTGGAGCATACGGAGACGGGTCAGCCTTTCAAGTCTAGCACGCCCGTTGACGCCAAGGACTCACCTGGACGGCTGGCGCTTCAAACGGTAGAACGACTGCGGCTCGTCATTGGTGTCGGTAAGCGCGGCGGGGGCAAGAGCACCGAAACCGGAAACGGTCCAAAGGTTCGTCCAGGTTACCATATCGATGGACGTCTGAAGGGAGTAGTCATAGCCCGGGACTGTTTGCAGTCCGACTTGAAAACCTCTGGACACATACGCGGCGCTTGTAATGAACGGCTGCGGCACCCAACTCTCTGATGGCATAGCCAGTGGCTCGTGATTAGTGTCCGGATCCAGTGTGTTGGACGCGGAATTCCACTGCGATTGCGGTAGGCTGTTGTTAATGATGGCTTGGCGAATGGCGTAGACACCGGCGGTATTCGTCGCGCGCCCATTGGCCGCTATATAAAGCGCAGCCAGCCCAGCGACATGCGGCGCGGCGAAACTGGTGCCATTCACGGTAACGAGAGTGTTGTTGGTGCCGGTGGTTAGAATGTTTACAGCGGGAGCGGCGACGTCAATTTTGTTGCCAGGAGAAATTACCTGAGGCGCGTTTGTTGTGTCGGAGGAATCGGTGCCGTTGCCGGAGGAATCGATCGACCAAGATAGATTCGTGAACGGAAGTTGGCTGAAATTTGAATTCGAATAAAAAATGTCTAAGGAGCTTCCGTTCGTATTCAGGCTCGTATCCATGCCGCTTACGGCCATGACTTCAGGGATTGCGGCGGGTACGGCGTCGTCGTTTGAACCGTAAATTCCGTCAGGCCCGGCGAGATCCTGCGCATCGTTTCCCGCTCCGGCGATAACCACAATGCCGTTCTGGACCAATACGCTAATCGCCCCTTGCACTGAGGAATACGGTGCCTTTGAACCTTTAGCGTTCACAAAACTCATATTGACGACCGAAATCTTGTCGGCATTGTCGATACAAAATTCTACTCCTCCAAATATATACGACCACGTGTTAAAAGGAGCGGGTCCGATGCATTGAACGTTCCATAGCTGGACACCCGGCGCTACACCGACGACCCCAAAATCATTGTCTTGCGCACACAGAACTCCGGCCACCTCGGTCCCATGACTATTCCAATCGCTTCCGTCCGATTGATAGGCACTCCAGTTGGTGTAAGTTGTAAGGTCTGTCTGGTTTGGGTCGATCCCAGTATCCAGAATGGCTACGCCCACATTTAGCGGTTTATTCGTGCCATTAATATGGGCTACTGGGAAGTGCGCAATATCGAGACGGGCGAATCCGGTCGAATTGGTCTGGTCGCATAATTCCACGGGGCTGTCCCACTCCACGGCGATGATGCGGGAGTCCGTTTTCAGTTTTCGAATCGTGTTTGTATCCATCGGTGCGGCTAGGCCATTGAGAGCATGGCGATAAATAAAAGTTGGTGCAAGACTGTAGTCCTTTGCGAGTGCATCTATGTCCACGCCTTTCTTGCACGTCACGATCTGCGAGGTGGTTGCGTTGGTGTGCATAATGACTGCGGCGGGGAGCGATCGCACCGCGAACATTGAGATAAGGGAGCTAAGAAAAATCACTCTAAAGCCATTAAAAAGTCCCTTACAACGCGGGTATTTGAGAGGCGACATAAATGGGAAGAGTAGTATTGGCCTGCTAGAGATCAAGCCGTTTGTTTTGTCGAGAGTACGGTCTCGCAAAATTCCAAAGCCTTAGAGACTTTCTGAAAATTGCAAGGGCTGCTGCGGCGCGGGATTTTGGCTGTGGCCAAGGCCATCCCCGCCGCGAGTTGCGACGGCTGAGCTAACACAAGCCACGGGCAAACGACCCGCCGCCCGGAGGGTTTTCGCGCAAAAGGCTGGCTGGCTTCGTTACTCCAGTCGAAGACCTCAGGGGCGCGTGGTGAACCTAATAAATCCACAGATACGCGTCCATCAGGTCAATGCTGGTGTAGTCGGTAGAATGCGGCGGGTTTTTGCGGGGTCGAATCGGTGTAATTAAACAGGCCGGTTGAGGGAAGGTTTGTCGTGTACAAAAGTTGCCAGCCAGAGACGAGGTTGGTGGTCCGGTCAATGTCGAACGTCGCCGAGGGCTGGGCGGCGCAATTTAAGGTCGCGTTGGTTGATTCCCGTAATCTGGCCGCCGGGCACCGGCGTCACCTGGATGTAGGCGGTGGATTGCGTCGTGAGTGCGCCGTCCGAGGTGTAGTAGATGAAGGAATCGCCGCCGACGCAGCCAGAGGTTGGGACGTAGGTGAAACTGCCGTCGAGAGTGACGTTGACTGAGCCGTGTGAGGCAAGTCCGTAAAACGTGACCGTCATCGCGTCGTCATCAGGATCGAAATCGTTCAGCAAAAGCCCCTTTGCCGCCGTAACCTGCAGCACGCCGTTTTGTTTGACATGATAATAGTCCGGTTCGGCCACTGGCGCGTCGTCGACTATTTGAATCGCAACTGTGCCTATCGACGAGCCGTCACTGTTGTTGAGATAATAGGAGAATGTGTCTGTGCCGACGTATGTCGAAGTCGGAGTATATCACAATTGGGAGCAGAGCAATCTCGACGCAGCCGTGCACGTTTGCAAATGGTGCGGCAAGGTCCGTCGCCGCGTAGGCCGCGGACTCTACCACTACTCGGTGGAAGATGGTCGGGGCGGTGAGATTTGAACTCACGACCTTCTGAACCCCATTCAGACGCGCTACCAAGCTACGCTACGCCCCGACTCTTGCAGGAAACCGCATTCTACGCATGGCCCGTTGGTTTTCAAATCTATTTTCGCGCGAGGATGAGGTCGCTGTAGGATTCGCGGAGGAAATCGCGTTCGGGCAGGGCGAATTCCCGGAGCAATTCTTGCAGCAGGACGCGCCCTTGGGCGGCGGTCGGCGGCTCCACGATTTCAATTTCGAGGAATTTTCCCAAACCCTTCACCTCATCGAGATGCACGCGCGCGTTGCGATGCAAATAAAGCACGCGCCGCTTCTGCACGACCGCCTTTACGCCGAGCGCGGCGGCCAGCATCTGGCGCAAAATGGCGGGGCGCGGGGCGTCGTAAATCTCATAATGGCTCCAGCGCCGGGAAGTGTTCTCGGCCCGCCGATAAAAAATGAGTTCGGCGCGGGTCCGGCTGAATTCGCGCAATTTCAAGCGGCCTGACGGCACATGGAAGTAGGTGTCCACCTGGCGCAACGTTCCGGCGCGCCGCGCCCCCAATCGACGCAAGGCCGCCTGAATCATTTTCCAATTCCCGCAGCGCGCCTTGATTTCCAGGTTTTTCATCGGGCCGGCCCCGCGGACGTGATCTGCCCCAGCCAGACCGCGCGCCGCGCACCCGTCGTTTCGGGCAGATTCCCCGGCGTTTCATCGAGGCGCAATCCCGCCAGCAACGCGAACGCCGCCGGCTCAATGGCCTGCGCGGGCCAACCCAGCGACTCGCATGACAGCGTCCGGGTCTTGCTTCCCGCAAACTGCCGCGCAATGGCCGCCACCAGAGTCGGATTGGACGCGCCGCCGCCTGTCAAAATTATTTCCAGGGGCGCAAAATCCAGGTGCAGCCGGTAATTCAAAGCCAGGGAGCGCGCCGTGAATTCGGTAAAAGTCGCGAGGGCGTCCGGCGGCGAATGTCCGCGCAAGTCTTGCATGGCCCGCGCAAAGAACGGCTCCCCAAACAATTCCCGCCCGGTGCTTTTGGGCGGCGGCCGTCGAAAATATTCATGACGCAGCCAGCGCGTCAGCGCGGGTTCCACCACCCGCCCCTGCGCTGCCCAGCGTCCGCCATGGTCGCACGTCTTTTTTCCGCCGCTAAAATGTCGCGCCGCCATGTCCATCAGGACGTTGCCCGGCCCGGTGTCAAAGGCCAGCGGATGCGGCCCCAGCGCGGTGACATTGCTGATGCCGCCTAAATTATTGACACAGACGCGGCCGCGTTTCCCGAAAACGGCCCGGTGAAACAGGGTCGCCAGCGGGGCGCCCTGGCCGCCCGCCGCCATATCCGCCGCCCGGAAATTGCTCACCACGGGAACCCGCAGCGTTTCCGCGAGGTAAGCCGGCTCGCCCAATTGCAGGGTCGCCGGCGCGCGGCGCGCTGGGTTGTGGAAGACCGTTTGCCCGTGCAATCCCACCGCGTCGGCATCGAGCCCGCCTCGCGCCTTGCCGGCGTAAAAGCGGCCGAGGTCGTGGTGCAACTGCGCGAGCGCGTGGCTGGGCAACTGGCCGGAGGCGGCTGCGTGCAGCGCGCGGCGCATCGCAGGCGGAAAGGACGCGGACCAAAATTCGCGCAAGCGCACGGCCTCTCCCTTTACCGCGCATAAGGCGTAGTCCACCCCATCCAGGCTCGTGCCGGACATGATCCCTAAAATAAGGCGCTTTTTCATTTTCAAGCCGCAGCCCGTCGCTTTATCTATGCTGCCGCCTATCTATGAGCAATCGATTTGTTTTGGCCGCGGGTTTGCTGGGGACGCTCGTTGTTTCCGTCGCCGCCGGGCCCGTCGAGCAACTCATGGAGGCCGCCACCCGCACCAATTTTGCTTACATGCGCCTGGCGCGTTTATGTGACACGTTCGGCCCACGGTTTAGCGGCTCCCCGAATCTGACCGCCGCGCAAGATTGGATTCTGGCTGAAATGAAACGTGATGGCCTCGAAAATGTGCATGGGGAGGACGTCTCCGTTCCCCATTGGGTGCGCGGCGTGGAATCCGCCGAGATGCTGCAGCCGCGCCCGCGCGCGCTGCCCATGCTTGGCTTGGGCGGCAGCGTCGCCACGCCGCCGGGCGGATTATCCGCCGAGGTGTTGGTCGTCACTAATTTCGCCGATCTGCGCGCTCGGCCCCAGGATGCGCGGGGCAAAATTGTGCTCTTCAATCAACCCTTCACCACCTACGCCGAAACGGTGCTCATTCGTTATCACGGCGCCACGGAAGCCGCGCAAGCCGGCGCGGTGGCCAGCCTGATTCGCTCCGTCACGCCCTTCTCCATTCAGTCTCCGCACACCGGCATGATGGAATATTCCAATGACATTCCCAAAATTCCGCACGCCGCCATCACCGTGGAAGACGCCGAGATGATGCAACGCATGCAGGAGCGCGGCGAAAAAATTGTCGTTCATTTGACAATGAACGCCACCAATTTGCCGGACGCCCCCTCGCGCAATCTCATTGCGGAAATCACGGGCCGCGAACATCCCGAGGATGTCGTGATCGTCAGCGGCCATCTCGATTCGTGGGATGTCGGCCAGGGCGCGATGGATGATGGCGGCGGCGCCGTGGCCGCCTGGGAAACGGCGCGTCTCATGCACGAACTCGGCCTGCGCGCGCGCCGCACGATCCGCGTGGTGCTGTGGACGAATGAAGAAAATGGCGGCGCCGGCGCGCGCTCCTACGAACATCGCCATAAAGATCAACTGGGCCATCACGTTCTCGCCATTGAATCGGACTCCGGCCCTTTTCGCCCCACCGGCTTTTCGCTGGTCGGCAGTGAGAGCGCGCTGGCGGTGATCAAGCAATTTGCCCAGGCGCTCAAGCCCATCGGCGCCGACCACATCACGACGGGCCAAGCCGAAGCCGACGTGGGCGAACTCGGACCGGACGGCGTGCCGACCCTCGCCCTGGAAGTCGATGGCGCCAAATATTTCTGGTACCATCACACCCAGGCCGACACGATGGATAAATTAAATCCGCGCGAACTCAGCCAATGCGCCGCCGCCATGGCCGCGATGGCTTATCAGGCCGCCGACGCCGATTCCCCGTTGCCGCGATAAAGGCAGCGCTCCAGCGCGTCGGCCACGCCTTCGCCGCAGCTCAACTCGCTCACATGGCCTTGCTGTTCGCGCACCGTTTGTTTGACAATCTCGATGGCGTTCTGCGGCGCCGCCAGCCAATGCGCGTGGCGCCGCGATAACATGGGCAAATCGTTCAAGTGATCTCCCGCCACGAAAATTTCCGCCGGCGACACTTGCAGCAACCGCGCCACTTCCGTCAAAGCGGTGCCTTTGTTGAAAGCCTCGTGGCTGAACCGCGCATAAATATCATTGCGCACCACGGTCAACTGCGGAACCTCCATGCAATAGCCGTCCAGGTATTCATGAATCGCCTCCGCGTCCTCGCGTTTCTCGGCGATCAGACAGAAGGGAGAATAAAAATCTTCATACACGGTGGCCTTATAATGCTTGCGAATCCACTCCGTCAGCCGCGGCAAATCGAGCCGCACCTGCCGGAAAAGTTCCGCATGCGCCGCGTGGCAAACGCGGTTCCAGTCCTCATGCTCCACGTACGACACATTGTTATGGCGATATATTTCCCGCTCCACCAGCACCAGGAAGTCGGGTTTGATCGCCAGGCGCGCGCGGCCCAGCGTCTCGAGCAAGCTGGAAAGATCCCGCCCCGTATTGATCACCCATTTCCCGCCGCTCGCCTGCACTTCCGCGATCATTTTTTCCAGGCGCGCGGGCACCGGCGGATTCTCGAACTCCGCAAATAATGTTCCATCAAAATCCGTGCAAACCAACTTGATCATCGTGCGCTCAACGTAGCCGAGGCCGCGGCGTTAAACCACCATCATTCAAGCCCGGCGCGCCCACCGCATTTTCGCGGGCGTGGAGCGCGGGTTGTCGCGCCGCTCCTCCGCGCTGGCCCGCGTCACTTCCTCCGCAATTTCCGCGTAAACTCCGTCCCTCTTTCCCGCCTCAAAAGATTTTTTCACCCGCCGATCTTCCCCCGAATGAAAGGTCAGGATCGCCACTCTTCCCCCGGGTTTGAGACACGCCGGCAAATGGCGCAAAAAAGTTTCCAGCGCGGAAAATTCATCGTTCACCGCGATGCGCAAAGCCTGAAACACCCGCCGCACCGCAAGGTTCCCCTCCTCCGTCGCGCCTTGCGGATGCGCCGCGCGCACGGCCTCGGCCAACGCGGTGGTGGTGGCGTATTTGTTCCCGGCCAGTTTCCTGGCGAGCGCTTCCGCCTCTGGTTCGTCGGCGTTTTCGCGCAACAGTTCTGCCAGGTCGCCAACGCTCATTCGCTCCAGCAATGCGCCGGCCGCCAAGCCGCGTTGCGTGTTCATGCGCATGTCGAGCGGGCCTTCCTGCTTGACAGAGAAGCCGCGCGCGGGATCGTCCAACTGCATGGAAGAGACGCCCAAATCCGCCAGGATCACATCCGCGCCGCTCACATCCGCCTGGGCCAGAACCTGCGGCAATCCCGCAAAGTTGCTGCGCCACGCCGTAAACGCGTCGGGGCCAAAACCCAGCGCGCGCAACCGCGCCTCGGTTTTTGGCAGCTCCACCGGATCCACGTCCAAGCCCAGCAACCGCCCGCCGGGCAAAATCCGCGCCAGCAATTCGCGCGCATGCCCTCCATAACCAAGCGTGCCATCCACCGCCGTTTCGCCCGGCTGCGGGCGCAGCGCCGCCATCAACTCTTCCACCATGATGGGCCGATGCGTGCCCGCCGGCGTTTTGCCGGAAGCCAGCACTTTGGCCACGGTTTCGCCATAACGCCCGGGGTCGTGTTCTTTATATTTGTCCTCGAAACGCCGCGGATTTTTCCCGGCATAACGCACTCGCCGGCGATGCGGCGCTGGTGGTTCATCGCTGATCACGCCGGCATTATGCCCAACGCGGCCTTCCCGCCCCAAGATTTTCTTCACGGTTCATTCTTCATTCTCGCCTCGGTCGCGCCTATTCTTTCCCATGTCGTCGCGCCGGATCATCGTCGTCGGGGGTGGCGCCGCGGGTTTTTTTGCGGCGATCACTGGCGCGGAAGCCGCGCCCGGCGCGTCGGTCGCCATTCTCGAAAAAGGCGCGCGTTTCCTCGCCAAAGTCCGCATTTCCGGCGGCGGCCGCTGCAATGTCACCAACGGCCGCTTCGACGTCTCGGCGCTGCCCGACTATTATCCGCGCGGCGCGCGGGCCTTGCGCGGGCCTTGTCAACAATTCGCCGCCGCGGAAACCGTGGCGTGGTTTGAAGCGCGGGGCGTGCGCCTCAAGACCGAGCCGGATGGGCGGATGTTTCCCACCACAGATTCCTCAGAGACTATTATTGACTGCCTGACGCGCGCCGCCGCCGGCGCCGGCGTGCAGCTCCGCCCCAATCACGATGTCACCGCGGTCACGCAGCTGCCCGGCGGCGAATTTCAACTCACCCTGGCCCACGGCCAAACGCTGCGGTGCGACCGGCTCCTCCTCGCCACCGGCGGCGCCCGTTCCGCGGAAGCGGCGCACCTGGCGGCCTCCCTCGGCCATGCCCTGGAGCCGCCGGCGCCGTCGCTTTTTACATTCCATGTGGCCGTGCCGTGGGTGCGGCAGCTCTCGGGCGTCACCGTTTCCGCAGTGACAGCCTCCGTTCCAGAAACCGATTTGCGCGAAACCGGCCCGATTCTCCTGACCCATTGGGGCGTGAGCGGCCCCGTCATCCTGCGCCTCTCGGCGTGGGGGGCGCGGGCGCTGCAATCTGTCAATTACACATTTCCGTTGCGCGTGCATTGGCTGCCCGGGCTGGAAGCCGGCCAGATGGAAGCGGCGCTGGCCGCACGCCGCGCGTCCGATCCCGCGCGCCTGCTGGCCAAATGCCCCATCGCGCCGCTTCCGGCGCGCCTCTGGGAGCAGCTCGTCCTCGCCGCCGGCATTGCGCCGGAATTACGCAATGCCGATCTCTCCCGCGCCGCGCGCCATCAGCTCCTTCAGCAGCTCATGCGCACCGAATTTCCCGTCACCGGCAAAAGCCTCAACAAAGACGAGTTCGTCACCTGCGGCGGCGTGCGCCTGAAGGAAGTCAATTTTCAAACGATGGAGAGCCGGCTTTGTCCCGGGCTTTATTTTGCGGGCGAACTGCTCGACATTGACGGCATCACCGGCGGGTTCAATTTCCAGGCCGCCTGGACCACCGGGTGGCTCGCAGGCCGCGCCTTGGCATCTTAGCGCGCCTCCGGTATGCTGATGGCCATGGCTGGCGCGCAGGAACAATTTGACGAAGCGATGTTTCTTTTTACATCGGGAAATTGCGACGGCGCGATCACGCTGCTGCAATCGATCCTGGCGCAGGATCCCGCGAATTTTGAAGCCCAACTCGCGCTGGGCGGCGCCTACTTTGCCAAGGGCGATTTTGCCGCGGCGATTGCCGAGGGCCACAAAGCCGAAGCCCTGCAGCCCCACGATCAGATGGTGCACACCAATCTTTCCCGCGCGTATATGCGCAGCGGCGACAAGCCCACCGCCGAACATCACGCCGTCCAGGCCCGCATCGCCTCCTGGCGCGGGAACATGGCCCCTCCACCGCCGCCATCCTCGCCGGACTTGGAGCTGGCCAAACCCAAACCACCGCCGCCACCGCAAAAATTTCCCGAAATGCCCTGGAAGAAAAAGAACCCATGAAATCATCCTACGAACTCGCCATGGAGCGCCTCAACAAGACCGCTCCCGCCGCCAAGGTCACTGACGAACAGAAGAAGCAGCTCGCCGAGCTGGAGGCCAAATACAAAGCGAAAATCGCCGAACGCGAAATTTTCCTCAAAGACACTCTCGCGGCCGCCGCCGCGAAAAGCGATTACGAAGCCCTCGCCCAAATTGAAAAACAACTCATCAGCGAGCGCAAAACGCTGCAAGCCGAGTTGGAGGAAAAAAAGCAATCCATCCGCGGCTCTTAAGCGGCGCGGAGCCTATTTCGCCCAGGCGAGGCCGTCCGCTCCCTTGCCCGCGTTGATCAGTTTCGTCACCTTCCAGAATTTGGTGTCAATCACCGCGATTTCGTGGGAGGCGTCGCACGACACATAGGCCAACGCGCCATCCGCCTGCAACACGACTTCCTGCGGCGCCGGCGGCACATCCAGCGTCTGCGCCACTGCCCCCTTCTTTAAGTCAATAATAGCCACCTGGTTGGCGCCCGGCAGCGCCGCGACCAGCCAACGGCCATCGGGCGTGGGCGCCGTCCCATAAGCCGTCGCCGGCAACTGAATCCAGCCGCCCACCGCGTTTTTGGCCGTGTCCACCAGCGCCATCCGCGGCGCCGTTTGGTCCGCCGTGAACACCCATTTGTCATCCGTGGAAATCGAAATCCGCTGCGTCTGTTTCGAGATGGGAATGATCGTCACCGTTTTCCGGCCCGTCATATCGAGGACCGAAACCGTGCCCGGCCCCACATTCGCCGTGTAACCGCGCTGGCCGTCGCTGCTGATCGTCAGCATGTGCGACTCCGCCTGGCCCGTCGGAATTTTCCCGAGAATTTTGAAAGTCTTCGCATCGATTTCCGTCACGCAATTCTCCACCTCGGTGGTCACGTAAAGCTGGTGATTCTTCGGCCCGATCACGGCGCAATGCGGGCGCACTCCTTTGCCGAAATCCACCGTCGCCACAATTTCGCGCTTCGCCAGATCCACCACCCGCAGCAACTGCCCGTCCGTCCCCGGCTTGCCCACCCCGGAATTCCCATAAATCGGCACAAACGCCAGCGCGCCATCACTCGACGCCACGACCTCATGCCCCGTCACCCCCTGCTCCGGAATCACCGCCACCTGCCGCCCTTTCACCGGATCAATAATCCCCAGCGTCTGCTCCCCCTTGTTGCAAACCAACAGCCATCCGCCGGCTTGCGCCTCGACCGCCATCGCCAATGCCACGCCCGTCGCCAATAATTTGGGAAAAATCATGTCGCGAGCTTACTATTTGACACTCAGCAACTCCACCTCAAATATCAATGTGGAATTCGGCGGAATCGCGCCGGGATAGCCCGCCTTGCCGTACGCCATTTCGGGCGGAATCGTCAGCTTGGATTTTTCGCCGACCCGCATTTTGGCCACGCCTTCGTCCCAGCCCTGGATGACCTGGCCGGTTCCCAGGACGAACGTGAAGGGGTCGCCGCGATCGACTGAGCTGTCAAACTTCGCGCCGCTCGTCAGCCAGCCTGTATAATGCACGGTCACTTTGTCGCCCGACTTCGGCGTGGCGCCGGTTCCTGCCGTCAAAATCTCGATCTTCATATCCTTCCACTGTGGCGCCCCGCCTTCGTGCCGTCGAGCCTGCTTCCGGCGCGCCGGGTCATTTTCCTTTTGCGCTTTGATTTTTCGTCCACTTGACGCTTTAGTTAGGGGATGAAACATGCTGGGGAGGCCCGCCGCGCCGGGTTTAAAATCATTGGCTGGACGCTTATTGCCATCTGCGTCATGGCCGTCATGGGTTTTTTGGGGAAAATTTTCGCGGAAATCATGATGGGGCTTTCCCTGTTTCTTTTCTTTGTCTGGGTGCTCCTGGCAATTTTCACGCTTTATTTTTTCCGCGACCCGGAGGCGCGCGTGCCCGCCACCCCGCGCCGCGCCGTGGCGCCAGGGCATGGCAAAGTGGATTTGATTGATCAATGCCACGTGCCCTTTCTCGGCGGGCCGTGTCATCGCATTTCCATTTTTTTGTCGGTGATTGATATTCATGTGCAAAACGCGCCGGTCGCCGGCAAAGTCACGCTGCTCACACACACCGCCGGCCAGTTTCTCAGCGCCATTAACTCCGATTGCTCCAATCACAACGAAAATGTCCTGATTGGTTTTGATTCCACGGAGGTTCCCAACGAACGCATCGCCCTCCGCCTCATCGCCGGCCTGATCGCCCGGCGCATTGTCCCCTTCGTCAAACTCGACGACGTCGTCGCCCGCGGCGAACGCATCAGCCTCATTCAATTCGGCTCGCGCTGCGATCTTTACCTTCCTCTTGACTACCAAATCATGGTCAAGCTCGGCGACCATGTGGTGGGCGGAGAAACCATCATGGCGGCCAAACCTTGATTATGGAAACCGTCGGCGACAAACCGCAGCCCCAGCTGAAAATCTATTTTCTGCCGAACCTGATGACGGCCGGCAACCTGTTCTGCGGCTTCGTGGCGCTCACGAAGATCGTCGAGGCGCGCGGGCGCCCGGGCGATCCCATCAATTACGTTTACATCAAGATCGCCCTTGGCTTCATCCTGCTGGCCTGCATTTTTGACCTGCTCGACGGGCGACTCGCCCGCATGGGAGGGGTGGAAAGCGCTTTTGGCCGGGAATTCGATTCGCTGGCGGATCTGATTTCCTTCGGCGCCGCCCCGGCCTTCCTCGTGCATCGGGTCGTGCTCCACGATGTTTTTATCGATCATCCCGAAATCGGCTGGTTCATCTCCTCTATTTATTTGATATGCGGCGCGCTGCGTCTGGCCCGCTTCAATTGTCTCGCGGCGATGGCGGGCGGGGGCGGCGGCAAGGAGTTTCTCGGATTTCCCATTCCCGCCGCCGCCGGCTTGGTTGCTTCTGTGACGTTGTTTCTGATGTGGGGCGCCAAAAATGAGGCGGATTTCACGAACGGCCCGTGGCGCCTCATTCTGCCCGGCCTGATGATTTTCCTCTCCTTGATGATGGTGAGCGAAGTCAAATACCCGTCATTCAAGACCCTCGATCTCAAGGCGCGGCGCACCTTCCCCAAAATGGTGGTGACAGTGATTTTCATCGGCTTCCTGTTGGTGCTGCGCGGCTACATTCTGCCGGTCATTCTGCCGATTATTTTCACGATTTACCTCTGTTACGGGTTTATTCGTCCGCGCATCTCGCACAAGGTCCGCCACGAAATCGAAGAAGAGGATGACGACGATGACAGCCCCACTTTGACGCCCTGACATGTTCGAGCAACATCCCGATATTTTGGCCGCGGTCACGGGTTTGATCAGCGGCCTGCTCCTGTCCATTCCCGTCGGCCCGGTTAATTTGACGATCATCAATGAAGGCGCCCGCCGCGGATTCCTCTGGGCTCTTCTGATTGGCGCCGGCGCCATGATCATGGAATTGATTTATTGCACGATCGCCTTCACCGGTTTTGCTTCTGTTTTCGAAGGCCGGCTGATCAAAGCCATCCTGGAGCTGACCAGTTTTGTTTTTCTACTTTACCTCGGCATCCGTTTTCTCACCGCCAGCGCCGTTGCCTCCAAGTCGGTCCTCGGGGCCAAAATCACCGGCAAGCTCAATCCGCATTCGGGCTTCATGGTCGGCGTCGTGCAAGTCCTCGCCAATCCGGGCGTGTTCGTGTTTTGGATTGTGCTGGCCGCCAATTTCACCTCACGCGATTGGGTGCCGTCCACCTGGCCGGGGAAAATTTCCTGCATCGCCGGCGTCGCGGTGGGCATCAGCGCGTGGTTCGCCGGATTGGCCTACGCCGTTTCACTCGGACACAAAAAATTCACCGACAAAACATTGCTGCGGATGGAGCAAGGGTCGGGGATTTGTCTGCTGGGCCTGGCCCTCATTCACGGCGGCTACATCGTCGTCGAACTCGCCAAACATAAACTTTAACTTTTAATTTAGTTGACTTTCCGGGTGAAAAGGACGAAATAGCGGCATGGCTACATCCAAAAAAAGCAGTTCCAAAGCGTCTAAACCTGCCAAGAAGGCGAAAGCCGCTCCCGCGAAAAAATCCAAGAAACGCTAGTTCGTTTCCCTTGTTTCCCAACTCAAAGAGTGGGCCTAGGCACACTCTTTGAACTCTTCTAAGACCCTTCTTCCTCCGCCAATTTCCGATACAGCGTCGCCACGCTGACGCCCAGCAATTCCGCCGCTTTTTCCTTGTCGCCGCCCGTCTGGGCCAGCGCGCGGTTGACGTAGCTCAGTTCTTGTTCGCGCAGAAAATCCCGCAACGCCCCCAGCGGCTGGGTCGTGGAAGTTTGCGTCCCGGCCCCCTGCCCGCCGATGGCAATGCCGCCGACCATTTCCGGCTCCACGCTCGGTGTCTCCACCACTTCTTCCGCCGCGTCGGACAAAACTTTTCCGCCCACCGCCGGCGGCAGGTCCGCCGCCTTGATCACGGCGTTCTCGCACAGCGCGCAGGCGCGTTCGATCGCGTTTTCCAATTCGCGCACATTGCCCGGCCAATCATGCGCCGTCAGGACATCCAGCGCTTTGCGCGTGATTTGGAACATGCTGCCCGTCCGCGAATCCACCTTGTTCCGCAGAAAATGCATCGTCAGCACCGGCACATCTTCCTTCCGATCGCGCAGCGAGGGCAGCATGATTGGAATCACGTTCAGCCGGTAATATAAATCCTCGCGGAACGTTCCTTCTTTGATGCGCCGTTCCAGCGGCTCATTGGTCGCGGCCAGGACGCGCACGTTCACGCTCACCGGCACGTTGTCGCCCACGCGGCGCACTTCCTTTTCCTGCAACACGCGCAACAACCGGCTTTGCAGCACCGGCGGCATCGATCCAATTTCATCGAGGAAAATCGTCCCGCCATCCGCCTCTTGAAAAAGCCCCTTCTTGTCGTTGATCGCGCCGGTGAAGGCGCCTTTGCAATGCCCGAACAACTCGGATTCCAATAAATTCTCCGGCAACGCGCTGCAATTAATCGGAATGAACGGCGCAAACTGGCGGCGGCTGTTAAAATGCAGCGCCCGCGCCACCAATTCCTTGCCGGTCCCGCTCTCGCCCAAAATCAAAATCGTGCTGTCCGTGTCCGCCACGCGCTCAATCATCTTGAACACCGCCTGCATCTGCGGCGAATTCCCGATCAACTGGTTGAATTGATATTTTTTCCGCAGTTGTTTGCGCAGGTAAACATTCTCGGAAATGGCGTCGTTGTAGGAAAGCGCCCGGCGGATGCACAACCGCAAATCGTCCACCTTGAACGGCTTCTCCAGGTAATCGAAGGCGCCCTTTTTCATTGCGTCCACCGCTGTCTCGATGGTCGCGTAGGCCGTGATCATGATCACGGTGGAGGGCGGGTTCAGCGAACGCGCCTTCTCCAGAATTTCCAGCCCATGGGTCCGCGTCTTGTCCAGATACAGGTCGGTGATCACCAGCTCCGGCCTTTGCGCGTCGAGCGTCTCCATCGCGTCCTTGAAATTGCTGAACGGAAACACCTCATGCCCCTCGCGACGCAAAAGTTCCGTGACCATCTGCACCATGGTCACCTCGTCATCAATCAAGAGCACTTTGGCCATGGCGCCAATCATAAGGACGCCGCGCGCCAGCGCAAGCGCGATTGCGCCGCTTGACACCGCAAAACTCGCCCGCCCAAAACCTTGCGTAGCATAATCCATGTCAAACGAACCGCGCCCCCGCTAAAGTCATCCCATGCGCCGCTGCCTCCTTGCCTGGCTTGCCTTAGTCGTTGCGCCCTCCGTCCATGCGCTGGGCCTGCCGTCGTGGGTCTCCACCAACGCCGCCCCCGGCGCCTTTCCCCTCGCGCACGATGGCTTCACCGCTCCGCTGCTGGTGGATTCCAACGATTTTTGGGGCGTCATCCGGGCTGCCGGCGATCTCGAATCTGACCTGCACCGCGTCACCGGTTTTTCCCCGCGGACCTCCGCCGATTCCGCCATCATTGTCGGCTCCCTCGGTCACTCCGCGTTGATCGATCGCCTTGTGCAGTCCGGAAAAATCGACGTCTCCGCCATCGCCGGAAAATGGGAGTCTTACGTGCGTGTCGTCGTGCCTCACCCGACCCCGGAACTTTCCTCGGCTCTCGTCATCGCCGGCAGCGACAAACGCGGCGCCATTTACGGGATTTACGACCTTTCCGAGCAGATCGGCGTTTCGCCGTGGCATTTCTTTGCCGACGTTCCCGACAAACATAGCGCGGCCCTGTTCGTGAATCCGGCTCCGTCCGTTTCGCCGCCGCCCGCCGTCAAATACCGCGGCATTTTTCTCAACGACGAAGCGCCCGATCTCACCGATTGGGTCAAGCAGAACTACGGCGATTACAACCACAAGTTCTACACCAACATTTTCGAGCTGCTCCTCCGCCTCAAGGCCAACTATCTCTGGCCCGCCATGTGGAATAATTGCTTCAACGAGGACGACGCCGAAAATCCCCGTCTCGCCGACGCTTATGGCATTGTCATGGGCACCTCGCATGTGGAGCCCATGATGCGCGCGGACAAGGAATGGAACCGTCTCGGCTACACCGCCGGGCAATGGAATTACGACAAATCCCCCAACGAGCTGAAAAAATTCTGGCGCGACGGCGTGGAGCGCAACCACCCCTACGAAAACATCATCACCATCGCCATGCGGGGCAAGATCGACACCCCCATGTCCGAGGATGCCAACATCGCCTTGCTGGAAAAAATCGTCGCCGCGCAGCGCGACATCATCACCGATGTCATGCACACCAACGCGGCTTCCGTCCCCCAGCTTTGGGCGCTCTACAAGGAGGTCCAGGAATATTACGAAAAAGGCATGCGCGTGCCCGACGACGTCACCCTGCTCTGGTGCGATGACAATTGGGGCAACATTCGCCGCCTGCCCACGCCCGAGGAGCGCCACCGCGTTGGGGGCGCCGGCGTCTATTACCATTTCGATTACGTCGGCGGCCCGCGCAATTACAAATGGCTCAACACCGTGCAGCTGCCCAAAATCTGGGAGCAAATGAATCTGGCCTACGATTACGGCGCGGATCGCATTTGGATCGTGAACGTCGGCCATCTTCACCATGTCATGTTCCCCACGGAATTCTTTTTGACGCTCGCGTGGAACCCCTCCGCCTGGCCCAAGGAACGCATCTCCGAATTCACCCGCCTCTGGGCCGCCCGCGAATTCGGCCCCGCCCACGCCCCGGAAATCGCGCAGGTCGTCGCCCAATACACCAAGTGGAATGCGCGACGCAAACCGGAACTGCTCGACGCCCACACGTTTAATCTCACCAATTTCCAGGAGTTCCCCACCGTCGTGTCGAATTGGACTGCCCTGGCCGCCGAGGCTTCGCGCCTCAACGAACTTTTGCCCTCCGACACGCGCGATGCCTATTACGAACTGGTGCTACACCCCGTCCTGGCCTGCGCCAATCTGAACCAGATGTATCTCGCCGCCGCCGAGGGCAACGGCCCGCTCACCACCAATCTCTTTCAAAAAGACGCCGAGCTCTCCGCCTATTTCAACCATACCCTCGCCCACGGCAAATGGAACCACATGATGGACCAGACCCACATCGGCTACACCTACTGGCAGCAGCCTCCTGTCAACAAAATCCCATCCGTGGCCGCCCCGGTCGAATCCTCCGCCGCGCCGCCGCCGCCCCTTCCGGCTTACGTGTCCATCGAAGCCGAACATTACACCCGCAAAACCGATACGCCCGCCGCCCATTGGGATGTCATTCCCGATTATGGCCGCACCCTCTCGTCCATGGCCATTTTTCCCACCACCACGCCGAGCGTTCTGCCGCCCGCGGCTGCGCCCACCCTTGAATACGCGGTTAATTTGACCAACCTCGCAACGAACGCCGTCACGGTGCAGGCCACCGTTGCCCCCACCTTGAACTTCGTCCCCAACCGCGGGCTTCGCTACGCCGTCGCTTTCGACGACGAACCGCCGCAAGTGATCGACGTTTTGGCCAGGAACAAGTTAGCCGACTGGGAAGCCTCCGTGCGTGACAGCGCCCGCATCCTTACCTCCACTCATCACCTTTCCTCTGGAACGCACACGCTGAAAATCAGCATGGTCGATCCCGGCCTGGTCCTCCAAAAAATCGTCGTCGCCGCCGGCCCGCTTCCGCCGAGCTACCTGGGCCCGCCGGAAAATCTCCCCTGATCAACCGCCCTCTTTCCATCCCGGCCCATCCGTGTCATCCTCCGTCCACGCATGGATCGACTTTTAAAAACCGTCCCCATCTTTGCCGGCCTTGAGCACGCCGCCCTGGAAATATTTCTCGAGGAAGCCGAGAAAAGCGTGGTTCCTGCCGGCGCCATCATTGCCCGCGAAGGCGAATCCAATCATTGCATGTTTCTGCTGGGCAGCGGCTCCGTGCGCATCATCAAACATTTCGGCGAACCCAGCCAAACTGAACTGGCGATCATCCCCGCCGGCGATTTCTTCGGTGAAATGTGCATCCTCGAGCCGGCGCCGCGCGCGGCCACCGCCCAGGCCATCGAGCGCTGCGTGATTTTCAAGGTTCCCTCCTGCGCCTTCCACCATCTCTACGTCAAGCTCCCCGCCCAATACGGCATCCTCCTCCTCAACATCGCCCGCGATCTCTCCCGCCGCCTGCGCCGCCTCGACGAAGCCTTCGCCGCCCGGCACCGCTGAGTGGTTACATCGCCTTCCGATACAGATTCAGCAAATCCTCGCGCGTCGTCGGAACAGGATTCGTCAAATGACACGAATCCGCGAACGCCTGGTCCGCCAGCGCCTCAAGCTGCTCCGGTTTGACTCCGTGCGCTGCCAGGCCGCCTGTCAAACCGATTTCTTCCAGGAATTCCCGCACGCGCCGCGTCACGGCCTGGTCCGAGGTATCCGTCAAGTCGAATGCCAAGCCCACCCGCCGATACAGCCCCGGTTGGCGTGCCGCGTTAAATTCCATCACCACGGGCAGCGTCAGCGCGTTTGCCGTGCCGTGATGCAGCCCGCACAGCGACGACAACGGGTGTGATAACGAATGGGCCGCGCCCAAATCCTTCTGAAACGCAATCCCTCCCATCATCGCCGCCACCAGCATCAAGCCTCGCGCCTCGATGTCCGCGCCGTTCTTGACCGCGCGCGGGAGCGCCTGCGCGATCAAATGGATTGCCTCTAGCGCAATTCCATCGCACAGCGGATGAAACACCGGCGACGTGAATGATTCGATGCCATGCGTGAGCGCATCCGCGCCGGTCGCCGCCGTGAGGCGCGGCGGCAAGCCTACCGTCAATTCCGGATCGAGAATCGCCGCCGTCGCCAGCAGCGCCGGATGGAAAATACACTTTTTGACGTTGCCGAAAATAATCACCGAACTCCGCCCCACTTCGCTTCCCGTCCCGGCCGTGGTCGGAATCGTCACCAATGGCGCCAGCCCGCTCCAATCCGCCCCAAAATCGAATTCCTCCAACTTTTTCTCCGGGCGCTTCACGCGCAGACGAATGATTTTCCCGACGTCCAGCGCGCTGCCGCCGCCGAGCGCCACCACCGCGTCGCAGTCCTGCGCCCGATAAGCCGCAAACGCCGCCTCCACGTCATCATTCATTGGGTTCGGATGCACCTCCGCGAACACCGGCCATTTCCCCCCGCCCGCCGCCATCACCTTCGCGAACGCCTCCGTCCGCCGCACCCCGGCATCCGTCACCACCAGTGGATTTTTGGCGCCGGCCGCCGCCAGAATCCCCGCCGCCTCGCGCGCCGCCCCAGCCCCAAACACCACCTTCGTCGGAAACGAAAAATTCGAAAGCATACGCACCCTAGTAGCCCCTCCCTTCGCTCCCGTCGAGCCTCAAACAGACCCCGCCTTTTTCTGCTTGTATCATGGCAATCACCCTTAAAGATAAAATCATGCCCGCGACTCGCCCAACTCCTCTTTCGATAAAATGAAACACGCCAAAACACTTATCGTCATGTTTCTTCCTCTTCTAATTGTACGATTCGCAACCCCTTGGATTCCCCAGCTTCATCTCAGCTTTTGGGAAGGCCTGCCTTTCTCCGTGCTAGCGCTAATCCTCGTCCTGGCCCTGGTCATTTATCAGCATACCCGCGCGATCAGCTCGGCCGAAAAGTTGTTTGTAATGCTTCCAGGCGGGCTGCCGCCCGAAAAGGAGGCCTTTATTCTCCGCTACGAGCAGTGGTTGAACGCCCAACTGCTGGAATACCATTGCAGCTTTCGCTTTGGAATGGCGCAAGTGTCGGTCTTCAAACAAAAGGACCAACCTCGGTATTTTAGTTTCTTATTCCATTCTTTTACGAGCTGTTGCATTGACAGTTTCTTTGACGCCTCGGGAAACCTCGAGACCAGCAATAGCGGCAGCAATGGGCTTTATCAACACCCCCGGGGTTACATTCAAAGTTTCCCCAAATGTCCGCCGCCCGAACTATGGCAACGCCATCTCGAGGGAGAGCAATACCTTACGGTCAATCTCGGCTGGCGGTTGCAGCCCTTCGCCGAACCCTACGCGAACCACCTCATAGCGACCACGAACGCGTTAATCGCTCATAATCGGACGCAATCGCTCTGGCCGTTTCGCATTCTTTACCGTTTTTTTGTGACCCGGTTCGCCATTCGCAACAAATCCATCGCCCAACAATTAGCGGGCCATAAACGCCTTTAACTTTGTTATCCCTCGGCTGTTTTCATCCTTTTCAGATTTTCGCCGGTCTTGATTCCCGCTAGTTCGACGGCATTATATCCCGCCATGAAATACCGCGATTTCGGCCGCACGGGTTGGAAAGTTTCCGAAGTCAGCTTCGGCGCGTGGGCCATCGGCGGCGCGTGGGGCGCGCAGGATGAAGCCGAATCCCTCGCCAGCCTGAAAAAGGCGCTCGATCTGGGGGTCAACTTTATTGACACGGCGGACGTTTATGGCGATGGCCGCAGTGAACGCCTGATTGCCCAATTGCGGCGCGAACGCTCCGAAAAATTCCACGTCGCCACCAAAGCCGGACGCCGTCTCTCGCCCCATAACGCCGACGGTTACAACGCCAAAAATCTCACCGCCTTCGTGGAGCGCAGCCTGCAAAATCTCGGGACGGAGGCCCTCGACCTCCTCCAGTTGCATTGCCCCCCCACCGAGGTCTATTACCGCCCCGAAGTTTTTGGGTTCCTGGATGATTTGACCAAGGCCGGCAAAATCCGCCACTACGGCGTGAGCGTCGAAAAAGTGGAGGAGGCCCTCAAAGCCATTGAGTATCCCAACGTCAAAACGGTGCAGATTATTTTTAATATGTTCCGGCATCGGCCGTCGGAATTGTTTTTCACGGAAGCGCGGCGGCGGAACATCGGCATCATCGCGCGCGTCCCGCTGGCCAGCGGCCTCCTCAGCGGCAAACTCACAGCCCAATCCCAATTCGCCGCCGATGACCATCGCCAGTTCAATCGGCATGGCGAAGCCTTCGACCGAGGCGAAACCTTTTCCGGCGTGGATTACGAAACCGGCCTGCGCGCCGTGGAAAAAATTCGCGCCCTGCTCTCGTCTGGCGCCACGCTGCCCCAACTCGCCCTGCGCTGGATTCTGATGTTTGACGCCATTGGCTGCGTCATCCCCGGCATCCGCCGCCCCGCGCAAATCGAGGACAACGCCCGCGCTTCCGACCTGCCGCCGCTAACCGCGCCGCAATTGGAAGCCATCAAGAAAATTTACGACGACGACATCCGTCCGCTGGTCCATCATCGCTGGTAGCATTTCCATGAAACTGAATCGCGCTGTTTTTCTGGACCGTGACGGCACCTTGATTGAGGAGAAGGAATACCTTTCCAAGCCCGAAGATGTCGCGGTCTTCCCCGGCGCCGCCGCCGCGTTGCGCCGCCTCATGGACGCCGGTTTCCTGCTCATCATGGTGTCCAACCAATCCGGCGTCGGCCGTGGCTATTTCACCCTGGACGATGTCGCCAAGGTGAACGCGCGCCTTTCCGAGTTGCTCGCCCAGGGCGGCGTCAAGCTCCACGCCACCTACATCGCCCCGGAGGCGCCGGATCAGCCCAGCCAGGGGCGCAAGCCTTCCCCCAAATTTCTGTTTGACGCGCGCGACGCCTTCCAACTCGACCTGGCGGAGTGTTACATGATCGGCGACAAATTGATCGATCTCGAATGCGGTTGGAACGCCGGCGTGAAAAAAAGCCTGTTGGTTCGCACCGGCTATGGCCGCAAACACGAGAAAAACTCCGGCGCCGCCCTCGTGGTGGACAATCTCGCCGCGGCTGCCGACGCCATTCTCAAATGAAAATCTTTGGCATCATTCCCGCGCGCTATGGTTCCACTCGTTTTCCGGGCAAGCCCCTCGCCCTGATCGCCCGCAAGCCGCTTATCCAGCACGTCGTCGAACGCTGCCAGAAAGCGCGCTCCCTCGATGAAGTGATCGTCGCCACCGACGACACCCGCATTTGGGAAGTTGCGCAAAATTTCTGCCGCGCCGAGATGACCCGGCCCGATCACCCCAGCGGCTCCGACCGCATCGCGGAAGTCGTCCAGAATTTTCAGTGCGACGCCGTGATCAATATCCAGGGTGACGAGCCGTTGATCGATCCCGCCGTCATCGATGCGGTGGCCGCCGCCCTCTCCCAGGAGGAAATGTCCACCGCCGCCACGCCGTTGACGGATTTGGCCGAGCTGGACAATCCCAACATCGTGAAAGTCGTTGTCAACGCCGCCGGTCGCGCTTTATATTTCTCACGGCGCACGATCCCGTTTGTCCGCGACGCCGCCAGCGGCGCCGAGCAGTTGGCGGCATTTCCGTTTTTGAAGCACCTGGGAATTTACGGTTACCGCCGCGCGGCGTTGCTGCGGTTGGTGCGTTTCCCGGTGTCGCCGCTGGAGCGGGCCGAAAAACTGGAGCAACTGCGCGCCTTGGAATTCGGCATTCAAATGGCCGTCGTCAAGGTCAAGTATGACAGCATCGGCGTGGACATTCCGGCCGATGTGAAAAAAGTGGAGCAATTTTTGCAACAAGCCGAGCGATGAAATTTATTTTTGTAACGGGCGGTGTGGTCAGTTCCCTGGGCAAAGGCCTGACGGCGGCGGCGCTGGGCACGCTCCTGGAGCATCGCGGCCTCAAAGTGACGCTGCAAAAGTTCGATCCCTATCTGAACGTCGATCCCGGCACGATGAATCCCTATCAGCACGGCGAAGTGTATGTGCTGGACGACGGCGCCGAAACCGACCTCGACCTCGGCCATTACGAGCGCTTCACCAATGTGAAGCTCAGCCGCATGAACAACCTCACCAGCGGCCAGGTCTATCAGACGGTCCTCGATAAAGAGCGCCGCGGCGATTATCTCGGCAAAACCGTCCAGGTCATCCCGCACATCACGGACGAAATCCAAAACCGCATTCATTTGCTCGCCGAACGCTCCAAGTCCGATGTTGTCATCACGGAAATCGGCGGCACCACGGGCGACATTGAAGGCCTGCCGTTTCTGGAAGCCATCCGCGAATTCGCCCTGCGCGTGGGCTATAACAACGCCATTTTCATGCACGTCACCTACGTGCCTTTCATCAAGGCGGCCGGGGAATTAAAGTCCAAGCCCACCCAACAATCCGTCGCCAAATTGCGCGAAATCGGCATCACCCCGCACATTCTGGTTTGCCGCTGCGAAAAGCCGCTCGAGAAAGAGTTGCGCGAAAAAATCTCCCTCTTCTGCAACATTCCCTACGAAGCCGTGATCGAGGAGCGGGATGTGGAGCACACCATTTACGAACTGCCGCTCGTCTTGCAGCGGGAGCGCGTGGATGATCTCGTCTGCCGCCTGCTTCATCTTGACACTCCGCCCGCCAACATGTCGCATTGGCAGGAAATCATCCGCAAGCTCCTTGCCCCGCGCCATCGCGTCCGCATCGGCGTGGTCGGCAAATACATCGAACTGCACGATGCCTATAAATCGGTTTACGAAGCCATCATCCACGGCGGCGTGGCCAACGATTGCGGCGTCGAAATCGTCAAAGTCGAGGCCGAGCAGATTGAAAAATTTGGCCCTGAAGCCAGCCTCAAGGACTTGGGAGGCATCCTCGTGCCCGGCGGCTTCGGCGAACGCGGGATTGAAGGCAAAATTATCGCCGCCCAATACGCCCGGGAAAAAAATGTCCCGTATCTCGGCCTCTGCCTCGGCATGCAAATCGCCACGATTGAATTTGCCCGGAATGTTTTAAAGCTGGAGAAAGCCCATTCCACTGAATTTGACACCGAGACGCCGCACCCGGTCATTGCCCTCCTCGACGAGCAACGCAATGTCACCACCAAGGGCGGCACGATGCGCCTCGGGCGCCAGGCCTGCCAATTGGTCGTGGGCTCCAAGGCCAACCGCCTTTACGGCGCCTTTGTCATCAACGAGCGGCACCGTCATCGTTACGAATTTAACAACGCCTATCGCGACCAATTCACCTCGGCGGGCTTCGTCTTCAGCGGCTCATCGCCTGACGGCAAACTGATCGAGGTGATCGAATTGCCCGCGCATCCCTTCTACATCGCCTGCCAGTTCCATCCGGAATTTCAGAGCAAACCCAACCAGCCGCATCCCTTGTTCAAGGGCTTCATCGCCGCCGCCCACGAGCAGCAATACCACAAGACGATTTAGGCAGACGTCCGGTCCGGAGCTGGGTTATGGGATCGTGGCAGAATGAGCGGTGGCATTGACGAGGCGTTCGAGCCGGTCGAGCCGCTGTTCGAGTTCTGAGATGCGGGCCTCTTTTTCAGCGAGTTTCTGATTGAGCGCCTGGATGGAGGCGAGGGCGACGCCATGGAGGTCGGCATCGTTCAGCGCCTTGTCATTTTCATTGAGCGGAAATTGCGCATGGAAATCCTGGGCCATGGGTCCGATGTGCCGCTGCCCGAAGCCGGTATAGTTCCACTCGACGATGGGGAGATGCGAAACTTTATCCAGGATCGATTGAGGATTGACCGCGGTGATGTGGTCTTTCGCGTTGCGATCGCTCGTGAAGGACCAACTCGCGTTGCCCGGACTCCAGGAAACTGTGGTGTTATTGTTGCCTGAGTTGCCGCCAGTAAAGCGCACCCCCCCTTGCGCGCGGAAACTTACCGAGTCATTGGCGGAGGAAGAAAAAGTTCCGCCTTGAGAATCAGCCCAGACAAACGCGCCCTGATGAGCGGCCGATGCCTGGTTCCCGGCGGCGAACGCGTAGCTGGCCGTGACGAGATTGTTCCGGCCGCCAGGGATGGTGGAATTGGGTGAATTGTCGCTGATGCGATTGTTGCCGCCGCCGCTGATGGTGGAGTTTTGACAGTTCGTGCCGATCGCGTTTTTCCCGCCGCCGGCGATGACGGAGGTCGAGGATTGGCTGCCGATGACGCCGGAATCGCCGCCACTTATCACGGAGTTCTGGGAGTTATCGCCGATCGAATTGTTGTAACCGCCCCCGATGACTGAGACGAGCGAGTTGGAGCCGATATGGCCAAGGATGCCGCCCGCAATGGTGGCCCCGCTGGCCCCCGGCAGGATGGTGTTGTTGACTCCGCCGCCGATCGCGCCGAAGTCCGCAGCGACCGTATTAGGGCCGCCGACGGATTGACTTTGGCCCTGCTGCTGGCCGGCCACGTACGTCTGGGCGCCGCCGCCCGAGATGGTCACGCCGATGGCGCCATTGAGGGCCCCATTCCCAGGCGAGCCCGAAGTGAAATTGGCCACATCGCCCACCGCGTAAATCCTCAGGCCGTCATCCGCATCCGATACATAGGCATAGGCCCCGTCCACGGTGACGTCATTGGGAAAACGGGAGTTCGTGTACACCGTCAGGCTGACGGGATTGGTGATGACGCTGATGTCGTAAACGTGAAGGCCTTCGCCATAATTGGCCACGTAACAGCGATTGCCCACCGGCAAGACCCGGACGGTGGTGATGCCGCTGGCGGCGTTGGTCACGGTGGCGAGCAGGAAGGGATTGGCCGGATCGGAGACATCGTAGATGCGAAAACCGGCCGCGCCACAGGCGGCAAACGCCCGGCCGTTGTCAATATTAATATTAGAGAGAAACGGACAAGCCACGGAGCCCAAAAAAACCGGCGAAGCCGGATTGGCCAGCGAATAAATTCGCAGCGAAGCTGTGGTTGCCACATAAAGCCTGTTGTTGGCGTCCGCCGCGATGGCGAAGGGGGGCGTGGCGGCAATTTGCGCCAATTGCACCGGGCCCAGCGGATTGGAAACGTCATAGATCGCCACCCACGGATAACCCCCGACCACCAGGGAGTTGTTGACAGTGGCCAAGCCGGAGGCGGTGTTCGGAAGGTTCGTCTTCCACAGCAGGGCGGGCGCAAGAATGTTGGTGAACGAGTACGCGTCGAGCGCACTGTTGCCGAGGAAATAAAGAGCTCCGTTGTTGCCCCCCGCGACGGCGCTGCTGAAATGCCCGGAATCGGCGGTGGAGACATACACCGGATTGGCGGGAACAGACACGTCATAAATCTGGAAACCGCCGCCGGAAACGGTGGAGGCGATGCCCGCATGGCCGCCGCCCTCCAGCACCGCTGCTCCGCCTCCGCCGGTCACGCCCTGCACCAGCGGCACGGGGGTGACAGTAAGGGCGCCGCCGAAGTTGGACGGGCTGTAGCCCAGCCCCGAAAAATTGCCAATGAAGTTGCCCGTGAGGGTCACACCGCCCGCGCCGTTGGTGACAACCCCCGGAGGTAATTGGGAGGCCGACAAGGCGCCTGCCGTCTGGGACAGCAGCAAGTTGGTCAAACCGCTGGCATTGCCGGAAAACGCTCCAAACAGGCGGTTGGCCGGGTTGGTGGCAATGAGCAGACCGCTCAACATGTTGGAACCCGTGAACAAGTTTGTGCCATTCAGCCGCGGAATATTGGACCCGAGTTGCGCATCGGCGATGGCATTCGTATAAGTCAGGGCCACCGCGGCGGAAACGGCGGTGACGGAAGTCAGGGCGGAGCCGTTGCCGCTAAAAACGCCAGCGATTTGGTTGGCGGGATTGGTGGCCAGAAGCGGACTTTTGAGAATTTGGGGCCCGGTAAAATAGTTCGACCCGTCGAGGCGGACGATGTTGGAGCTGAGTTGAGCGTCAACAATGGGATTGGTGAAATTAAGGGCCAAGGTGGCGACCGTGGCGTTTTGGGCGTTCACTGCCGACGCGGTCGTGACCGCCGTGGCGGCGACAGCGGCATTGGTGGCGTAGGTGGCGGTGGCGGCGTTGCCCGTGATATTGATGGCGGCGGATCCGGCGCTGAGGTTGGCGGGATTGAGGCCGGTTAAGGAGCCGCCGCTGCCGAAGAAGGTTCCCCCGAAGTTGCCGAAGAAATTACCCGATAGAGAGGCCCCGGCGGCATTGTTCGTCAGGAGACCCAGCGGGAGTTGTCCAAAGCCTACCGGGCCCGAAATGGCAGACGCTGTAATGGCATACGGCGTGGGGGTGAGCGCCTGGCGCGGGCTCAACGTGATGAAGGGCGCATTGTTGGAACTGACAGCGATTTCGAGCCACCGATCGGCCCCGGGAAATTGGCTGCCAAAATCAAGGGTGACGGTAAAGAGCCCGTTGGTCACCCCGGTCGAAGGCAGAGTGACCGGGGCGCCGACAGTTGCGCCCGAGATGCTGGAGTCAAATAAAGTAAATTTGAAAGCATAGAACCCATTGGCGGGTTGTCCCGCGTCCGCCAAATGGCCGGAATACGTAAAGGCGGTGGTGGCGGCGAAACCGAATGATGGCAGGAGGAAACTAAGGGCGAGAGAAAGCAATACTGAGGCAATTTTCTTCATGGTTGCGGTTGGTTTTTGGTTGATTGGGACAACAGTTGAAGACGCCCTTTGATACCGCAACCACCCCGAGGGCGCAAGCTAAAGCGGCTGCCAAACAGCCACGAGACGCAGGAATCACCGCCGGCCTACTGCGGCGCCGCGCCGTTAGGCCCGAGAGGAATACGGCGCGGGGTGCGCGTGGGAAAGGCAAAGGGCGTTCCGCCGCCGGCGGGCGCTTCCGGCGCGGGGGGCGACATCCCCGGAAAACTTGGGACGGGCGTGCGGCGCACCCCACCGGGCAACGGCGGCATGTTGGGAAATCCGGGCGCCCGCGGTCCGCCGGGGGCTCCCGGTCCGCCGGGAGTTCCGGGCGCGCCTGGCGCCGCGGCGGGGGCCGGACCTTCGTTCTTGGCCAGGCTGTCCTCCTTCACCGTCAAAGTGGCCGGCGTGCCCGAGTTGATGACATCGACCTTTTGGTCGTCCGGATAAATTTTCACCACCTGCAAAATTCCGTCGCGCTCCCCTTCCCCCAAATTAAAATACGTCGGCGTCTCCTTGCCGTTTTTCGGCTGGCTGACAAAGAGCGCCCGAATCCGATTGGCGATTTTGACGATGCCCGTGATTTTGATCACCGGCAGGTCGGCCTTGGGAGCTTCGGGCGGAGGCGCCGGCGGCGGAGGCGGATTCAAATGGAACACATTGCGCTCGGAGATGACCGCGTAGGGATTGGCGTCCGGCTCTTCCGCCGCCCAGACGGGAGCCGTCGCTCCCAGCACAAGACAGCAGGCCAGCAACCGTTGCAAATCCATGGTCACAATATATCGTTCCGCGAAAAGAAACACCAACGCAATTGGCAAGTTGCGCCCGCCACGCTCATTTTTGCATCTCCGCATTTTGATGATATTCGCGGAAGGTGAAAAGCGCCGCCGCGCCGCCGAGGAAAAGCAATGTGCCCACAAGCAAAGCCGCGACGGGTGTCCACACACCCACATCCGACCAGTCAAAAATCGACTGCAGCGTGGAATTATTCGCGAGCAAGGTCTGCAATTGGCGGCTCAACGAAAGAATCTTGATGTTGGTGGGGATGAGCCCCACGCCAAACTCCACCACCGCCCCATAAACCAGCGCCACAGCCACATAACGATTGGTCAGCAGCCCCAGCAACAAGCCTAACGCGCTCCATGCGGGCGCCGCCAGGGTTTGCGCGACGAGAAACCAACCCAGCACACCCCAGACCGAAGGCACGTCCCGCCACGCTCCCACCGCAAACAGCAGCAGCGTTTGCACGAGCAGATGAACATACAGCCAGAACACCTGCGAAATATACTTGGCCAGCACAATGACAAACCGCGGCGCGGGGCGGGTAAGCAAAAATCCCAGCGTGTCGGCCTGCAATTCGTCGCGGATCAGCGCTCCGCACGACCGGACACACTCAAAGGGAAACAAAATCAGGAAATAGAAATCGATCAACAAACGGTAGAAAGCCTCGCCGCTGCTCCAGCGCGGACGATTGACCTCCCGCGTTTGCGCCTTGAGCAGTTGTTTTTGCGAGGTTTGAAACCGCGCAAATTGCCGGGGCTCCAGAATCGCCTCCACCCGCTCGGTTAAACGGCGGTTCCATTCATTAAGCTCCTCGATCTGCGCGCGCGCCGCCTCCGCCGACGGCAGATCGGCCGTTTCAGTTTTGCGCGCCCGGGCGTATTCCTCGTTGAACACCACTTCCAGGTCGGCCCGTTGTTTCGCGCTCAGTGGAAATCCGCCGCGCTCCAATCCGTGAGCCACTCGTTGCAAGTGCGCCTCGGGCTCGTTGATCAACTCCATCGACTCGCGATGATACGGCGCCGCGCAAATGTACGCCAAAGCCGGCAGAATGAACAACGCCAGCGCCGGCCAGCCCATCCCGCGCCACGTCCAGCGGCCGCGCCAGGTCAAAAGCCAGACGCCGCGCAAAATCGCCCCAAAACCCGGCCTCGCGGCGGTGGAAGACGGAGCGTTCATTCGGTCACCTTGTCAAAAATGTTTTTGAGCGAGCTGCTCTGGCTGCGAATGCCATAAACGGTCACTTCGCTCTGCAACAGCAGACTGGTCCACTGCGCGTAAAACGTCGCCGCGTCCTTCACCCGGATGCGCAACACCTCGTTCTCCTCCTCCAGATCGAAGCCCGCCAGCATTCCGGCGTCAAACAAGCGCCGCGCCAGTTTCTCCGGCGCGTCGCATTCGATGGACAATTCTTCCGACCAATTCTTGATGTCGGCGCGAATTTCTTTTTGACCGCCCGACGCCAGCACCCGCCCCCAATTCAGCACGACGATGTTTTTGCAGATTGACTCCAGCTCCGCCAGGATGTGGCTGGAAATCAGCACGCTCACGCCGCGTTGCGTCAATTCCTTGAGCGTCGTGGCAATTTCCTGGCGGCCCATCGGATCGAGGCCGTTCATCGGCTCATCCAGCACCAGCAGGCTGGGCTCGTGCAAGAGACCTTGCGCCAATTTCACCCGCTGCTTCATGCCCTTGGAATATTGGCCAAGGCGCTTGCCCCACGCTTCGCGCGGCAGTCGCACCTTGTCCAGCATCGCCTCGGCGCGCGCGCGCAGTTCGTGGCGCGGCAGGCCGGAAATCAAGCCCAGTCCGCACAGCCAATCCACCGGCCGCAAATCATTCGGGACCGATTCGCCTTCCGGGCAGTAGCCCAGGCGCTGCAACAGACACGGATTGTTCCAGGGCGATTCGCCAAAAACATGCAGCGCTCCCGAGCTGGGCTTCAACTGGCCGGTGATGATCGAAATCAACGTGCTTTTCCCCGCGCCGTTCGGGCCCACAATGCCCGTCAGCCCCGCCTCGATCTCGAACGAGACATTGTTCAAGCCCATCACAATGCCATACCAGCGGCTCAACTCGATGGCCTGGATGATCGCGCTCATGGTTTGACGCGGGTGGAAATGATCCACAGCGACGCCGCCACCATGAGCGCCAGCGCCACAATCGAGCCCGTTAACGCCGGGGCATTGAGCGCCGCGATGGTTTCCGGGCGGATGTTTTTCAGCATGCCGCCGAGCAGCGGGATGTTGTCCTGCGCGGTTTGCAGGTCTTTGCTCAGGCCGAAAGTGGCAATCGCGATCTGGCGCAAATCATATGCGAAACTCAAATGCGCCAGCCACGGCTTGGTGTGCTCGGCAATCTTCACCAGCGGAAAGCCCAGCACCCACCAGACAAACCACAAGGCCACCGTCGATTTGTCCTTGGGCGACACGGCGGAAACGCCCAAAGCCAGCACGCTCAAAACGGTCAGCGCGCTCAAGCCATAAATCAGCACATTCAGCAGCGGCACGCGTGCGTGCCAGAAAAACCGCCAATCCGGCGAAAGCAAGTTCCCCAGAAACCACGCCGCGCAAACCGGCCCCAGCCAGGTGAGCGTCAACAAACCGAAAGCCACCGCAAATTTCCCGAGCAAATAATCGCCGCGCGTGACGGCTTTGGAGGAATAAATAATAATCGCGTTGCTCGCGAGGTCGCGCGTCACGAAATACGGAATCGCCATCCCCAGCGCATAAATGCTGATGGGCGTCAGCGCCGTGGCGAAGAAATAAAAGAGGACGTTCTGCGTCGTGCGCACGGAAATCTCGGGGTGATCGCGCAGCCAGCTGGTGAAAAACACCACGAAACCTTGCAGATTGGAATTCAGGGTGGAAATCCAACGCACCAACAGGCTGTCTTCCACCAGCAATTGCCCCACCATGAAAAGCGCGCCCGCCACCGCCAGCCCAAAGAACCACGACGCCACGACGACGTGCCGCATGAGCTTGATGCGCAGGCAGGCCGCCAGGCCGTTCCGCGCAATCACCCAGCGCCGCATCCACAGGCTCTCATGCACGCCCTCCCAATGTTGATAATGCGCGTCGTGTATGGGCATATCATGAAATTTCCAGCGCCTGCACAAACGTCTCCTCGAGCGCATTCGGGCTCGGGATGATTTCCAGCGGCGGAATGCGCAACTCGTGCAACAAGCCCAGCAGCGGATTGAGCGAAGCCTCTTTGTGCTCCACCTTCAAACGCCCGTTGGAGAGCAATTCGCACGGCCATTGGCGCTGCGCGCAGGCGAGCTGCAATTTGCCGTGGCCCTCGGCGATCACCACTTCGGCCGCGCCGCGTTTGCGGGCCTGCAAGTTTTCCAGGGTGTCATGCACCAGCACCCGCCCGCGCGCGATGATGATGATGTCGTCGCAAATGCGCTCCACGTCATGCAACAAGTGCGATGAAAGCACGACGGTGATCTGGTAGCGGCGCCACAGGTCAGACACGAGCTCCAGAATTTGCTCCTGGCCTTTGGGATCGAGGCCGTTCGTTGGCTCGTCGAGAAAAACAATTTCCGGGTCATGCACAATGGCTTGGGCCAGCTTCATGCGCTGCTTCATGCCTGTCGAATAGGTGTCAATCTTGCGATAGCGCTCCTGGCCCATGCCGACGAAATCGAGCATCTCGTGCGCGCGCTGCCGGGCGGCTTGAAACGGCAGGCCCGAAAGCTGCGCGCAATACGTGACATACTCGCAGCCGACCATGCCGGGGATGTGGCAATTTTGCTCCGGGGAATAACCCACCCGTTTGCGGATGTCGCGGCCTTCCTCGCCCACTTCGCGCCCGAGCAGGCGGGCGGAGCCGGAGGTGATGGGCTGCAGTTGCAGGAGGCACTTCATGAAAGTGCTCTTGCCCGCGCCGTTGGGCCCCAGCAAACCAATGGCGCCGGGAGCCACCTGCAAATCAATCCCGTCCAGGGCGCGCTGTGCGCCGAAGACTTTCGTCAAGCCGCGTGTTTCGATAACGGGCGCAGAGGGCATTTCGTGTCACGCACTCTGCGGGGAAACCGGCGGAGGGTCAAGGTTCCGCTGCGCCGTTTTCCGCCACCACCGTCCAATTGGCGTCCGGCGCATAACGCTTCATGCGGCCGGCGATCGAGGCGGTGTCCTCATCCAGATTCTGTTGATAGACCTTCCCATCTTCACTCACCAGGAACGTCATGATCCCCGATTTGCCCCACACCGCGGGGTAAGCCACCAACGCGTAGCCGCCCGTCATCTTGCCGTGCGAAATATATTTCGACGCCCCGCGCGTCAGCACCTTGAAGACGTAACCATGGATGATATTGGTGTGCTTGAGCGTCATCCAATCGCGCGCATACTCGTGATGCTCGTCGAAATAGGCTTTTTGCGCGTCGGCGTAGCGATGGCAGATGCCAATGGCGTAAAGCTCGTCCGCGCCGATGTGGCGGGTGATGATTTCCTCGCGCCCCGCCACGGTGTCAAACATCCATTGGCCATTGGTCTTCACCAACGGAATGGGAAACGGCCATTGGTTCGTGCCGATGCTCAGGATGACCCGGTCGCTGCCCTCGGGCTCCGGCACGCAGGCTTCCGCAATCGCCTGCGAGAATTCGTGAAAATTCCGTTTGTCCTGTTTCTCATCGCCCGTGAGAAACTGATGGATCTCGGGGCCAAAAATGTCATGCACGGTTGTTTTGTCCCCGGACTCGGCGGCTTCGCGCAGGGCTTTCGTGGCGTCCTCGGGCGAAGCAAACAGGCGTTGCGCCTGGAGCGGGCAGGAACCCGCCAGCGCGACTGCGACGACCAAAGCAAAAAAATAGTTTTTCATAAAGTTGTCAAATTAACGATGACCGTGGCCGCCATGCACAAAACCCCGGCTATAGGAGCCGCGGTGCCGCGCCTCTCGGTCGAAGCCCCCATGGTGATAACCGCCGAAAACAAACGTGTCGGGCGCATCGACATACACGCCCCCGCCGCCCGGCCCCGCATAACCCACGCAACCCGTTAACGCGGCCAAAAATATCCCGCCTAACGCCACCCCCAACCCGGCCCATCGCATCTTTTTCATAGGGCTACTGTAAGCGGCGCCAGACCCGGCGCCATAAGGGCTTTCCCTATTGTTCGCTCCGGCGGCGGGTGTGTACGTTAGGGCGATGAACGCGCCAACCATCATTGTGATTTTCGGCGGGGCCGGCGACCTGACGTGGCGGAAGTTGATTCCGTCGCTGTTTGATTTACAGCGGGACAAACGCATGCCGGCCCATTTTGCCATCATCGCCGTGGATCGTGTCGCCCTGACCGACCAGGCGCTGCGGAAACGGCTGCTCGACGGCGTGAAAAAATTCGCGCGCCCCGGGAAACTGAACCTGACGGAATGGAGACGATTTGCCGGCCATATTAATTATCTGCGCGGCGACTTTCAGGATCCCGCCATTTACACGCGGCTCGCCGCCGATTGCGCGGCGCGGGAAAAAAAGTGGCGCAACCAGGCCAGCCGCATTTTCCACATGGCGATTCCGCCGTCCCTGCTGGCCGTGATTCCGGAAAGGCTCGCCGCCGCCGGCCTGAGCCAGGACCGCGCCCACGCGCGCATCGTGGTGGAAAAACCCATCGGCCACGACCTCGCTTCCGCCCAGGACTTGAACCGCACGTTGACGAAAAGTTTCGCGGAATCGCAGATTTTTAGAATTGACCATTACCTCGGCAAGGAAACGGTGCAGAACATTCTCGCCTTTCGATTCGCCAACCCGCTGTTCGAGCCAATTTGGAATCGGCGCTACGTGGACCACGTGACGATCACGGTCGCCGAAACGGTGGGTGTCGGCCATCGCGGCGGCTATTACGATCACGCCGGCGCCTTGCGCGACATGGTGCAGAATCACCTTTTGCAATTGCTCTGCCTGGTGGCGATGGAGCCGATGGGCTCCTTTCAGGCCAACGAACTGCGCGATAAAAAACTCGACGTGCTGCGCGCCGTCCGCCGCATCGAAGCGGGGGACGTGGCGTCCTGCGCAATTCGCGGGCAATATGGCCCGGGCAAGGTGGGCGCAAAACGTGTGCGCGGCTATCGCCACGAAGAGCAAGTGGCGCGCGATTCGCAGACCGAAACCTACGCGGCGCTCAAGCTTTGGGTGGATAATTGGCGCTGGGAAGGCGTGCCATTTTTATTGCGCACCGGCAAATGCCTGCCCGTGCAACGCTCCGAGATCGCCATTCAATTCCGCGATGTGCCGCACCAAATCTTTCCCCACGAAGCGCGCCGCGCCTGGCATCCCTCGCGGCTCGTGATGTCGATCCAGCCGGAGGAAGCCATCATGCTCGGTTTCCAAGCCAAGTATCCCGGGCCGGAAATGCAGTTGCGCCCGGTCGAGATGCACTTCAATTACCGGGAAAGTTTTGCCGTGCCTTCGCCGGACGCCTACGAAACGCTGCTCTGGGACGTGATGCAAAATGATCCCACGCTTTTCATGCGCGCCGATCAGGTGGAAGCGGCCTGGCAAATTCTGATGCCCGTCCTCGACGGCTGGGCGGCGCATCCCGCGCGCCACTTTCCCAATTACGCGGCGGGAACCTGGGGGCCCAAAGCCGCGACCGCATTTTTTGGCAAAGACGAAAACGCATGAACATATTGGTCATCGACGTGGGCGGGACGCACATCAAGGTGCGTTCCACGACGCACCCGGGAAAAATCGAAATCAACTCCGGGCCGGAAATGACGCCGCGCAAAATGGTGGCAGCCGTCACGGCGGCCACGAAAGGCTGGCCCATCGATGTCATCACCATCGGCTACCCTGGCGCCGTCCTGCATGGGCGCATCGCGAGCGAGCCGCACAATCTCGGCCAGGGCTGGGTGGGTTACAATTTCAAGCGCGCCTTCCGGCGCCCCTTGAAAATTATAAATGACGCCGCCATGCAGGCGCTCGGCAGCTACGAAGGCCGGCACATGCTCTTTCTCGGGCTTGGCACCGGCTTGGGTTCGGCCTTGATTGTGGATGGCGTCCTGGAGCCGATGGAACTGGCGCACCTGCCCTATCGCAAGGGCCGCACCTATGAGGAGTACGTCGGACTGGCCGGGTTGAAACGGCTCGGAAAAAAGAAGTGGCGGCGGCGCGTGGCGGAAGTCGTGCGCTTGCTGCAAAAAGCGCTGGAAGCGGACTATGTCGTGCTCGGCGGCGGCAATGCCCGCCTGCTCAAACGCCTGCCGCCCGGCGCCCGGCTCGGGAATAACGCGCATGCCTTTCGCGGCGGCTGCCGCCTTTGGACCAATCACGGCAAACCATGAAAATAAAATTCTGGCCCCATCTTGGCGCCGCTCTCCTCGGGAGCGTCCTGTTGTCCGCCTGTCAATCCGCCCCGCCGCATTCCCCGCCGGAGCCGGAAAGATGGCAGGCCACACGAAACAATTGCTACAGCCTTCTGCACCAGCTCCTGGACCAGGAAAAAGATGTCAGCAAATTGCGCTTCATCAAGCACGAGGACGCCAATCTCAAGAACCTGCTGAAGAAAGTGTCCGACGCCTCGCGCGCCGCCGCCGCTCATCTGGAGCTTTTTGCGAAAGACGACCCCGCCCTCGCGCTCGAGGAATATCGCCTGCCTGCCGGCGAAAAAATGACGCGCGACTCCATCAGCGCCGCGGAGCAAAATGAATTGCTCAAAAGCTCCGGGGACCAACTGGAAATGATTCTCATCTTGACCCAGGTGGAGGCGTTGAACTACGCCTCGCATCTCGCGAAAGTCGCGGCGGAAAATGATTTGCAGCCGGAGCGCGCGCGCTATCTCAAGGGCCTGAGCCACGAAATGAGCGTGCTGCACGAGGAGGTCATAGGACAGCTTTCATTGCGGCGCTGAGCCCGGCTCGCGTTTCCGTCCGGGCGCGCTGGTTTCCGCCGGGTAATCCGGGTGGTGGGAATTGGCGGTGATCGCCTCCCAGATCGTTTCCCAAAACGTCCGCGGGCCGAGCTGCCGCCGCGCCATATTGTCGATGGCCGGTTCCCGCACGAATAAAAAGACCAGCATCACCACCAGCAGAATTCCCATCATCAATCGCAAAACCAAAGGCGGGGACATGTAATGCGTGAGAAAACCGGCGCAGAGATGGCCCAGCGGCAATCCGCCCTGATTGGCCAGCAACATAATGGACAGGACACGCCCGCGATTGGCATCCGTGGCGAGCAACTGATTGGCCGTATTGGTGGGATTAAGGCTGAGCAGCCAAAACATCCCGCTGCACACGAGGATTCCCAGGCTCAGCGCCGGAGTGCGCGAAAAACTAAAAAGCAAACCGAGCGCGGCAAAAACGCACATCGCCAGCGGAATGAGATGATGCCGCGGATAATACGACGGGATAAACGAAAGGATGAACGCGCCCAGGATCGAACCGAGCCCAATCGCGGAAAGCATCAGGCCAAACATCGTTGGACCGCCCTTGAGAATGCTTTGCGCAAACACCGGCAGCAAACCTTGCAACGGCGCCGCCAAAAACATAAACGCCACACTCATCACCGTGAGCCGCCGCGTGCCGGGGCTGGTCCAAACAAATTTCACCCCTTCCCGCAAATCGGCCAGCACGGAAAAATTCGCCGGTCGCGCCGGAGCTGGGGCGCTCGGGATGGAAATCAACAGCGCAATCAAGAGCGGCAGAAAAGTGAGAGCGTTGAACGTGAACGCGCCCGCGATGCCCACGGCGCCAATGATGCCGGCCGCCAGCATCGGGCCGCACAGCCGCGCCATATTGAATTGCACCGAATTCAGCGCCAGCGCCGGGCTCAATTGCTCCCGCGTCACTAGGCTGGGCACCACCGCCAGAAACACCGGCCCGTTCAGCGCCCAAACAATTCCTTCCAGGAAAGTGAAAACGATCACCACCCACGGCGTCGCCTTTCCCAAAAATGCGGCGACGGCAAGGCCGACGCCCAGCGCGCACGCCGCCGATTGCAATATGATCAGCCACGTTTTGCGATTGACCCGATCAGAAATGACCCCCGCCACCAGCGCCAGCAACAGCACGGGGCAGAAATCCGCAAATTGCAAAATCTCCACGAACAGCGCCTGATGCGCCTGGCCCGCCGTTTGGCTCGTCACCGCCCAACTTTGCGCGGCATTTTCCGTCCAGTTCCCCGTGTTGGAAATGCAGGCCCCCACCCAGAAAACCAGAAACGCGCGATTGCGCAACACACCCGCCGCCCGGCTTAATCCGGTGGAATTTGGCGGCGCTTTATCCATGCACAATTCTAGCGCGGACGACGGTGCGTGCAAAGCGAGCAAGTTGCCTCATTTTCATTCCCCTGATGTCTCAGAGCGCGGATTTGGCGTCCAGAAGGCGTTCCGCAAACAGGACACAATCATCCCAAAGTTGGACAGTTTTCGCCCGCGCGAGAGTTTTTGCCGGGGATGCAACCTGATTTTTTCCTCTATTCGTAAGGTGGCATATCCATTGCTAGAACCCAAGCGATTCACTCAGTTGCCCTTAGGGGGGTGACGGAGGCGGTGCCAGAGAGACTA
The DNA here is from genome assembly GCA_035551475.1 of Verrucomicrobiia bacterium. GTDB lineage: Bacteria > Verrucomicrobiota > Verrucomicrobiia > Limisphaerales > Palsa-1400 > DASZMX01. The sequence continues at coordinate 41,231 of DASZMX010000017.1, forward strand.
CCAGGCCGCCCTCCAAAAATACATTAGAACGCAATCAGGGTCGTAGTCGTCTGTTGGCAGGCTTTCGCCGCCGAAAAGGAGAAACACGCATGAGCAAAGGAAATCTGTTTTCGATCATTGTCCCGTTCCTTGTTGGACTCTCTTCCTGCCAATCTATTCAGGCCGGCCAAGCCATCACTGATGCCAACCCGATGCGGCTCCCGCAAGTCGGCGACTATCAATTGCGCGAGATCACCCCGACCCTGTTGGAGCTGACCCTGATTAACACCGGCGCGACCGCCGGCGACGCCTCGAGCATCACCAATTGGAATTTCGTCAGCAACAATTCCTTCACCGCCCCGGCCGTTTCCGACCTGACGGTGACCGTGAACGGCGCCGCCGCCACCGTGAGTTCGGTCGGGTTCAAACGCCGCCCGCTCTATGCGCCGTTGAATGAATATGATTTGCGGATTGGCAATTATCTTTACCTGCAACTCAGCAGCGTCATCCCGGACAACGCCACCGTGGCCGTCACCAACCCGCGCGGCAATCTCTGGTCCGCCGCCGCGCAATATCAACTGACCGCCGACCCGCTCCGCATCACGCCCGCCATTCACGTCAACCAGGAAGGCTACATGCCCGGTTACGCGAAGCAGGCGCAAGTCGGCTATTATGCCGGCAACCTCGGCGAAGTGATCGTCTCCGCCCGCACGTTCAACCTCGTCAACGCCAGCAATAACCAGGTGGCTTACACCGGCTCTCTCGTCGTCCGCAAGGACGTGGGCTACGAAACCTCCAAGTTCAACCCGATCCCCTACCAAAACGTGCTGGAAGCGGATTTCACGAGTTTCAACACGCCGGGCGAATACCGCCTGCAGGTCCCGGGCCTGGGCGCCTCGTATCCTTTTATGATTGACTCAGGTGTGGCGGCGCTCTTCGCGCGCACCTACGAGCTGGGCCTCTTCCATCAGCGCTGCGGTTTCTCCAACGAATTGCCTTATTCCCGTTTCCACAAAGATGCCTGCCACACCGCGCCGGCCATCATCCCGAGCGCCAACGACGCAGGCGTGAACGCTTCCCTCGCGGCCCTCACCGGCGGCGCGGCCGGTTCCGTCAGCAGCATCGGGGCTTGCCTGTTTCCCTATGTGAAGACCGGCCAGGTGGACGTCCACGGCGGCCATCACGACGCGGGTGATTACAGCAAATACACCATCGACGTCGCCCAACTCTGCCATAACCTGCAATTCGCGGTCGATTCTCTCCCCGGCGTTTCCACCCTGGACAACCTCGGCATCCCCGAGAGCGGCGACGGCATCCCGGACGTTCTCCAGGAAGCGAAATGGGAAATCGATTTCCTGGCCCGCATGCAGGACAGCGACGGCGGATTTTATTTCCTCGTGTATCCCCACAACCGCCAATACGAAGCGGACGTTTCGCTGCTCGCCCCCAACCTCGGCGACACGCAAGTGGTGTTCCCGAAGACGACGGCCGCGACGGCCGCCGCCGTCGGCGCGCTGGCGGAAGCGGGCTCCTCCCCCACGATGAAGAAATTCTTCCCCGCTGACGCCGCGAATTATTTGGCCGAGGCGAAAGCCGGCTGGCAATTCCTCCAGGCCGCGTTCGCAAAATATGGCCGGGACAACTGCTACCAGATGATCAACCAATACGGCGACGCTTTCGGTCACGACGACGAAATGGCGTGGGCCGCGGCGGCGCTGTATGCGGCGACCGGCGACACCACCTATCAAACGGATTTGATGTCCAATTACGATCCGTCCGATGCGAGCAAGATCTACTGGAGCTGGTGGCGGATGTATGACGCTTATGGTTGCGCGATTCGCGACTACGCGTTTGCCGCGCGCTCCGGCCGTTTGCAGGCCAGCCAATTGAACGCCGCTTATCTGGCGAAGTGCGAACAGCAAATCGTCCTGTGCGGCGATGACAATGTC
>DASZMX010000018.1:0-3788 GCA_035551475.1 Verrucomicrobiia bacterium
AACGCCGAGGTTGTCAATTATTCTCTTCCGGCGAATCCCCGGGGGTTATTCCGGCGAATGCCCGTCTGGCTGGAATATGAATCAGTTGTAATTTGAAACAGGTTAAAGACTCGACTCAGATAGAGAGGGCAGAGACCGGAAAGCGAAAGGATTAACCTCCCGAGCTCCCAAATATCTGAGCTTATTGCTTCTGCTGAAAAACGCAGAATACCGGCAGCAACAGAGCCTTTAACCTGTTTTTTTATGAAAACGAAGACGCCCGCCAAGCGATGGTCCGCGCAGGTGACGCAGCACAGCGACGCGATGGATTTGGAGCCGGATGTGTTCAAGCAGAGCAGCGCCCGGCGCATTGCGCTCTCCCTTAAGCGCTCGGTGCAACGCAGCCATCGACGCAAGGCCGGCCCTTATCAATCCGCCATGTCGATGCTCAACTTTTATATCAATCGCGCGGGAAAAAATCTCTCGGAGAAACAACGGCGGGTATTGGCGCGGGCCAAGATAGAGCTCCGCCATGTGTTTCATCGCGAGGAGCCGAAGGCGGCTTAACGGCGCGCTTTTTGCCGGTTCGAGGGCTTTTCGCGGGGAGATTTGGCCGATGGCGGGGGCGCGGGCGGAGGAGCGGGCACGGGTTCTGCCGCGATGACGGCGGCCGGATTTTTTCCCGGACGATTGGTCGCAAACGCGAAGCCCGAAACCAGCAGCCCGACGCAGAGCGCGGCGATGTTAAAATACAGTGTGCGAATGGGCGGCTGGAAACGGAAATCCACGGTGTGCTGGCCGGGGGTGAGATAGACGCCGCGCATGATATAATTGCAGCGCAGGACGGGGTTGGACTGCCCATCCACATACACTTTCCAATCGGGGGCAATGCGGTCGTTGAGGAGAAGGACAGCGGGCGACTTCACATCGGCGGCAAGGGCAATATGTTTTGGCTGATAATCGGTGATGCGGACGGTTCCCGGATCCGCTTTCGGATCGGTGGGGGCGTGCGCGATCGGGGTGTCGTCGGAAATCATCACTTCATGATCGGGATGAAAATCCCGGGAAACGAGATTGCTCAAGACGGTGGCGTCGTTGGGCGGCGTTTTCCAGTCGGCGTAAAGTTTGGCGCGGGGCAACGCTTCATCATATTCCAAAAGCGCGTAGGCGCCTTTGTCGGACGTGACCACGGTGGAATCGCTGTAGTCCACCATTTGCCGGGCGGAAGGTTTGCGCACGATGTTGAGCAACGACACGACATGCAGGCTGCGTTGCGCTTCGGGGACGCGATCATTGACCAATTCCACGGTGCTGGCGGGGCCCACGATGAAGCGGGTATTGGTCAATTCCCACATTCTGGTGGCGGGAAATAAGTCGGTGCGCTCCAATTCCGTGCCGGTTAGTTGCAGGGCTTTGGCGTAAGCACGATCGCGATCCGGCACGCGCGGCATTTGCGCGAAATCGAGGCTTTGAATGTTGTGATACGGGAAGTCGCTTTGCAGCCACACATAATACAACTGCCCGATGCCGGGCATGATTCCGCTGCCCGGCCCGAATGGCTCCAGTCGGCCAATGACGCGGTGCTCGTACGGTTTGTCGCCCAAATATTCCGTCACCGGGTTGAGCGCCAATTTTTCGTCGGCGTCGATATAATGCACCCAATACGAATCCGCGCGGGCCAAATCGAAGATCAGAATCACACCGAGGTAAACGCCGGCCCAGCGCATAGCTGCTCCGGTCCAGGCTCCGCTCAACATTCCCGCCAGAGCCAGAGCGGAAAGGCTGAGAATGACGACAAACCAGAGAGCTTCCGTGAAACTAAAACCCGCGACAATCGCGGCATTTTGCGGCGCGAACCCGACTTTTTCCAGGTGATGCGTCAAGTCGTTGCGAGCTGCGCCATAGATCATCACGCCGACCGCCGCAGCTCCGACCAGGAGGCCCAGCGCTGTGACCCATTTCTTTTCGAAGCCGGCGGATTTCTTCCACCATTGCGCGACGTGGATTAAAACGAACTCGGTGCGTTGGACGCCGGCTTTCAGGTTGCGGCGGCAAAGCGATTCCAAGCCGTAAGCGGCCAGAATCACCCACGCGATCTGGAACGGATGAAGAAACTTGATGGGATTGCGAATGGTCGAAAAATAGGGGAGGCGATAGAGCAGGGCGTAAACAAACGAATACCGCCCCCACGCCGCCGCGAGGCAAAACAGCGCCGCCGCGCCCCAGTACCAGACCGCTTTCCTTTCGGGAGCGGTCAAGCCGCTTCCTTCGCGACGAAAAGCCGTGGTTAATCCGAAAATTGCCAGCAAGGTCACGAGGACGCCCGCATATTCGCCAGTGCCCGTGAAGCGGCGGGTGGCCCCGCTGAGTTGGAGCACGCGCTCAATGGCGCTGCGGCGGCTGACTGTGTCTCCCTCCATGACGGCGCGGCGAATATCCTCGGGGACATTCAATTCCACGAGCGCTTTTTCGCGTTCCTTTGAGTCGGAGCTTTCCAATTGCGGAATCTTGGGATCTTCGCCAATGGATCCCCAATAGGCGTAGGAATGATCCGGAGTATCGATGTGTTGCCCGGTGCGATAGCCGAATACGCCGGGTATGAGAATTTGCAACGTCTCGAGCTTCGGCAGGCTCCAGCGGGTGTTCGGAATCCACCGCCCTTCCTTGGTTTGCTCGTCCTGTTTGTTGCCGGAAATGCCCTCCACCTGCGTGAAAACCAGCGTGGAAACCGTGTGCACCGCAATAAATGCCGCGAAACACACCACCAGGGATTCCAAAGCGAAAACGCGCGCCAGGCGGCGCCCGACGGAACCTTGTTCGGTGAGGCCATGAAACAAGACAAACACGCCTACGAACACGCTTAAAATGGCTCCGACATCGAATCCTTCCATGACCGCCATGCCGACCGCCAGGCCCGCCAGAACGCCGCGCACCCAAAGCTGCCGAATAGCAGGCGTGCTGATGATGGCCAGCGCCAGAAACGTCATGCCTGCGGAAATGTCCCAGGTGCCCTGACCCCAGCAGGCGACGGAAAAGAAGTGCATGTTGAGCGCGGCGGCGAGGCCTCCGCCCACGCACGCCAGCCCATTGAAACGCAGTTGCCGGAAAAACAGCCAGGCGCAGAAGCCGGTGAAGAGCAGCGCAAACGGCGCATAGAATTTCAGATAACAAACCGGCGAGCAAACTGTCAACAATAGGTTGCTGACCGTCACCGCCGCGGCCGGAGCTTCGCCGCCCAGCCAGCCGAGCGGACGCCACGTGCCGCTAAAGCGCGCGGGGAATTGGTTTTCCGTCGCCGCCATCAACCCGAGCGGCCCGTCATTGGAAAAGAGGACGAAGTGAGGGGAAAAACTTTTGGCAAACAGCAGGGCCAAAACCGCGCCCAGGAGGGCGGGCAACAGCCACCAACGATTTGACACGCCAGAATTCCGCTGGGACGGGGGGACAGCGTCGCGCATAGGGGCGGCCAATTAAACGGGCTGCAAGCGGGGCCCGGCAGGAGCGGGCTCGGAGCGATCGCGCGCGGCGGGTTGATTCAGCATGGATTGCACGCGTTTGAAAGCGGGGCCGGCGCGATGCGCGGAGGTCTGCCGCGCCAGGAGCCGGTCAGCCTGCCGCAGCAGCGGGGCGGAGGTTTCGCGGATTTCGCAGCGCGTTTGGGCTTGCAACTCCTCAAGGCCGGCGCCTGAGCCGCCGCGGCGCAAGGCAAATTCCGCGGCGCCGGGCGACGTGCGCTCTTCACGGGCGCGAAGGTTGGCAAATTGCATGTGGGCCACGGCGCGCTCCACGATTTGTCCATCGTGCGGCAC
>DASZMX010000019.1:0-29864 GCA_035551475.1 Verrucomicrobiia bacterium
GGTGGACGAGGCGTTATGCGCGTCGGTGAGAATATACGAAAACGCGTCGGCGGCGGTTTGGTCGAGGGTGAGGTTGAGCAGCGCGCTAGGCCGATAGGTGAGAACCCCGTTAGTCAACTGAATTGTTCCACTGGCGCCCCCCGTCACCACGCCCGTGAGCCGCAACGTCGCGGTTTCGCCGTCATTGGGATCGGAAGCGGCGGCCAGCAGCGCCGCCGTCAGGTTGGTGGACTGCCCTTCGCTCAACGTCAGCGCGAAAGCGGGCGCCTGCGGCGGATAATTGACACCGACATTGGTGACGGTGACGATGGCCGAGGCATTCAGGCCGCTGGGCGACTGGATGGTGTAGCCAAATGTGTCAACCACATTGCTGCCGAGAGGAATCGTGGCAAGCTGGGGGCCGGGCTCGTAAATGACCACGCCGTTGCTGAGCGTGACCACGCCGCGGGTGGAATCCAGGGCCACGCTGATCACCACCAGGCCGGAATTCGTCAAGGAATTGGGGTCAAGGTCATTGGTCAACAGCAGCGAGGTCACATTGGTCGGGCCGCTAGCGGCGGACAGCGCCAGGAAATCATTGCCCGCGCTCGGGGCGTCGTTCTGGCCCATGACGGTGACGTTGGCAGTGGCCGTGGCGGTGGCGCCAAGGGCATCCTGCACCGTGAAAGTAAACGCATCCGACGCGGTGGCGCCCTGGGTCAGCGGGACAAAGGCGTTGGTGACATTATATATGACATGACCGTTGGCCAGAGTCACCTGCCCTCTCGTCCCGGAGGTGTGCAGGGCGCTGACGAACAGTGTGGGCGTATTGCTGGCCACGGCGGCGTGCGCATGGAGCAAAAGCTGCGGCGTGACGTCCATCGGCGCGGCATGCACGCCCACGGCAATGGCGGCGTTGGGCGCCACAGGAGGATTCGCCACGCCCGTGACGACAACGGTGACCAAGCCCGTGGCGAGACCGCCGGCCTGATCGGAGATCACGTACTTGAATTGGTCGTTCGCCGAATGGCCGGGCGCGAGCCAATTGAATTGGCCATTGGGATTGTAGGCGATTATCCCGTTGCCGCTGTTGCTGACCACGCCCACGGTCGCGGATGCGTCGAGGCTGAAAATAACCAGATGCGCGGCGTCGCCGGGATTCGGATCTGTGTCGTTGGCGAGCACGTTGCTGGTCAGCAGCGGCGCGTTCGCGGCGGTCGTGAAACCGGCCCCGGCGTCATTATTGGCGACCGGCGGATCATTCAACGCCACCGCCGTCACGCTGGCGAAAGCGTTCGTCCGGCTGACCTGCGAATCACTTACCACGACGGTGAACGCGGTGGTCTCGGTTTGGCCCGTCGGGACGTTGTGAATTTTCGGGGCAAACTGCAGCGCGCTCAACGCCGCGGGCGCGGACGCAAAAGCCACTCCGGCGCGCGTGTAAGAAGGGCCCGTCCCGGTGAAGCCCGCGGCGGTCAAGGACGCGGGGGTAAACGTGCCGTTCGCCAGGGTGTTGAGCGTCACCGTCATGGTGACCGTGGAACTGGCGGCTCCGGTAAACACTGCGCCCGCAAAAGGAGCGATGTTCGTGTGATCGTTCGTGACCAGCGGCGCGAGCCCTTCCAATCCGCCGAGGCCGCCTTTGTTGTTGTAAACTTCGCTGGACGGGCCATCGCCAGGAATAAACAGGTCGGGAGCGCCATCGCCGTTCAGATCGCCCATCGCGGCGGTCGTCAAATTGGCGGGAAGCGGCAGCGCAGTCGGGCTGCCGAAATGGCCGTGCCCGTCATTATAAAACACGGAAACGCCGTAGCCGCGCGTCACGATGTCGAGGGCGCCATCGCCGTTAAAATCGCCGATTTGAAAAGTGATCGAGCCGAATTGCCCGGCGGACACGTTGATTTCCTGCCCGGAATTAACGAAGCCGCCGTGGCCGGTGTTCAACCAGACTTCCATGATGTCATTGTCCCAGGTCACGAAATCGAGATAGCCGTCGCCGTTGAAATCGCCGACCGCCATTGCGGATGTTCCCTGGCCCTGTGGTTGGGCGGTGGCGGCCGGCGTGAAGTGCGCGGAGCCGTCGTTGGTCAGCATGACGATGGAGGCCGTGTCGGAGTAATTGACCCCTTCCAGCAGATCAATTCGTCCGTCGTTGTTGAAGTCTCCCAGGGCGACGGCCGTAGCATTGAGATTAATCGTGCTTACGGCGGTTTGAAAATTCCCGGCGCGATCATTGGTCAGGACTAAAAAGGCGCTATTGGGATAATTATACTGCACGCCTGCGATATCGGGGTAGCCATCGCCGTTCAGATCCCCGACGGCCAGGGAAATAAAGCCCGTCGGCGCGGGCGCATTGCCGGCCGCGAAGTGGCCGGCCCCGTTGTTCGTCCAAAGCTGAAGGGGCGTAATGCCGACGCGCATGAGGAGGAAATCAACCGCGCCATCCCCGTTGAAATCGGCGGGGAAAACCATGGATGCCAGCCCTTCCGACAACCACAAACGCTGGCCGCTGTCCACGAGGACACCGGAGCCGTTGTTCGTCCAGACCATGGTGGCGCTGGAGCCGGCGATGACCGCCTGGTTCGCGATGGCCTGGCCTTGCGCGACGATGACATCAAGACTCCCATCGCCATTCACATCCGCGCACGCGGCGGCGACACTGTTGGAATAAGGCGGCAAAGTGTAACGGGCGCCCGAATCCAGCAGGCCGACGCGTCCGACCGGCGCGTCCACCGTGAATTGCCAGACAATCGGCCCGGGGAGCCGCTCGCCGTTGCCGCCGCGCAGGCTGCCCGAGAGAAGAGCCGTGACCACGTCGGCGGCATGCAATTTGCCGGCGGGCTTGAGCGTGATGACGTTGCTGGCAATCGTGGCGAGAAACGGAATGCGGCCATTTTGCGCGCTGGAAAGAACCACCGCCCCGGGAACCGTGCTGCTGTCAATCGCACGATCAAAGGTCAGGACGAGCGGCGCCGCCGGCGCCACGTTGAGCGCGTTCAGAGCGGGCGTGAGCTGTGTCACATGCAAGGTTTGAATCACGTCGATCGTGACGGTCGCGGGCGCGGAATTGGTCACGCCGTCCGACATCTGATACACAAAGGTGTCCAAGCCGGAGTAGGCGGCGTCCGGGATATATGTGAACCCGCCGCCGGCCGAAACACTCACGGAGCCGTGCAGCGGTTTGGCGACCAGTTGGGCGGTGAGCGGATCGCCTTCCGCATCCGAAGCGAACGTCAAAAGTCCGGACGTGGCGGCGACCACCAACGGCGCCGAATTCAACACCGTCAGCGGCCCGACATTCGTGGCCACGGGCGCAGTGTTGCCAATTTTCACGCGCGCGGCGTAGGAAGAGCCGCCGGCATCGGTGTCATTATAGTTGAAAGCCGTGATGCCAGCGTAACCCGGCCCCGGCGTCACCGTGAAGCTTCCATCCGGCGCCAGGGCGATGGTGGCATTGGCGGGTTGCGCGATCAGCGCGGCGGAAATGGGGCCGGCGTCGCCGATGGCATCGTTGGCCAGCACCCCATTGGCGGCCACACTGGTCGTGCCGGCGGGATAATAATCATTGACAGCCAACGGTGGGCGGCGGTTCCACAACACCGATTCGCGCAACGTGTGGTCGGAGGCTGCTCCTCCCGCCACAAAAATATCCACCGCGCCATCGCCATCCAGGTCGGCCAGCGCGAGGCCGTAGTTATAAGGGGCGCCCGGGAGGGAGGCGCTGGAAAAATGCCCCGTGCCGTCATTGAAGTAGATTTCATTTGCCGTCAAGGATGAGGAAAGCACGGCGTCAAGGCGCCCGCGCCCCGTCAAATCACCGAGCAACATGGTGGGGGCGACATCGTCGGCGAGCAATAAATTCACGCCGGTAAAATGGGACACGGTCGATGACGAAAACAGGTTGCCGCCCAGATTTTGGTAAAGTTTGAGCGGATTGCCCGTGGGCGATTCACCATTAAGAATCAGGACATCGGAGAGGCCGTCGCCGGTGAGATCGCCACACGCGCCTGCCATATAAATGGCGCCGATATCGGCCAGATCCGTCAGGCCGGGCATCTGCGCGAAGTGGCCGGCGCCGTCGTTCGTCCAGAATTGCCCGGTGGTGGCGGTGGCGATAATCAAATCGAGTTTGCCATCGCCGTTCACATCGCCCAGGGAGCAGGCAAAGAATTCGTTGCCGAAGGCCATGGCCGTGATGATGGCCGGAATGGTGGTCGTCGGGCCCACGACGAGATTGCCGACGCCGTCGTTGGTCAACGTCCAGATCGTGCTCGTGCCCGACAGGCCGATGACGTCGAGGCTGCCGTCTCCATTGACATCGCCGGCGCCTACGAACGTGTTGTCAATTTCGGTCGCGTATTCACTTGGGTTATGGGGCAGCACACTGGCAATGAAATTTCCCGTGCCGTCGTTGTGCCAGTATTCCTCGCGCGGTCCGTCGGGATCGCCGAAATCAGCGCGCACGAAAAGATCGAGATGCCCATCGCCGTCAAAATCACCCGGCACGACGGACTCGTAGGCGCGGGGATAGGGGCTGACTGGATCGGTCATGATTTCATCGGTGAACGTGCGATCGCCGTTATTATGGAAACGATGCAACTGCGCGTAATAAGGATTGTTGTCGTAGTTGTAAGCCGCGATGACATCCGGCAAACCGTGGCCGACGAAATCCCCCGCGACGGGGCGTTCCAGGTAGAATTGATTGCTCGTGTCCACCACCGTTTGCGAGAAGGAGCCGGCGCCGCGCGGGGCGGACACATAGAAACTCCAATTGAAGCCAGAGCCAAGGGCGGTGTTGCCAAAGCCTTGCAGCCCGGGCCCCATCGCCACCGTCACTTTTTCGCCGGGGAGGAAACGCCCCGAGGGAACAATCGAGACGAATTCGTTGGACGCCGTGCCAGTCCAGGAATGCGCGCCGCTGATCGTGCCAAACAAGCCCAACTTCAAGCCCGCCAATTGGGGATCAACGGGCGCATTGAATTGCAGTTGGATGACCGCATTGGTGGGTCCCACGCCATTGGGGCTGCCGGCTGTCAGCAATAAAGTGGAGGTGCGCACCGCCAGCGTCACTGTCGTCACCGCGCTGGTCGCCACGCCATCGGAGGCGGTGTAAGTGAAAGAATCAGGGCCGACGTAATTGGCCGCAGCCGTGTAGGTGAAAGAGCCGTCAGCTTGCAGCGCAAGGGCGCCGTGCGATGCGCCAGACACGAGCGTGGCGCGCAGCGGATAATTATCAGGATCAGTGTCATTCTTCAGCACGCCGAGCACGGGCGAAATGGAAAACGGCTGATTTGCGAAGGCGGTAAAGCTATCCGCGTTGCCGACGGGCGCGGTGTCACCCAATCGCACCAGAACCGGCGTGGAGGATGCAAAGCCATCATTGGCCGCGTAATAAAATGAGTCGTCACCGGAGTAATTCGTGAAACGCGCGTAGGCGAAGGAGCCGTCGGCATGGAGCGTTAGCTGGCCATGCGTCGGCGCCGTCGTCAGAATGGCCGTGATCGCATCGCCTTCGGGATCGCTGTCATTGGCCAGGACGCCCTGCAATGTCCCGACCGTGATGGCGCCATTGGGCGGCATCGGATAATAATCGGACACGGCCAGCGGCGCGCTATTGCCGAGATTCACGCGCGCGGAATTGGAGGATTGCACATCCGCCGCCTGATAGGTGAACACATCGGGCCCGCTGTAACCGGCGTTGGGCGTGTAGGTGAAGGAGCCATTGGCATTCAGCGTGACATTGCCGTGCGCCGGGCCTTGCAGCAGAGAGGCGGTCAAGGTGAGGCTGTTGAGATCCTGATCGTTCGCGAGCACCCCCTGCGCCGCCGCCACCGTGACCGGACTGCCGGAGAACGCATAGAAATCGTCCTGCGCCATCGGCGGCTGCACAATCTCCGTGACGTTGATCGTGACCGTGTTGGACGTTGTCAAATATCCATCAGATATGACCAGAGGGAACGAGTCCGTGCCATAAAAGCCGGGATTGGGCGCGTAGGTGAACGATCCATCCGCCGCCACATGCACCGCGCCGTGCGCGGAATACACCGGCACGATGTCGGTGTAGGTCCAGTTTCCCTGGGCGTCCTCGCCGATGTTGGCCGAATTCCAATTCGGCACGGAATAGGTGAGGTAATATAATTGACCCAAGGTCGCCGCGGTGTACACGCGCGGCTCGGTAAGTTGGAGGATGACCGTGGGGCCATCCAGATCGACCACGCTGCCCAACAGTCCGGGCGCCGGCACGCTCAGGCTGCCGCCTTCGGCCACGGAATAAACCTGGCCGGCTCCCGACGGCGCGCTGTCGTTGAAGAACACGAACTCGGCGTTGGCGCTGCTGGTCAAGCTGCCGAGCGTGTTTACGTTGAACGCATCCAAATCACCGTCGCCATCCAGGTCGCCCAGAGCGACCCCCTGCCCGATGTAACCGGTGTTAAAGGGCGCGCCTTTCCGCGTGAAAACGCCCGCCCCGTTGTTCAGCCAGACTTCGCTGCCAAAAATGCCGGTGCCGAAAAAGTCCAGGCTCCCATCGCCATTGAGATCGCCGAGAGCCAGCGAACGCGCCTGCACCTGGCCGACGAAACGCTGTCCGTTGGTCAGCGCGCCGTTCCCATCGTTCAGGTAAACCTGATTCCAGAAAAGCTGCGAGCCTCCGCCGATGCCGGCAAAACTGGCCACCACATCCATGGCGCCGTCCCCGTTCAAGTCTCCCACCGCCAGCGCCACGACCGGCACAAGGCCGCCGACGATGATCGTTTGTCCTTGGGTAAAGTGTCCGGAGCCGTCGTTGAGGTATATTTCCAGGCCCGCGACATCGCCCACTACGATGTCGAGGAAACCGTCGCCATTGATGTCCGCGAGCGCGACCGCAAAGGAGTTAAGGGCGTCGAAAGTTTGCGTATGTTTGAAGCCGCCGTTCCCGTCGTTAATCCAGACGGAATTGCCCGGTGTGGAAATGGGATGGCCGCCATAGTTCAAGGTCGTGTTGTTGATCAACACCACGTCAGGAATGCCGTCGCCATCCAGGTCGCCAATGGCCACGCCTGAGCTGCCTTGGTTGAAAATGCGCGTCAATTGCGCGGCCTCGTCGGCGGAAATCGTGCCGCCATTCTGCAGAGTGGCCAGCACCGGAACCGTGCCGGGAATCAATCCCTGCTGCGACTCGACAAAATGGCCCGTGCCGTCGTTGAAATAGACGCGGTTGTAATCGCTGGGAACGCTTGCCGTCTGGATGTTGATATTAGGGACGCCGAGCAAGCCGCCCGCCTTGGTGACCACCGCATCGGGAAATCCGTCCCCATTCAGATCGGCCAGCGCCACGCCGGTGCTGTTGCCGGGCAATTCCTGCGCCAGCGTGAAATTCCCGTGCCCGTCATTCAGCCAAACCTGGTCGGGCAAGCTCAACTGGCCGGCGACATACGCGTCGATGGTTCCGTTGCCGTCCAAATCAGCCAGCGACACCGCGATCGGAAGATGATGGCCAAAGTTTTTCGCGGTGGGGAACACGCCGCTGCCTCCGGCCACGGCTGTCACATATTGAAACGTCTTCGGATGCAGCAATGCCCCGCCGTTGGTGGCGACCAGCGATTTCAGCAACTCCACCGTGACCAACTCACCCGCGTGAAAACTCGTTTCGGGAGCGACGCTGACATTGGTTCCGTCCACGGCGGCGGCGGTGGGAAAGACGACGCTTTCGGCGCCGCGGACGATGATGCCGCCCGGCGCGGTGGCCGGGTCAAGCGCCGCATTGAAACCGAGATCGAAACCGCCGCGCGGCCCGCTTTCCGGGGACAGACTGGTCGAATTGGAAGTGAATTGCAGCACGGGCAGAGTGGTGATTTGGAGTTCCGCTTCCGACACGATGTTGGAAATCGGCTCAGCGACCTCATAGAGAAAATATTCCGAGCCCACGAAATTTGTGGCGGGGAGAAAGGTGAAACTGCCGTCGGGAGCAATCGTCAAGCGGCCATGATCGCCTGACGAATAATCAAAAATCCTCAACCCCGCGCCAATGCTGTTGGAAAACACGCCGTTGGCCGCGCCCACTTGCAGGAGCTGATTTTCCAGGGCCGTGTAGGATTGATTTGACAGCATCGTCGGCGCCGCTTCGAAAGCGCCAATGTCCGCGCGTCCGAATTGGGGGCGCGCCACCCCGCGCTGATCGATGGGCTGCGGCGCGCCGCTCGAGCCATCCGCCGCCGCCGGATTGCCCGCATTGAGAGCCAGCGAATTGGAGAGCAACGCCATCGTGGGAGTGGCGCCGCCATTGTAGGCCAGCGGTCCCAACGCCCAATTGGTTTGGGTCAGGGTCACGGGGCCGCCGCCGAAAATATTTGTCGTGAGGAAAGCCAGCGTATGGTCGCTGTCCAGGTTATAGCCGAATGATGTGAACGAAGTCAGCGGGCTGCCGTCCCCCATGACGTCCTGCGGGAGAGCGTTATCGGTGTTGCCGGCGAAAAGGGTGTTGTCAATCGAAGCCGACGCGGGCGCGAGCAACAGGGGATTGGGGCCGGCCACGCTGGTGTTGAACAAGCCGCCGCCGTCGGAGAACGTGCCCGTCGCCGCGTTGCCCGCCACGGTGCAGGAGGAGAGCGCAAGGCTGGCCAAACCGCTTTGCACGGTGACCGCCAGGACGCTGCCCGCTTGCGCGCCGTTGTAGATGCCGCCGCCGCGGCTGTCGAGGGGGATTTCAATCGCGGGAATGGTGGAGAGGGCGCAGCCGCCGGGCTGCGGAAAATGCTGGTTGGCAACCAGGCAGGCCGCGAGCGAGGCGGGGTCGGGAATGTTGAACGTGCCGGCGGTCGCGGTGTTCGAGACTACCGTGCAATTGACAAGGGTGGCCGTGCTTTGCTGACTGATCACCGGGTAGGTGAAATTGGTGCGGGTGCCGACGACTTCGTTGTAAAGTCCGCCGCCCTTGGCCCGGCCGCCGACGGAATTGCCCAGCAGCGTGCAGCCGTAGAGCGAAACCGTGCCCTGGCCGCGATTGCGGATGCCGCCGCCGAAGGAGCTGATGATGCCCGAGGCCGAGTTGCTGGCGATAAAGCAATTGGTGAAGTTGATCGTCGCGCCGTTCTCGTTCGCGACGCCGCCGCCGCCGCCCGAGGTGTTGCCCGTGATCTGGCAAAGCGTGATCTCCGCATAATTGGTGCCAAGGGAGAAAACGCCGCCGCCGCTGGAGAGCATTTTGGCCGAGGTGACGTTCGACTTGACGGCGCAGTTGGTGGCGCGCAGCAACCCCGCGGCGGTAAACACCCCGCCGCCCCCGGCCAGAACCGTGGTGGAATTGGCGGTGTTGTTGGACACCACGCAACCGTCAAGCGTCAGCGCGCCGAGCAGGCTGCTCACGCCGCCGCCGAAGGAGCCCAGCGCTCCGGCCACGCGATTGTCCGTGATCTGCGTCCGGGTCAGAACCATCAACCCCAGCTCATTGTGGACGCCGCCGCCGAAACCGGTGGCGGGCGAAGTAACCAAATTATTGACAATCGCGCAATTGCTGGCCGTGCAAATCGACGCGCCCAACTGCAGCCAGCCGCTGTTTCCGCCGCCGGAGCTGGACCCGAAAGGATGGGCCAGCGAAGAGCGGATTTTCCCCGGCTCATCAATATGTTCGAGATCCGAAAACGCGTCGGAAGCCAGGTTCTCGAATTTCGAGCCAAAATCTTCCAGCGCCCCGGCCAGACTTTTGGCTTCGTCTTCAATGGTGCCGGGCTGCACGGCGTGGGCGATGGCGTCCGCAATATCGGGCGCCAGATACGAGAGATGGCCGTCGAGATCTTTCACGATGGTGATCTGAAATGACTCGTAGTTTTTAAACGCATCGAAGAATGACCCGACCGCGTTCGAGACGGATTGCAGGGCATTCGTCAGGTTGGGGATGGACGCGGTTTGAATGCCATCGCCGCACAAGCCCGCCCCGCCAAGGCCGGCGGCGTTGCCGGAAATGGTCGTGTCGTTGAGGGTCAAAATGGCGTTGCCATAATTCATGATGCCGCCGCCCAACGACTGCGCGCTGTTGCCGGTGATCTGGCAATTCTCGACGCTTACCGTGCCGCCTTCATTGAAAATTCCGCCGCCGTTGGTCGCGGCTCCGCCGGTGATCGTCAAATCTTCAAAAACGACATTCGCGCCGCTCTTCACATCGAACACACTGCCGCGCCCGGCCCCGTTGACGGTGGTAAACGCCGGCCCCTGCCCGTGCACAATCATGTTGCGCGTGAAAGTGACGGTCGCGTCAATGCTGCCGTGCGGCAGGATAATGGTGTCGTAGGCGGGGTTGTCCGCCGCGGCCTGAATTTCATTGGGGGGAGGATCAATCACCAAAGTGAGGCCCTGCAAATCGTAGGAGCCGGGGTCTTGCACCGCGAGGGAAGTCAGCGAGCCGTTCGCGACCGTCGCCACCACCACGCCGCCGCTGCCCGCACCGCGCGGCACAACCGTCACCTGCGGCGGAGTGGAATAACCCAATCCCCCGTCTGTCAAATAAACCGTGCTGAGCGACCCGTCCCCGCCCACCAAAGCCACGCCGGTGGCCGTCCGCGTATGGCCGTTGGTGACCACATACACCCCCTGCGGCGGCGGAATGAGATTGGGCAACTGCGGCGTTCGGAAGCTGACCACGGCGCCGAACTGCGCGCTGACGGCGTTCGACGCCACGGCGCGATAGTAATAAAGCGCGTTCGGCGACAACCCAGCCACGCCCGCGCTGAGCCCCACGGACGCCTGACCGAAGCCCAACGCCGCGGGCGCGGTGATGTTCACAAGGTTTTGCGGCGAAGTTCCCCAAAGGAAAAAGCCTTGCGTGTCCTGCCCGTTCGGATTGGCCTGGCCGACCAGCAAAGCGCTATGCGGCGTCACGCCGGAGGCCGCCGCCGTGGTGACGCTGGGCGCGCCCGATGGAGTGCAGACCGGCGTCGCGGCGTCCAGCGAAGAAGACCCGCCTTGATTGACGGCGAACAACGTCCACCCATAGCACGTGTTCGGCGCCAGCGGGCCGGCATAAGCCGAAACCGGCGTCGCGGTCTGGCCGCCCGCGAGGGTGTTGGTCGCGGTGAAAACCGTCGCCCCGCCGCCGGCGGGAGTGTAGGCAAAGTAATAGGCCGTGACCGTTCCCTGCGGATTGACGAACCCGGACAGCCGCGCGCTGCTGCCCGTCAAGGGCGCCGCCGCCAAACCGCTGAGCGCCGGCGCCACGGCGGGGGTGCTGAACACCAGATCGTTCAGCGTGGCCGCGCCCACGGAATTGGAAGCGATAATTCCGTAGTGATACACCGTGTTGGGCTGCAATCCTGTCAATTGAATTCCAACGGCCTCCAGCATTCCGGCTGCCGGCACGTTGGTGACCGCGGACACATAGCCGTAACCCCCGGCGCTGCCGGTCAAGCCATACCGAAACCACACCTTCGCAGGCAAATTATTCGGATTCACATTCGCCGCCAACACCGCGCTGGAGCCCGTCACCGCCAGCGCGGCGGGCGGACAGTTCGCCGGATCAAGACAACCCAGCGCCGGCGCCGCCGCGAAGCTGGCGAACGTGGCATCATCGCCATCCACCACTCCCAGCGCGTTGGAAGCGACGATCCGATAATGGATCGTGGCATTGGGAAAGGCCGCCGTGGAGATGGGAGCCGTAATATTGACAGGTGTGAAGCTGCTCGAAATCACGGAGGCGCCAGAGACGTTCCCATAATTGGTGTCCGCCCCGTATTGAAAAAAGACGCTGGCGCCGTTCGCCTCGGGCGTGACCGTGCCCGCGAGAATGGCCTGTGTCGCGCCGCCGGAAGATTCGCCGCCGGTGTAAGCCAGCATCGGGCCGATGGGCGCGGAGGAAGGCGTCCAAGCCGTGTTAACGAGCGTCAAATCCAGGCCATGCCCGGAGGCGTCACGGGCAATGGTTCCCGTTTGATCATCGAGCGGCCAGTAGCCAACCAGATTGCTCTCCGTTCCCGCCAGCCGCGTATGCATGGTCGCTTGAATTTGACTCGGCGTCCGCGCGACGCTCCAAATGCGGATTTCGTCGAAAGAGGCATTGGCGTAACCGTCGGAAACATAGGCGCTGCGCCCAATATAATTGTTCGTGCGCACGACATTGGCCGGCCGATTCATGGCGCCGCTGCCGACCGCCACGCCGTTGATGTAAATTGTGCCGACCGTCCCCTGCACCGTAGCCGCCAAGTGCGCCCATTGATTCAACGGCAGCGCGACGCTGGAGTTGATCACCGGGTTGCCGACGTTTGTGAACACGCCCATCGCCGGCAAGCCGCTTGAGCCCGAAGTCAGCGCGAGATAAACATTGGTGGCGTTTGGCCCGTCGGAAAAATCAATCAGCCGCGACCAGGAATTAAAGCTGCGCACGTAAACCCAGCCTTCCACCGTGAAATCGCCATTGAACCAAACGCCATTCGGCGCCTGGGCGTAACTGCCGGTCCCACTAAGGACCAGCGCGTCGCCCGGGCCATCATTGGCGAGGGCGGCCGACGCGCCGCCCAGGAATAATGCCGCGGCCAGACCGTGACAAAAAAACGCGATATTTTTCAAAATGGTTTTCATGGTGAGATTCTCTTTCCGCTGAGATAAGGGCCGATTTCATCGAGCCTATCTTTCAAAACAAAAGCCCGGGACAACAACGCCGCCTCCGCGCGCAGGCGCGGGCCATCGTGGCCGGTGACGAAAAGGATGTGCGCGTCCGGATGGTGCGCCTTGATTTCCCGCGCCGCGCTCAGGCCGTCCTGTTCGGGCATTTCGATGTCCATCAATGCCCAATCAATGCCGCCCGCCGCATACGCGCGCACGGCTTCGCGGCCATTGCGGCATTCCACCACTTCGACTTCGGCAGAAATCAGGGCGCGAATGCAGTTGCGCATTGCATCGGAGTCATCGGCAATCAGGATTTTCACAGAATAAACGGGCGCTTTTTTCGGAACAACGCGCCGACTATGAAGCGAGCCGGGGGAGGCGGTCTATGGGAAGACTCTCCCGCAGGAAATGGTGGTCTTCCGCCAGGCCCTTAGTGGGAAACCATCAGGTCTCGGAGGTCAGGCGGGGTTTGTGGTCGAACGCGAACTTGAGCAGGCTATGGCTGCCCTGAAGGTTTAACTTTCGGCAAATATTCGCGCGATGGTTCTCAACGGTGTGCGCGCTGATTTGGACGCGCTCCGCGATTTCCTTGCTCGTCAAATTTTCCGCGACGAGGCTCAAGATGCGCCGTTCCGTGGGGGTCAGCGTTTGCAATTCCGGCTTGGCTTCGAGCAGGGACCGCGTCCGGGCTTTGCGGTCCAGCAACAGGGAGGACAAAGCGGGGCTGATAAAGGCCTGGCCGGCCAGCACGCTCTGAATGCAGCCCAGCAAGTCGTGCACGGCGCTTTCCTTGAGCACGTAACCGAGAATTCCGGCCTCGATGGCTTCCTCAAAAATGCGCGCCTCTTTGTACATCGTCAATACTACCAATGCCACCGGCAATTTCGCGGCCAGAACCTTGCGCGCCACTTCCAACCCGCTCAACCCCGGCATGTCCAGGTCCAGGATCGCCACGCGCGGCTGCAATTCCTGGATCAAACGCCAGGCCGCCGCGCCGTCGCCCGCCTGCCCGACAATTTTCAGGCTGGCGTCCGGCGCGAGAACCTCCTGCAATCCGGCGCGAAAGATCGGATGATCATCCGCGATGAGAACCGCGATCGGCGTCTTCATATGGTATTTCCAAAGTCCAACGAGTCCCCTGCCCGGCGGCGGTGACGCACCCGAGCGCGCCGCCCAGCAACCGCGCCCGCTCGTGCATGTTCACCAGGCCAAAACTGCGTTGCGTCCCGCCTCGGGCCATTACCGCAGTATAATCGAACCCGGCGCCGTTGTCTTCCAAAACGAGCCGCACCCGCCCCGCTTCCCGCCGCACCACCAGCCGCGCCCGCGTGGCCTGCGCATGCTTGACAACATTCGTGAGCCATTCCTGCGCGATGCGATAGACGCTGATTTCCGCGGCGGGAGAGAGAAGGCCATCAATGTTTTCAATCTCCGTCGCCACCTCCAGGCCGCCCGCGTGGGAAAGCAGGTCGCCGATGTCCTCCAGCGTCTTGCTCAAGCCAAAACGGTCAAGCTGATAGGGCCGCAGCGAGCGGGCGATGGCGCGAACTTCCTCAATGCAAGCCGCGGCGCTGTCGCTGATCTTGCGCAGGCGGCCTTGCGCGGCTTCCGGGGCCTCCTTCAGCGCCATCGCGGCGTAGTTATTCACGACAAGAAGATTTTGCCCCAGGCTGTCATGCAATTCCGCCGCCATGCGTTTGCGCTCCTGTTCCTGGGATTCCAGCAACCGCCGCGAGAAGCTTTCTTGCAGAGCTTGCTGGTCATGCAGATGGCGGACGCGCAACGTGTAAAACCATACCATCAAACCCACCACCGCCAGCGCCGCCGCGGCGCGGAACCAACCCGTTTGCCAGAACAAGGGCAGCACGCGAATGTCCAGCGACGCCCCCGTCTCGTTCCAGACGTTGTCGTTGTTGGCGGCGATGAGCCGAAATCGATACCGCCCCGGCGGAACCTTCGTGTAATTGGCCGTGCGCCGATGCCCGGCCAGGACCCAATCATTGTCAAAGCCTTCGAGGCGATAACGGAAGCGCGCGCCTTGAGAATCGGTGTAACTCAGCGCCGCGTAACGAATTTCCAGACGAGTCGAGCCCGCCGGCGCCTCCACTTCGTGGCGATTCGCGCTGGGCAACGGTTGCGGCGCCTCATCCGCTAAAACCGCCTCAATCACGACGGGCGGCGGACGGGTGTTCAAGGGCATGGCGGCAGGATCGACGATGCTCACACCATTCATCGTGGCGAACCACAAACGGCCATCCTTCGTTTTCCACACCGAAGGTTGATGATCTCCCGTGCATTGGCTGCTGCCCATGCCATCGGAGCGGTCGTAATGAAAGACCGCCGCCGCCCGCGCGCGGCCCTCCGCCACGGCGTTCAACTCCTCTTCGCGCGCCCGAAAAAGCCCGCGATTGGACGCCAGCCAGAGATAGCCCGCGCCGTCTTCAATCATGGCGGTGACAATGCGCGGCAAGTCATAACCCGCGCCGGACTCCGCATTCTCCACCGCGAAGTTGAAGATTTTCCCGTCTTGCCACCGGCTCAAACCATCGAGCGTGCCAATCCAAATCGCGCCGTTCGACGCCACACAGAGGGAGCGAACCTGGTCGCTGCCCAAGCCATCGTGCGAGGTGCAATGGCTCCAGCTGCCGTCCGTGCGAATCAATAGCCCATTGTCGTCCAAGCCAACATACAGCCGACCGCGCGCATCCTCGGCCATGGCGCGGACGTCCATCCTAGCCAACCCCGGGGGCCATTCGTCCCAGGCCAGACTGTCATTCGTAATATGCGCGAGCCCGCGGGGCGTGCCGATGTCCAAGGCGCCATTCGCTTCTTCAAAAAGGACGTTGATGGGAGGAGTGGGGCGGCTATCGAACAGGTATTGCTTCATCTTGCGTTCATCCGCCCACAACTGGAAAAGGCCTTCGCTGAAGGTTGCCGCCCACATGGAGCCATCACGTCCGCCCAACATTTCCCACGGCAGCACGATGTGTTCGGGCCGGCGCTGGATGACGCCCGCCTCCGTCGATTTCATCCAATCAATCCGGTTCACGGCCGCGAACCATAC
This sequence comes from Verrucomicrobiia bacterium, assembly GCA_035551475.1. Lineage (GTDB taxonomy): Bacteria > Verrucomicrobiota > Verrucomicrobiia > Limisphaerales > Palsa-1400 > DASZMX01. Next base: position 15,617 of record DASZMX010000019.1, read on the forward strand.
ATTGCCGGCCCCGTCCGCCGAGACCGAGCGCATCAGGTCGGACGCCAGGCCATCGCCGGCCCCCAAACTGCGGACCACGCGCGGCTTCAAGCGGAACAAACCGCTGCCGCCCGTGCCAAACCAAATATTTCCTTCCGCATCCAGCATGAGCCCGCGGCCCACCTGCGAACTGGCGGCGCCCCGTATTTTAAAACGACGCACCGCTCCATTCGTCGCCACGCGCCAAAGCTCGCCGTCGTCCGTTCCCACCCAAAAAAAACCGTTGGCATCCTCGACCACGCCGTTAAACCGGTCCGTCTCCAACGGCAACGGCGCGTCGGCCGACCACGCGCCATCATGATATTCTCCGATGCGATGAGCGACCATCCAAAGCCCGCCGTCACGCGCCGCCGCGAGGCGCCAGCCGTGCGGCGCAAAATTTGGGATGGGAACCGTGAGGGGATGCGTGGGATCCAAACAACAAAGGCAGTTCGAAAATTCGCACCACGGACGCCCCTGGCTGTCCGAAAAATTTCCAAATCGTTCGCGGAAGGTCTTGGCGCTGGAAACCGGCTCGAAACGTCCGCCCGCCAGGCGCCAAAAATTCGTGGCATTCCAAGACTGGCTGAGCCAACTGTCGCCGCGGTCCTCTCGCACAGCGAGAGCCGAGGCCGGCTTCCCATCCGCGAACAGCGGGAGCTCGAAATGCCCATCATGCCAAATCGTCAAGGCGCCGGATTCCGCGCTGATCCACAGCCGCCCGGCATGATCCACCCGCAAATTGGTCAACCGGCTGCTCTTTAACTCCGGGGTGTTCCCGGCGTCAAAGGAAACAAAGGCCGAGCCGTTAAACCTCGTCAAACCGTTGAAGGTCGCGATCCAGATGTAACCCTCCGGCGTCTGGGCGATGCTGTTGACAAAGTCATCCGGCAGCCCGTGCTCGGTCTGCCAGGAGTCAACCACATACTCCGATTGCAAATCCTCCACGGTTCCCGCGCGGGCCGCCGCCGGCCAGGCGAGCCCGCCAGCCGCGGCACACGCCAGGGCGCTGGAAAGGAAAGCATTCACAACTTCATGGGCTCGGCTGCCGCATCTTAGGCCGGAGCCCGGCCCCGCGCAACTCGTGAACGACAAAGGTTGACAACCGGCGCCTTATTCCGGCAGTCAAACAGTTCACATCGTGAAGAAAGCGGCGAAATACGCAGTGGCGCTCGTCATGGCGCCGGATCTGAAAACAGCGCGCCTGCTCGCGCACGCGGCGTTGCGGGGACGGCTGGCGGCGTGCGTCAATGTGCTGCCCGGATGGGACTCGCACTATTGGTGGAACGGAAAGATCGAACGGGCCGGCGAAACACTGCTCATCTTCAAATCGACCCGGCGGCGGATGGCGGCGCTGGAGAAGATGGTGGCGGCCAAACACCCTTACGAAACGCCCGAATTTCTGGTTTTTCAGCCTAGCGCGGGCTCTGAGGATTACTTGGAGTGGATCAAATCGAGCGTGCGCCTACACGGTCGCAGCCAGGGCGTCCGCCGAAAAAGCGGGTAATTTGGGGCGCACGAATTCGAAGGTTTTGCGCGCGCGCTGCTCGGCTTCGACCTGAAAATCGACCCGGCGCACCAGGCGCGACATCACGGAGTCCACCAAATCGTCGGGGCTAAAAGGTTTGACCAGGTAATCGTCCGCCCCGGCAATCATGGCGCGGCGAAAGCCGTTGGGGCTGATCAAGCCAGTCATGAGAATAAAAGGGATGGCAGCCGTCACGGACGAAGCGCGCACGGCGGAAAGGATCTCGTAGCCGTCCATCCCCGGCATATTGACATCGCAAATGATGAGATCGGGCTTTTCCTCCACAATCATTTGGATGGCGGTGTCACCATCATGGGCTTGACGAATGTTAAAGCCAAAGCTGGTCAAAGCCATGCTGATGAAGGAACGCACGTCGTCTTTGTCGTCGATTACTAAAATGCTTCGCATAGTCCCCTATCGGCATATCAGGTTTTATGCCAAAGCCCTTCGGGAAGAAAAATGGCAATTTTGACCAGAAAAAGGTCATTTACGGGGAAAGCGATGCCTACTTGACGGCGCTTAAGCGCCCGGTTTGGCGTTAAACGTGTCGTAGATCACCTCGGCCAGCTTGCGGGCGTGGAAAGGCTTCTGAACGTACGTAAACTGTTCTCCCGGAGGGAATTCCTTCGCCAGACGCTCGATATTATACCCGCTGGTATAGATAACCTCCAACTCAGGATCCTCGGCTTGAATGGCTTTGGCCAGTTCGCGCCCCGAACCGTCCGGCAAAATGAGATCCGTCAAAAGCAGGTCAATGCGCGCCTTTTCCTCGTGCCACTTGGCCAGGGCCTCCTTCATGTTGGAGCAATCGAGCGTTTCGTACCCGTGGCTTTCCAAAATATGATGCATCAACCTCAAAAGAGGCGCCTCGTCTTCGACTAAAAGGATGGTCTCGGTGCCGCCAATGACCCGCTGGTCCGTCGGCGTCATGCGGAGCGCGCCGCTTTTTTCCGCGCACGCCGGGAGGAAAATCTCGAATTTGGCGCCCTGCCCCACCACGCTGGAAACATTAATCCAGCCGCGATGCTGTTTCACAATGCCATACACCGTGGCCAAGCCGAGGCCGGTGCCGCGCTCCAGCGGCTTGGTGGTGAAGAACGGCTCAAAAATGCGCGAGATATGCTCGGGTGAAATGCCGGTGCCGGTGTCGCGAAACGAAAGGCAAACATGCTGGCCGGCGGTGGCCTCAGGGTTCTGCACCGCTTCCGCTTCGTTGACCATCATGGCCGAGGAGGTGATGAACAACTCGCCGCCGCGCGGCATGGCGTCGCGGGAATTGACCGCGAGATTGAGCAGGATTTGCTCGATCATGCCGGGATCGGCCTTGATGGCCGGCAGGCGGCTGGCGAAATCCACATGGAGCGTGATGTCCTCGCCCAAAATGCGCCGAAGCATTTTGTTGACGTTATTGACAACCTCGTTGAGATCGACCACCTGGGGGTGAATTTCCTGTTTGCGCGAGAAGGTCATTAATTGCCGCGTCAATTCGCTGGCGCGCTTGCCGGCCTCGGCAATTTCTTTGACAGAATCGGAGGCCTTGGGGCTGAGCGGTTCGCCGGCGGTGATCATGCCCGCGTGCCCATTGATGACGGTGAGCAAATTGTTGAAATCATGCGCGATGCCGCCGGCCAGTTGGCCGATGGATTCCATTTTTTGGGATTGGCGCAATTGGGCTTCGAGATTGAGCCGCTCCGTCACGTCCATCGCCAGGGAAAGCCAGGCTTTGTGCGAGCCGAAGGAAATCGAGTGCGAGACAATCTCCATCTGGATGAGCTTGCCGTCCTTCGTCCGATGACGCCACACGCCTGTGTTGCCGGAACCGGCTGACACCTTGGCAAGCCGCTCTAAAAACGCCGGCAATTCTTCCGGCAACGCCACGTCTTTCAGGCTCATGCTCAGAAACTCGGCTTTGTCATAACCGTAATAAAGCGCCGCGGCATCATTGACCGCGAGGAAGCGGAGCGAGACGGGGTCGTAGGTGTAAATGGGCGTGGGATTGCTCTCGAAAAGCAGGCGATACTGGCTCTCCGAGGCGCGAATCAGCGCAATCGATTGCTCCAACTCGCGCGTGCGGGCCTTGACCAGCGCCTCCAGGTTATCGAAATACGTTTGCGATTCATGGGTGAGGCGCCATTTCTCTGTCAACGAAAAGGCCAGTTGCCGCGCCTCCGAGTTGTCAAACGGTTTCTTCAGAATGAGGAGATCAATGCGCTTGATGCGCCGCGCCAGCTCTTCCGAAGTGGACTCCGGAAAGCCCGTGCATAAAACCACCTCCAGCGTGGGATCGATTTTCCAGAGATGCTCGATGGTCGTCACCCCATCCATCCCGGGCGGCATGCGCCCATCCACAAAAATCAGCGCGTAAGGGCGCCCGGCGGCGGCGGCTTCACGGACTTTTTCAACGCCCTGCTCGCCTTGATCGGCGCAATCCACTTCAAACCGCGGCAAATGAACCGGCGCTTCATCGGGCTCGCGCGAGAGCAATCGCGGCGTCAGGATGCTGCGAAACGTGTCTTGCACGTCCGGGCTGTCATCGATGATCAGCACGCGATAAGACTCGTGGCTCATGCGGGATCTTCCTCGGTCTTCAGCTCGCGGTTCATCAAATCATGCACGGCCTGGCGCACGTCCTTCCCCTCATAAAGCGCGGCGTGCGTTTCGTCAATAATAGGCGTCTGGCAGTTCTTCCGGCGCGACAAATGATACGCCGACCGCGCCGTGAAATAACCTTCGGCGACAGTGCGCGTGCTGGCAAGGATCGCCTCCACTTTTTCGCCCCGCCCGACCCGCTCGCCAAACGCGCGGTTGCGGCTCAGACGGGAATAACAGGTCACCGCCAGATCGCCCAGCCCGCTCAGGCCGGAAAAAGTTTCGCTGTTCGCGCCACACTGGACTCCCAGCCGGCGAATTTCCACAATCGCGCGTGTGATCAACCCGGCCTTGGCATTATCTCCCAATCCCAGGCCGTCGCCAATCCCGGCGGCCACCGCCACCACATTTTTCAGGGCGCCGCCCATCTCCACCCCCACCACATCGGCGCTCGAATAAATTCGAAACGTCGGGCGATGAAATAACAACTGCACCTGCCGCGCAATTTCCGGCTGCGCATGAGCCGCGACGATCGCGGCCGGAATGTGACGCGCCACTTCCATGGCCAGGGTGGGACCCGACAAAACCGCCGCCGCGGCGCGCGGCATGGTCTCGGCCAGGATCCCGGACATGGTCAGGCCGGTCTCGTTCTCGATGCCCTTGGTCACGCTGACCGCCAGGCCGGAAAAAGCGCCCAATGGCCGCGTGATTTCGCGAAAAAAGCGGGATGGCGCCGCGAGGGTCAGGCATTCGGCGTCCGCCACGGCCCTCGTTAGGTCCGCCTCAAAGCGCAAGGAGGCGTCCAACGAAATCCCCGGGAGATAAACATCGTTGACGCCCTTCGCGCGCATGTCCGCCAGATGCGCGGCGTCATGGCCCCAAAGGGTCGTTTCGTGGCGGTTTTGGCACAGCACATTCGCCAGGGCCGTGCCCCAGGCGCCCGCTCCAATGACAGTCACTTTCATGGCGGGGTGGAATCCTGGACGGGCGCGGGCTTGGCGCCCAGCCGATTTTCGGTGCCCTGCACAAGACGCCGCAAATTGGCCTTGTGCTTGTAAATGGCCAGCAGGCTCAACGCCCCCATGACGCAGGTCATCGGCACGCTTCGACGTGTCAACCAAACGGCAATGGGCAGGACGATGGCGGCCACAATGGAAGCAATGGACACATAACGGGTCAGCGCGGCCATCACGCCCCACACCGTCAACGCCGTGACGCACGCCCACGGGGCCCACGCCATCACCACGCCGGCGGAAGTTGCGATCCCCTTCCCGCCTTTGAAGCGCAGCCAGCAGGTGTAATTGTGCCCCAGCACCGCCGCCACCCCTGCCACCAGAGCCAGGTATTCGGCCTGCGCGCCCGGAAAGAATTGCAGGGCCAAAAGCGGCAGCCACCGCGCGGCGGCAAACCCTTTGAAGCCGTCGATCAACAGCACCGCGGCGCCCGCGCGCTTGCCCAGGACGCGAAAGGCATTGGTCGCCCCAATGTTGCCGCTGCCGGCTTTCCGGACGTCGACGCCGCGGGCTTTTCCCACCAGGTAACCCGTGGGCACAGAACCCACCAGGTAGGCGCCGGCCACCGTCATTATGTAAGCTCCAAGTTCCAAATCGCGCAGATTTTTCGCGGCCAGCATTGCCGCCGACGTGACAACTGAAAAGAGAAAAATTCGCCGCGCGCAAAATGGCTTTCCGGCGCGAGTTTGTTCCGCTACGGTCAGCCTCATCATGAATCGCATCAATCGCCGGCAGTTTGTGCGCGCCACCGCCCTGGCCGCGATGGCCTGGGGAGCGCGCGGCTGGGCGGCCGGCGCGGCGCCAAAGCGCGTGGGTCTGATCGGCTGCGGCTGGTACGGCAAAAGCGATTTGTTCCGGCTGCTGCAGGTGGCTCCGGTGGAAGTGGTGTCGCTCTGCGACGTTGATCGAAAAATGCTGGAGGCGGCGGGCGCCATGACGGCGGCGCGGCAGGTTTCGAAGAAAACCCCGCGTCTCTATCATGATTACCGCGAGTTGCTGCGCGAAAAAGATTTGGACATCGTGATCGTGGGCACGCCCGACCATTGGCACGCGCTGCCGATGATTGCCGCCGTCGAGGCGGGCGCGGACGTCTATTTGCAAAAGCCCATTAGCGTCGATGTGCGCGAGGGCCAGGCCATGCTGGCCGCGGCGCGCCGGCATAACCGCGTCGTGCAAGTCGGCACGCAGCGCCGGAGCACGCCCCATTTGATTGAGGCCCGCGACCAGATCGTGCGCGAGGGGCGCCTGGGCAAAGTCGGCCAGGTCGAAATCTGCTGTTACTACCCGATGCGCACCCGGGAAAATCCGCCCGACACCGCCCCGCCGGATTATTTGGACTACGAAATGTGGACCGGACCGGCTCCGATGCGGCCTTACAATCGTTTGGTGCATCCGCGCGGCTGGCGGGGTTTCATGGAATACGGCAACGGCATCGTGGGCGACATGTGCGTGCATATGTTTGACATGACGCGCTGGATGTTGGGCCTCGGCTGGCCCAAGACCGTGACCTCCTCCGGCGGCATTCTGGTGGACAAAGAAAGCAAGGCGAACATCACCGACACGCAGACGGCTATTTTCCGCTACGACGATTTGCAGGTGGTGTGGGAGCATCGCTGCTGGGGCGACACGCCGGATCCGCAATATCCGTGGGCGGCGACATTTTACGGGGACAAAGGGACCTTGAAGGCGAGTCCATGGACGTATGATTATGTTCCGTTGGGAGGCGGGAAATCGATCCATCGGGATTACCTGGATGAGACGGCGAAGTTTCCCGAGGATTTGCACGAGAAGGACATCGAAGTTTTTGCGGCGCCCGCCACGCGCCGCCATTTCCAGAATTTTCTGGCGTGCATCGAGAGCCGCGAACGCCCCGTCGCTGACATCGAGGAAGGGCACATATCCACCGCCTCGTGCATTCTCGCCAACCTGTCGCAAAAACTGAACCGCGCGCTCGCGTGGGACGCGACGGCGGGGCAGATTGCCAATGACGACGAGGCCAACCGCCTCCTCGCGCGGCCTTATCGGGCGCCCTGGGCGCACCCGACCGTCGCCTGATTTATTCAAGCCATGCCAACCGACCTGAAACAACATTTGCTGGAAATCTTAAAAAAGAACTCCGTTTTCTACGGCGACTTCGCGTTGTCGTCGGGCGGGCGCAGCAAATATTATATTGACTGCCGCCTCACTACGCTCAACCCGGAAGGCGCCGCCGCCGTGGGCGAATTGCTGCATGGCGTCATCCGCGCCGAGGCGCAACGGCGGGGCGTGCGCATCGATGCCGTCGGCGGCCTGACGATGGGCGCGGACCCGGTCGCGCTGGCCATAGGGCTGGCCTCATTCCGGCAGACACCGGCGGAAGTTCTCCAGGTTTTCACGGTGCGCAAAGCCCCCAAGGCGCACGGCCAAACCAAGCTGATCGAGGGCAATTTCAAGGCGGGCGACCGCGTTGTCGTGGTGGATGACGTGGTGACCAAGGGCGATTCGACGCTGCGCGCCATCGAAGCCGTGCAGGCCGCCGGCGGCATCGTGGAATTTGCCGTGGTTCTCGTGGATCGCGAGGAAGGCGGCGGGCAAAACATCGAGAGCAAAGGCGTCACGATTTTCCCGCTGTTCAAGAAGAGCGACCTGATCGATGCCTCCCGATGAAGCGCATGTCTGGTGGGCTTCGCTGGACCAGGCGCCGGAAACATTGGCGGCCTGGGAATTGACGCTGGACGAAACGGAGCGCGACCGCGCCTGCCGCTTTCGTTTTGCGCGCGACCGCGACCGCTTCATCGCCTCGCACGGCCTGCTGCGGGAAATTCTCGCAACGGCCTTGTCCGGCGCGCCGGCCTCCATACGCTTTGCGTACGGCCCCAACGGCAAACCTCGGCTCGCGGCCCATTCCAAACTTCACTTCAACCTGTCCCATTCCGATTCGCTCGCCTTGGTGGCCGTGGCGTGGGAGCGTGAAATCGGCGTGGATGTGGAACGCGTGCGGGCCTTGCCGGAAATGGAAGAGATCGCGCGCCGAGTTTTTTCCCAGGAAGAACAAGCGGCCTGGCAGGCGGCGGCGCCTGCGGAGAGAACGCCGGTTTTTTTTCGATTATGGACGCGCCACGAAGCCATCGCCAAATGCTCCGGCGCAGGCCTCGCGGAGGTGGAAGGCCCGGTGGATTTTCGCGGAACCGTGACTGAAGTCACGCCGGCGCCAGATTTTTTCGGCGCCGTGGCGGTGGCGGAAGGCCCGCCGGTTCAGGTGGTGATGCTGCGCGCCAGGTGATCAAGCTCCAGCGCCGATTCGTTGATCAACTTCGCGTCGCTCAAGGCTTCGGCGGGGGTCAATTCCTCGGCATGGCGCAACATGGAGGTGACGACTTGCAGGATTCCGCCGATGGGCTTGGCGGCTTCGCGGGAAAATTGGTGCATCGTGCGTTCGCTGTATTCCTTGGCGCGCTCGAAAGCCTTGCGCTCCAAATCCGACTGGCGCGAGAGACGGGACAGCACCGCTTCCACCAATTCCTCGGGCGCGAACGGCTTGAAAAGATAATCATCCGCGCCACTGGCCATGCCGCGCCGGAAATCGACACGGCTGCCGGAGCCGGTCATGAGGATGAAAGGAATCGGCGCCGTCAGGTTATCGTTGCGAACCGTGGACAACAAGGAATAGCCGTCCATGCCGGGCATCCGGACATCGGAGAGAATGAGGTCGGGGCGGTTTTGCTGGATCATGGCGATCGCCGTATCGGCGTTGCGCGCTTCGTTGACCGTGAAACCGGAATGAACGAGCACCGCGGAAATCATGGAGCGCAGGTCGTCGTTGTCGTCGATCACCAGGATGTATCTCATGGCCGCTTGTCACATCAAGAAGTGTGCCAAGGCGAAAACGGGCGTTTTCGTGACAGAAATGGCGCTTGCCCCCGCAAAAAATGGCCGAGTCCCGGCAAATCCTGCCGCTTGCCGCCTCCCGATCGTTTTATTAAAGATTAGCCTTCGGATTGTCGATACACCGACCAGCAGAGTGTGTCGCGTTGAGCTATGAGGCGCAGGTATCTGGTGTTTACTGGAGACGTGTCCATGACAAAGTGCCGTCCACGGAAGGATTGCCCATGAATTCACCGGACGCGGAACTGGGTCTGATGGAATGCATCCGCTTTGCCACCGAGCAATTCCTCGACGTGGCGGACAGTGAGGCGCTCATCCCGCCGCTGCTCGCCCACTTGACGGACGCAGCGGGGTTAAGCTGCGCGGCTGTCTTCGAAACCATGGTGGACGGCCCGCCCGAGGCGCCAAGCCGCTTGCGCTTTCAATATCCGCCCCTGTCGCCTAATTCAGCCGCCATCCTATGCCGGGTGGAAGACTGGCCGCGCGCGCAACATTACGAATCCTTTTTGATCATTCCTCTCCAAATCGAAGGCGCCACGTGGGGCTGCCTTGGCGTGGCCGACCGCGCCAGCGACCGCGCCTGGACGGCGGCGGAGAATTCCGCTTTTCGCGCCCTGGGCAATTTGATGAGCGCCGCCCTGGCCCGCGAACGCGTGGAAGACGCCTTGGAACAACGCGTGCAAAATCGCACCCGGGAATTGACCGCTGAAGTCATCAAGCGCCAGACGGCGCACGCGACATTGGCCCATACACAATCGCGCCTGTTGCAAACCTCCCATCGCGCCGGCATGGCGGAAGTCGCCACCGGCGTGCTGCACAACGTCGGCAACGTCCTCAACAGCATCAATGTTTCCCTCACGCTCGTCCGCCAACAGGTCAAGGACTCGGAAGTGGCCAGCCTGATCCGCGTGGCCGGCCTGCTGGAGGAACACCAAGCCGACCTGGCCGCCTATTTGACAGTGGATGCCAAAGGCAAAAGGATCCCGGGCTTCATCCTGCAATTGGCCCGGCATCTCCAGGGCGATTGCGCCCTGATGACCGAGGAGCTGGAGCAATGCAGCCGGAACGTCAGCCACATCAAGGAGATCGTCGCCGTGCAGCAAAGCTACGCGCGCATTTCCGGCGTGCTGGAAGACGTGGCGGCGGAGCAATTGCTCGAAGACGCCCTCCAAATCACGCGCCATTCCCTTGAGGAACGAAAAATTCACATCATGCGCGATTTCGAGCCGGCTCCCAATTTGATGGTGGACAAGCACAAGGCCTTGCAGATTCTCATCAATCTGATCCGCAACGCCCGCAGCGCCTTTGAAATTTCTCCCCCTGCGCGCAAGGAGCTGACCGTCAGCATCCGCCGCGGCGCCGACAGCGTCAAACTGGCCGTCGCCGACAACGGCATTGGCATTTCCCCGGAAAACCTGACGCGGATTTTCGCGCACGGCTTCACCACCCGCAAAGACGGCCATGGTTTTGGCCTGCACAGCGGCGCCAATGCCGCGCGCGAAATGGGCGGCGTCCTCCGCGCAGCCAGCGCCGGCCCCGGCCTGGGCGCAACCTTCACCCTGGAATTGCCCACGCGCCACGAAAAAATTCTTTTATGAAAACCCCGACCGATTCCCGCAGCAAACGCATCCTGGTGATTGATGACAATCCCGCCATCCACGAGGACATCCGCAAGATCCTCACCACCGGGGACCGCAACGCGGACATGGACGAAGTGAAAGCGGCGTTGTTCGGGGAAAAACCGGCGGCGGTGGATCGCTACGCCTTCGAAATCGACAGCGCCCTGCAAGGCGAAGAAGGCCTCGGCAAAGTCAAAGCCGCGCACGAATGCGGACGGCCCTACGCCATGGCCTTTGTCGATGTCCGCATGCCGCCCGGTTGGGACGGCGTGGAGACCATCAGCCGCATTTGGAAAAGTTTTCCGGATTTGCAGGTGGTCATTTGCACAGCCTATTCCGATTATTCCTGGGAAGAAATGATCCAGCAAGTTGGCCCGTCCGACAGCCTGCTGATTCTCAAAAAGCCGTTCGACAATATCGAAGTCCTGCAAATGGCGCATGCCTTGACCGAAAAATGGGCGCTGAACAACCAAGTCAAGCATCGCCTCAATAACCTCGATGAATTGGTCGCCCAACGCACCGCCGAATTGGAAGTGGCCAACCAAAAGTTAAAACGCGAAATCGCCGAGCGCATCCAGGCCGAACAGGCCCTGCGCCTCTCCGAAGAGCGCTTTTCCAAGGCGTTCAAAGCCAGCCCCATTCCTCTCGCCATCCAGTCGCTGCTCGAGGAAAAATTTGTGGATGCCAACAAAGGCTTTGAAAAACTTCTCGGCTACAGCGTGGCCGAATTGGTGGAGCGCACCCCCGCCGCGCTGAAAATTTGGGCCGACCCGGCGGCCGAACAAACCATGCTGGAAAAATTGCGCAAGGAGATGACTTTGCAAAACAGCTCCGCCCGTTTTCGGAACAAGGCCGGCCATTTGTTGGACATTCTTTTGTCCGTGGAAGTCTTTGAATTGAACGGCGCGCCGTATCTTTTGATGATCGCGCAGGACATCACCGAGCAGCTCAAATTGGAAAACCAATTGCGCCAGGCCCAGAAAATGGAAGCCGTCGGCCAGCTCGCCGCCGGCGTGGCGCATGACTTCAACAACATCCTCACCGTCATCTCCGGCAACGCCACCTTGCTGCTGGAAGAGAAACCCGCCGACTCCAGCGACGCCAAGCCGCTGCAAAGCATTTGCGCCGCCGCCGACCGCGCCAGCCGCCTCGTGCGCCAATTGTTGACATTCAGCCGCAAGCAAATCACCGACATTCGCCCCTGCCAGATTCGCGAGGCCTTCAACAGCATGGAAGACATGCTGCCCCGCGTCATCGGTCCGCAGGTGATCCTCAACATCAACGCCCAGCCCGGCCTCCCGCAAATCTATGCGGACGCCTCGATGATGGAAACCATGTTGATGAACCTGGCCGTCAACGCCCGCGACGCCATGCCCGAAGGCGGACGCCTCATGCTCACCGCCCTCGCCGTCACGCTGGAAGCCAAAGACCTCGCGGCCCACAGTGAAGCCCGGCGCGGACGCTTCGTGCGCATTTCTGTCGCCGACACCGGAACCGGCATTCCTCCTGAAGCTTTGCCGCGTATTTTCGAGCCGTTTTTCACCACCAAACCCGTCGGGCAAGGCACCGGCCTTGGGCTGGCGACCGTGTACGGCATTGTCAAGCAACACCGCGGCTGGATCGATCTCGAGACCGCCGTCGGCAAAGGCACCACCTTCAATATTTTTATTCCCGTGTTTGAAAGCGAACCCGCCGAAACCGCCCCCATCCGTAATGCCCCGGAGCCTAAACCTTTGAAAAAACCCAGCGAAACCATCCTTGTGGTCGAAGACGAACCCGATTTGCGCGATCTCGTCATTCAATTATTGCAATCGCGCGGCTACCGCATTCTCGCCGCCTCCTCCGGCAAGCAAGCCCTCGAACAATGGGCCCAGCACAAGGACGAAATCCAACTCGTCCTCACCGACATGGTCATGCCCGACGGCCTCACCGGCCGCAAGCTCGCCGAGCAATTGCTGCAAGAGTCCCCCCACCTTCCCATCATCTACACCAGCGGCTACAGCCCTGGAACCAACCGCCCCGACGTCGATCAAATCGACCCCAACAGTTTCCTCGGCAAACCCTACCGCCCCGCCGAACTATTCGAAATCATCCACCGCTTCCTCAACCCCGTGGAAAAAGCCGCATAGCCCGCGGGACGATAATTGGCAGCAATCCTGGAGTATCCTTGTCGCAATTCAAAACCTAATTGGGCTTCAATCTTGAAACCGCGCACTGGCGGCCCGGGGGCCGCGGAACGGGAAAGCATAGTTCACATTATCGTTTCCAGAAAGATAGCAGCTTCCGCCACCATGACGCATTCGCCCTGAGCTGGGGAGCGTTTTCAAGTGCGGCGAGAACTCTCGTCAAATCGCCCTCGGACGCCTTAACCCTCGATTCGCTATGATACGAGGCGTGGAGAGCCGCAGCGAACGCCGAGAGTGAAGATTCGGCGACACTATCTGCGACGAGCAAGGGTGAGCAGTCGAAAGCATCGTGGAAATGGAACAATAGACTCTTGCCACGATAAGCTTTCAAATGATCGAAACATTCGCTTGCTGCACGCTGCTCCAGTTGCGCTCCAAGCCGATCCAGAAAATCAGACAAGACGACGGTATGAAAGCTCTGGGGTTTCGGCCAGATTATGTCAGGTGTGACGCGCGCCGGATTTTCCGCCGCATACCCGCGGTATAATTCCCCCGTTTCAGACGCGACCGCACATCCTTCAAAGCAAAGAATACTATCAGGAGGAATGAGCAGCGATAGGTGGCGAAAAAACGCGATCGGATCCCGCAAATCCACTACCACCCATCGATTCGCGGAGCCGAAGTCGATTCCATCTTGGCGTGCGCTCATATAACTCGCCAACGCCAGCCTCAATCCCTTTCGACCAAGTCCGCCGTCCTTCATGGCAACAAGCATACGATCGCCGTCAACTTCCCTTGTTGAACGGCTCCCCTGCGATCACACGATCTCACCGGGGCCATGCCTTTTTTCAATTTACGCGATGGATATCACTGTTAGTTTGTTTCGATGGCAAACAGCGGTATCGTGAGGTTTTCTGGCGGCGCTATCACCGCGATCGTCGGCGTTGCGTGGTATCTATATATTCCGACGCATATCAGAAATCGCATTGCTGCCGGAAAGGAAGCTGCCGCAGCGGAAGCCAAGCTGATCAAAGGCAACCGAACGGTCGCGTTTGTCCTGGTCGCCACGGGCCTGGTAGATATTCTGAGCTGACTCGTGCGCTTACGGCGCCGTCGGAAATGCCCAATGCCCATCTGGCGAGACGCAAACAAATTCCCCCGCTTCTCTGTTTCCTCCGTTGCCTCCTGTTCAATAAATCCTCGTTTGGCCACCTCTTTGACCTTGCGTCTGCGTCAGTCTATTTCCTTCGATCTGGGTGGAATGATGCGTTGAAACCAACCGCGCCGTTTCACGCAACCTCGCCATTAACGGGCACACCGCCTGCCGGTCAGCCTCAATAGACATCAAAGCTTTGGCGACCACGGGTTTAATGACAAAAACCGGAGAAAACACGCCATCCCATTATAACCGCATGTCAGATATTGTCAGAAAATGTCAGTTAAAAATGTCAGATAAAAATGCCGCTTAGCGACAGGCCGAGTCGACTCAAA
>DASZMX010000020.1:0-16049 GCA_035551475.1 Verrucomicrobiia bacterium
ATTTGCCCTCATGGGCTTGTTTGTCTTGCCCTCGGTGTTGGCATCTGTCGGCAAACGGCGTCTTTTTGCGGGAGTTCTACTGGCAATAGCTATCACAGGTCTGCTGCAGCAATACTTTGCGGGGAAATCTTTGAGCGAGCGAACCAAAGCGGCGCGGGGCTTTGCTGCGACAAATGCAGCGGTTCGATAGGACACTCAAGCGGGGCCGAGCCGACCTAAATCGTGACGGCCACCAACGATGGCAAAGGTGTGGCAAGGCGTTCGTCGGCGTTTGGAGCTTTCAGCGAAGCCGGATAAACACTGTCCAACCCTTTTTTCCACGCCAAAAAATAGAGACGGTGGAGGTCCTCAGTGGCTGGCCGGTTCACGGTCAGCGTAAATTTTTGGCCGCCGTCCATCCATTTTTGGCGGCGGGCAGCGCACTCCATCAGGTTTTCCGGCTTGACTGCCTTGCGGGGCACGGGGGCGGATGCGTGAAGTTCGATGCTTGCGTCCGGCGTCATGGCGGTGAGGGTTTCATGGCGTCGGCCAAAGCGTTTCACGACTTGGCGCACGGCGTCCCAATCCATCACCGTCGAGGCGTCGGTTACCAGGCTGATGTTCCGCGCCTCTTCCCGATGCGCGAGCGCATCGGAGGGCATTATGCCTTGCGCCCACGGCGAAATCTCGAAACCCGCATGGATGCCTCGTTCCCGGGCCAGTTCGGCCGACGCCAAGGCCGCGCTGTGCGCCAAAGCTTCGGCGCAACGGTCGGCGAACTCTGCGGCGTCCTGACTCGATTCCGCATATCCAAGTTCCGCCAATGCCTCCGAAAAACCGTGCGTTCCCAAGCCGATGGAGGGCGAGTTATTTTCCCCCAACGCGTTGTCAAGCATTCGGACTGCCGTGCTGACCGTGGCGCGCAACAGCGTCAGATCCAAAGCTCCATCGGTGATCAACGCGCAAACGTTAATGGACCCCAAAGCCATCGGGCCGTTCCGTTCCGGCGAAGCGTCTCTGAATTCGACCGCTGTCTGCCCTCCAGCCGAGACCGAACCCAGGAGCGTCTGCCACAATTCTTCCGCCTGAATCACCCGCGCAAATGCGAGCTGGCCGTTCTCCGCGCGTTTTTCGTAGTGACAGAATCGCTCGGCAAAGGCTTTGCCCCGCAGGCCAGCCAGGTCCCGCGTCTCGGTCGGGTCAAACAGCGTCCACCGTCCCAGCTCCTGCACGCGCTGGAGAAATAAATCCGGCAGCCGGATGCCCTTGCGAAAATCTTCCGGCTCGGCCGCAGTTCTCAAAAAGCTAGTGATATCCGCATGCCATGCGTCCAACCACACCGTCGTGCCGCCCACCGTTTCTTTCTCCTCCACCCCGCCCGCAAACTTTGTCAATACGCGCGACGCCAGAGAGGGAGCCTGGGCTTTCCCGGCGTGCTGCAGAATCGCGGCGGAAGGCAGAAAGCGGAACAACGAAAGCGCTTCGTAAAACTCCACCGCGCGCGCCTCCGCCAAGGCTCCTTCATTTTGCGCCAAGCCCATGGCGATGCGCATCCAAAACACCTGCGGCGTTTCGATCAGCCGTCCGCCCTCGCGCATCAAATAGCAGTCGCACAGGAGTTGCAAACCCGCCTCGGAAAACAAAGCGTCCCGCTCCGGGCGCAAAGCTTGCGCCAGGGTGTCCAGATCGAACTCCAGCATTTCCGGGGCAAGAATCCGCAGAAATTCGCCCTCGTTGATGGATAGAGAAAAATTGGTTTCCGGCAGTCCTAACCGGACGCCGAGCGACTGCTTTGATGAAGCCGGCGCCGCCGCTTCCGTCCGCCTTTCCCGCCACGCCCGCGACTGCCGTCGCTCCTCCCTGTAAAGTATATAACGCCGCGCCACATCCACATGCCCCGCCAGCATCAACTGCTCCTCCACGGCGTCCTGGATTTTTTCAACATCCAGCTCCTCCCCTTTGACTGCGCGACTTAAGATCAGCGCCACCACTTTTTCGACCACGCGGCCGATGGCCGATTGCGCGGCGTCCGGCAATGCCGCGTCGCGCCCCACCCCTGCTGCGGCTTTGAACGCGCTTTCGATGGCCAGGTGAATCCGTCCCTCGTTAAAATCATCGAGCCTTCCATCGCGCTTGCGCACGACAAAACGCTTGCCATCCAGGGGATCCATCCCCGGAAAGGGCATTTGGTCACGAGGTCCGTCGATCATCGCGCAGAAAAGGAGTCCACCATGCGTTGGACACAACGAATGTGGCGCCGCAACTAATAGCGCAGACGACTATCAGGGTCAACATCTTTTGACAGCCAACCTCAAATGCGCCAAGCCATGATCATCTCCCCCACCCCGCCCGCCGCCAGCACAATGGACAGAAACCAGAGCGGTTTCTTTTTCGTCACCATGCACGTCGAAGCCATGGCAATGGCGATGGCGAAAAACGAAATTCCGGTGCCCATGTAGCCCCCTTTTCTGCTCGATTCATCGCGCGTCGCCTCCAAGGCGTGCGCCTTGTCGGACCAGTCCTTTTTCTTTTTCTCGTACTCGGCGACCTTGTCCTCGAACACTTTTTGCTGGCGGGGAAAATCCGGGTCCGTGGAGGCAATTTTCGCCAATTGCTGGCGGGTGGTTTCGTAGATGTGTTCCTTGAGCGATTGCGCCTGGAAGGCGTTCCAGGCATCGGAAGCCTGGGCTTGGCTCATCTGCGTGCGGCTGCCGTACTTGCCGCCCCATTGGGAGGCGATGGACGCCAGCACCGCGATGATCACCACGGTCAGCGAAACGTACTTCGTCCAAGCCTCGCGTTTTTCCTTCTCCTTGGTCGCAGCGCGATCCGCTTTCAGATCGGCCACAAACTGCTTCAATTCATTTAGCTCGTGCTCCAATTTATCCATAAAAAAGAGCCTAAGGATAAGCGCCGCGCCGGAATGTCAAGACTCCCGTTATTTCGCCGCGCTCCGCGCGATGAACGTCGTTTTTTCGATGAAGGCGGTCGCGCCCGTGGAAGATTCCGTTTCCCACGGCACTTCATAAATGCGCACCGGCTCGCGGAAGCCTTTGACCTTCTGCGGAGACAATTCGATGCACGACAACGCCAGCCCCGGATCGATGGATTGGATGGCGAGAAAGGTGCCTTCCCCAATAATGATGCGGCCATGACCGGAAACTCCCTCCAGACGGCTGGCGAGGTTCACCTCGCGCCCGAATACGGTGTAATTGACAATGTGGTTTTCCGAGCCCATCAGTCCCGCGATCGCGACCCCGGTGTTGATTCCGCTGCCCATCGACAGCACAGGCAACGGATGATGCGGCGGCAGGCCCAGGCGTTCGCGCGAGGCGTTTTCCTCGGCGCGCCGGGCGTTCTGCGCTTCGCGCTGCCGGTTCAACGCCGCCAACGCCCGCTGCGCGTCGATGGCGGCCCGCACCGCGTCGATGGCGTGGTTGGAATTGGGAATGGGCGCGCCCCAAAAAGCCATGGCGCAATCGCCAATATACTTGTCCAGCGTGCCACGATGGCTCTTGATCGCGTTCGTGATGGTGCCGAGATAAAGACTGACGGTGTTCAAGACATCCCGCGCCTGCTCATCGTAATAAGCCTCCGTCGCCTCCGGGCTCAGCTTGTGCTCCTTCACGTAGGCTTCCGCCCGTTGCTGCGTGATGTCGCTCAACTCCGTGAAGCCGCGCACGTCCGCAAAATAAATCGTCAGTTCCCGGCGCGAACTCAGCGAGATGGATTTGGCGTCCAGCAATTCGTTGACAATGTCCGGCGAGACCAGCCTTTGAAACGTCGCCTTCACGCGCTTGCGTTCATGCTGCTCCATCCGCACGCGATAGGTCATCGTCACCAGATGCGTCACCAACCCCGAGCAACCCAACGGCAGGATAATGGGAACCCAAATTCGCCATTCCACAAATAGCAACGCCACCACGCCGATATACAAAACCGCCACCGAGGAAACGATCACCGTGCTGACCAGCGGCTTGGTCGAAAACCAGGTGATCCACGCGCAGAGCGTGCCGACCAAAATGATCAGGGCCAAATTCACGGCCAGCGGGGTCTTTTTGATGAAATGATTGGTGATGATCGAATTTGCCACGTTCCAATGCTTGCTCACCAGGAACGTGCTGCTCTCCAGCGCCGTCACGCCCACGTCGGCCAGGTCGTTGCCCGTGGCCGTGGAGCCAAAGAAGAGCAGCTTGTTCGAGCAGGTGTTCGGGATGTTCTCGCCCGCCGCCCGCTCGATGGGATTGGCCAGCAGGTCCTCGAACTTTTCGCGGTGCAAATCCGGATCGTTCAACCCCAGCGACCAGTCAATATAAAAGGTTCCATCCGCCTCCAAGGGAATGACGCGCGAAACGCCATTCGTGCCAGAAAGGATGATCCGATGATTATTGGTCTCCACTTGCGCCGCATCGAGATCCAGCCCCAATTCCAAGGCCGCCAGCGTGATCCCAAGCCCCCACGCGCGGTAAGTCGTGTACGGCCGAAAATAGGCGCCAGTTTCAGGGATATCGATGAAGCCATTTGTATCCATCGGCAATTCTTCCACCCGGTCGTGGCTGCCGTAGAACGTGACTTTCCCCGGCTCAAACTTCGTTTTGCGCAGATCAAAATCGTATTTGTACGCCTCCTGTTTGATTTTGGAGTGCCACCTCCGATAATCGACATACGGCTGTTCCCGACGCAGCACGCCGTCCTCGTCGCGTTCCGTCCCGATATTTCCCACGCGCCAGGCGGCGCTGAAAAACCGGTCTGTCGGCAGGACATTTTTATCGCCCGCCAACACCACGTGGCCGTTCTCTTCGATTTTTTGGGCGAAAAATTCATCCGAAGAAATGCCGTCGCCATTGGTTGAAAACGCCGGTTGATCGGTGCGTTCCTCGGCAAAAAGGACATCGAACGCCACTCCCTTTACGCCCTGCCGCGTCAACTCTTCCAAAGCGCGGCCATAAACCTGACGCGGCCAGTACAGGCCATATTTAAAGCCAAACCGCCCGCTATCAACATCGCTGATGGATTTGTCGCTGATCTCCACCAAGCCCAGATTGGTGGCGTTGTTGCTGGTGTCGCCAGGATAGTGATGAGCGAGTTTCACCCGCCAATCATAGGTCATCCATTCCAACCGCTGGATGAAGGTTGCGTGGGTGATTTCCAAAACGCACATCACCAGGATCACTGGTGTGGCGATGAGCAGCGGCGGGGATTTTAAAAAACTCAGTCGCACGTTGTTGGGGAAACAAAAAGCCCGGAGCAATCTTTTGCTCCGGGCTCGAAAAGAACTATTTATGAATAATCAACTATGATCATCCATCTTGAAGCTATTCGACCGTGCCGCCCGTATCGCCGCCAGTCGTGCCAGAGGTTGTGCTGCCCGACGTGGTGTTGGCCGAAGGATGAGGCTCGCCGCCCGTATCAAACGGGGGCTTGACTCCAGGAGGAGGAGGCAGGGTCAGGTTGCCACCCAAATCTCGGTTCAACACGTCGATGATCTGCTGAGCCACCACCAAAGAGGCAGTCGTGGCAGCGCGCACGTCGCCATCGCCGGGCGTCCAGGATTGGCCGGTCTGGAGGATGTGGGTAACTGTCGATCCGCTGACAATCGCCGAAACAATGACCTGGCCGGTCACGCTGGTGAAGGTCACGGCGAACGAGCCGTCAGGCTTGATATTGATGGTGATCTGGAAATCTGTGCCACGAATGCCGGCGACGCCGTGCGGGGTCTCGATTTCGTAGCGGGAATTGCCGCTGATTTTCTTCACGTTGCCGAGCACTTCGCCGCCCTGCAGGTGGAGATAGGTTTCACGATCGCCTTCGCGCATCGTGCCCCAGTAATTCATCTTGTCGAGTTGGATCTTGGAGTCAGGCGAAATGCGCACCACGGAGGAAACGCCGTTCACCGACAAATCGGCATGGGAATCAGGGCCCGTGATGACCGTGGCGCCGGGATCCAGCGTCTGGTTGACCCGCAATTTCTGCAACGGTCCGCCGTTGACTTGCCAGGTGACATTACCTTTAACGGCTCGGACGGTGGCCTTTCCAACTTTTTGGCCGTTTTCCGCCGAAATCAGGGTTGTCCCGCCCACAAAGGCGAGAGTGAGAGCGCATGTAATTAATGCAAGAGTTCTTTTCATAAGTTGCCTGCCAATTTAGATTAACACCGTGAGACTATCTCTGCCGAAAAAAATGTCAACGAAATAAAAACAAAAATTCCGAGAAAATTTGACTCGGTCATCTCGGGTTTTCACCTAGGTAAACCTCCTTGCTTTTTCGCCGCCGCTTCGGCAATCCGCCGGTCCACCAGCAGCAAATATGACAGAGTTAATTCGTCCCCATAGCGACGAAGATATGCGGTATAAATCGCCTTGCGCGCCTCGTCCAGTTTTCCCACTTCCAGCAGATGTTTACCTTGGCAAAACGCTACATACCAACCATTTGGATCTAAGACACGCGCTTTCCGAAAAAAAACGTCGGCCTCTTCGTGCCGATCCAGCCAATCCAGGCACATGCCATATTTTACGCAAGGCAGCGCCGCGAGCGGGTTCGCCTTCATCGCCCGCGCGAAGCTCTCCATCGCCTGGTACGTTTCTAATTGATAGCCCGTGGCGCCTTGGGACGCGTTATTCCAATGACACAAGCCCAGGTCGTAACAAGCATCCCCATCGGTTGGGTCTAAATCGCAGGCCTTGGTGAGGGCGGCTATCTTTTCCTGGAATGCGGCCTGTCGCGCCGGCGACCCCACCGCGTCCGGTGAATCCGCATCGGCAGCTTGTTCCAGGATGCGCTCGGCGCCTTGGGCCTGTTCCACCCAATATTGCTCGCGCCCCCGGCCCACCGCTTCCGTCACCAGACTGCCCGCCACCGCCAAAGCAGCGCCCCCGAGCAGCCATTTTCCGATCAGACCGGGATTTTTCCAGGAACGCTCCGTGACAAAGCGCCATTGCGCCGTGACCAGCGCCAGCAATCCCACCGCCAGCAGGGCATCCGCCGGCAAATGCATGTCGAAGTCAACTATACAATGGAGGGCCAGCGCCACCAAACCAAACGCCGCCCCCACGATAAACGCCCCCTTATCGCTGCGTCGCCGCCCCAAATCGCCCGCGCTGCGCCGCACACTGTGCCACGTCCGCCAGGCCCCGTAAAAGACCGCGGCCACCACGCCGCCGATCAGCGCCAGGCCCGCGAGGCCCCAGTCGGCCAGCGTGTTCAAATACTCATTATGCGCATACGTCAATCGCAGCTGCATCTTCTCCGGGCGATGAAAATAAAACTCCTGGTCAAAATGCCCCGGCCCCGCGCCCCAGAGCTTGTGCTCCTGGAAAATCTCCACGGCGATGGGCCAGTAATCGCGCCGGTCATCCCGCAATTCCACCGTGTCATGCAGACGATTAAAACGCCGCTGCGCCGCGCCAAAGCTGCTGTTCACCCATATCCCCCCGCCGATTAGCAGGGCCAACGCCACCAGGGTGGGAAGAAGCAGACCGCCCTCAAACAGAAGCGCCACGCACATGCCGGCCGAAGCGATCGCCGTCGCCGCCATCGCGCCGCGCGAGACGGACACACACAAACCAGCAATCATGACGAGCGTGGCGTAGCCCATCATCACTTTTGCAATGGGTGAGAGCCGGCTTAATAATATATACGACAGACCCAGCGGGATCAGCATTTCCAGGAAGCCCGCGAAATTGTTCGGGTTGACGAACGTGCCGCTGCCGCGGTTGATGTATTGCGGCAGGCGCGTGGCCCACGTGTAAAACGTCAAGTACGGCGCGTGCGTGGCAAACTGATAAACCGCGAACAGGGAGAGCAACATCGCCAGCGTCACCAGCGTCACGGTGAAAATCGTCGTCGATTCGCGGCGGTTCAGATTATTGACAATGACGAGGAAAAGGCAGCCGTACACGATCACCTGCCACATTTCGCGCCGCGCCACAAAGGGAATATCCACCAACTGGCTGCGCACCAGCGCGTAGCATACGAAAGCGTACACGCCCCAGCACACGGGCGGCCAGAACAGGCGGAACGGCCGCTGCGTCCAGAAGCGCGCCACCCACACCGCCAGCGCCAGCGCGGTCATCACTTGCGCCGGCAGGAAATCAATCCAGCGCACCGCTCCCAGCGCCAGCGCGGACCACACCAAGGCGGCCAGGACCAACCCCAGAATGGTTCGTTGCAGGATTAAATCGAGGCCCTCCCGCGCGGAAGAGTCTCCGTCGCCGACAATCTCGGCGTACGAATCTTCCGATCGCGATCGCTCCGTCTCTTCCGAGCGGCGTTTCGCTGGCAGCTCTTTGGCCCCCATCAACTCAGATATTCTCGTGGATCAGTGATCCGGCCCGTTAATGCGCTGGCGGCCACGGTGGCTGGAGATGCCAGGAAAACTTGGGATTCCTTGTGTCCCATCCGGCCGGGAAAATTGCGATTGGTGGCGCTAATGCACTTCAACGGCGCGTTCATGCGCCCGAACGTGTCCACCGGCCCGCCCAGGCAGGCGGCGCAACCGGCGTTCTCAGTCATCTGCACCCCAGAGTCAAGTAAAATTTGCCAGATCGTCCGCCCTTCCCAGCGCGCCGATTGCAAATCATGCACAATCTCCGGCGTCGCCGGCACCCCAAAGGTGTCGATCACGACTTTCTTCCCGCGCAGCACGCGGGCGAATTCCACGAAATCACTCGTCTTCCCGCCGGTGCAGGATCCCACGTAGGCGCGATCCAGCCGGATGGAGCCCATGTCCTTGGCCAATTTGCGCTGGCCCGGATCAGGATGGCACGCCACCGTCGGCTCCAGTTTGGACAGATTGATCGTCGTTTCGTAAACGAACTTTTCGTCCGCGTCCCGCTCCACCGGCTCGTACGATTGCTTGGTGCCGTTGAGCCGCGTGCGCGCGTCCACAAACGCCTGCGTTTGCGCATCAAATTCAAAAATGCCGTTTTTTCCGCCGGCTTCGATGGCCATGTTCGCCACCGTCATGCGGTCGTCGATGGAAAGGTGTTTCACGCCTTCGCCGTCAAACTGCATCGCGCGATACGTCGCGCCGTCAAAACCAATTTCGCCGATGCAATGCAAAATGATGTCCTTGGCCATGACGCCCGGCTGCATTTTGCCTTCCAAGCGGAAATGCATCGTCTCCGGCACTTTCAAAAGCAATTTGCCGGTGCCCATCACAAAACCGGCGTCGGTGTTGCCAATGCCGGTCGCGAATTCGTTGAACGCCCCCGCCATGCAGGTGTGCGAATCGGTGCCAAACAAAATTTCGCCGGGGCGCGTGTGGCCCTTTTGCGGCAGCGCGGTGTGGCACACGCCCGCATAATGCGACCCGTATTGTTTTTGCAGCGGGCCTTTCGAAGGATCGAACGTCCAAGTCCCCTTGGGATCGTCAATCACGTCGTAAAAATAGGGCAGATTCTGTTCACGCACGAAATCCCGCAGAATGTCCACATTGCGATTCGACTTGGAGTCCGCGGTAAAAATGTAGTGGTCGGGAATGATGACGACCTTGTTCCGGTCCCAGACCTTGGCGTTCGCCCCGAATTCCCTTTTGAAAACCCCAATCGTCCCCGGGCCGCACACGTCGTGCGTCATCAAAATATCCGCCTTCACCCAGACATTTTCACCTGCCACCACCTTGGCTTTGCCCGAGGCCCGGGCCAGAATCTTCTCAGTTAAAGTCATACTGTGGCAACAGGGTAGTCTGTAGGGGCGAAGCTGACAAGGGAGAATGCCTGCCTCATCAGCGGCGCCTCACTGCGCTGGTTAATCTTCTCCGTCAGCCGCTTCCGCCTTGGAGGAAACGCCGTATTCGTGCAGCTTGTTGCGCAGTGTCCGAATGCTGATCCCCAGCAATTTGGCCGCATGCGTCCGGTTGTTGTTCGTCTTTTCCAACGCCGCAAAAATATGCCGCTTTTCCACCTCGGCCAAGGAAACCACTTCGCTGGCCGGAGCCGCCGCTGCGGGTTCGGGCGCGGCCGGAACGCCGCTC
The DNA here is from genome assembly GCA_035551475.1 of Verrucomicrobiia bacterium. Classification (GTDB taxonomy): domain Bacteria; phylum Verrucomicrobiota; class Verrucomicrobiia; order Limisphaerales; family Palsa-1400; genus DASZMX01. The sequence goes on from DASZMX010000020.1 coordinate 9,953, forward strand.
GAAAATGAAACCATCGGCGCGGTGGTGGCCACGGGCGAGACGGCAAAGGACGAGAAACCCAAATGCTCGGTCTCCAGCATGCCGCCGTCGCCGCAAAGAATCACGGCGCGCTCAATCACATTTTGCAATTCGCGCACATTGCCCGGCCAGCGATGCGCGTTAATGGCATTCAGGCACGCATCGGAAATTCCCTTCACCCGCACGCCATGCTTGCGCGCAAAACGCGGCATGAATTGCTGCGCCAGAAAAGCGATGTCCTCCTGCCGTTCGCGCAACGAAGGCACATGAATCGGCACCACGTTCAAGCGAAAGAAAAGATCCTGGCGGAATTCCTTGCGCTCGACGCTTTCCTCCAGGCGGCGGTTGGTCGTGGCAATCACGCGCACGTCCACCTTGATCGTGCGATTTCCCCCCACCCGCTCCAGCTCGCGTTCCTGCAATACCCGCAACAATTTCGCTTGCACCTGCGGCGAGATCTCGCTGATTTCATCCAGCAAAATCGTGCCGGTGTGCGCCAGCTCAAAGCGCCCTTCGCGCTTTGACATCGCGCCGGTGAACGCGCCTTTCTCGTGCCCAAAAAATTCGCTCTCGATCAAATTCTCCGGGATCGCGGCGCAATTGACCTTGATGAACGGCGCATTCGCGCGCGGGCTCTCGCGATAAAGGGCGCGCGCCACCAATTCCTTGCCCGTCCCGCTTTCGCCCGCGATCAAGGCCGTCGCCTGCGTCCGCGCCACTTTGCGAATCAATTGCCGCAAACTCTCCATCGCGGGGCTTTTGCCCAGCAACTCGTAGCCGGTTTCGTCTTCCTCGGCGTTGCTGAAGTAGGCGTTCACCTTCAGCAACTGGTTGAAATTCTCCGCCTTTTTTAGCGTGACCTGCAATTGATCCGCCGAGAAGGGCTTGAGCATGTAATCGAAGGCCCCGTTGCGCATGCACTCCACCGCGGATTCCACTGACCCGAAACCAGTCACCATCACCACCAGCGGTTTCTGCGGCGCGTTTTGCAATTCCCGCAATAAATCCGTCCCCTCGCCGTCAGGCAGCCGGACATCCACGAAAATCAAATCGAATGTGTCTTTGCCCAATAATTCATGCGCGCCGGCAATCGTGTCCGTGGAGGCCACTTCATAACGCTGCTGGCGCAGCAACTGTTCGAGGTTTCTCCGGACGATCATGTCGTCCTCGAGCACGATGATTTTTTCAATCGGCATGAATGCGGTTCCATGAAGGTCTTGAACCCGCGCGGAATCAAGACAATTTTGCCTCGCGACCAATCCGGCAACAAAAAAAGCCGCCCTTGCGGACGGCTCATTCTGCGTTCCAGATTGGAATTATTTTTTGCGACGGCAAAGGGCCAGGAAGCCGGTCGCGCCCAGGCCAATCATCGACAGCGTCGAAGGCTCCGGCACCGAGGACGAGAGCGTCAAGCTGTTGAAGGTGATGTCGTACGCGCCGCCGGGAACATTCCCCGCCGGGTCAAACTCCAGGTTGAAGCCGTAAATTTTATCGCTGCCGGTTTGCACCGCCGCGAGTTGCCCGGCGCTCAACGGCAACGTCTCCGAGAACGTCCCGGGGCCGTAGGTCGAATAACCGCCGTAGGTTACTGCGCCGGAATTGTCGTTGATAATGAAAGGCACGCCCACATAGTAGGAGCCCGCCGGAGCGTTCAGGGTGAATGTCAGCGTCACCTGGTCGTCCGCTGGATTCGGCGTCTGCAATTGCGCGCCTGGCACCGCATAATAAAGGCTGCCGTAACCCGAGGACGCCACTTCAAAACCGGACGCGCCCGAGGTAATGACCGTGGGCGGTTGGCTCGACCATCCCGGATAATACGTGATCGCTCCCGACGAGAGATTGTCCAAATGAGCGCTGCCCGTGACCCCCTGCGCCTGCGCTGAACTCACTGCGGCCAAACCGGCCACCAAGACTCCTGCGGTTGCAATCCATTGAGCGTGTCGATTCTTCATGTCGTATAATATGGGTTAGTTATAGGTGCTGTTTTCTAAATTCTCCCAAACCTCATTCCCCCGGGATAGTCACATGAAACGACCACACGGCCGTCACATGACTCCAAGTCCAATTTATGCAACGGGTGCGCTGGCAGTCCCACGTTTATAAAGATCGGCGACGAAATGGGGGCGCTGCCGGTTGACGGACGGAAGCTCCCGCGGCGGGACCAAGCCGCGGCGCAACAGCGCCTGCTCATTTTCGCGGTCGAGCACGATCACTTTCATCGTCAAATCCTGGGTGTGGCGCAACAGCGCGGCCACTTCAGGGTGCTCGGCGCGCTCTTCGAGCGAGAGGCGCTGCCAGTTCAAACGATGTTGCCGGAGCGCTTCCAGCGAACGGGCGAGCACGGGCAGGAGCGCCTTGCGCGCCTGGTAAAATTCAAAAAGTGAGGCGCCTTCCGTTTTGCGCAAGGCCTGGCCTTCGCGCTCGGCCAGTTGCAGCAGCTCCTGGGTGGCTTCAAAATGGATGTTCAGATCACGGATGATTTCAGCGGCTTGATTCATTTGGTTCCGTTGCTGGGGGTGTTGGTCGAAATAAGCGAAAGGCTCAAATACGAATTGGTCGCGCGGGCGCGCTCCATCCAGGCGAGGTAGTCCTTGCGCCATTGCGCCATTTCAAAAAGGGATTTCAACATCGGCGTCGCCACCGCCTCTGTCAACTCATTGGTGCGGCTGGTGATCGCAGTGTAGGTGTCCGTCGCCTTCTGCCATTGCTGCAATTGCTCATACACCAACCCCGATTGATACAGCACCGGCGCCTGCCAGGTGATCGAGGGATCCAGCGGCGTCAGGTTCAAATAAATCTCCAGCGCATCGAGATAGTCGCCTTCTTTGTAAAGCTGGTTCGCGATCTCGTTGCCGGCGCGCCGCTGCCAATAGGCCCACAGCTCCGGGTTCTTCTGCACGTTGTCCTGCTGCGATTGCAGCAACGTCAACACCTGCCGCATCGAGTCCTGGTTGCGCCCCACGTCCTTCAACGCGGAGGCATACAAAAACCGAATTTCCGCCACATCGGTCGAATTGGAATAATGCTCCAAAAACGAGCGCGCATAATTGACGGTCTCCGTGCGGTTGCTCAAATAACCCAGCGATCGCACTAATTTATATTCGATCTGCTCCTTGTTCAGGCTGGGGCTGTCCGACTTCACGATGCGCGTGAAAAAATCCACCGCCGCCTCGAATTTCCCGTCCAAATAATACGTGTCCGCAATCTCCGTCTGGGCCTGCAACACAATGCGCTTATAGTAGTCGATGCTATCCAGCTTCAGCTTCAACGCGGTGGACATCACCGCGTAGAATTTGGAAAGCGCAAAGGTGTTCACGCCCATTTGCCGGAAAAGCAAGCCCTGCCGCAGCAACACTTCCGGCACGCTCGGGTCCTCGGGATAAACATGGACGTATTGCGAAAAAATTTGCTGCGCCTTGACCAATTGGCCGTCGTCCTGGGTGTTCAACGCCAGGTCGAACATGGCCTGCCGCTTCCGTTCCACTGGCACGTCCATGTTCAGCAAACCCACCAGCGTTTTGGCGGCGGCGCCGAAATCCCGGCTCAACCGCTGCTGGTGCGCCAGCTCCATTTGATGCTGAAAGTTGGCCTCCACCGTGGCGGCGTTGGTCACATTCGGATCGAGCAGATTGGAGCTGGTCATCTGCCCTAAATCGGGGGCGTTGCTGAGGGCGAGCATGGTCTCGCTGGCGCACACGCGAGGCGCCGCGAGCCAGCTCGCCGACAGCAACAAAGTAAATAAAAGAACGCGCTTCACTGGATCGAGTAAGTCGCCTTGCCCTGGATCGTCGTATCCGGGACCGTCGGCGCCACGACGCGCGGCGGCGTGAATTCCACCGGCGCGCTCGGGTTATATTGCGGCGCATTGGTATGCCCGCTGAAATAACGCATGAATATTTGCGGCGTGATCGGCTCTTCCGGCGCCGTCATCGGCTCCGGCGTCGGCGCCGGCGGCGGGCTGGAAGACTCCATGATCACGGCGCCTTTATCCGCCACCGGAGCCAGCAAATCCGACAACGCATGCGGATCAGGCCATTCTGTTTGCGCCGAATCGGGCGAGGTGGGAACAGAATCGGCTTGCGCTGGCCCCGGCGGCGGCAATTGGATAAATAGATTGACACGTTCCGGCGTCAGCCGGAAGCGCAGCGGCGCCGGCCCCACCACCGGCAAATAACCCCCGCGCCACACGAGCAGCGGCTGCGGGTCGCCCCACGCCAGCAGCGTGGCCGCGCCAAAGCAGGCGGCGGCGAAACAAAATGGGCGTGTCTTAGACATCTTCTTCATTGGTATCGGCTCCGCCCGGGGAAACTTTAACCTTTAAGCCGCTGCGCGCTAAACTTCTGGAGGAAAGCGCCGATGAGGAGAGGATGACTTTAGCAGCCGCAGCGACACCACCGCGAATTGAAAAGCTTGATCGCACGCAGATCGATTGCCGTTTGGCGACCTGCCCCTGCCTGCCGTCTCTCAGCAGCATTGACAGCGCGTTGAAGGAATTGCTCGGCGCCGACCAGCGTTACACCTCGCAGATTGCGGAAATTATTCGTCGCGACCCCAGCCTCACCTCCCGCTTGCTGCGCCTGGTCAATTCCGTCTATTACGGCATGGCCAAGCCCGTCAAGAATATTGAAGAGGCGGTCTTTTACCTCGGCGTCCGCCAGATTCGCCAACTGGCCATGGTCACGCCCATCATCGAAGATTTTCAAAAGCTCGCCGAGAATCGCGCCTTCCCCTGGCGCCAATTCTGGCGGCATTGCATCGCCGTCGCCCTGATGACGCGCGAGATCACCGACCTGACCCAAACCCAGGACGGCGAAATCGACTACGTCGCGGGCCTCATTCACGATGTGGGTAAAATCGTGATGGCCGCCGCGTTCCCGGAGCATTTTTACGAAATTTATCATCGCCGCGCCGGCACGGGCGACATTCTGCAAATCGAGCGCGACGTCATCGGCCTGGATCACGCCGAACTCGGCGCCCTCTACCTGCGCCGCCAACGGTTGCCGGAAGTTTTCGTCGATCTCGTCCAATACCATCATCAGCCCAATTTGGTCCGCCACCACGCCTCCGTCACCGCCGCCGTCCAAGTCGCCGACCTCGTCGTGCGTCACATGAAGATTGGCGACAGCGGCAATCCCGGCGAAGTCGCCTTCGAAAGCTGGGTGGATTCTGCGGGTTGGAAAATTCTCTTCGCCCATCAAAGCGAGGAAGAGAAAGCCATCACTCACGCCAGCCTCAAGCGCAGCGTCGAGCGCATTCCGGCCATCCTCGAAAGCCTCGTTTAGTCCCCCTTCGTTCGCCCGGTCAAATTTGCCTAGAGGGCTCCTTCGGTCCTTGGCAAAAACTGCTCCGTCGCCCCGGTTCTCCCTCGTAGCCCCCGGCTGGCACATCGGCTGCTAAGCAATGTCCATGAGCTTTCGGCTATGATTGATGCATTATTCAGCCAGCCTAATTACGTCGCCGTCAAAAAGATGCTGGACACCAGCCTGATGCGGCACGAGGCCATTTCCAGCAATCTGGCCAACCTCGACACGCCCAACTACAAGCGTCTCGATGTCGCCCCGTCCTTTGAATCCCAGCTCCAGCAAGCCGTCAGCGCCGGCGACCCGAATCAAATCTCCAGTCTTCAGCCCCAGCTCAGCGTGGACAAATCCGCCGTTTGCTCAAGGTCCGACGGCAACACCGTGGAGTTGGAATCCGAACTCCTCCAACTCAACAAAAACACGCTCGAAAACACCGTTGAAACCCAATTGGTCACCGCCTCCCTGGCCAAACTCCGCCTGGCCATCACCGGCAAAAACTAATTTCCACCTATGATCAACCTGCTCACCGGCATCGATAGCACCGCCTCCGCCCTTCAGGCCGAGCGCACTCGCATGGACGTTGTGGCGCAAAACATCGCCAACGCCAACACCACCCGCGGTCTCGATGGCAAACCCTACCAGCGGCAACAGGTTGTTTTCGAGTCCGTCCTCCGCGCGCAGCAATCCGTGGGCGACTCCCTTTCCAACGCCCAAAGCGTCCAAGTGGCGCGCATTCAAAAGGAAAACCGCGCGCCGCGCATGATTTACAATCCCGGCCA
>DASZMX010000021.1:0-39253 GCA_035551475.1 Verrucomicrobiia bacterium
CGCTTCAAACGCCCCGGCCAATACTGGAGCAGCCAAGGCGACGAAGCTTTGCTCTGCCTGGAAATGTTCTGGCGCAACGACCGCTGGTCACTCCTCTTCCCTCACCGCGTCGGCGAATGGTCCAAAAACTGAGATGCGCCCCCGGTTTTCCAGCCGAAACTTCCCTCTGTCGCGCGGCAAGCAAAGGCGAACAGTGTGCGAGCAAAGGCGAACACTTCACCCCTGCGGGCCTGGAGGAGGCTTGAGCGTAGCGAAAGCCGACGGAAGGCCCGCAGGGATGAAGACTTTTTGATGGGGCGGCTCGCGGAACCTGTGCCATTCTGCCATCGATGAAAAACACTATCGCCAGCTTTCCCATCGTCTCGGCCCTCCTTTGATCCGCGAGGTTCTCGCCTCCCTCCGACGACAGGACATTTCAGCCGTCACCGCCGCCGAAAAACTGGGCCTGGGACGCACCCGCCTCTATGAACTCTATTCCGATTATCTTCGCGCCGCCGCCGCCCGCCGGGCCGATCTTTGGCAGCCCGGATCCTCCGGTGGCGATCATGCTCCAGACTGGCCGCCGGGCGTTGAGCCGCTGCTGCGCAAACTGCTCTCCGTCAAACCAACGGCCCCTTACCGGTTGGCCGCTTCGGAAGTGCTCCGCCGCCTTGGTCTGACCATCGACCCAGCCTCGGTCCGCCGCTGGGCCATCCTTCATCATCTGGCCCATCCACGGCCCAATCCACGCCCTCCCGCTTCCGCCCGCCGCTGGCAGTGCCTCAAGACTGGGGCGCTCTGGCAACTGGACGCCACACCGCATCGTTGGTTTCCTGGCGACAAAAGAAATTATCCTCTCTTGGACCTTTTGGATGACTGCTCCCGCGTCTGCACCGGAGCCGCCATTTATCATGCCGAAGATCTGCTCGCCTATTTGGACTTCCTCTCCGCCGCCTTCACCGAGCACGGCCTCCCCCTTGAGCTTTATGTGGACTCCACAGCATGTTCTTTCCCCAACGGCCGGACGCGCTGACTCAACTCGGCGCTGCCCTTCACTTTTACGGCGTCTCCCTGCGCTACGCGCGCACTCCTCAAGCCAAGGGGAAAATTGAGCGTCAACACCAATACTGGCAGGGCCGCCTTCCCGCCCTCTTCGCCGCCGAGTCCATCTCCACCCCGGAGGCCGCCAACCTTCTCCTGCCCGTGCTCCGCCGCCACCGCAACGCCAGGGAAGTCCACCGCGAACTTGGACGCACCCCCAATGACGCCGCCCGCCGGGCCCGCCAGAAAAACAACAATGTTTTGCGCCCCGCGCCCCGCTGCCCTTGGTGGCCTTTTGTCTGGAGCCTGCGCACCCCAATCAAGGTCGGACCCGACGGACGTGTTCCTGTCGGCGCGGAGAGACTCCGCGTCGCCTCCGCCCCAGGCACCAATGTTGTGCACTGCCAGCATCCCAACGGCAACATCACCATCATCGCCCATCAACCAAAACCCAAACAAACCCCCGTCATATTACTCCAGATTCGCTCGCAATAAATTTGTCCGCCTTTGCTCGCACAAACTTGTTCGCCTTTGAAATCCTCACGACATCGCAGCCAAAAAGCCTTGCCGCGCTGGAGGATTCCTTTTAACCTGCGGCTCGAGGATGTATCCGAAATCAAGGATGCGTCGTTTTTTTGCGCGGTTAGCTCAGTGGTAGAGCATTACCTTGACACGGTAGGGGTCGCAGGTTCAAACCCTGCACCGCGCACCATTTTCACGCCTCATCGGGTCCCGCTTGGGTTTCCTCTTGCAGGCGCTGCTTCAGGCGGGCGCGGGCTTCCAGGGTGAGTTGTTGCGGCGCCGCGGCGGTGAATTTATCCGGGTTCTCCTGCGCGGAGCGGCGGAGGAATCGGATTTGTTTGCCATAACGCCGGCACCAAGCGCATACGCACAGGTGCAGCCAAAGTCCGCCGCGTCGCGCGGGGGAAACGGTGGTGTCAAGCGCTTCGGACTGAAGCCGGGCCGCCTCGCGGCACGAAGGCAGGAGGGCCCGCCGCCAGTTGCTTATTGTGGCCAAAAATCGGTTCACGAACTTCATTTAGTCGGGGCCGGAAGCGCAACCTTACGGGAAATTTTCATGTGACGCGTGGCGGGTTGATCCAGTTCGTTTCCAGGCAGCGCCGCAAGGCCATGCGCGCGCGGTGCAACATCACCCAGAGATTGTTCTCGGAAATGTTCAGCAACGCGCACACCTCGCGCCCGGCCAGGCCATCGACCTCGCGCAAATGGAAAACGGCGGCCACATGGCGCGGCAGCTTGGCCGCGCATTCGCGGTAGGCCTTCCAAAAGACCTCGCTGTCCAGGCCCGCGCCCGGCTCGGGCCATTCCTGCGGGCCCTGGCTCCACGCGTCTTTGGTGAGGCCGCGCGTGATAAATCCTTCGCTTTCTTCCTCGGCGTAGAATTCGAGATCGGCAAAAGATGTTTCGCGGCTGGCTTTGCGAAAATAATCGTAAATCTTGTTCTTCAAAATCCCGATCAACCAGGTCTTTTCCGCGGAACGCCCAGCGAAGTTCTTCCGCCCTTTCAACGCCGCCAGAAAGGTTTCCTGCACGGCATCCTCGGCGCGGGAGACGTCCCGCAGGCGGGCGAGGGCAAACTTGAACAAATAATCGCCATACAGTTCCACCCACTGCTCGGGCCCCGAGAACTCTTTCGGGCCCGAAGCGTCAGCGGGAATGGCGGCGTCGTTTGCAGGCACGGCGCATTTTAGGCCCGCGCCGGCGCGCCGTCCATCGCGGACTTGTCAAACATGGCATGCGCCGCCCGCTTGAAAGGGCGCGGCCGTCGTGTGATACTCAGGCTGATGGCCGCGAATTTCCTGAAATTCCTCTCCACCGATGCCACGCGGCAGGCGCAGCAACAGTACTATGGAGCCGTCTCGTCGCCCTCGGGCATGCCGGCGCGCGATGCGCTCACGCCCGAGGAAATCGAGTTCATTCACGCGCGGGACAGTTTTTATTTTGCGACGGTCACAGGCGGCGGCTGGCCCTACGTGCAGCATCGCGGCGGACGCCCCGGCTTCCTGCGCGCGGTGGACGCGCAGCATCTCGCCTTCGCGGATTATCGGGGCAACCGGCAAATGTTGTCCGTCGGCAACCTTGCTGTCAATAATCGCGCCACGCTTTTTCTCATGGATTATCCGCAACGGGCGCGGCTGAAAATCATCGGGCGGGCGCGGGTCGAGGACGCGCGGGCGCACCCCGGATTGTCGGACCGATTCGCGGAGCCTGGCGCGCGGCGCCTGGTGGAGCGCATTTTTTTCATCGAAGTTGATTCCTTTGACTGGAATTGCTCGCAGCATATCACGCCCCGTTACACGCTGGCCGAAATTGAAGAGTTAACCGCGCCGCTCCGGGAGCGCATTGCGGAATTGGAAAGGGCGCTGGCAAAAAAGTAGGCGCGGATCGAATTATGAAAAAACAGGCATTCATTTTCATCGGGCGCTCCGGTTCGGGCAAGGGCACGCAGGCCGCGCTATTGCGCACGGCTTTGTTGCAGGCGGACCCCAGCCGCGGCGTCCGGCACATTGAGACCGGCGCGGAAATGCGGCGCTTCATTCAAGGCCCCGCCGCGACGCAGCGCATGGCCAAGGGCATCACCGAGAGCGGCGGGTTGCAGCCGGAATTCATCGCCATCTATCAATGGACGCAAATCCTGGTGAACGAATACAACGCCATTGACCACCTCATTTTCGACGGCACGCCGCGCAAGCTGTGCGAAGCCGGGGCGCTCGAATCTATTTTCTCATTCTACGGCATCCAAAAACCATGGATCATACATCTCGACGTGCCGCACGCGGAAATCCATCGGCGCCTGCTAAAGCGCGGGCGCAACGACGACACGCCCGAAGGCATCAGCCGGCGCCTCGACTGGTATGAATCAGATGTGGCGCCCACGGTGGCGTACTATCGCAAATCCCCGGACTACCGTTTTCTCAATGCGGACGGCGTGGGCGCGATCGACTCCATTCACGCCGCCATCTTCAGCAAGGTCCTGGCGGACTGACCTGCGCTCCTCATTCCACGCGCATGCCAATCACCTTGCCATCGGGCAAGCGGATGTACTGGCCGGCGCCCGTCGGCTTGCGCTGGGTCAGCGTGTTGCCTTCCAGATCGACGATCGTCGTTTTATTTTCCGCGACGACCACCGGCACGGTGACATCTCCGGCGTTAGTGGCATGGCCTTCAATTTTATATTTGCCCACCGGCAAAACGACCGCGGGCGGCTCTTGATCGAACGTCCCGGTGCGGTTGTCCACGCGGCTGACGAGGCTGCCATCGGGCCGATAGATTTTGTAGGCGCCGTGCGCCGGGAAATAGGCGACGGGATCGGCCATTTCGCGCGCGGTGTAAACCACCAGGCGCCCCTGGCCCGCGCCCACATTAACGCGGGGCGGAGCGAGGTCGGGGCCGACCGGTTGCGTAACGACTTGGTTCGAGGAACTGGCGCAGCCCACCAAGGCGGCGGCGCTGAGGGCGCTGAGGATTATGTTTATTTTTTTCATATTTTTTTAGGTTGAGGTTTTCGGACAAATTCAATGCAACCGGCCCAACTGGAAATCCAAAGCGGATTGCTCGGTTTGAAAATCGTAGCGCGCGGCGGCGGCGTTAATCTGCGCGGAGGTTTTATTCAGTTCCGCCTGGCTTAATTCAATGATGGACGTGGAGCCGATTTTAAACCGGGCCTGCGCCAGCTCCAGGGCGTCCACCGCATTTTCCAAAAGCTGCTGGGTCAGCGCCAAACGCTCATGCGCATAATCCAGATCCAGAGCCACGATGTCCACGTCGCGCGCCACCATGTCTTCCTGGTCGCGCACCGCGGCTTCGGCGGCTTGGGCGCGATATTCGGCTTCGCGGCGCCGGGCGGAATTGAGGCCGCCGGTAAAAATCGGCAGGGTGAGATTGACGCCCGCCACAGCGTAGTCGGAGGCGAGATGCGAATTTCCCGTGGGAATCAAACCAGCGGAGCCCAGCGCGCTAATGACGGGGTAGCCCAGCTTGCCTTCGGCGTGGGCGAATTCGCGGGCGGCATCGCGCTGATAACGGAGCCGGGACAGATCGGGGCGGCGCTCCAACGCCTCAAAAATCAGCGCGGAAGAATTATTGGTGACATAGGGCGCGACGGGTTCGTCGGCCAGCACGAAGGCGCGCGGGCGAGGTTCGCCCAGGACGGCGGAAAAATTCGCGAAGCTGGCCGCGACATCGTGCCGGGCTTTAGCCAGCAAAATGCCGGCCTGACTGTAATCGACGCGCGCGAAACTGACATCGAGCTGGGACTTCAACTGGTTGGTGGCCAGCGCCTGCGTTTGGCCAAAAACAAGTTCGCGGTCGCGAAATGTTTCCTCGGCGACTTGCAGGACGGATTGCGATTGCAACGCCGCGAAATAGGCCTGATCCACCGCAAGGAGGATCTGGGCGCGCGTGGCCTGCACGTTCATTTGCTCGGAGCGGGCGGTCGCTTGCGCGCTGCGGCGCAATTCGTGGGAACGCCCAAAATCGGTGATGAGCTGGCTGATGGTCACGCCGTCCGCCTGGCGTTCATAAATGAGCGGATTATTCAGGCCGCCCGCCGCGATGCGGGTATTACCCGGATCAGCGGTTCCCACGGCCGTCGCGCTGGCGAAAATATTCGGCAGGGCCGCCGCCTGGACTTCGCGCACGGCTTGTTGGGACGCCAGCGCCGTGAGCGCCGCCACCGTTATTTTCGGATGTTGCGCGAGCGCCAATTCCTGGGCTTGCGCCAGCGTCAAAGGCCGCGGGGTCGTTGGTTCCTCCGCGACACAAGGCAGCGCAAGCGCCAGGAAAATGAAAAGTCGTTTCATGTCTTCCGATAAACCAAAAGATACGCAGCCGGGACAATAAACACCGTCAAGACCACTGAAACAGCCAGGCCGCCAATGATCGCGCGCGCCAGCGGCGCATAGGTTTCGCTGCCCGCCTCCAGCTTCAGCGCCATCGGCAGCAGCCCAAACAACGTGGCAAGCGACGTCATCAAAACCGGGCGCAGGCGGACGCGGCACGCCTCGGACACGGCCTCGCGCACCGTGCGGCCCTCGGCTCGCAGCCGATTGGTGAATTCGACAATCAGGATGCTGTTCGACACCACGATGCCCACCATCATCACCACGCCCATCAGGGACATGATGTTCAATGTCGTGCCCGTGAAATACAGAATCAATAGCACGCCCGTCAGCCCCGTCGGAATCGCGAGCAAAATCAAAAACGGGCTGACGAACGATTTGAACTGCGCGACAAGTATCAAGTAAACGAGAACCACCGAGAGGATCAATCCCAGCCCAAAACTGCGAAAGGATTCCTGCATGGCCGAAACGGTTCCCCGCACATTCACCTTCGTGTTTTTCGGGATGGCGGCATGCGCGAGAAGGCTCTGGACTTCGGCATTGACGTGGTTGAGGGCCTCGCCGCGCGGGCGAATCCAGACATCGATGACCCGGCGGATGGCATAGTGATCGACCTCCGTGGGTTTGGCCACGCGCGTGATGTGCACGACTGAATCGAGGCGCGTTGGACGCTTCAGACTGGCGGCGCGCAATGGCATCGAGCCCAGATCCTCGAGGCTTTTCACGTAATTTTCCGGGTATTGCACCGTCAACAAATAATTATTCCCGGTCGTGGGATCGATCCAATAGCTGGGCGCAATCATGCCATTGGAAGTCAGCGCGGTGATCAAGCTGTCAATAATCTCTTTTTCCGTCAGCCCCAATTCGCTGGCGCGTTCGCGGTCGATGTCCACCTCGAAAGACGGATAATCCAAATCCTGCGGCACCATCACATCCGCCACATCCGGCAAGGCGCGAATTTGGCGTGCCAATTGGGCGGCCAGATCGTGCGAGGCATGGGTGTCCATGCCGCCGATCTGAATGTCCAGCGGCGCAGGCACGCCTTGGGAAATCACCGCATCCACCAAGCCGCCCGTCTGAAAATAGGTGTTCACCTCGGGCACATCGCGGCGCAGGCGCGCGCGCACCCGATCCATGTAATCATAGCTGCTGACCGCGTGCCCCTCCTTGAGGGCCACCTGGATGACAGCGGTGTGCGGCGCCGAATTGGGATTGAGAATGGAGGAAAATCCAGGCGTCAAACCTATATTGGAAACGATGATCTTCAGCTCCGAGGGCGGCACGACGGCGCGCACCGCCGCCTCGACCCGCCCAACGATTTGATCCGTCACCTCCAAACGCGTCCCGGAGGGAGCCTTCATCGAGATGACAAACTGGCCGGGGTCGGTGCGGGGAAAATAGGCCCGCCCGATGAACGGAAACAGCGCGAAACTCAGCACAAACATGCCAGTGATGGCGAGAATGGTGGCGAGCGGACGCAACAACGCCACGCCCAGTGTTCGTTCGTAGCCGTCCAGCATCTGGTGAAACTTGTGGTTAAACCAGACGTTGAAGCGGGCAATCAAGCCATGCGGATGCTCCACCGGCTCCACGCGCGGTTCGTGCTCCAGATCATGGCCTTTGACCGTTTTTATCAGCTTGGCGCAAAACAGCGGCACGACCGAAAGGGCGACGAAATACGAGGCAAACAAGGAAAGCGCCACGGACAACGCCAGCGCTGTAAACAGATATTTGCTCACGCCATAGAGAAACGTGACGGGAAAGAAAACCACGACCGTGGTGAGCGTGGCGGCCAGCACTGGCAGAGCCACTTCCTGGCCGCCGCGCTCGGCGGCGACTTCGGGTGATTCACCCATTTCAAGGTGGCGAAAAATGTTCTCCAGCACGATGACGGAGTTGTCAATCAAACGGGAAAACGCCAGCGCCAGACCGCCCAGAATCATGGCGTTGATGGAGCTGCCGCCCAGGTTGAGCGCGACGAATGCCGCCAGAGCCGACAGGGGAATCGATAGAAACACGGCCACGGTGGCGCGGACATTTCCGAGAAAAAGCAGGATCATCAGGCCCGTCAAAATCAGGCCGATGGAGCCTTCATGCACGAGCGTGTCAATCGCCGTCCGCACGAAGGCGGATTGGTCGAAAACGACGTCGGTCTTCAGCTCCGGCGGAACATCCAGCAGGTGGGACATGACCTGCCGGACGCCATTGACCACCGCAATCGTGTTGGCCCCGCCGCCCAGCTTCAGCACCGGGATGTAACACGACGCCTGGCCATCCACGCGAATTTTGTTGTACTGAATTTGCGACGCGTCGGCGGCGTGGCCGACATCGCCCACCAGCACCGACGCCTGGCCCACGGTCTTGAGCGGCACCTGATTCAGATCAGACATCTTGTTGACCTGATTATTCGGATAAATGTTGTAGTCGAAGGGGCCAATCTTGATGTCACCGGCCGGCAAAATAAGATTCGCCTCGTTGACGGTGCGCACCACGTCCATCACGCTCAATTGGTGCGCCTCCAGTTTCAAGGGATCGACGTACACCATAATTTGGCGATAACGCCCGCCGAACACGGGCGGAACCGAGGCGCCCGGGATGCCCGCCATTTGATTGCGAATGGTGAATTGGCCGGCATCGCGCAATTGCGTTTCGCTCAACCCCTGCCCTTTCAACGTCACCAAACACACCGGCAAACTGGAGGCGTCAAACTTCATCACAATCGGCGGCAGGGTGCCGGCCGGCAGATTGCGCAGGCTGGCCATCGCCAGATTGGCAATGGCCGTGACATCCGAATCTGGATTGGAGCCGGGTTGAAAATACACCTTGATCAAGCTCACCCCCGTCAGCGAGCGCGATTCCATGTGATCGATGCCGGAGGCGAGCGTGAACATGCGCTCGAATTGCCCGGTGATGTCATTCTCGATCTGCTCCGGCGGCATCCCGGAGAAAAACGTGGCGACCACCACCACGGGGATGTTGATGGGCGGAAACAAATCCACCGGCATCCGCATTAGGCTGCTCACGCCGATGACGCACACCATCAGGCATACGACAACAATAAAATACGGATAACGAATGGAGAAACGTGACATGCGATCTCAGCGCTGGGCGAGCGACGCCATCGTTTGCGGCTGCACTTTTTGCCCCGGGCTAAGGCGGGAGCGCCGGCCCAGCACGACGAGGTCGCCCTCTTTCAAGCCGGACACAACCTCGTATTGGGTGGGCGTTTCCAAGCCAAGGGTCACGGCGCGCTCTTCGATTTCATTTTGCGCGTTCACCACGTAAACCGCATTGCTCTGGCCCGCAACGACCGCCTCGACTGGAATGGCCAGGGCATGCGGGCGCTGATTGACTTCCATCGCCACGCTTGAATACATGCCAGGAACAAGCTCCAAGCCGGGATTCGCCACTTCGATTTCCGTCAACATCGTGCGCGTGTCGTCATCGACCCGCCAACTGGCGCGCGTAATCTTGCCGGAGAATTTTCTGCCGCCGAGGGATTCGACCACGACCTTCACCTCGTCGCCGATATGGATGTCTTTGACGTATTTGAGCGACACCGGAAAATCCAGCCGGAGATGGTAATTGTCCGACACGCGCAAAACATCGCTGCGCTCTTCAACCAAGGCGCCGGGATCCAGATAACGATGAGTGACCACGCCGTCAAAGGGCGCGACAATGTTGGTGTAGCCCGCCAACGTCATATATCGCCCCACATCCGCGGTGGCGGCGGCGATGGCGGCCTGGGCCGTGAGATCTTTGGAAGTGGCGGTGTCCACATCCTGCTGCGCCACCAAGTTGGGATGCTCCTGGTTGACCTTCAAAATGCGCGTGTACATCAAATGCGCGTTGGTGAAGTCCGCCTCCGCCCGGCGCTGCACGGCCAGCGCGTTATTTAATTCATCGCCCAACTCCGGCACCTCAATTGTGGCCAGCAATTGGCCGGCTTTCACACGATCGCCGAAATCCACGTTCATATGCCCGATGTAGCCGCCCTCCTTGGCGCGCAACTCGGTTTCGGCATAAGCGCGAAACTCGGCAGGAATGGTCACCACCTCCGCCAGATTTTCGCGCGTGACGCGGGCCACCGGCACGCTCGCGGGGGCGGAGTCCGGCGCCGGCACGGCGCGCGCCCGGTCGGGACGGAAAAAATAAACGGCCACCGCCGCCACGATTACCAGGGCCCCGGCCGCCAAGCCGCCAATATGTTTCGTTTTCATGCTTTCTTTCTCCTCTAAACTTTCTGGGCGAGCGGCAACTCCACCCGGAAACGGCTGCCGCGCTGCTCCGCGCTGTCCACCTCCACCAGTCCGCCATGCGCCGCGCAAATAGATTTGACAATGGCCAGGCCAAGCCCGGCGCCATCGACCTGCCGGGAGCGGGCTTCGTCCACGCGAAAAAATCTTTCAAAAACATGCGGCAGCGCGGTCGCGGGAATGCCGATGCCGGTGTCGATCACTTCCATCACGGCTTTCTGGCCCAAGGCATGCACGCGCAGACGAATGGAGCCGCCAGCGGGCGTGTATTTAATGGCGTTATCGAGCAGATTCACCACGACCTGCTTGATGCGGGCCTGATCGCCTTCCACATTCACGCCAGGCGCCGCGTCGCACTCGACCGCGACCCCCTTGTCGTCGGCCAGCAGCGCCATTTGCTCGGCGGTGCCGGTGGCGAGCTGGGCCAAGTCGAATCGCGCCCATTCCCGTTGAGCTTCACCCGCCTCGAGGCGGGAGATGGCAAAAAGCGTTTCGACGATTTTCGCGAGGCGATCCACTTCTTCCAGCGCGCTGCCGATGCGGTCGCGCACGGGCGCCGGCTGGGCGTCCGGCAGCACGCTCTCCAATTCACCGCGCAGCGCGGTCAAAGGCGTGCGCAGCTCATGCGAAGCGTCGGCGAGAAAACGGCGGTTCTGCTCAAAGGCCTCCCGCAGACGGTCGATCATGCGATTGAGCGCCAGGGATAGCTGCTCCAGTTCGTCGCCCGTGTCGGTGAGCGGCAGGCGTTCGTTCAGATTGTGCAACGTGATTTGCTCGGCGCTTTGCGCAATCCGCACGACGGGGCCAAGGGCGCGGCGCAGCAAAAAATAACCGCCCAAAATCGCGATGCCCGCCACCAACGGCACGCCGAGAACCAACAAAAGCAACAGGCGCCGCAGCGTGATCTCGATCGGCTGCATCGGGCCGCCACTCTCCAGAATGTAGCTGCGTCCGCCCGGCGATTGATATGTGCGCGCCGCGACCAGAAGTTTGGAGCCGTCCGCGAGGCGCGCCACGCGGGTGTGGTCAGAGGGCGGCAAGCCCGTGGGATCGAAATCCGCCGCGCGTCCCGAAGCGTAAATCACCCCGCCATCTCCGCGCGTCACGCGGATAAACCGGTCGTAGTTCTCCGGCGCGTAACGGGCCTTGATCTCATCGGCGACATACGCGTCACCCGTCTTTTCCGCGTTGGCCAGCAGCGAGACCGCGATTTGATCGGTGCGGCGCAGGAGCAAATCGGCCAGGCTGTGCTGGAGATAATGCTGGAGCAATTGATAGGTCGAGACGCTGAAAAGCACGAACACCGCCGCCAGCAAACCGGCGTACCACGCTGTCAAGCGAAACCGAACAGACCGCGTGTTCATGCCTCCACCTCGTCGCTGATGGAATAGCCCACCCCGCGCACGGTGCGAATGAGCTTGGCCGCGTGGCCGTCGTCCACCTTGCCGCGCAGATGACGCACATACACATCGACGATGTTCGTCAGCCCCTCGAAGCTCTGGTCCCAGACGTGTTCGATGATCATGGTGCGCGAGAGAACGCGCCCGGCGTTGGCGGCCAAATACTCCAGCAGGGAATATTCCTTGGACGTCAAATCGATTTTCTTCCCCGCGCGTTTCACCTGCTGGGTGCGGCGGTCCATTTCCAAATCGCCCACGCGCAAAATGTCGGCCCGGGCCGCGCCGCCGCGGCGCAAGAGGGCCTTGACCCGCACCAGCAATTCGGCAAAGGCAAACGGCTTGGTCAAATAATCGTCCGCGCCCGCCTCGAAATGTTCAACCTTCTCCGCCGTGCGATCGCGCGCAGTCAAGATGAGAACCGGCGCGTCCTTTTTCGCCTGGCGCAGGCGCCGCAGGATTTCCGAACCGCTCATGCCAGGCAGCATCAAATCCAGGATGATCAGGTCATAGGCCGAAACCGACGCCATGTCCCAGCCCGACGCGCCGTCATAAGCCACGTCCACCGCGAACCGCTCAGCGCGCAAGCCGCGGGTGACGAAATCCGCGACTTTCTGTTCATCTTCGATTACGAGCAGGCGCATACGTTTGTTCCGTTAAATGAGACGGGGGCGACATTAAAGCCGCATGAATACAACATTAAAATTCGTTCAGAAAGGAGTTCCGAACGGAACCGGCCGGCGCGCCGCGTCGTCAGTCTGACACGCGCGATTCCTTGAGGATGGAACCATCGCCCGCGATGATCAAGGTGCCATGCAGGAGAGCGCCCTGCTCGGCTTTCAATTCCACCTTGTAAACCGTTTGGCCCTTGCGCGTTTCACGTTTGATTTTGATGATTGGCTGGTTGTGGGCCTGCTGTTGAATGGCGGCCTGCACGGCCAGCGGCAATTGGTCGTAGGCAATTTCCGTCACGGCCAGGCGCGCGCGCCCCTCGGTCGTGTCCACCAGCGGTTGCGTGGTCGTCCCGGCGGAATCGCTGCTGTAAGCCGCCGTCATGGTGGTGTTCGGCGTGTTGCCCGCCGTGTCGCGATCGCTGGAAGATGAGGCGCACCCCGCCAGAAGCCCGAGCGCCGAACCCGCTGAAAGCCATGTCACCATTTTCATGCCCTCAACTTACCACGGCTTCACGCGCGGCGCAAAGTCAAGTGGACAATCTCCGCCGGCGCATTGATCCGGATGGGAAACCAATTGCCCACGCCGTTCGAGACGATCATCTGGCTGTTGCCCCGGGTGTAAAGGCCTGACCAATAACGAAAAAACACCGGCCCAAAACCAACCTGCTGGTCCAGCATGAGCTGTCCGCCGTGCGTGTGCCCGGCCAGAATCAGGGGCAGTCCAGCCGCCGCCGCGGCATCAAAGGCATGCGGATGATGCGCCAGCAAAATGGGAAACGCCTCGGGCTGGCGTTGCCGCATGAGTTCGGCGATCCAGCCGGCGGTGACCTCATCGCGCTGCGCGCCGCCCCCGCGACGCCATCTCAACCCAAAGAACTGCACCGGCTGCCCGCGCACTTGCGTCACCGCCGCCTCGTTCAAGAGAAAGGGGATGCCCGCGTCCTGCACGCGCCGTTCAAATTCCGCGCCGTTCTCGATCAGGTCGTGATTGCCCTCGATCATCCATTGCCCGTAGCGGCTCTCCAGCGCCTTCACCAGCGCGATGCCTTCCGCCAAATCGGACAGCGCGTCGTTGATCAAATCCCCTGTCAATAACACAAGATCGCAGCGGAGATTGTTGGTCACCTCCACCATCTTGCGCAAAACCCGGCCCGAGGTGAGGCGCCCCACATGGATGTCGCTGACATGCGCAATCGTGAGGCCATCCAGATCGCGCGGAAGATTCGGCACAGCGAGCGTGAAGCGGCGCACGCGAAAATTATTAAGCTGCGCCAGCGCAATGCTCGTCAAGCTGAGGTTGAACAAAGGCGGCGCCAGGGCCACGGTGGCGCCGACAAATTCACGCCGCGTCAACGTCTCCTCTGCGGGCGGCGTCGGCTGTCGCGCCCCCGTCAACCGGCCCACCTGCCGCACCAACCAGACGCAACCACGCACGATCCCAATCGGCAACAAAACGGTGAGACCAAAAAAATGCCAAAGAATTACCGCGGCGAAAATCGCTTTCGACAAATGCCCCAGGCCGTCGATTCGAAGCCAGCGCCCGCCAATGATCGCCAGCAGCCCGAGGATTTGCGCGGCCATGAAGAGACTGACGACCGCCTGCCATTTTCGCCGTTTCGCCATCCGCACACCCGCGATCCACCACGCTACATCGAGCGCGATCATCACTCCAATCAAGCTGAAGATGAACGCAGACACGAACCCACCATACCCCGGGAGCCGAAGGGCGCAAAGAACTAGAAGGCAAGCTGCCAGGTCCACCACGCCAGGCCCATCACCCCGGCGCACGCCAGGACGTTGACATAGCCGGTCTGCAAACGCTCCGGTGGCGCAAAACTCAGCGCCGCCCCCAAGCACGCTCCCGCCACAAACCCGCCGACATGCGCCACCGTATCGGTTCCCGGACCGAAGCCCGTCAAAATAAGAATCAGCACGGCGGACGCGCCGCCGCGCACAAAAATATGGCGCCGCCACGCCCCATAAGGCGGCGCGGCCAGCAAGCCCAGCGCGGCCATCACCATGCCGGAAGCGCCGAGTCCGGTGTGATCGGAATAAAAATGAAAACCAGCCAGATTGCCGACAGCGCCGGCCAAAAACGCGCTGAGCAACGCCACCCCCGCGCCGTAACGCGCCATCGCCAAGCCCAACAGCAAAAAGCCGCTGGTCAGGTTGGCCATGAGATGCGGCAGGTTTTCGTGCAGGCTGATGGCCGTGAAGAGCCGCCACCATTGGCCATGGCGAATCGCCGCGGTGTCAACTACCCCCGCCCGCTCCAGCCACGGCGACCGGACTTCGCATAGATAATACACCGCCACCACGGCGGCGGCCCAGCCCGCGGCGCCCCAATGAAACACCAACCCCGAGCCCGGCACCGGCTGCGTCCAGCCCCAGCCGCGATTTTCCACCTGGTATTGACGCAGCGCGCCCAAGGCCGCCGTTTCGTCCTGCGGATGAATCGCCAACCCCCACGCGCCGTCCTCCAACCGCGCGATCGTGGCTTCAATATTCTGGCTGGCGAGCACCAGCGCCCAATCCATCACCTGCCGGCGAGACCGGGCGCGAATGACGGGCTGGGGCAAATCCATGGCGCCAGCTTACCGCGCGCCGGGCGTCCCGGACAGGCGGAAGATTCTGTCATCCGCGCCTGAAAGCTGTAATCTGGCGCACAGTGAATATTGAATTGGTCAATACGGGCAGCGAGTTGCTTTTCGGGCGGGTCTTGAACACGCATCAGCAATGGCTTTGCCGCCAATTAACCGACCTCGGCTACGAAGTGCGGCGGCAGGTGTGCGTGGCGGATGACGGGCCGAGCATCCAGCACGCCGTGCGCGAAGCGCTGGCGCGCGCGGAACTGGTGATCGTCACCGGCGGACTCGGGCCGACTTCCGACGACCTGACCCGTGAGCTGATCGCGCAATTGCTCGGCCGCAAGCTCGTGCTTGACACCGAAGTTCTGGCGCGGATTGAATCGTTTTTTCTGCGGCGCAAACGCCCCGTCCTCGAGAGCATGAAAATCCAGGCCATGACGCCCGAAGGCGCCCGCGTCCTGACGAATTTAAACGGCACCGCGCCGGGATTGGCGATGGAAACAGAAGGAAAATGGGTGGTCATGCTGCCGGGCCCGCCGCGCGAGTTGCGTCCGATGTTCACAGCGTCCGTCGTCCCCTTGCTGCGTGAAGTCTTTCCGTTGACGGAGAAATTTGTGTGCCGCACCTTGAAAACCACGGGCATGGGTGAGTCCATGGTGGAGGAGCGCATCGCGCCGCCCTTGCGCGCATTAATGGTCGCCGGACTGGAAATCGGTTATTGCGCGCGCGTCGGCGAAGTCGATGTCCGCCTGGTCGCCAAAGGCGCCCAAGCCGAGACGCTGGCAGGCGAAGGTGAGAAAATAATTCGCAGCCTCCTCGGCGCGCGCGTTTTTGGGTTGGATGACGAAGCGCTGGAAGCCGTGGTCGTGCGATTATTGACAGAGCGGGGCCAGACCGTCGCGCTCGCGGAATCCTGCACCGGCGGCTACATCGCCCATCGCCTGACCAACGTCCCCGGGGCTTCGGCGGTTTTGCCGGGCAGCTTTGTCACGTATAGCGATGCGGTGAAACAAAAACTGCTCGGCGTGCGCGCGGCCACGCTGGCGGCGCACGGCGCGGTCAGCGCCGAGACGGCGCGCGAAATGGCCGAAGGCGCCCGGAACGCCCTCGGGGCAGATTATGCCCTCGCGGTCACGGGCATCGCCGGCCCCGGCGGCGGCTCGGACGAAAAGCCGGTGGGAACCGTCTTTATCGCCCTGGCGCACGCGGGCGAAACCCTCGCGCAGAAGCAGTTTTTTCCATTTGACAGAGAGACGTTTAAATTCATCACCTCGCAGACAGCCTTGGACATGTTGCGGCAGAAAATTCTCGAGCGCGGCGCGCCGTAACACGCTTGTAACAATTCCAGGCTTGAATGCCGTCGCAAACGGCTGAAGGTAGCGTCGTGTCCGACGACGCGCGCATCAAAATCAGGCTCTTTCGCAACGCCGACAATTTTCGGGTCTTCAAGAGCGGCGACTGCATTTTTCGCGAAGGCGACGCCGGCGAGGAGATGTTCGTCATTCGCAACGGCACAGTAGCCATCCAGGTCGGCGACAAAACCGTCGCCACGCTGGAGCAGGACGAAATTTTTGGCGAGATGGCGCTCGTCGATCATCAACCTCGCAGCGCCACCGCCATGGCGCTGACCGACTGCGAATTGGTCCCCATCGACACCCGCCGTTTCCTTTTCCTCATCGGCCAGACCCCGCACTTCGCCCTGCAAATCATGCAAATGCTCGCCGCCCGCCTCCGCCAAATGGATTCGACCTTGCAGCGGCGGTAGGCGGAATCTGTTTTTCGGACGGGACTTATCCTCGGTAACCTGCGGGGGATTCGAGCAGGCGCATCTGCGGCTCGATGTGCCCTTTGCGATGGGCAACATTCATTTCTGAATTCTGCTCTACATCCTCGTTTCCCCATTGGGTCCAACCGGCACGTTCAAAACGCGCGAATAACTCCAGGTATGGCCCAGGCGAGCACGATTCTATCAAATTGTAAACTTCGTCAGGCTTTCGCGAATGTTCCCGCTTTCGCGTTGCCAGCATGTTGACTTGGGTGCGCCCGGGCCGCAGCGTCCGCATGCTTCCGCGAACGCCAAAAAGAATCAGCTCGGTGACGTTGCGGAAATAGAAGCCCACGCCCCGGCCATCCGGGCCGCCGTCTTTTCGCACTTTAAACCACACGATATTTGATTTTCATCACCTGCAGGCCTTCCATTAACAGCGCGTTCGGCACCCAAAGATAAAGATGGGACCGCGCCGCGGCGATGTTGTTGACTGGCAATTCTATGATTTCCTGCAACTCCATCGTTGGATAGCGCAATAACCGACGATGTTCCGGGGCAACTTTGCCCGTTCGATTTTGAAATTGCCAAGGTGGGTCGGCCAAGATGGTTGAGAATCTTCCGTCCACTCTCGTCAGCAAATCATCGGCAGGAGTGGGCAAAGGCAGGCTAACTATTTTCGTCATAAAGGCTTTTTTTCATTCCAAACACCAGCACCGGACAACCGCCACCGCTTCCACCTTCCAGTTTCCTTCGTAATTTGCTTAAAATTGTTGTGCTTTGTCCATAACTGGATCCGCGTCCCAGCTTCTCAAAAATCTCCTGCAGTTCGTCACAACGCGTGATAATAACGCCTGCATTCAGCGCCCGCAGCTCGAAGAGCAAGCGAAAGTTATTTAAATCACGATCGTAAAACTCGGTCTTATTGTTCCACTCGATTTCGACCCCAATGCCGTTTTTGAAACATCGACTTTGTGGGTTGGGCTGTCAATGATTTGAGAATCCACTCGAATTTGGGTCGCAAACTGCCGTTCAGCCCACCCACGGCCGAAAAAAGCCTGGTCGATAGATCCAGACACTTTACTTTTGCCCCCACCGCCTACCTCGATGTGGCTCTTCCTAATCCGAAATCCCGCTAAAACCTCCACAATGTCGTTCCATTCGGCACGGAAGTCTGTGGCAAGAATTGCCGAAGCATGACGCCATTCATGAATTTCATAATGCCGCTGAATGAATTCTGGCAATTCCTGCAAGGCCATGGGCAGGATCTATGCGTAATCTGCGCGCAAATCCAGAACTAAAAATTAATGGCTGCCGGCATCCGCAATATTATCTTTGACTGGTCAGGCACCCTCGTGGATGACTTGCCCGCGGTGTTGGCCGCGACGAATTTTGTGTTTGGGCAGAATGGGGTGGAGCAGATGAGTTTGGACCGGTTTCGCGCGGAATTTTCCCTGCCGTTCAAGGATTTTTACGATCGGTATTGCCCGCACATTCCGCTGGCGGAACTGGAGCGCGCCTTTCATGGGCACATGGCCAAGGCGACGGAAAAAGTGTTGGAATTGCCGTATGCGCGGGAATTTTTGGCGTATTGCCGCGAAAAAAAGATGCGCACGTTTGTGCTGAGCGCGGTGCATCAAGATCATTTCGCGCGGCAGGCGAGTGACACTGGTTTCGAGGCATTCATCGATCGCGCGTATGTCGGCGTGTGGGATAAACGGACGAAAATCGTGGAACTGCTGGAAGAGAATCAACTCGATCGCGGCCAAACACTTTTTATTGGCGACATGCAGCATGACATCGAGACTGCCAAGCACGGCGGGGTGCATTCGTGCGCGGTCTTAACGGGCTACAATCGCCTCGAACAACTGCGCGCCAGCGCGCCCGATGTGATCGTCGAACATCTGGGTCAACTGCGCGATTTGCTGGAACGGGATTGGCCGCGCACGGCGTAAACGAGAAATAAATCGCCCTCAATTCGTTTCATCGATTTCAGCTTTAACCGCGCGCCCTCGGCGAGCTCATCGACGCCCACACCGTCGGCCAGCGTGGGCGCATCGCGTCCGCCAAAAATGCGGGGGCAAATCGTCAGGTGCAGCTCATCCACCAGGCCGGCGCGGAAGAGCGCGGCGTTTAACTCGCCCCCGCCTTCGCAGAGCAGGCGCCGGACATTCCAACGCTGCCGCAGCCAGCGAAGGGCCGCCGCAAAATCCAATTCCTTGGCGCCGCAGATTTTGATGTCGTCGGCAAGGTTGGCCAGCCGGCGCAAGCGCGCCGCCGGAGCGCGCCGCGTGGTCAGCAGAATAATCGGCGAAAAGCGCCGGCGGAAAATCTCCGCGCGCGGATTGATCGTGCCGCTTCCGCTGACG
This sequence comes from Verrucomicrobiia bacterium, assembly GCA_035551475.1. GTDB lineage: Bacteria > Verrucomicrobiota > Verrucomicrobiia > Limisphaerales > Palsa-1400 > DASZMX01. Next base: position 18,932 of record DASZMX010000021.1, read on the forward strand.
ATGATGCGAAGATTCTGCTCCGCGAGCCCAGCCGCCCGGCGCCGTTTCCGATATTTGACGCCGCCGGCCCCCATATTCACCGGATAGGAATCAACGGTGCGCGCGCCTGACATCACAGCATCAGCCGTGGCGCGCAATTCCAGCAAATGCTCGCGGTCACGCGCGCTGCCGAATGGGACGAAACGCCGATGGCCGGGTGCGATTTTACCGTCCGCCGTCATGGCGACATTGACCAAGACAAAAGGACGGCCCGCGCTCACTTATTTCCCGCCGGCCCACGCGGGCGGATGCTTCAGGTGAAACAACATTTCGCCCGCTTTGGGCACGAGCAGAACGCCCTGGTCCTCGCGCCCGGCGAAGTCCGCCGGGCGAATTGTCTTGGGGTCGCGATAGCCAAGATTAATTTGTTGACAGACCGACTCGGGAATCGCCGTCGCCAGCGTGACTCGCGCCCGCGGATGCTCAACGCCGTTCACAAAAGTCCCAATCCCTTTCACGTGCGTGCTGTGGGCCAGGACGCCCCAGGGATGATGCTTAAAGCGGTCCCATTGCTGGAGAAAATAATCACGGCAATGATAGCCAATCTCGAGGAGTGATTTGCCGTGCGAAACGCACACCTCGCTGATGTGCGGCGCGTAAATAATCAATTCGCCGCCGTCGGCCAGGACCGGCTCCAGTTTGTACATGCACTTGCCGCCCGTCCACAATTCGTCGTACATCGGCGGCGCGCAGGACAAAATCGTGTCAAATGGACGGTCCCGATAGGTGATGTGCAGTTGGCGCGACAACTCGCTGGCCGCGTCCCACGCCGCTTCGGGAGAACCCGCGTAAAGTCCCGCCAGTTGCGCGCCTTCCACGACCAGGCAAAAACAAAGCTTCTTCACCGGCACCATCGCCCCCGCCCGATCCACCACGCGCCGCACCGGCGTCCATTTGTTTCCGATAATCATCGGATTGGTCACCACGGCGCCCAGCCAATGGAAAAAATTCAAAATGCGCGGGCCCGCCACGCCGGGAAAAAGGTATTTGTTGCCGCCGGAGAAACCGACCACTTCGTGCGGAAACACCGGGCCGACAATGATCACCTGATCGTATCCCAAAACCTGGCGGTTGATTTCCACCGGCACATCCATGGCAAACAAACCGCCCGTCAACTCGCTGATTTCCGCCGCGCTGATCGAGCCAATTTCCTGCAACGCCTCCGGATTGTCCCACGCGTGATTCAGGAAACGGACGCTCCGATATTTTCCCGTGCGCTCGGCGCCGGAGATTTCCAGCCTTTGACAAATCGCTTCCTCGCTCATCGGCTGATGCGTGCCCAACGCGATCATGACGTCGAACGCCTTGGTCACCGCTCCAATCTGGGAATAGAGCGACTTGAAAAGCAGGCCAATGGGCGCCGTGCGCGTGCCATCGGGCACGATGAGCAATACCTTTTGCCCGCGAAAATCAGCCGCGGGACAAGCCTGCGCGACGGCTTCGACCGCCTCCGCTTCCGTGACCAGACGGCCTTTCGGCTCGCAACGCGCGAGCAATGTCGTGGATGCCTGCATCTTTGTTATCGAGGCATGATGCCCGAAAAGAGCCGCCGATTCAATAGCATCCGGTTGTGCTGCGGCCCGGGCGGCGCTACTTAAACAGCATGAACAAGCCGGGATTATTTTTGGCAGCCGCCCTGGCCGCGGCGATTTGGGATGAAGCCGAGGCGCAGCAGTTCCCCCTGCCGCAGACCCCCATGCACGCGGTGACCAATGTGTATTTCGGGACCAACGTGGTGGACAACTACCAATGGCTGGAAAACTTCGACGATCCGGCTGTCAAACAATGGAACGCCGCCGAGAACCGCGCCTCGCGCGCGCTGCTCGACGCGCTGCCCGGCCGCGCCGCGATTGCCGACCGCTTGACCCGCCTCTATTCGGGCGCCTCCGCGAATTATTCCTCCCTGGTGTATCGGCCCGGCGTCATTTTTGCGCTCAAAGCCAAGCCTCCGGCGCAACAACCGTGGTTGGTGCGGCTGGCCTCCGCCGACGATCCGGCTTCGGAATGGACCGTCGTGGATCCCAACAAAATCGATCCACGCGGCGCCACCACCATCGATTGGTGGGCGCCATCGCTCGACGGCCGCCTGATGGCCTGCTCCCTCTCGGAGAATGGCAGCGAGGACGGCACAATCTTTATTTTTGACGTCGCCACCGGCCAACCGCTCGCCGACCGCATCCCGCGCGCGCAATATCCGACGGCCGGCGGCAGCGCCGCCTGGAACGCGGACGGTTCGGGACTTTTTTACACCCACTATCCGGCGCCCGGCGAACGCGGCGCGACCGACACGCATTTCTTCCAGCAGATTTATTTTCATCACCTCGGCGCCCCGGCGGAGCCGGATCGCTACGAGCTGGGCCGCGAATTCCCGCGCATTGCCGAAATCACGTTGGAAACGCGCAAAGACGGACGTTACACGCTCGCCACGGTGGCCAATGGTGATGGCGGCGAATATGAGCATTTTCTCCGCGGCACGGACGGACATTGGACGCAGCTCACGCACTTCGCCGACGGCGTGAGGGGCATCGCCTTTGGCGAGGACGAGGCGTTGTATATGGTCACGCGCCTGAACGCGCCGCGCGGCAAAGTGCTGCGCGTCCCGCTGGACAATTTAGCCGCGCTCACGCCGCAAATCATCGTGCCCGAAAGCTCCGCCGTGATCGAGGGCCTGTGCCCGCTCCATGATGCCGTGTATGCGCAATTGCTGGAAGGCGGGCCTTCAGGCATCACGCTTTTCAACTCCAATGCCGAAGCCGCCCTCAGCGTCCCCACCAAAGCCGTCTCGTCGATTCAACAAATGCTGCTCCTGCCCCACGATCAATTGCTCTTCCGCAACACCACCTTTATCGATCCGTACATCTGGATGCTGTTCGATCCGCTCACCGGCAAATCCCGCGCCACCGCCCTGGCGGGAACGTCGCCCGCGGACTTCAGCGATGTGGAGGTGCGCCGCGAATTTGCCGTTTCCCACGACGGCACGAAAATTCCTCTAAACATCATCTGCCACAAGGGCGTTCTGCTTGACAGCAACAATCCCACCCTGCTCTACGGCTACGGCGGTTACGGCATCAATCTCTCCCCGAGTTTTTCCGCCTCGCGCAGCCTGTGGCTGGAGCAAAACGGCGTGTACGTCATCGCCAATTTGCGCGGCGGCGGTGAATACGGGGAGGAATGGCACAAGGCCGGAAACCTCACGCACAAGCAAAATGTGTTTGACGACTTTGCGGCCTGCGCCCAATACCTGGTGGATCGCGGCTACACCCAGCCCGCACGCCTCGCGGTGGAAGGACGCAGCAATGGCGGCTTGTTGATGGGCGCATTCTTGACGCAGCATCCCCAAATGGCGCGCGCGGTCGTGTCCGGCGTGGGGATCTACGATTCGCTCCGCAGCGAACTGGAGCCCAACGGCGCCTTCAACGTCACGGAATTTGGCACCGTGCGAGACCTCAGCCAGTTTCGCGCGCTTTACGCTTACTCGCCCTACCACCAGGTCGTCGATGGCACCTCGTATCCGGCTGTTTTATTGACAACGGGCGATCACGACGGGCGGGTCAATCCCTATCATTCCCGCAAAATGGCAGCCCGGCTGCAAGCGGCCAATCGCTCCACGCATCCAATTTTGCTGCGCACCACCGCCGCCGCCGGGCACGGCATGGGCACGGCGTTGAAGGAGCGGATTGCGGAGGAGGCGGACGAATACGCGTTTCTGTTCAACCAGCTTGGCGTCAATTATAAGCCTTAGCTTCCCGCTCCATCGGGCCGCGCGTTACGCCCAATTGATGGTGCAGCTTCAATTCCCGCCAGAGGCTGGCGCCCGCGATTTCTCCGCGCAGCAAGGCTCCGTACCGGGAAAGAATCTGCGCGGCGTCGGCCGCTGTTTCGTTGACAAATTCCACGCGAAAACGCCGCAGGCCTAATTCCAGCAATCGCGCCACGTATTCCGCCCCGGTTTGCGCGCGGGCGTTGAAGAGCGTGTTGCGGCATCCGGCGTCGGCCTTGAGCGGATGCTCCATGCCCACGCGGTCGCGCACCAGGACGTTATGCTTGTCACACGGCCGCCCGCAATTCGTGTAGTCCGTGCCGGCGCTGAGAAAAGCGCAGAAAACGCAATGCTCCATGTGAAACATCGGAATATGCTGGTGAATGGTAACCTCGAACCAGGCGCGAGGAGCCCCGCGCAACAAGGCTTCCAGCTGCTCGATGTTCAAGTCGTAGGAAGCGGTCAAACGCTCCAGTTTGAATCGATTCTTGAAATATTCCGCCGTCAGCGGATTGGCGACGTTCAGGGAAAAATCGCCGACGCCGCGGTCGCCGGCGAAGTATTGCAAATGATCGTAATTGCGCACGAGGTAACCATCCGCCTCGCACGAGCGCGTCATTTTCAGCATCCATTCCTCGCCGGTTTTAAAAATGCGGGGCGGCGCCACAAAAATCTCCGCGCCCGTGGCCGCGTCGCGCACCAGCCGGACGGCGTCGCGATATTTTTTCAGATCCTCCAGCTCGCAATAAATCGTGCGCACCCCCGCCGCGAGGATCGCCTCCAATTGCGGCAATGAGCGCGCCAGCGCCGACAATTCCGGCGCGCCAGCGTCGGGCGGTGGAATGACAGAGGCGGGGACTGCCGGCCGCGCGTCGAGGAGCGTCCAACGCTTCGGTCGCGCCTGCAGCGCCTCCAGTTGCGCCACGATATCGCGGCGCAGCCGGTTCAATTCGCTCATCGGCAGCATCACCGCGCCCTCGAGAAAATTGTGAAACTCGCCCAGGCGATGCGGCGTGCCGCCAAGCCGCCCGATTTGTTCGCGCAAACGTTCCAATGTGAGCGGCTGCTTTTCCGCCACTGTCAATAGCATGGTGGACGCCGCTTGCGCGGCATGGCCCGCTTCGTCGCGCGCCACCAGCGTCAACGGCGTTCCGGCCCGGCCATGCGCCTCGAAATGGATGGGGCGCCGGAACGCCGGTGTTTCGCCGGAGAAGCTCCGGCGCAATTGGCGATCCAATTCCGGGTCGTTCGTCTTCCACAGCTTGTCGCCTTCGTGAATGCGCGTGAAGTCAACATCACCGCGGCCAAAGGCAATCGCGGTCAGGTTGCGTCCGGCGTTCGAAACCTCGTACACGCGCCCGCCCTCCTCCTTCTCATCCGGGCGTCCCGCATCGAAAACCACGCCGTCGCCCAGCTTCAAGGGAGCCTCCAATTGCAGCGTCACCCGCTCGCGCTCCACGCGTTGCACCTCGCCCAAAAACACGCCGCGTTTTTTGCCGAAGCGCGCATGCACCAGCTTTTGATTGTCAATGCCCCCAAACCAGCCGGTGTGCAACCCGCGGGAAAACGCCATTTCCAGCGCATAGCGATCCGTGGCGGAAGGCGGCGCCGCCTGGTCCAGCGCGCGCCGATAAACCTGCGTGATGTTGGCGACGTATTCCGGGGATTTAAGGCGCCCTTCAATCTTCAGCGAAGCCACGCCCGCGCGCGTCAAATCCGGCAGCGCCTCCAGGCCCGCGAGATCCTGCGGGCTCAGCAAATAGCGGCGGTCGCCCAGCGGCACCGTTTTCCCATCGCTGATCAACTCATAAGGCATGCGGCAGGCTTGCGCGCATTCGCCGCGATTGGCCGAGCGTCCGCCCAGCGCCTCGCTTGTCAAACATTGGCCGGAATACGCCACGCACAAGGCGCCATGCACAAAGACTTCCAGCGGCAGCGTCACGGCGTCATGGATTTTCTTGATTTCCGCAATCGAACATTCCCGCGCCAGCACCACCAGCTGGCAGCCCAGGCCCCGCGCAAACTCCACCCCGGCGGCGCTGCTGATCGTCATTTGCGTGGAGGCGTGAATCGGAAAATCGGGGGACAATTGCCGGATGAGCCGGCAGATTCCCACGTCCTGCACAATGGCCGCATCCACCCCCGCCGCGATGATGGAGCGCAGATGCGTTTCCGCCGCCGCCAATTCGTTGGCGAACACCAGCGTGTTGAAAGTCACGTAGCCTTTCACGCCGCGCCGATGCAGGAATTCCATCAACTTCGGCAAATCCGCCTCGGTGAAGTTATGCGCGCGCATCCGCGCATTGAAGCGATCCAGCCCGAAATAAATGGCGTCGGCGCCGTTTTCCACGGCGGCCTTGGCGCATTCCCAATCCCCGGCGGGCGCCAGCAATTCTGGAGGACGAAGTGACATCCGAATCGCCAGTGTAGCGCAGCTTCCCCCGCCGCGCCATGTGATTCCCTGCTGAACCGGTCAAGGCGTCGTCTTTTGGGAAGGCTGCCAAAACGAACCGAGCCAATGGAAAAAACTGGCGAACCACGAGGCGCGTGGAGCCTCCGCGGCAGGCGCAGGCGCCGCGGCCGGAACCGCGGACACGGGGGCGCTCACCGCCGCCGGACTGGCCGCGGCGGCTGGCGCTGGAGCGGCCGCCGCCTTCGCCTGGCCGGTGATGGCTTCGCGCCAGGCGTCGAGCTGGGAAAGGCAGCCGATGCGCGCGAGATAAATCGTGTCAACCGTCGAGCCGGGCAGCCCGCCATCGGGCGGATTGATTTCGTCCTCCAGGGCATTGGCCACATGGACGGCGGTCAAAACGGTGAATTCCTGGCTGGCGGTGCGCAACGGCTGATGATGCAGCGCCGCGGCCTCCGACGCCTCGGTCGGCATGCCCCAGCGGCCCAGCAAATACGCGCCAATGTCCGCATGCGTGGCGCCAAACGTCTCCTTCTCGACCTGCCAGAGCGCGCGTCCATCGGCGGCGGCGGCCACTTGCGCCTTTTCGTATTCTTGACAAAAGTTGCACACGAGAACGATCTTCCCCAGATCGTGCATCAGGCCGGCGGTGTAGGCGGCTTCGGCCACGCCGCGCGCGGCGCCGTGCAGCAAGGCGAGTTTCCGGGCGTGTTGCGCGACATTCAAGCTGTGGCGCCACAGGCGGTCCACCGAATAATAGGCAGGCTTGATGCGGTCGTAGTAGCCCAGCATCTTGACCGCCACCACAATAGAATTGACAGTATCGAAGCCCAGCAGGCCCACGGCTTCGCCGACGTCCGTGATTTTGCGCGAGAGGCCGAAATAGGAGGAATTGCAAACCTGCAAAAGCTTGGTCGTCATCGCCATGTCTTTGCCGAGGATGGCGCCGATGCTGTCCGGGCTGGCGGAGGGGGATTTCAACGCCGCGCGGACTTCGAGATAAATGCTGGGGATGGTCGGCAGGCTGCGGATGCGGCTGACCAATTCGCGCATGGCGTCGTCCGTGATCCATTTATCCACGGCCACGGCGTTTTCCAGGGCGCTGCGAATCGTCGCCGGATCGCACGGCTTGGTGAGAAATTGCTGCGCCAAACCTTCCTTGATGACTTGGGCGCGATCGGCTTCGGTGGCGATGAGAAAGCGGATGACGTCGGGATATTTTTGGCGGGCGCGGTTCAGCAATTGCGGGCCGTCCAATTCCGCCAAACCGAGGCTGGCGACCAGCGCGTCGCACGGCTGCGCTTCCAACGCGGCCAGCGCCGCCGGGCCGGAGGCGGCGCTTTTTACTTTCCACCCCTCGCCCAAGGCTGCGGCAAATTGCGTGGCGGTCAGCGGATCGGAATCCGCGATCAGGATCAGTTTGTCACTCATACAGTCAAGGATAAGGCGCCGTCATGGTATCGGCAGATGGCGGGATAACTTTAACTTGACAAATAGCGTCTTGGAATCGGCTGCCGGGCAGCAATTTGCGCGTTTAATTTCTCGCCAAGGCCCCCGCGCCGTTATTATCGTAAAATGAAACTTCAGGAGCCGTATGCCTACTTTAGCTTTAACCGTTGATGGACTGAAATTGCCAAATCCCTTTGTCATCGCCTCCGGCCCGCCGGGGACCAATCTGAACGTCATCGCGCGCGCCTTCAAGGAAGGCTGGGGCGCCGTCATCGCCAAGACCGTCAGCCTCGATTCCTCCAAGGTCATCAACGTCACCCCGCGCTACGCCAAGCTCATGGCCAATGACGCGCAGGAAGTTGTCGGCTGGGAAAACATCGAGCTGATCAGCGATCGCCCGTTCAAGATTTGGATCGATGAATTTAAAAAATGCAAAGACCAATTCCCGGACGGCGTCCTGATCGCTTCCATCATGGAGGAATACAGCAAGGACGCGTGGACGGAGATCGTCGAACGCTGCCAGGACGCGGGCGTGGACGCTTTTGAGTTGAACTTTTCCTGCCCGCACGGTTTGCCCGAGCGCAAAATGGGCGCCGCCATGGGGCAGGATCCTGTCATCCTCGAGGAAGTTTGCCGCTGGGTGATGAGCGCCGCCAAAAAACCGGTCTGGGCCAAGATGACGCCGAACGTAACCCATATTGAAGATCCCAGCCGCGCCGCCTTGCGCGCCGGCTGCCAGGGCATTGCCGCCATCAACACCATCCGCAGCGTGATGGGCATCAATTTGGAAACCTTGCGCCCCGATCCATGCGTCGAAGGCTACACCACCCCGGGCGGTTATTCCTGCAAAGCGGTGCGCCCGATTGCGCTCCGCATGGTGATGGAAATCGCCCAAACGATTAAGCGCGAATTCCCGGGCCGCTCCCTCTCCGGCATCGGCGGCATCGAAACCGGCGAGGACGCCGCGCAGTTTATCCTCGTGGGCGCGGACACGGTGCAGGTTTGCACGGGCGTGATGAAATTCGGCTACGAATGCGTCAAGCCCATGCAGGAGCAACTCCTGGCGTTCATGGCCCGGCACAAATTTGAAACCCTCGCCGATTTCAAAGGCGCCAGCCTGCCCTACTTCACCACCCACGCCGACTTGGTGGCCAAACAGGCCCAGCGCAAAGCCGCGCAAAAAGCCGCCGCCCAGAAAAAAGTTGTCACCGCCGATGGCGAATGGAGCGGGGACGAATTTGTCAAACAATCAGACGCGCTGTCCCGAGGCTAATCCCATGACGTTAAATCCTGTCCGTTTTTTTATTGGCGGCGAGTGGATCGAATCCACCCTGGCCAAGACGCCGGTTTACAATCCTTCCACCGGCTCGGTCATCGCCGAAAGCCCGCTCGGCGGCGCGGCGGAAGTGAATGCGGCGGTTGAGGCCGCCGCCGCGGCGTTTCCCGCGTGGAGCGAAACGCCGGTGGTCGAGCGCGCGCGGATTTTCTTCAAATTCAAAAGCCTGCTGGACGACCATTTTGAAGAACTGATCCGCCTCAACACGCGCGAGCACGGCAAGACGCTGGCGGAATCGCGCGGCGATGTGAAACGCGGCATCGAGATGGTGGAATTCGCCTGCGGCCTGCCTTCGCTCATGATGGGCGAAAGTCTGGAAAATGTCGCGCGCGGCATTGATTGCGACACGATTCGGCAGCCGCTCGGCGTGTGCGCTGGCATCACGCCATTTAATTTTCCGGCGATGGTGCCGCTCTGGATGTATCCCATCGCCCTCGTGTGCGGGAACACGTTCGTCCTGAAACCCAGCGAAAAAGTTCCGCTGACGCCGCTGCGCATCGTGCAATTGCTGCATGAAGCCGGCTTGCCCAAGGGCGTGATGAACATCGTGCATGGCGGGCGCGAGAGCGTGGACGCGATCCTGACCCATCCGAAGATCAAAGCGATTTCATTCGTGGGCTCCACCCCGGTGGCCAAGCACGTTTTTGAAGTCGGCACGCATCACGGCAAACGCGTGCAGGCCAATGGCGGCGCGAAGAACTTTGTGTTTCTCATGCCCGATGCCGATGTCGAGAATTCCTCGCGCGGCTTGATCGAGGCGGCGTTCGGCTGCGCCGGCGAGCGTTGCATGGCGGGTTCCACCGCCGTCGTCATTGGCGACGCCGCCAAAAATGTTTTGCCCGCCACCATTGAGGCGGCGCGCGCCTTGCGCGTCGGCCCGACGGATCGGGAAGCGCAACCCAACATGGGCCCCGTGATCACCCGGCAGCACAAAGATCGCGTCGAAGAACTCATCGCCGCCGGCGTGAAGGAAGGCGCGAAGGTCGCCCTCGATGGCCGCGGCGCCAAGGCCGCCGAGGAGCCCAACGGCTTTTTTCTCGGCGCGACCGTGCTGGACAATGTCGCCGCCGGCATGACCGTGGCGCGCGAGGAAATTTTCGGCCCCGTCCTCAACGTCATGCGCTTCGACGATTTGAACACCGCCATCGAAGCCGCCAACCAATCGCCCTACGGCAACGGCGCCTCGATCTTCACACGTTCCGGCAAAGCGGCGCGGGAGTTCAAGCACCGCATCAAGGCCGGCATGGTCGGCATTAACATTGGCGTGCCCGCGTCGATGGCGTGGTTTCCTTTCTCCGGCTGGGACGCGTCTTTCTTCGGCGATTTGCACATTCAAGGCAAGGAAGGCGTCCAGTTCTTCACGCAGCAGAAAGTCACCACCTCGCGCTGGTTCAGTTACGGCGAGGGCGACATCTGGCAAAAGTGACCGAGCCATTTTGACATTTGGCGCATCGGCGGCTAGCGTGGGCGCAATGGAACCGTTGCACGCGCCGTGGCGTATTGCCTATATTCGCGGCCCCAAACCATCGCCAGCCGGAGCGCAAGTTTTCGCGCGCATTGCGCAATCCAATGATGACGAAGCCAATTTCGTCGTGGTGCGGGACCGCACCTGTTTTGCGGTGCTCAACCGGTATCCCTACACCGGCGGCCATCTGCTCATCGTCCCCTACAAACCCTCGCCCGATTTGAATGGCCTGACGCCCGAGGAATTGTGCGACCTGATTTTGCTCACGCGCCGCTGCCAGAACGCCCTCACGGCGGTGATGAAGCCAGACGGATTCAATATCGGCGTGAACCTCGGAACCTGCGCCGGCGCCGGCATCACCGATCATGTGCATATACATATCGTCCCGCGCTGGAACGGCGACACCAATTTCATGCCCACCCTCGCGGGAACGACCGTCCTGCCCGAGGCCCTCACGGAAGTCGCGCGCAGTTTGCGCGCGGAATTAGCAAAGTAAAATGCCCACCGAAACGCTCCATTTCGAAACCGCGCGCCTGGCGCAGCAACTCTTCAACAACGAGCCGCGCAACCTCGCCGCGCTGGAAAAAGAGCTGGGCGTCAAAGCCGTGGCGCGCGAGAATTGGATCAAGCTGGAAGGTCCTGCCGAACCGCTCGAACGCGCCAAGCAACTTTTCCAATCGCTGGAAGCGAGCATCCAAAACGGCGGAACCGTCCGCAACCGCGAATTCACCCACGCCCTGAGCGTTGTCAATCAGGAAGGCGGCGCCGCCCTGCGCAGCATGGTGGACGCCCGCATCATCACTTCGTCGCGCAAGGCTCCCGTGGCCCCGAAAACCGTCGGCCAGAAAAAATACGTGGACGCCATTCGCACGCACGACGTGACGTTCGGCCTCGGCCCCGCCGGCACCGGCAAGACCTATCTCGCCATGGCCCTGGCCCTCTCCGCCTTGCACGAGGAAAAAGTCTCCCGCATTATTTTGACCCGCCCCGCCGTTGAAGCCGGCGAGGCGCTCGGATTTCTCCCCGGCGATCTCTACGAAAAAATCTCGCCCTATTTGCGGCCGCTGCATGACGCCTTGCACGACATGATGCCCGCCGAGGAAATCCAAAAAAACATGGAGCGGGCCGTGATCGAAATTGCGCCGCTGGCCTACATGCGCGGGCGCACCTTGAACAACGCCTTCATTATTCTTGACGAAGCGCAGAATTCCACCACCGAGCAAATGTTCATGTTCCTGACGCGTCTCGGCATGAGCTCCAAGGCCGTCATCACCGGCGATCCGACTCAGATTGATTTGCCCAGCCACAAGCATTCCGGCTTGGTCGAGGCGCAGCGCGCCTTGCGCGGCGTGGATGGCATCGCGCTGGTGGAATTTTCCAAGCGCGACATCGTCCGCCATCCGCTGGTGCAGCGCATCATCTCCGCCTACGAAGAGCATCGCGGCAAGCCATGAACACGCTGCGCGTGTGCAACCGGCAAAAGATCCGCGCCGTGAACACGCCGCGCCTCCGGCAAATCGCCGCCCATCTCGTGCGCCACGAATTAGGCTGGACGGATTACGAACTTGCCCTGCACCTGGTCGGCCCCGACGAAATGGCGCGGCTCAACCAGCAATTTCTCGGGCACGAAGGCTCCACCGACGTCATCACGTTTGATTATCGCGAGCAACCCGGCGCGTGGCGCGGCGAAATTTTCATCTCCATCGCCGACGCCCTGGCGCAAGGGCGGGAATTCGGCTGCGCCTGGCAGGAGGAAGTGGCGCGCTACGCCGTGCACGGCCTCCTGCACCTGGCCGGCTACGACGACACCCAGCCCGCCCTGCGGCGCGTCATGAAACGGCAGGAAAACAAACTGTTAAAGGCATTGTCGAGCCGCTTTGAATTGCGCACACTGGCGCGGCGGAAAAATGTTTGACGAAAACAACAAATTGCTGGCGCGCTGGCGGGCGGACTTCTTCGCCGGTCTCGCCATCGTCGGGCCGGGCGTCATTTCCGTGGGCGTGGTGGTGTGGCTCTTCGGCAGCGTGGCCAAAGTCACCAACATCCTGCTCTTCTTCCTGCCCAGCGCCTGGACGCACGAAAAAATGCCCAACGGCCAGTTGGGCGGCTTTTACTGGTACTGGAGCTGCGTCGCGCTTTGTTTGACGATTTTTTTGATCGGGCTGATCGGCCGGTACGGCCGCAATTATTTCGGGCGCAAGGCCATTCAATGGGCCGATCAGGGCTTGATGCGCGTCCCGCTTGTCAATAAAATTTACGGCACGGTCAAACAGGTCAACGCCTCCTTTTCCAGCAACAAATCCTCCTTCAAGCAAGTCGCGCTCGTGACCTTTCCCCATGCGCGCTCGCATTCCGTGGCGTTTGTCACCGGCGAGCAAACGATTGCCGGCCACGAAAAACTCATTTCCGTCTTCATTCCCACCACGCCGAACCCGACCTCGGGCTTTCTTCTGCTTCTGCCGGAAAGCGAAATCACCGTCCTCGATATGTCCGTGGCCGAAGGGATCAAGTTCATCATCAGCCTCGGCGCCATTTCGCCGGAGCAGGCGGAGCAGGCTCTCACGGCCCTGCCCCGGAGCTAAATGAACCTGGAACGGACGACCGGCGTGATTCTGCGCGTGCGTCCGCTCACCGACACCAGCCTGATCGTGCAATGGTTGACGCCCGGCCTTGGCCGCCTCGCCACCGTCGCCAAAGGAGCGCGCGGCGCCAAGTCGCCGTTTCGCGGCCAGCTCGATTTATTTTACCAGGCGGAATTCAGTTTCGCGCGCAGCCGCCGTTCCGAGCTGCACGCCTTGCGCGAAACGCGCCTCCTCGAACCGCACGCCGGCCTGCGCCGGGACCTGGCCTACATCCAGCGCGCCTCCTACGCCGCGGCGCTGCTCGAGCAAGCCACCGAAACGGAATCCCCCCTGCCCGCCCTCTACGAACAGTTCACCGGCCTGCTCGCCGAATTGCCGCGCCACCCGCCGCAGCCGCAAACGGTCTTGGCCTTTGAAATGAAACTCCTCGCGGATCTCGGCCTGCATCCCGACCTGGCGGAAGCCCGCCTCACGCCTGGCTCGCACCAGATTCTCGCGCAATGCGTCAAGCTCGATTGGCCGGCCATCTTTCGCCTGCGCCTGACCCCCGCGCAAGTTCATGAAGCCAGCCAGTTCCTCCAGCGTTTCATCGTCTTTCACCTCGGCAAAATTCCCCGCAGCCGCGCGGCCGCCGTGGCGACCGGTGTTTAATGATTCTCTAATCGGAAATCTGTGATAATCTGGGCGTCATCTCGTGTCGCATGTCGAATGAGCGGAAATTAACCTTGTGGTCCTTTTGCCTGCCGCGCAAAGGCTACCTTTGGGCGCTGCTCCTGGCGGTCACGCTGGCCGCCGGCGTGGTGCTGGACCGCTGGCTCCTGCTCGGCGGCGTCCCGCCCGAGGCCCGCGCCAATTTCCGGCTGATGGCCGAGGCGTGGAATATTATTGACAGATTTTACGTCGATCGCAACGCCATCCTCTCCACCAACATGGCCTACGGCGCCATCAGCGGGATGACCGAGGCGCTGGGCGACACCGGCCATAGCGTGTTCCTCAGCAAAACCATGCTGAAACGCGCCGGGTCCGCCGTCAAAGGCAAGCTCTCCGGCGTGGGCTTGGAAATCTCCAGCAAAGACCACCAAGCCGTCGTCGTCGCGCCCATCGACGGCTCGCCCGCCAAACGCGGCGGCGTGCGTCCGGGCGACATCATCCTCGAAGTGGACGGCCATGCCGTCAACGGATTGCCCATGCGCCAGGTCAGTGAGCGGATTTCGGGCAAGGCCGGCGACGCCGTCAAGCTGCTAATCCTGACGCCGCGCACCGGGCTCAAACGCGAAGTCACCCTCATCCGCGAAGACATCAAAATCAACAATGTCACCTGGCGGCGGGTGCCCGGCTCCGACATCGCGCATATTCGCATCGCGATGTTCAGCGAAGGCGTGGGCGCGGATTTGCAACTGGCCTTGCGCCAGATTCGCCGCCGCGGCCTGCGCAAAATTATCCTCGACGTTCGCAACAATCCGGGCGGCGTGCTCGAGGAGGCGGTGGCCGTCGCCAGCCAGTTTTTGAAGGGCGGAAATGTTTTGTGGGAGAAGAATTCCAAATCCGAAATCGTGCCGATCCCCGCGCAATCGGGCGGCCTCGCTTTGGATATGCCGCTCGTGATCTTGATCAACGCCGGCTCCGGCAGCGCCTCGGAAATCGTCGCCGCCGCCCTGCACGACGGGCATCGCGGCCAGTTGGTCGGCGAAACCACCTTCGGCACCGGCACCGTGCTGCAGCAGTTCGAGTTGTCCGATGGCTCCGCGCTGCTGCTCGCCGTGGAGGAATGGCTCACGCCCGCCAAACGCTCGTTCTGGCACAAAGGCATCGACCCGGACATCCGCGTCCCGTTGCCGCCGGAAACCTATCCGCTGCTTCCTTCCGCCGAGCGCGGCATCACGCTCGACGAGTTGAACGCCTCGGGCGACGCCCAATTGCTGCGCGCGGTCGCCACGCTCAACGACACCAAGGACGAAGCCAAAAATGAAGCCGCCCGTTAAGCCCATGCCCAGCGTTTTCATCAAGACCTACGGCTGTCAAATGAACGAACGCGATTCCGAGGCGGTCGCCGCCCAGCTCGCGGCGCGGGGCTTTTCCCTCGCGGTGTCGGAAAAGGGCGCGGACGTCGTCCTGCTCAACACCTGCAGCGTCCGGGACATGGCCGAGCAAAAAGCCATCGGCAAAATGCACAATCTGGTGGCCGCCGCCCGTAAGCAGGGTCCCGCCGCCCTCGGGTTTCTGGGCTGCATGGCGCAGGGGCGCGGCGCGCAATTGCTCGAGGAAGTCCCCGGCGTCCAACTCGTGCTGGGCACGCAAAAATTTCATCACGCCGCCGATCATCTCCACGCCCTGCTTTCCGGCCAGCGTAAACAGATTGTTGACATCGAGGCCGAGGCTGGCAGTGAAGCCGCCATCCGCGAGCACCTCCCGCGCCCGGCCCAGGTGACGGCGTTTGTCAGCATCATGCAGGGCTGCAACCAGCGCTGCACCTTTTGCATCGTGCCCTTCACCCGCGGCGACGAGCGCAGCCGCGCCATCGACGATGTCGTCGGCGAATGCCGCGAATTGGCGGCGCGCGGCGTGAAGGAAATAACCTTGCTTGGTCAGATCGTGACCAGCTTTGGCCGCCGCGAAATCAAACCGCGCGACGGCAAATCGCCCTTCGTCCAACTGCTGGAGGCCGTCCACGAAATCGACGGTTTGGAGCGCATTCGTTTTACTTCGCCGCATCCCAAAGGCTACGGCGACGATCTTGCCGAGGCCTATGGGCGCCTGCCCAAGCTATGCGAGAGCGCGCACATTCCCGCGCAAAGCGGCAGCGACCGCCTCTTGAAGCTCATGCACCGCGGTTACACGCGCCAGCGCTTCCTCGACATCATCGATAAATTGCGCCAAGTCCGGCCGGGCATTGGCCTCACCACGGATTTGATCGTCGGTTTTCCCGGCGAGACGGACGAAGATTTCGCCGCGACCCTCTCGCTCGTGCGCGCCGTGGAATTTGACAACGCGTTTATTTTCAAATATTCGCCGCGCCGCGACACGCCGGCCGCGCAAATGGAAGGCCAGATTCCCGCGCCCCTCCGCGAAGCACGGCATGCGCAACTTCTCGAGGCCGTGAACGCCATCGGCGCGCGGCGCTATGAAGCCAAAGCCGGCGCCACGCTCGAAGTCCTCGTCGAAGGCCCCAGCCGCCACAATCCCGACCGCCTCAGCGGCCGCACTCGCTGCAATAAAATCGTCGTGTTTGAAGGCGAGAAACGCCATCAGGGCCAATTGCTTGATCTCCGCATCCAACGCGCCGGCTGTTTCACGCTTTACGGCGAATTGCCTCTGCGGCTTTGATTGCGCCCCGCTCGCGCGCGGAACAAAACCGCTCCGGCGGCATCCCATCCCTGTGATGAACTTGCATTTACGGAAACTCCTCCTCGTTTTAACTCTGCTGGCCCTGGGCGCGCCCAAGCTCGCCGCGCAATCCGCTGTGGTCTGGACCGGGCCTCTTATCACCTATAATCAACCCGCGCCCGATCCGACGCAACCGGCCAATCAAGACCGCATTACCCCCGATGTATGGTTGACTCGCGCTTCCTCCAAAGGCTTGTTTAACGCCTTCAACGAAACCGGCGCCGGCTTTGAAAGCCCCACCAACACCGAATGGGCCTTCGGCGATCTCACCAACTATTCTTCCCTCAGTTATTCAAACTGGCTGGATTGGCTCAATGGCGCCTCACCCGTGACGCTCGTCGGCCAGCCTGCCGTGCTGCATTTGATTTCGGACAATATCTATATCGCAATCGAGTTTACGTTTTGGGGACAGCACGCGTCCGGCGGTTTCACGTATCAACGCTCCACGCCGCCGCCCCCGCCTGTTTATGTCACCAATTTGACGCCCGCCGTGACTGGCGGGAGTTTCTCGCTGAGTTACGCCGCCACGCCTGGTCAGACATATATTGTCCAAACCTCCTCTGACTTCGGCGCTTGGGTCCCGGCGCAAACCAATCTGGCCAGCTCCAATCTCGTGACCTTTACCGAGGGCATCGGCGCCAATCTGCAACGCTTCTACCGGGTGCAACAAGTCGCCGCGCCATAAATTTTCGGGAACAAAGCCCGGAACCAAGCCTCGCATTGGAGATGAAATCAAAATCAAACATCTCTCTTTTGCTTCGTTTGGCCGCCGCGGCGTCGTGCGCCGGCCTGCCAACGCTCGCGCCCGCCACGACCGTCTGGAACAACCTGACCACCACCACGAATTACACGCAACCCGTTCCGCACAGCGGCAGCGTCGCCGCTTGCCAGGATCGCATCACGGCGAACGTCTGGCTGACCCGCGATTCCCGTTTGCCGATGTACAACGTCACCTCTGTCGCGGCGTTGCATGACGGCGGCTATAATTCCTCCGTCAGCCCCAAGGACACCGAATGGGCGCTCGGCTCGATCACCAATTACTCGACGCTCACCTATAAAACCTGGGGCGCGTTGATTGGCGGCGAGGGCGCCCTCCACTCGCCTTTGTCCACCTATTTGCCCGGCAAAACCTTCGTCGTGCATTTGAAAACCGACGACATCTATTTGCAGCTCAAATTCAACAACTGGGTCGGCGGCGGCAGCGGCGGCTACTCTTACACCCGCACTTTTTCCGCCGCCGTGGTTCCTCCTCCCACGGTCAGCATCAGCAGCCCCGCCGGTAGCGCCAGCTTCACCGCGCCCGCTTCGGTGACGATCAGCGCCACCGCCTCGCCCGCTTCCGGCGGCGCCGCGGTGACAAATGTCGCGTTCTTCGCCAACTCAACCTTGGTTGGAAGCGCCACCGCGTCACCCTTCAGCGTCACGGCCAATAATCTCGGAGCGGGTTCCTACTCCCTGACGGCAGTCGCCACCGCCGGCGGGGTTTCCGCCACTTCCGCCGTGGTGACGATCAATGTCACCGCGCCGCCCCCGCCGCCGACCGTCAATATCACCGCCCCGGCAGACGGCTCCGTTTATGCGGCCCCGGCCAGTTTCACCCTGACGGCGGACGCCAGCGTGACGAGCGGCTCCGTGACCAACGTCTCGTTCTTCGCCAATTCCACCCTGCTGGGCTCGGCTTCCGGGCTGTTCAGCGTGTCGGTTAATAATCTCGCCGCCGGCTCCTACGCGCTGACGGCCGTGGCCACCGCCGCCGGGATTTCCACCACCTCAGGTGTTGTCAATATTAGCGTGGTCACGCCCGTCACGGCCTCACTCGCCGCCCCCGCTGCGACCAATGGCCAATTCACCTTCACCTACAGCGCCACCCCCGGCTTGACCTACGTGGTGCAAAGCTCCTCGAACCTCGTGGACTGGACTTCGCTTTCCACCAACCAGGCGTCGAGCGGCACAATGCCATTCAGCGATTCATTTGACTCAGCCAACTCGGTTTATTATCGTGTCGGCCAATTGCCCAATCCCTAATTCACGCCCGTGGCGCTCAAAAACGCACGATGGTTGACAGGCATGACACTGGCAGGCTGCTACGGCCTGCTGGTGTTGCTGGTTAATTCCTGCTCCACCGCGAACTTCGAGGCGGCCGCCCCGCGCATCGAAGGCGCCACGTTCGTCGGCGACAAGGCCTGCATGGATTGTCATGCCAATATCGCGCGCGTTTTCCCCTCCAGCCCCCACGCCCGTCTGCACTTGGAAAACTCGGGCATGAAAGGCAACCAGGGCTGCGAATCCTGTCACGGCCCCGGCAGCAAACATATCGCCATGGCCGGACGCGGCGGACGCGAGCGCTTCATCGTCAATCCCGGGCGCGAACCGTCCGCGTGCCTGCAATGCCACGCCGAGGTCGAGACCGAATTTCATTTCGCGCAACATCATCCGGTGCTGGAGGGCAAAATGAATTGTGTCCAATGCCACGATCCGCATGGGATGGACATCATGAAGCCCGCCGGCGGCCTGCGCATGGCGCGCCTCAATGAAACCTGCGCCCAATGCCATCGCCCCGAGACCAAGCCCGTCGTGTTCGAGCATCCCGCCATGCGCGAAGGCTGCGTCTCCTGCCATAGCCCGCACGGCTCGATCAACGCGCAAATGCTCACCGTCCGCGATTCTAATCTTTGCCTCCGCTGCCACGCCCAGGTGCAAGGGCCCGGAACCAAGGGCCAGATTTACATCGGCAGCAAAATTCATTCGAATTACCTCCG
This sequence comes from Verrucomicrobiia bacterium, assembly GCA_035551475.1. Taxonomy (GTDB): domain Bacteria; phylum Verrucomicrobiota; class Verrucomicrobiia; order Limisphaerales; family Palsa-1400; genus DASZMX01. Next base: position 38,116 of record DASZMX010000021.1, read on the forward strand.
TTTTGGCACCTGCTGGACCGCCGGTTGCCACACCGCCGTGCACGGCTCCAACGTTCAACCCTATCTCCTCTATTGAGCTTGGTGACGCCCAGTTTGCGGATGGCGCTTCTCGGCCTCGCCGCTTTGCCCAGTTGCTGGGCGGCCGGCCTGGCGGAGCCGGATCTATCCAAACTGCCGCCCGCCTCCGAAGGCGCCGTCGATTTCGCGCGCGACATCAAGCCTATATTTGACAATGCTTGCATCCGCTGCCACGGCCCCGAACGGCAGCGCAGCAAATTCCGGTTGGACACGGTGGACGCAGCGCTCAAGGGAGGCGAGCAGGGCGTGGACATCCGTCCCGGCGACAGCGCCCACAGCCGGCTCATTCATTATGTCGCCGATCTTGTCCCCGACATGGAGATGCCGCCCATCGGCAAAGGCGACCCGCTCACGCCCAAACAAGTCGCGCTCCTGCGCGCCTGGATCGATCAAGGCGTCACCTGGGGCTCCGGCTCCTTGTCGAGCAGCAACGAGGTTTCGGCCTCGCTTTCCCTCACCGTCGGAGGCACAGCCATCAAGGGCGACGGCAAGAAATTTCGCGAGCTGGAATGGCAGCCGCGCGGTTGGAACGGCGGCATCGAAGAATTTTCCCTCGCGGAAAAAATCAAGCCCGGCTCCGACGTGGCCATCAGCGGACACGCGCTGCTCAACGATTACGGGATCAAACTTGAAACCGAAAAGCGCGACCTCGGTTTCGTGCATGCCGGCTGGGAGCAATATCGCAAGTATTACGACGACACCGGCGGCTTTTTCCTCGGGTTGCCCACGCCGGCGCCCCAATTGGGCGAAGATATTCATCTTGACATCGGAAAGGCTTGGATTGATTTCGGCCTCACGCTGCCCAATTGGCCGCGCATGGTTTTGGGCTACGAATACGATTATCGCACCGGCTTGCAGGCCACGACGGACTGGAGTCTTTACGGAACCGGCCCCCTGGCGCGCAACATCGGACCGAACGCCCAGTCCCTCGATGAGGGCGTGCATATCATCAAATTCGACCTCGACGCCGAGGTCAAGGACATCACCGTGGAGGAGCGTTTCCGCGGCGAGTTTTACAATCTGTCCACGGGCCGCACCAATCGGATGTCGATGCTCTCCG
>DASZMX010000022.1:0-58205 GCA_035551475.1 Verrucomicrobiia bacterium
CGCTGCATTCCAATCGCAACTACAGCCCGGCGACGGGAAAAAGTTTTGACACGCCGACGCCGAAGCATTTTTCGTTCAATTCGCCTTTGGGGGCGTGCACGGTTTGCCATGGCTTGGGGCAGAAGCTGGTGTTTGACGAACATTTGATTGCGCCGGATCCGGACAAATCGTTGGAGAAAGGAGCGGTGTTGCCGTGGCGGAGGGGCGGCAAGCGCATGATTGTTTTTTACAAAGCGCTTTTACGGGGAATGGCGGCGCACTACGGCCAAAGCATGGAGACGCCATGGAAGGATTTGCCGGAAGATTTCAGGCGCAAACTTCTGCACGGCTCGGGCGCGGAAGAAATCGACTTTACTTTTTTTCGGGCGGGCAAGCCGACCAAGACGAAACGGGTGTTTGAAGGGGTGATTCCGAATCTGGAGCGGCTTTATGCGGAGAGCGAAAGCGAATTCACGCGGAATCGCTTAAAGGGGTTTATGAATCCCCAGTTTTGTGACGCGTGCCGGGGAAAAAGGCTGAAACCGGAAATCCTGGCCATCACCCTCGGGGAGCCGGGCTGGTCGATCATGGATTTGTGCGGGCAATCCATTGATGCGGCGGATGAGTTTTTGGAGAAGTTGAAGCTGACGGATTTTCAGCGGAAAATCGCGTCGGAATTGATCAAGGAAGTGCGGGCGCGGCTGGGATTTTTAAAGAATGTCGGGCTGGGCTACCTCACGCTGAACCGGGAAAGCGGGACCTTGAGCGGCGGCGAGGCGCAACGGATTCGGTTGGCGACGCAGATTGGGGCGGGCCTGGTGGGGGTGCTTTATATACTGGACGAGCCCAGCATTGGGCTGCATCAGCGGGACAACGAGCGTTTGTTGAAATCGTTGGAAGGTTTGCGCGATTTGGGAAATTCGGTGCTGGTGGTGGAGCACGATGAGGACACGATTCGGCGGGCGGATTATGTGCTGGATTTGGGGCCGGGCGCCGGAGTGCGCGGCGGAGAATTGGTGGCGGCGGGGACGGTGGCGGAGATCGAGGCCAATCCACATTCGCTGACCGGGCAGTATCTCAAGGGCGAATTAAAAATCGCAACGCCCAAGACGCGGGTCAAGCCCACGGCGGAACGCGGCTGGCTGGAAGTGTTGGGGGCGAAGGAAAACAATTTGAAGAATGTGGACGCGCGCATTCCGTTGGGGACTTTCACGGCGGTGACGGGCGTGAGCGGCTCCGGCAAAAGCACGTTGGTGGACGACATTTTGCGGCGGGCGTTGTTCCGAAAATTTTATGGATCAAAAGAGCAACCGGGGGCGCATCGGGAATTGCGGGGATTTGAGGCGTTGGACAAGGTCATTGTGATTGACCAGACGCCGATCGGGCGGACGCCGCGCAGCAATCCGGCGACGTACACGGGGATGTTCAACCAGATTCGGGATTTGTTCGCCAAGCTGCCGGCGGCGCGCATTCGGGGTTACGAGGCGGGGCGCTTTAGTTTCAATGTGAAAGGCGGGCGATGCGAGAAATGCCAGGGGGACGGCGTGATCAAGATCGAGATGCACTTTCTGCCTCCTATTTATGTGACATGCGAGGCGTGCCACGGGCGCCGTTACAATCGCGAGACGCTGGAGATTCATTACAAGGGGATGAACATCGCGGATGTGCTGGACATGACGGTGGATGAAGGGGTGTCATTTTTCCGGACGATTCCCAAGATTTTCGATGCCTGCTCCACGCTGGCGGAAGTGGGATTGGGCTATGTAAAAATCGGGCAGGCGGCGACGACTTTGAGCGGCGGCGAAGCGCAACGGGTGAAGCTGGCGGCGGAGTTGAGCCGCAAAGCAACCGGGCACACGCTTTATATTTTGGATGAGCCCACGACCGGTTTGCATTTTCATGATGTGGCGAAATTGCTGGATGTGCTGTTTAAGTTGCGGAACGCGGGAAACACACTGTTGATCATCGAGCACAACCTGGATGTGATCAAAACGGCGGATTGGGTGATCGATATGGGGCCGGAAGGCGGCGCGGGCGGAGGACGAATTGTGGCCGAGGGCACGCCCGAAAAAGTGGCGCAAACGCCGGGCAGCCATACCGGCGAATATTTGGCCCGATTGTTACGGTAGAATTTTGGGGGCCAGGCGAAAGTGGTGCAGGATTTGTTGGGCCACTTCGCGCGGGGAGCGGAGATCGGTGCCCACCAACACGCCCGCCTCGCGGTAAGCGGGGCCCCGTTGCGCAAGCAGGGAGGCGATTTTGGCCTGCGGATCGGGGCCTTGGAGGAGTGGGCGATGGGTTTGGTTGCGCACGCGTTCCCAAATGGCAGCCGGCGACGCCCAAAGGCACACGATCAGAGCGTGAGTGCGCAAGCTGGCGAGGTTGGAGGGATCACAGATCAACCCCCCGCCCGTGGCGATCACGAGGCGGCTTCGTTCCTCCAGCTCTTTTACGACGGCGCGCTCCTGTGCGCGAAAGGCGGCTTCGCCATCCTGCGCAAAAATCTCCGCAATGGAGCGCCCCACCTTATCCGTGATCAGGTCATCGGTATCGACAAAGTCAAAGCGCAATTGCTCGGCAACCAGGCGGCCGACGGAGGACTTGCCTGTTCCCATAAAGCCGATCAGCGCGAGGTTTCTGACTGGGCGAAGGTCGCTCACACGATCGAGTTTACGGGGAAAGCCCAGACGTTGACACGGAGAATCGGCGCGGACGCGCCGCGGGTGTCCGACAAATTTCCGGTGGCGCGAATGCCGACAGCGCGTTCAATGTAACCATTTCGGCGTGCAGTTGCGTGGCAAGAGCCTTGCGGTTCGGGGCGCGATTTTGCACGGGTAAAAATTGCACCGCGGCTCGCACCCATTTCTTGCCAAGCAAATTGATGAGGTGCGGAACCAGAGTCATATCGCGCCAATAGCAGACCTCATCGGCCACGTCGCCGTCGGAGAGTTCATAAGACAGGCAGGCGATGGTCAACGGCTGATCCGGGCGCAGCGCGGGTTCGAGCAGCGAGGTTTTAAATGGCAAAATCGTGCTGCCGCCTGAGCTGGTGCCCTCTGGAAAAAGGACGACTAAAGTCCCTGACCGGAGAACGGCGGTAATTTCCGCAGCGGCTTGGGCTGCCGGGAAGCGCCGATTCCGTTGGACAAAGATCGTGCCGGCGAGCTGTGCGAACCAGCCAAATATCGGCCAATATTTTACTTCGCGTTTGGCCACAAACACCGTTGGGGAGAGCGAAGCCAGCACAAGGATGTCGAGATAGCTCAAATGATTGCAGACCAAAAGTCCAGTCGTGGGGGTGGGGCCGGAACTGTTGACTTCAATGCGCAGAACCCGCAGCAATCGTCGCGCGGTTTGCTGAAGCCAGGACGCGCGCGCCGGCAGGGTGGCAGTCCTTGGAGTTAAACCACAAACGCGGATAAAATTCACGGCCGCCAACGCAAATTCGGCGTGCATCCAAAGGAAACGGCTTACGGCGCGGAGATTCATGGCGAAAAGTCGCGGCTCTCAGAAAGCGTCAAGCAAAGAAGCGGCGCCGCGCCACGGGGGGCAGGGTTGCCAGATCCAGCAGCGTCAGAAAATCGATCGTTTTGAATCGGCGATCAAGCGCGGGCGGCCCGCAAATTTTCGCGCCAAGGGCAAGGTAGGCCTGGAGCAATTTGGGAAGTTGCGCCGGATCTTCCGTCAGATCCTGAAGCGGACAGTCAAAGGCGGGCGTGGGACGGGTGCGCCACTCTGGCTCCACGAGATGTCGGCGGCAAAGGCTGGCATACGCGCTGGCTCCTTCGGCCGGGCATTGCGATGTGAGCGAACTGCAACCAAAAAGATAGCGCGCCCCGCGTTGCCGTGCGTAATCGGCGATGCCGCGCCACAGGAGCCCCAAAACCACCAGGTTTCTGTGCTCGCGCGCGACGCAGGCGCGCCCCAATTCCACGGCATGAGGACGCAATGGCTCCAGCACGCCAAATTCAAACTCCTGCTCGCAATAGTAACCACGATGACGAGCGGCATTCTCACCGGTCTGCAACCGGTAGGTGCCGACAATGCGCCCCGTCGGCGCGTGTTCCACGACAAGGTGGTCGCAAACGGAGTCAAATACATCCTCATCCCGCCCCGTGGCGTAAGACTCGGCCAGGCCCTCCTTCAATTCGAGATTGAAGACTTCAAAGCGCAATTCCTGCGCCCGTTGAATCTCGGCCATACTCCGGGCCAAACGGGTCGCGTAAGCCGCGTGCGGGCTAAACAAAAGATGAGCTGAGGCGCGGGCGTCGATGGCGTTCATAATGTCGATCTGGAACATGAGTCGGCCCGACGGCGTGAAACCTTACAAGACGGGGATGTGTAAGGATGTGTTGGCCGCGGCGACCAAGTTGGTGTCATGGCGGCTATATTTTTGATTGCGCTCGGTTTCTATTTTGCCTGTGGCCTGGTTTTTGCCGTGCCTTTCGCAATTTCTGGCGCGCAAAAAATCGATCCGCACGCCGCCCACGGCTCCTGGGGCTTTCGGCTCCTGATCATTCCTGGCGCGATGGCTTTTTGGCCGTGGTTGTGGCGGCGCGCGCGCTCGGTCGGCGCGAAAGGCGGGGCCGCGTGACGCGCATTCTTCGGCAACGCCATCGCCAAATCTTCATGGTCTTGACGCTGGTTTTGCCCGTGGCTCTGGCTTTCGGCCTTGCTGCGCGAAAAGCTGCGCCCACCAATGTTTTGACGCCCGGGATTTCTGGAGCCGTCGCCGGCTACAACGATGTTCAATGGAGGCGCGACGATTTATTTCCCAAGGCGCCTCTGCGCGGGGAGCTGTTCCGGGAACATCCCGGCGCGGGGCGATTTGCGCTGAAACTTTCGGCGCGGGGCGATTTTCTTAAACCTGATGTGCTGGTGTATTGGGCGGCGGGCAATGCGGCGCCCATGGATAAATTGGCGGGCGACGCGATCCTGCTCGGAGCGTTTGGTTCGGCGTTTTTGCCGCTGCCAGAAGTGGCGGCCATCTCGCCGGGCGTTTTAATTCTTTACAGCTTGGCCGACCAGGAAATCATCGATGTCTCCCGGCCGTTCCCCCAAAAATAATATGGGAGTCGCTTACGTCGCAGTGCAATGGAATCGGCAAAAGAAAGTTTACGACGCCGCGTTGGTGGGCGGTGTGGCTGCCTATTTGGCGTTGTTTGCGATTGTGACGGAGATGTTGTTTCCTCATGTCACGGAGGAAATCCTGCTGATGCGCGCCTTCGGCAGCGCCGCGTTTCTCTTGCTGCACGTGATTTTGTGCATGGGGCCGCTGGCGCGGCTTCATCCGAAGTTTCTGCCGTTGCTTTACAATCGGCGCCACGCAGGGGTCGCATGTTTCCTGCTTGGCCTGGCGCACTCGGGACTGATAGTCGCGACCTACCATGCCGCCGGTGACGTCAATCCGATTTTAAGCGTCTTTGTGTCCGATGCCGGCGCGCCGTTTCAAATCTTTGGGTTCTTCGCCCTCTTTATTCTATTTCTCATGGCAGCCACGAGCCACGATTTTTGGCTCGCCAATCTGAGCGCGCCGGTTTGGAAATCACTGCACATGCTGGTGTATGCGGCCTACGCGCTCCTGGTGTTGCATGTGGCCTTCGGCGTATTGCAGGCGGAATTGAGCCCGATTTATGTGGGGGCGGCAGTCTGCGGGCTCGTCACGGTTCTGGCGCTGCATTTGCGCGCGGCGAAAAAGGAAACGTCACTCGATGCGGAGCGGTTGGAATATGCACCCGATGGCTTTGTCGATGCGACGGCGGTTTCCGAGATTCCCGAGAATCGCGCCCGCATCGTTTGCATTGCCGGGGAACGTGTCGCGATTTTCAAATATGCGGGGAAAATCTCGGCGGTCTCCAATGTCTGTCAACATCAGAACGGCCCGCTTGGCGAAGGCAAAATAGTTTCCGGCTGCATCACCTGTCCCTGGCACGGGTATCAATACAAACCGGACACCGGCGCGAGTCCGCCGCCGTTTAGGGAGAAAGTCTCGACCTTCAATGTGCGGGTCCGAAACGGCCGGGTTTTTGTCCACCCAAAGGCGAATCCCGCCGGCACGGCAGCTGCGCCGGCCTTGGTGGAAGAAGGCGCTCTCCCTCGATGAACGATGAATTCTATATCGGCTGGGAAGCCAAAGCGCCGTCGGCTATCAGCCGCGCGGCGCGAAAAACGATTTGCGCCCTGTTCATGGTTGGCATCGCGGCTTCCATCACATTTGCCGCCGCGCAGAGGATGATTGGCGCCAGCGCCTTCGAGTGGGGAACGCAAAAAACTGTGTCCGGGGTTTTACGTCTTTCACCGTATCCGTATTTGCTGGTGGCGCGGCCCGGCCAGGTGGGCCCCTTGGACTGCTTCTCCACGTATTGCCTGGTCGCTCCCGGGAAGTTTGGACTTTCCCCCGGCACTTTGGCTTCGCTTGAAGGCCGGGTGGTGTCGGTGAAAGGCACGCTGATCTACCGGGAGAGTCAAACCATGCTGGAAACGAAGCCCGATTGGATACATCTCGCAGAAAAATCAGCGGGCGCCGAGCCTCCCGGCGCGACTTCGTTGGGAAAACAAACCCTGGTGGGCGAGATCGTGGACAGCAAATGTTTTTTCGGCGTGATGAATCCCGGCCAGCTGGCCACGCATCGCGCCTGCGCCGTCCGCTGCATCAGCGGCGGTTGTCCGCCGGTTTTTCTTGTGCGGGAAAAAGACGGTCGAGCCGTTTGTTTTCTACTCGTTTCCGCCGCTGGCAAGCCGGTGAATCAGCAGGTCTTGGGCATGGTGGCCGAGCCGCTTGAAATGACTGGTGAAGTCGTGCGCCAGGGCGATCTCCTCATCCTGAAGGCCGATCCGGAGACCTACCGGAAACACCGGGACTGAGGGCGGCGCATCAATAGTTTGACAGGCTTGGGTTGATTGCCGCGGCTGCGGCTGCTATACATTCGGCGCGTGTCGAACGAAAATCGCCAGGACCTACCGCCGGATGCTCGCCAAATCGCGGAGTGGAAGCGCAGCAGCGCCCTGCTCAACGCGCTGGTCGCCGGCACATCCACGGTCACGGGCGAGGCTTTTTTCCGGTCGCTGGTGCAAAACCTGGCTGAGGGCTTGGGCGTGCGGTGGGCTTTCGTGGCCGAATGCCTGCCGAACTTGCGCGCGCGTTCGCTGGCCTTTTGGAACACGCAATCCTTTGGCCGCGATTTTGAATACAATCTCGCCGGCACGCCGTGCTTGCAGGTCTCCGAGGGGCGCACCTGCCACATTGAGGACCGGTTGGCTGAGGCTTTTCCGCAGGACCAGGGAATGATCAAAATGGGCACGATCAGCTACCTAGGGGTGCCCGTCCGCGACTCCCTGCAGCGGGTGATCGGACATCTGGTCACATTTGATGACAAGCCCATGCCGGCCGATCCGCTGGCCTTGTCGGCGCTGGAAATTTTCGCGAACCGCGCGGGCATCGAACTGGAGCGCACGCGCGCCTTCGAAATGCTGCGCCAGCTCAACCGGGAAAATGAAGAACGTTTCCGCGATTTATTTGAGGAAGCGCCCATGGCCTATGTCCATGAGGGGATGGATTCCCGCTTTATTCGGGCCAATCGCGCGGCTCTGCGCCTTCTCGGACTCAAGTCCGACGAAGTGGAAAAGACTTTTGGAACCTCCCTTGTCCCTCCAACGCCGGAAGCCCAACGCCGCCTGCGCCAAGCGTTGGAGGCGAGGGGGCAGGGCGCCGACACCGAAGGCATCGTCCTTGAACTGCGCCGGAAGGACAATGGCCAGCCGATTTGGATTCGCTGGTGGTCGCGGCCCGATCCCAGCGGGACGTATACGCGCACCATGTTTATTGACATCACGGAGCGCGTGTTGCTGGAGCAGGAGCAGTCCCGCTTGCAGGCGCAGAATGCGTATCTGCAAGAGGAGATTCGCAGCGAACATAATTTTGACGAGATCGTGGGAAATAGCCCCGCGCTGCTCGACGCTCTGCGACGCGTGAACCAGGTGGCGCCGACCGATTCCACCGTGCTGATCCTCGGGGAAACGGGCACGGGCAAGGAGCTGATTGCCCGCGCCATTCACGATCGCAGCCCCCGTAAATCTCGCCCGTTGGTGAAAGTCAATTGCGGCGCCATCTCGGCGGGATTGGTGGAGAGCGAGCTTTTTGGCCACGTCAAAGGGGCGTTCACCGGCGCCTTAACCGCGCGGGACGGGCGCTTCAAACTGGCCGATGGCGGCACGATCTTTCTCGATGAAGTCGGCGAGCTGCCGGCGGAGACGCAGGTGAAACTCCTGCGCGTTTTGCAGGAGCAGGAATTCGAGCCGATTGGAGCGAGCAAAAGCGTCAAGGTGGATGTGCGCGTCATTGCCGCCACGAACCGCGATCTCAGCGCCGCCGTGCGCGAAGGCAAATTCCGCAGCGATTTGTATTACCGGCTCAATGTCGTTCCCATCCAGGCGCCGTCGTTGCGCGACCGCGCCGGGGACGTCCCGCTCCTGGCCGCGTTTTTCCTGCAACGGTTCGCGCGCAAATTCAACAAGCCTGTCAAACATGTTTCGGAGGAGGCGATGCGCCGCCTCACAGCCTACGCGTGGCCGGGCAATATCCGGGAATTGCAGAACGTCATCGAGCGCGCCGTCGTGCTGTCGTCGGGCAGCGCGCTGGCTCTGACGCCTGACTTTGAACCAGCGGCGGCCTCCTTGCCGGCGGCCGCGCGCCCGCCCGGCCCGGAGCCCGTCCATAGCCTGGCTGTGGCGCCCGAGGGTTCGCTGGAAGACGTGGAGCGGCGTCATATCAAAGCGGTCTTGCAGCGCGTCAATTGGATGATTGAGGGCGAAGCGGGCGCGGCGAAAACGCTTGGTCTGAATCCGAGCACATTGCGGAGCCGTCTGCAGAAACTTGGCCTCAAGCGCCCGGTCGCGCGGCCGCTTTTAATTGCGCCGCCAAAAAATCCGAGCACTCGACCAATTTGACGCCGCGCCGGCGAAGGTCGGCCAGCGCCGCGACGCCGTGCTGGTCGGCAAAGGTCACTTCCGCCATGTTCAATTGCACCGCGAGGTTTTTCGCCCAACCCGCTGCGCAACTCTTCCGGGTTTCGGCCACCCACGGGCCGGCGAGCTGCCCCTCCAGTTTAAGGAAAACAGATGCGCTGGTGGATCCGACTTCAGAGATTTTGAGCATACAGCCGAATGCCGCGGCTAATTGGAGCTGACATCGCCGTTCCACCATCCGGCCAATTCTTGACGGAGCTGTTTTCTGGCGCGATGCACCATGACCCAGAGATTGCTCTCCGAAATGTTAAGCCGTTGACATACTTCGCGGTTGGATTGCTCTTCCATTTCGTAAAGCGTGAAGACTTGCGCCAGCCGCAGCGGCAATTTGCCCACGGCCGCTTCGAGCGCTTCGCGCAACTCGCCCAACTCCATCCGGCGGTTCGGGGACTGGCATTCCGCCGCCACATCGTGCAGCCAAAGCGCGGCTTCCTCCCCGTCGCGGCCGCCTGCGCGTGCGGGCATGGGCTCGGCTCGAACGGCGCGCTCGCGGCAGGCGCGCCGCAAATGATCGTAAATCTTGTGTCGCAAAATTCCCACCAGCCAAGTGCGCTCGGAGGATTGGCCGGAGAACCGTCGGCTCGACTTCACCGCCGCCAGCATCGTCTCTTGCACCGCGTCTTCCGCGGCGCCAGAGTCTCGCAATTGGCCGACGGCAAAATTGAAGAGATAATCCGCGTGTGTCTCCACCCAGTTGGCGCTTAATCCATCGTCCGTGGGGCTGGTTGTGACTTCAGTTTCGCTGTTCATTGGCAAGGCATCCATTTGCAATCGCCGTGCCACGAAAGAGCTTTATCCTAAAACGGCGGAAGTCCCTTGTTATCAACAATCAGATTTCTGAGCGCCCACTGCTGGGGAAGTCGTTTTCGAGCCGCGAGCCACGGCCTATCGTGGCGAGCCGCGAATCCTCGTGGGTGGCGTAAGGAAAGGCGCGGGTGCGCCGACAAACAAGGCGGTTGGAATCGTGTTTATTGCTATGAAAATTGCTGCGAATGTTTTGGTGGGCGCGGGTCTGGTGTTAAGCGCCCAAGGCGCGGGCATTGCGTTTAATAGCTCCGAAACGCAAACCTCGCTGCTCGAACTTTACACTTCGGAGGGATGCAGCAGTTGCCCGCCCGCCGAAGCCTCGTTGAGCCGTTGGAAAAGTTCGCCCCGCCTTTGGAAAGACTTTGTTCCGGTCGCGTTTCACGTTGATTATTGGAACGGCCTCGGCTGGCGCGATCCCTGGTCGGCCAAGTCATCGAGCGACCGGCAACAGGCTTATGCGCGGCTCTGGGGGAGCGAGAATATCTACACGCCCGAATTTGTTTTAAATGGCCGGGAATGGCGTGATTGGCCAGGGCGCGATGTGCCGGGCGTGGACCCCAGCCGCAAGCCGGGCGTTCTAACGCTCAGCAGCTCCGACACGAACACCTGGCAGGTCTTGTTCCGCCCGACGGTAACGGGCGCGGCGACGTATGAGGCGCATGTGGTTTTAGCACAGTGTGGCGTGGTTTCCGCCGTGACCGCCGGCGAGAATCGCGGGCGGCGTCTCTTGGATGATTTTGCCGTGACCGCCCTCGCCGATGTGCCTTTGGTCGTCAACGGAGTGGCCGCTGCCGGGACGCTGACGCTCGCCGCGCCGAAACGAGTTCGCGGGAGCTTGGCCGTCGTTGTCTGGATCACGCTGGCGGATCGGCTTGAGCCGGTGCAGGCCACCGGCGGCTGGATTCGACATCTCGACGAGTGATATTTCACGGTTGGATCAGGCGGAAAAAATGATTCCCTCCGGCCTGCTGAAGAACGACCGTGTTTGTTAGCCCGTCCTCCACGGGCAAGGTTGAAACGGGAACCCAGTTTTCCCCAAAAACGCTGGAGCTGCTCTGCAATGTAAATTTCCCGGAGGACGATGCCCATGAAATCGCGATCATGTCCGACGGTGCGGCGCGAATGCTCAACCAGGGAGCCCCGGGAGTTTGGACGGCAGTCGCAATTGACCAAAACCCGGTATCCATCGCGTAGCGACCGCCGCTCAATCGACCCACCGCCGGTTGGCCAACAGTTCCTGCAACCGCAAATATCGGGCTGGAACTGACGCCGCCGCCGCATGAGATCGAGCTCCAGTCGATGGCATAGTTTTGCGCCGAGGCTGCCATTGTCCCTGTCATGACCCAGATTGCGGCAAACCGGCGGGCCGTTGCCATGCGACGAGGAGCGGTCCGCGCAGGGGTTTCTTTGACTATTGTTTCCATATTTTTCGCTTAGTGCGTGAGGAGAGCGCCTTCGTGGCTGAGAGGAAGAAATTGCCCGTGCCCGACGTATTGAAGTTCGACCGCGCTGTCGGGGCCTCCTGTCAAATATCCGTTGACGCCGAGGCTGGTGGAGGTCCTAAAACCCCAGATGCCAATGTCGTAGCCGGTGGCGAAAAAATTGCCCGCGGCCGACGAGGCGACGGCCCGCCATGCCAGCGCGGGCGCATGGCTCTGCAGCCAGGTTAGGCCGCCATCGGCGGAAACGGCGATCGTGGTCGAACCTATGGCGGCCAATTGCAAACCATCGGCCGAGCCAGCGACCGAACCGTAGTTGTCACTGCCTATGGTGGATGCCTGCCAATATTGGCCGCTATCCGTTGAGATCCAGGCATTCGTCGTGCCGGCGAGCGCCACGATCCGGCCAGCGTCGGACGACGCTGTGAGAGCGCTCCAGGAATTGTTCAGTGGCGCCGTGGTCACTTGCCAATTGGCTCCAAAATTCGTCGAACGATAAATCCCCCCTTGGCGGCTAGCCGCCACCAACGACGAACCATCGGCGGACGAAGCCACCGCCGTCCATTGATTGCTCACGGCGCTGGTCGCTGTCCAATCGATGCCGAAATTGGCGGACGTATAGATCCCGCCGCCATTCACGACTGCGGCCAAATGCGCGCCGTCTGAAGAAATGGCAATGCCGGAATAATTCGCCACGACAGAGTTCGTGGCCAGCGTCCAATTGTTTCCAGAATCACTGGAGAGATAGATTTGACCGTGGGGAATCGCCTCAGCCGCATCTTGGCCTCCGCTGGAAAGCGCCACCGACGCGCTGTTGGCAATGGGTTGGTTGGATGGGAACGTCCAGGTCCCGCCCGAGTCGCTCGAAATCGCCACAGAACCGGCAAAGCCCGCGATTATATGCACGCCATCCGCCGAGCTGGAGAGCGTCTGTCCTTGCAGGGTTTTGGCGCTGAGAAGCTGGTCCCATGGCGTTGAAGGATTGACGAGATTTCGCGCCTGCGCCAACTGCCCGTCGTTTTGCGCCAGGATCCAGCCTCCCAGGCCAATTCCTGCCACACGAACAATGTCTCCAATCTGGGGCGCTGGTGGGAGCGTCACGGTGACCGTTTGCGAGTTGGTTAGAATGTAAGCGGTATTGGGCGCCGCTTGCACGCTCGTGCCGGACGGGAGTTGCGACGCGATTGCTCCGGGCACATGGACGAGGCCGGAGCCGTCGCCGGAAAATGAATTGCTGACGTTATTAAAACTGACCGCGCTCCCATAGGAGCCGCCCAGATTGGCGCTGGGCACAGTCCCCGCCAGCGAGAGAGCTGTGGCCGCGGTTCCGGCGTAAATCGCCGCTGGCGCTGATGTCAATAATTGGCGCGGGTCGAGCGTGGTGAAATTCGCGCCGCCATTGGTGCGCACCGCAATTTCCAGCCACCGGCTGCCGCCGTCGAAGGCCTCGGGTCCAAAGTCCAACAGGGCGCTAAAAAGGCCGTTGCTGACCGCCACATTCTCATTCGTCACGGAAAGGCCAAGGGCCGAGCCGCCGGTGGCGGCGCTGTAAAGTTGAAATTCGAAATCGTAGCTGCCCTGGGCCGCCGCGCCTTGCGCGGTCAAACGCCCTTGATAGGTGAATGCCGTCGTCTGGGCGGCAAGATGAATTTCCATGGCCATGAGCGCCGTGGCGGCCCAAATCGCGGCTCCGCTGAGTTTTAGATTCCGATATGCGCCCGTCAGTGAATGTTTCATAAGTCCGAATGGGTCGCGGCGCGTTTGAAATCCTTACGGCGACGGAAACGGCCGCGTTTGTAAGGATTTGGCGGCGGCCCCGACGAACCGTGCATGAAAAGAAACTTGGTGGCTCTCCTCTTCGCCCTGGGACTGGCGCTGCCGGCTTTGGCGCAAAACAAAGTTTTGCTCAATCTGGATGCGGCCGGGGTCGCCCTTCAAGGGTGCGACCCGGTGGCGTTTTTTACCGACGGCCAGCCGGTCAAGGGCAAGCCGGAATACAGCGTCAAGCAGGATGGCGCCATCTATCGCTTTGCCACCAAAGAACACCGCGACTCATTTAAAGCCAGCCCGGCCAAATATGAGCCCTCCTTCGGGGGCTATTGCGCTTACGGAGTGTCGCGGAAGAAATTAGTGGAGATCGATCCCGCCGCTTTCCAGATCGTGGGGGGCCGGCTCCTGTTGCAATACAGCAAAGGTGTGCGGGACGACTTCAACAAAGATCAAGCCGGCAATTTGGCCAAAGCGGACGGCAACTGGCCCGCGCTGCTGGAACATAAAGGCAAATAAATGAATTCTGAGTTGATTCAGTCGGTGATCGAAACGCTCTGTCAAGGTGAGGAGTTGTTGACAGACCTGCCCGGTGACGCCTACACCCGCAAAGTGCCCGCCGCCTTCAATGCCTCCATCGGCGGCCATTACCGTCATTGCCTGGACCATTTTCGCAGCTTGCTGGACGCTTTCGATGCAGGCGACTTGAATTACGATCATCGCGAGCGCGGCACGCTGGTGGAATGCGACCGTTCCGCCGCGCTGGCGGCGACCCGTGACCTGCGCGCGAGCTTTGAAACGCTCGATCCTGCGGCGTTGCGACGGCCGCTGGTGGTGACTTGCAAAACCAGCTACGCCACCTGCGGCTCCCAAGCTTCATCTTCGTCGGTCGGGCGGGAAGTCATGTATGCGGTCGCCCATGCGGTGCATCACTACGCGCTGATTGGCGTCATGGGGGCGATGATGGGAGTGGAGATGCCCGCCGGCTTTGGCGTGGCGCCCTCAACCCTCCAGAGCCAAGCCCGGAACGCTTGCGCTGCGGCATGACCACCGTGCTTTCGTGGCCAATGGCAGATATCGCCGGATGGGCTCCAGCGTGGCAGGCGACGGGCTTTTTTCTCGCGACTTTTATTCTGGAAGATGTCGCCACCGTCGGCGCGGGTTTGCTTCTAGCTGCGGGCGCCGTGACGTGGCCAACCGCTTTTCTGCCGTGCTGCATCGGGATCTGGCTGGGCGACGCCGGTTTGTATGGCCTGGCCCGTTACGGCGGGCGGCCGTGGCTGGAGCGTTCGCCGCTGCGTCGATTCCGAGACAGGGTGGCGCGCAGTGAACGCTGGTTTTTTGAGCGCGGCGCTCCCATTCTTGTGTTCAGCCGGTTCGTTCCCGGAGCGCGCCTGCCCACTTACCTGGCGGCAGGTTTCCTGCGCCTGCCGCTGCGGCGTTTTTTGGCGATTACAGGCGCCGCCTCCCTGGTTTGGACCCTGGGGTTGTTATATCTGACAGGCAGGTTTGGCCTGCCTGTCGCGGCCTATCTAAAGCCGTATCGGTATGGTGGAGTCATTTTGCTGGCAACCGGTCTGCTGGTCCTGCTGCTGGTGCGGACCGCTCAGGAAATCCTATGGCGTTGGGAGCGTTTCACGCGCTGGGAGTTTTGGCCGGCCTGGTTATTTTACCCGCCGGTGGCGCTTTATTGCCTCTGGCTTTCTGTCAAGCATCGCGGAGCGGCCGTTCCCACCGCCGCGAACCCGGGGATGTTCTCCGGCGGGGTGGTGGGCGAGTCCAAGCTCGAAACCCTGCGCGACCTGTATGCCACCAGCCCGGACGCCACGGCGGAAGCGTGCGACGCGCGCTCATTTTCGGCGCATGAATTGGTGGAGCGGTTTGGCCTGCCCTTCATCCTGAAACCGGATGTCGGGCAACGCGGCGTGGGCGTCAAGCTCATTCAGGCGCCCGAGCAGGCTGAGGCTTATTTGCGCGGGACGCCGGCTCCGCTGGTGGCGCAACGTTACGCGCCCGGGCCGCACGAAGTGGGGGTTTTCTATTACCGGTTTCCGCATGAAACTCGCGGCCATATTTTCGCCGTCACCGAGAAGATCTTTCCGACGCTCACCGGCAACGGCCAGGCCGCCATTGCAGAGCTCATTCAGCGCGATCCGCGCGCGCGTTTCATGAAAGCCAAATATTTCGAGCGGTTCTCGGAGCGCTTCGCCGAGGTCCTTCCCGCGGGCGAGACTTTGAAGCTCGTCGAGGCGGGAAACCATGCGCAAGGCTGCGTTTTTCGCGATGGAATGCACCTCTGCACGCCCGCGCTGGCGGAGCGCATCGACGTCATTTCCCAGAAGCTTCGTGGCTTTTACGTCGGGCGTTATGACATCCGTTATGGCTGTGACGCAGATTTGCGCGCAGGTCGAAATCTGTCCATCATCGAATTGAACGGGGCGGCGGCGGAGGCCACCAGCATTTACGATGCGCGCAATTCCCTCCTCGCCGCCTATGGGACTCTCTTTCGCCAGTGGAGCCTTGTTTTCGCCATCGGCGCAGCGAACAGAAAACGCGGCGTTCCCCCGACCAAGCTCGCGATCGTGTGGCGGAAGTGGCGCGATTATGCGCGTCTCGCCGCCACGTATCCAACGGCGGACTGACGATGTGCACCGTGTCATTTATCGCGCGGCGAAACGGTTACGCGCTCGGCATGAATCGCGACGAACAACTGGCGCGTCCCGTCGGATTGCCTCCGCGGTGGCGGGCGGTTCAGGGGCGGCGCGTTCTCGGCCCGGCGGAGCCGGGCGGCGGAACGTGGATTTCGGTCAACGATCTGGGGTCCACCTTGGCGTTGATCAATTGGTACGCGGTGGCGGACCGCGTCAAGACTGCTGGCGTCAGCCGAGGCGAAATCGTCCGCGCCGCCGCGCATCTGCCCTCCCCGGAGGCCGTGACAGAAAAATTGCGGAAAACTCACCTCGACAGCATCAATCCATTTCGGCTTGTTGGCATTTTTCAAAGCACGCGGCGCATCGTCGAATGGCGTTGGAATCTGACGAAGTTGACCGCGCAAAATCACCCGTGGCAAAATCAGCAATGGGTTTCTTCCGGCTTTGATGAAGCCGCCGCCCAATTGGCGCGCGGGCAGGCATTTGCCGCCGCCCAACAGCAGCGCTCTGCCGGGACGCTGGCGTGGCTGCGCCGTCTTCATCGTTCACATGCGCCGGCTGCCGGGCCCTTCTCGACCTGCATGCACCGCCCCGGCGCCGCGACTGTCAGCTACACAGAAGTGGCGGTGTCACGCCGGCAAATGACCATGCGCCACTGCCCCGTTGCTCCGTGCTGTCTAGGCTTGCCATTGTCACAAGGGTTGTCACGCGCTTCCCTTTCTTTTTTGTCGAAATGTGCGGACACGTTTGCTTTTGATTGATTGACGAAGGGGGCTGCCGCATTGTGTCGGCGACGCATGTAATAGGAATGATGTCTGCCACATTTGTGCAAAAATTGGGGGAGGCCCGGCAATTTCTCATGGCCAGTGATTTTGGCCAGGCGCTGGGGCGTTATGAAAAGCTGGCGCGCCAATGGCCGCAGGTGGCGGCGGTGTGGTTTGAATATGGCAACGCGGCCTCGGGCGCCCGGCGGGCGGAGCTGGCGGAACGATGCTGGCAAAAAGCCATCGCATTGGAGCCGCAGAACGCGGAGCTAATTTGCCTGGTGGGCCATCAGTACGCGGGCGCGCGGCGTCCGGACCGGGCCTTGGCGTCTTTTGCGCAAGCGGCGGCGGCGGACCCCAAAGGCGTCAACCCGCGGATTAGCAGCGCGGTTTTGCTGGAAAAGCGCCATCGCCTCGCGGAAGCGCGGGCGGCGGTGGAGGAATGCCTGGCGTTGGATCCAAAGGATGAACAGGCGCGTTACGTGGAAGCGCTGCTGAATCGACGGGACGGAAGGTTGGAGGAGGCCGAGCGAGGGTGGCGGGATTTGACGGCGCCGGGCGTGAGGCATCCATATGTGCGTTACGCGTGCCGCTATGAGCTGGCGCAGCTTTTGGATGAAACAGAGCGGGCGGATGAAGCGATGCGCATGCTGGCGGAGGCGAAGGAAATCGTGGCGGGGTTGACCGACACGCGGGCGTTGTTGCGCGCTTATGATGAGGGCGCGCGCCGGGCGCGGAGTTTCACCGAAAGTCAGCCGCTAACTATTTGCCGCGAATGGGAGAAATCATTCCCCGCGGAGCGCCGGGAAAAACTGCCGCCGCTGGCTTTTCTGGGGGGACATCCGCGCAGCGGGACGACGCTGCTGGAGCAGACGCTGGATGCGCACCCGGAGATTTGCGCGCTGGATGAGTCGCCGGTTTTCCTGGAGGTGTTGCAGCCGGAATTCCACAAGACGCCGCATCATTCGGCGCAACGGCTGAATGTCTTGCGGCGCGCCTATGCGCAGGCGTGGCAGGCGGAAGCAGGGGCCGCCAGCGCGGGCAAAACGCTGGTGGACAAAAACCCTTCGCCCACGGCGCGGCTGCCGGTGTGGCTGCGGGTTTTTCCGGAGCTGCGCGTGATCATCGCCTTGCGCGATCCGCGCGACGTGGCGTTGAGCTGCTATTTCCAGAACATTCCGCTGAACAATGTGAACGCCAATTTCCTCACGCTGGAGCGGGTGGCGCGGCATTATGCGGATTTGATGGATATTTGGTTGACAGTGCGGAAGTGGGAGGGGTTTTCGTGGCTGGAAACCAAATATGAAGCCATGGTGGCCGATTTGCCGGCAGAAGGCCGGCGGGTCACGGAATTCCTCGGTTTGACGTGGCAGCCGGGGCAGGCGCAATTTCAGGAGGGGAGCAAAACGAAGGCGTTTTACTCGCCCACTTATCGGGATGTCACGCGCCCGGTTTACGGAAAAGCCGTGGCGCGCTGGCGGCGGTATGAGGCGCACCTCGCGCCGATACTCCCAGCGCTCGAGCCTTATTGCCGAGCGCTGGGTTATGCCTGAGTCCTACTGGACGCGATAGAACTGCTGGAGCTGGCTGGACGTGATGTTCCACGGCGAAGTGGCCGAGTCGATGGTCGAGTAAGGGCCGTTCACGGAGGTGGAGGATTGGAGGATCGTTCCACACGTCCATTGTAGGGAATAACCGGCGCCGGGAGCGGCGTCGAAGTTCAACTGCACTTGGAGAGCTTTGCCGTCCACGACCGCGTTGTTGGCATAGATTTGCGCGATTTCCGCGTCCGTGAGGATGCGGTTATAAATGCGGAAGTCGTCGAGCTGGCCGTTGTAAGCCCGCCAATTGGATTTGTGAGAAAGGCCCAAGGCGATTTGTTGCGCGCCGCCCACCGGCCAAGTCCAGGGAGTGATGGTGGCGTTGGTGCTGTCCAACGCGCCATCGACATACAACCCCAGGCCGCCGTTAATCGTCTCGTCGTACGTCAGCGCAATCAGGTGCCATTTATTGTCAGACACATTGCGGCTGGATTCCAACACGGCGGGCACGATGGATTGGTAGGAGCTGCCGTGAGTGAGGGTCAACGTGCCGGCCACCAGCAGGCCGCTGTCGTCCTGCACGATCGATAAGCCATTCTGGTCAGTATCGTTGCCATCGCCACCCGTGAAAATCATCGCGCCTGGGCTGACTTCGGGGGTGTTGGTGATCGTGCCGGCGGAGCGCATCCAGAACAGAATCGAACCGGAAGGCGATTGGAAGTTGGCTGCTCCCGGCAACGCCACTTGTTCGCCAGGCGTCGCGGAGAACTGCAGGACGCCGGCGCGCGTCATCGTGCCGTCGCTGCTGGAAGCGATCCAGGTCGCGCCATTGTTAACGGCATTTTGTTCCGAACCGCCCGGTTTGGTGTCGCGCACAATGTTAGTTTGGCCGGTCACCAAAAGATTGCCGCCCGCCACGGCGGCGGCGTCGCTGGTGGCGGAGCCGTAGGCGTTGGTGACCACAACATCGTAATATCCAGCCGTGCTGGAGCCGACGCTCGCCACGGTGTAAGTGGAGCTGGTCGCGCCGGAAATCGGCGTATGATTTTTCCGCCATTGATAGGATAACGGCGGCACGCCAAACGCATCCACGCTCAGGGTGACCCCATCACCGGCGCAAAGGGAGGCGGGCGTTTTCGGCGAATAAACGATAATCGGGTGATCCGTGATCATCACGCCGGAGAGCGGGCTGGCGATGCCGGGCCCGGCATCCGGGCCGCCGCCGGTGTATTGGCGGCCGTCCGGGCCGTCATAAGCGGGCGCGCCAGTGATGGTGATGGAATCATCATTAAGGGCGATGCTTTGCGAACTTATGCCACCCATGACGCCCGCCACCCGCGAGGGGTTGTTCGGAGCGAACACGCTCGGGTCATAATAATTTGTGAAAAGCGCGGTGTACGCGAGGCGCGAGGTGGCGGTGAGACTCGTGACAATCGCGTTGGTGAAAATTTTCCCCGAATCGGTGGAGGCCGCGGTGCGCACCACGTATTGGGAATTGGTGAAAACGCTCTTTAATCCCGTGATGGTGACGGAGCAGGGGATGACGGGGGTGGGGCTCGTATAGTAGAAGACGTCGTCGCGCAAGAACCCGTAGTACACTTCCTGTTCGCCGCGATGGGGTTGATTGGGATCGTTATTGGGCCCGTAAGAGGTCGGGTCATTCAGGCCGAAAGCGCTGGTGTTGGCGGCGTTGGCGTGCCAAGTGACGGAGAGGCTCCCATTCGGCAAAGGGTGGAGGCCGCCGGCGGCTGTGGTCGTGTCGATGGATTCGCTCAGAGTGAACGGTCCGCTTGACGGGCCGTAACCGGTGTCCATGGGGGTGAGATTTTCCCAACTGGAAGGGGCGATGCCGAAAGCGGTGGCTGTGACCGGGAAGCCGGTGTAACCGGCAGCGCCGGCATCATCCCAGCCAGCCTGGAAATTAAGGCCGACGACGGCGGCATGGCTGACTCCGAGCATCAGGGCGGCAGCGGAAACAGTGCAAGCGGCTTTCAGAGAGGGGTGAGGCGATTTTTTCATTCTGAGTTTTTTCCTTTCGTTGCTCCGAAATAGTTCGGGCGCTTTTAAACGCTGTTGAATTGGGGGCGATGGACGCTGGGACGAGCCTAGGGAGGGCGGTTTATTTGTCAATCTTCATTTTATCCGGCGGGCCGGCTGTGCATTTGACGGCGGGGCGAAAGATCATTTTGTGCTTTCGATCATTCGGCGCGAAGTTCAGGATGGCGGCGATGCGAGTCACACGCCTGATGATTGGAATGGCCGTCGCGTTGGCGGCGCAGGCCGGGTGGGCGGACGGCGCGCGCGAATGGAGGGAAAAGATGCGCCCGATCCTTCCGCAAACGTACCTTTGCCGCCGCGCCTCAGGCGCGATCGTGATCGACGGCAAACTGGACGAGGCGGCGTGGGCGGCGGCCCCATGGACCAGGAATTTTGTTGACATACAAGGCGAAGGCATGCCCCGGCCGCGCTTCCGCACGCGGGCCAAACTGCTGTGGGACGATCGTTATCTTTACATCGCGGCGGAGTTGGAGGAGCCGCATGTCTGGGCGACGATTCGCGAGCATGACGCGGTGATTTTCCAGGACCCGGACTTTGAGGTGTTCATCTCGCCGACGGGCGGGACGCAGCCGTATTACGAGTATGAGATGAACGCGTTGAACACGAGCTGGGATTTGCTGCTGGACAAGCCCTACATGGACGAGGGCAAGCCGCACAACGAATGGGACATACCGGGAATGAAAACCGCTGTGTTCGTGCGCGGCACGATCAACCAGCCATCGGACACCGATGCGGGCTGGACGGTGGAAATCGCGTTTCCGTGGAACATCCTGAGCCGGCACGCCCTCCATCCGGGCCCGCCGCGCGATGGCGAGCAGTGGCGGATCGATTTCTCGCGCGTGGAATGGCAAATCACGACGAACGGCGGCGCCTATCAAAAAGTCCCGCACCAACCCGAGGATAATTGGGTGTGGTCGCCCACGGGAGTGATTGACATGCATCGTCCGGAGATGTGGGGTCAATTGCAATTTGCGGCCGATCCGGTGGCGACGAACGGCGTGCGGCCCATCCCGGGGAAGGCCGCGCGGGATGTGGCGCTGGAGGTTTATTATGCCGAGCGCGAGTATTTCAAGTCGCACCAACGCTGGGCCGGCCACCTGGAGGATCTCGGTTTGCAATGGCCGGGCGCGACGGCGCCGCGATTGGAAAAGACGGCGGACGGATATGTTTGCGCGGTTGAATTCGCCGATACCCACGGGCGGCAGGTGTGGCGGGTCTGGCAGGACCGGCGGCTGGAATTGCACGATGCTCCCACGAACGGCGCCCCCAGCTTGCAGCGCTGATTCCTAGGGTTAAATCGCGGGCGTTTTTGAGTGTCCACGGCCTTTGCGACGCGGGCGGGGATGGTGTTAGTTCTAGATTGATGAACCAGAAATGGGTGGGCGTGTGGATGGCGGCGGGCGCGTGGCTGGCCGGGAATGTGGCGTGCGGGCAGAGTTTGCAGAATGTTCCGGGCCCGGGCGCCGCGTATTCAAGTCCCGCCGTGGCGATGGTGGCGGACGATCAAACTGCCCAAGGATTGAAGGAAGCTCTGGAAGATGGGGCGCGCCATGCGATCGCCCAGCTCGGGCGGCCCGGCGGTTTCTTGCAGGATGCGGCGGTGCGCATTCCGCTTCCCTCCACGCTGCAAAAAGCTGACAAAACGTTGCGCTCGTTGGGCGAGGGCAAGCTGGTCGATGATTTTGTGACGGCCATGAATCACGCCGCCGAACAGGCCGTCCCGGAAGCCGCCGGGGCCCTGGCGGAAGCGGTCCATGAAATGACGTGGCGCGAAGCGGCCCGGATCCTGAGCGGCCCGCCGAACGCGGCGACAGAATATTTTCAGCGCACGAGCGAAACGAATCTGCAAGCGCGCCTGCTGCCATTAGTGCAACAAGCCATGAACAAAACGGGTGTCACCAAAATTTACAACGAGATGATGGACAAGGTGGACTTGGGCGGATTGGCGGCGGCGGGCGGCGTCTGGGGGAGCCTCGGAAAAATGGCCTCCAAGGCGCTGGGCTCGGACACCATGGACGTGGACGGTTACGTGACGCGCAAAACGCTGGATGCGTTGTACGCCAAAATCGCCGAGCAGGAAAAGGCGATTCGCCAAAATCCGGCGGCGCGCACGAGCGAGCTGCTGCAAACGGTTTTTGGGGCCGTGGCGCGCTGAGGATCGCGTGGTTTTTGCTTGAAAGGGGCGGCGCCGCGTCGGATTGTGGCTTACCACCATGATGAAAAATCACCGCCACCTTTGGGTCGTAGCATTGACAATTTTCCTAAGCGCACGCCTGGCGCCGGCGCAAACCTTGACTCCCACGCAGCAGCGCTTCGGCGATGGGATTGTGGAAGGCGTGATCAGCGCCGATGGCAAGGTGCGCGCGTTCAAGGGCATTCCGTACGCGGCGCCGCCCGTGGGGCCCTTGCGCTGGAAGCCGCCGCAACCTGTCTCGCCGTGGAGCGGCGTCCGGCGCGCCACCGAGTATGGCCCGCGCGCCATGCAAACCCGCATTTTCAGCGACATGATTTTTCGGGATGCCGGCCCCAGCGAAGATTGCCTTTATCTGAACCTTTGGATGCCGGCGCATCCTGACGCCGCGAAACTTCCCGTGATGGTTTGGATTCACGGCGGAGGCTTCATGGCGGGAGCGTCCTCGGAGCCGAGACAGGACGGGGGAAATCTGTGCAAAAAAGGCGTCATCGTGGTGAGCATGAATTATCGCATGGGCATCTTCGGATTTTTGGCGCATCCCGAGTTGACCAAAGAGGCCGGCGCCTCGGGAAATTACGGGCTCATGGACATGGTGGCCGCCCTGCAATGGGTCAAGAAGAACATCGCGGCGTTCGGCGGCAACCCGGACAACGTGACAATTTTCGGCGAATCCGCCGGCTCCTTCGCGGTCAGCGCGTTGATGGCGTCGCCCCAGGCGCATGGGCTTTTTCAACGGGCAATCGGGGAGAGCGGGGCGTTCTTTGGCTCGGGCCGGCCGATGCGCGGGCGGGCGGAGGGCGAAGCGGAGGGAATGAAATTTGCGGTCGCGGTGGGCGGCAAATCGCTGGAGGCGTTGCGGGCGATTCCCGCGCCGGAATTGCTCGACCTCACGATGAAACATCCGATGTCTTTCTGGCCGGTCGTGGACGGACAATTTCTCCCGGCAGACCCGACGTCGATTTTTGCGCAAGGAAAACAAAGCCACGTCCCCCTGCTGGCCGGCTGGAACCTGGATGAGGGGAGTTACCGGGGATTCTTTGGCGGCGACGCGCCTACGCGGGAGAATTTCGTGAAGCGCGCGAAATCAAAATACGGCGCGGACGCGGAGGCGTTTTTGAAAGCCTACGCTGCGACCGACGATGCGCAGGCCAAGCGCGTGGCGCAGGATTTAGGCGGCGACCAATTCACGGGCTACTCCACCTGGCAATGGCTGGAGGCCCATCTCAAAACGGGCGAATCGCCGGAATACCGGTTTAAATTTGAACAGACTTTGCCGTTGGCGGCGGATGCGGCTCCCGGCACGGAGCCGACGGCGCCGCACGCTTCCGAGATTGAATTCGTGTTTGAAGCGTTGCCCTCGAAGGCGCTGCCGTGGCGGCCGGCAGATCGGCGCGTCTCGGAGTTAATGTCGTCGTATTGGGCGAACTTCGCGAAGCACGGCGATCCGAACGGGCCGGGCTTGCCGGAGTGGCCGCGCTACAGCGGCGCGACGGGATATGCGGTGATGCATTTGCGCGACCCGGCGTCGGCGGCGCCGGACACACAACGCGCGCGCTATGAATTCCTCGAGAAAAACGGCGCGGGCCGCGCCCAGGCTTGGATCCCGCTTTTCGATGGCAAATCCCTGGCGGGCTGGCGCCCGAGCGAATCCAAAACAACCTGGAAGGTGCAGGACGGCTGTTTGGTTTCCGGGGGCGGACGCTCCCACCTGTTTTATGACGGGCCGGTGCACAATCACGATTTCAAAAATTTCGAGCTGAAGGCGGATGTCAAGACCGGCTCCGACGCCAATTCCGGCATCTACATCCACACGCATTATCAGGAAACCGGCTTTCCCGACACAGGCTACGAATGCCAGGTCATCAACGGCTATCCGCCGGGGAAATATGTCGAGCACAAGATGACCGGCAGCATTTATGCGGTCCGCAATAATTGGAAGGCGCCCGTGCCGGATGGCGAATGGTTTCATTATCACATCATTGTTCAGGGCAAAACCATCCAGACCTATCTCAACGATGAACTGATCGAGGAATACACCGAATCCGCGCACCCCTTTCGTCCGCCGGACAAGGCGGGGCGTTTGCTTTCCTCGGGGACATTCGCGCTGCAAGGCCATGATCCCAAGTCCACCGTTTACATGAAAAATATCGAAGTCAAAATTCTGGCCGACGACTTGCCCACACCGGGACAGCCCATGGCGGATGCGGCGTATGAGGCCAAAATCATTCAGTTCTCCGACGACAATTTTCCGCTGCTGGATTTGGATGTCCGCCTGCAAGGCGGCCTCACCCTTAATGATGCGCTGGCCCATGCGCGCACCTATGGGTTTACGTGCGGCATTGTATTTGACGGAGCGGTGCCCGCCGCTTACCGCCGGCCAATGCAGGCTTTCACCGGCTTGCGTTTGGCGGGGCCGGAATTGGCGGCGGCTCAGTCCAAGCCCGACCGGTCGCAATGCGATTTTGTCATGGGCGTGCCAGCCGCGCCGGAAACGAGCGACGCGCCCGCGTTCATGGAAAATCTTGTCAAAGAAATTGAACAGGTGGCGGCGGCGAAGAAAATCGACATTTACGCGGAAGCGACGGAGCTGCCCGCGGCGTGGCAGCCGGAGTATGACAAGCTCTGGACCGACGAGCGCATGGATCGCGTCATCACGGCGCTGCGCGCGGGCGGCGTGGCGCTGGAAATCAACGACCGCCTCCGCGTCCCCAGCGCCGCCTTTATCCGCCGCGCCAAGGCCGCCGGAGTGAAATTTGTCCTGGGCAGCGGCAACACCAGCGCCTCCGATCTCGGGCGCCTTTCCTACGGCTTGGACATGATTGCGCAATGCCAGCTTCGGCCCGCGGACCTGTGGCTGCCGTTCTAAGCGGAGGGTTCTTCTTTACAGCGCCGGGTGGACGGTTATGCTGGCGCGGTGGGCGATGTCACCCAAATCCTGGAAGCGATGCGCGCCGGCGACGGCCGGGCTGGTGACGAATTGATGCGGCTGGTTTATGAGGAATTGCGACGCTTGGCGGCGTCAAAAATGGCCTCCGAGGCTCCAGGAAACACGCTCCAACCGACGGCCCTGGTGCACGAGGCATGGCTGCGCCTGGGCGGCGCCCGCGGCGCTTCGTTTAACAGCCGCGCCCATTTTTTCTCCTGCGCCGCCGAGGCGATGCGCCGGATTTTGGTGGAGTCGGCGCGGCGCAAAAAGAGTCTGAAACGCGGCGCGGGTGCGGAGCGGGTGGAGTTGGAGGAAAGGCACGCGATAGCCGGCCCGCCCGCGGACGAATTGCTCGCGGTGCACGCAGCGTTGGATGATTTGGCGGCCAAAGATTCCGTTTCGGCGGATTTGGTGAAGATGCTTTATTTTGGCGGCTTGACGATGGCCGAGGCGGCCGCCGCTTTGCATCTGCCCAAGCGGACAGCGGAGGGCCGGTGGACGCATGCACGGGCCTGGTTGCGGCGCCAAATCGACGCGGGCGAAAAATAGTTTGCGGACTTCGCGCGCGCTTGACGCTTGAGAGGGTGACGGCATGAGCGACGAACCAACAGAACCGATCGTAAGCGAGCGCGAAATTTTCCTGGAAGCGCTCAAGCACGAATCCCCCGCCGCGCGCGCGGCCTACCTCGATCAGGCCTGCGGGAATCGGGCCGCCACGCGCGAGGCCGTGGAAACATTGCTGCGCCATCATAAGCCGGATGATTTCATGATGCCGAAGGGCTGGAGCGCGCCCCTGGCGCCCATCACCGAAAAGGCGGGCGATCAAATTGGACCCTACAAATTGCTGCAACAAATCGGCGAAGGCGGTTGCGGCGTGGTTTACATGGCCGAGCAGGAAACACCGTTGCGGCGGCGGGTTGCCCTGAAGGTGATCAAGCTCGGCATGGACACCCGCCAGGTGATGGCGCGATTCGAGGCGGAACGCCAGGCGCTGGCGATGATGGATCATCCGAACATTGCCAAGGCTTTGGATGCGGGCGCGACGGCGGCGGGCCGGCCGTATTTCGTGATGGAATTGGTGCGAGGCATTCGCATCACGGATTATTGCGACCAGAACAATCTGTCCACCGAGGAGCGGTTGAAGCTCTTCATGCAGGTTTGCCGCGCCATTCAGCACGCGCATCAGAAGGGGATCATCCATCGCGATATCAAGCCCTCCAATATATTAGTGACTATGCACGATGGCGTGCCGGTGCCGAAGGTGATTGATTTCGGCATCGCCAAGGCCACGGAGGGCAGGCTGACTGATTTGACGCTCTTCACCGCGTTTGAGCAATTCATCGGCACGCCGGCTTACATGAGCCCGGAGCAGGCCGAAATGAGCGGGCTGGACATCGACACCCGGAGCGATGTTTATGCGCTGGGCGTGCTGTTGTATGAATTATTGACAGGCAAAACGCCGTTTGATCCGAAAGAATTGCTCAAGGCCGGCCTCGACGAAATCCGGCGCGCCATTCGCGAAGTCGATCCGGCGCGGCCTTCCACCCGGCTTGGCACGATGACCGCCCTTGATCTGGGCGCCGTTGCCAAACGGCGTCAGACGGATTCGCCCAAACTCCTGCATAAAATTCGCGGCGATCTGGATTGGATCGTGATGAAGTGCCTGGAAAAGGATCGCACGCGGCGCTACGAAACCGCCAATGGCCTGGCGACGGACATACAGCGCCACTTAAGTCAGGACGCCGTCAGCGCCTCGCCTCCCAGTCGCATGTACCGTCTGCAAAAAGTGGTGCGGCGGCATCGCTTGCTGTTCGCGACGGTGTCGGCGGTCGCGGTGGCGCTGGTCATCGGCGTGGCCGTCAGCTCTTGGCAAGCCGTTCGCGCCACGCGCGCCGAACGCAACGAGCATGCGGCGCGCCAGGGAGCGGAGGAGGCGCGGGCGCGCGAGGCGCAGCAGCGCGGGGTGGCGGAGGAGAATGCCCGGCTGGCGCGAGCCCGTGAGCAGCAAGCCAGTGAACTGGCTTACGCGGCCGATATGAAACTGGCCTCGCAGGCTTGGGACGATGGAAATCTATTCGTCATGTCCCGTTTGCTCGAAGCCCATCAGCCGCGCGCCGGCGCTCCGGATGGGCGCGGGTTTGAGTTTTTTTATTTACAGCAATTGGCGCGCGGCGAGCAGGATTTCGTCCTGCGCGGCCACACCAACCCCGTGCTCGGCGTGGCGGTGTCGCCGGATGGCAAATGGCTGGCCACGCGCAGCCAGACGGATACGCGCCTCTGGGATTTAAGCCGCCGTGCGCTGGCGTCCGCCTGGAGCTCCACCGCCGCCGATTGGCCGGGCGCGGGGCGATGCCGGCCTTCGTTTTCATATGACAGCCAATGCCTGGTGATTCAGAACGCCGCCGGGCTGCGTTTGGCGCGAATTCCCACGCTGGAGAGCCAGATGATCGCCAGCGGCCCGGCCACGCGCGCGGTGTTTGCGCCCAATAAGCCGCAGCTGGCCTTTAACTCGGATATGGAAAATTCCACGGGCGCGCGACTGCATGTTTGGGATTACGCGGCGGACAAGGAGCTGGCGTCGGCGCCGGGCGATGAGATTTGGCAATGGTCGCCCGACGGCGCCCGCTTGTTGGGCGGTCAGGGGGGCGGGTGTGTTTACTGGTGGGAAGCGTCCACGCTGCGCTGCGTGGCGACAAATTACGCCGCGCAATACGTCAAGGGCGCGGCGGTCTCGCGAGACGGCAGCCGAATGGCGGTGGCGGATTGGCAGGGCGAGGTTGCCATCGTGGACACGGCTTCCGGGCGCGCTCTGGTAAGAATAGATACGGGTGATATTCGTCCCTCCGCGCTCGCCTTTTCGCCCGATGGCCAAACGCTCGCCACGCCGAGCAAGAACCAGGCGATCACGCTGTGGAACGTCAACAACGGGCGGCGGCTGGCAGAATGGCGCGGGCACCGGGGCAAGGTCGAGGCGCTGGCTTACACGCCAGACGGCCAATGGCTCGTCAGCGGCGGAGCGGACGCGGAGGTCATGCTGTGGAACGTGGCGCGGGAAACCAACGCGGCCACCATCCCCAATCACCTCCGCTATTATGGCGCGGCCGGGCCGGTGTTTTCGCCGGACGGCTCCCGCGTTGGCCTGGTGACGGGCGACAATGGGCATGGCCGGACTTCGTCCGCCTTCTCCACCGCGACATGGGAAGCGGAGGGCGAGTGCCCGGGGGAAATCGCGGGATTCGCGCCCGACGGCCGGCAATGGGCGGTCGCGGAGCAGGAGATCGGCTGGAAATTCGCGGCGCATGGAACCGGGGCCGCAACGAATCGGGCGGTCGTTTATCTTGACACAGGCGAATTCAAGACGGTCACCACGCCGCAGCTTTCGCCGGATGGAACGCTTGTCGCCTGCACCGTCCTCACGCCCGAGCGCCAGCCCACGACGGTGGTGTGCGACGCCGCGACAGGGCAGAGAACGCTGACCCTCACCAATAGCGGCATGGGCAAAGGCTTTTTTCCGAAGGACCAATCCTGGATCACCTTGAACACGGATGACTCCACCATTCGATTCTGGGATCTTCGCACCGGCAAAAACACCCGCACGCTGAAGTGCGGTTGGTGGGTCTCGGAGGTGAAAGGGTCCCCGGACGGAAAATACCTGGCAGCCACGATTGCGCGTTTTGTTTTTCTTTGGGATTTGGAGGCTGGCAACGGATTTCGGCAATTGGAAGGGCATCAAGACGAAGTGCAGGCAATCGCCTTTTCGGCGGACAGCCGCACCCTGGCTTCGTGCAGCGAAGACCGGACGGTGCGTCTATGGAGTTTGAGCACGCGACGGGAACTGGCCTGCATTCCGCAGGAAAAAGCGGTTTATTGGCTCGCGTTCTCACCGGACAACCAAACGCTGGTGGCGGGCGGAATCGGCGCGTATCACTTGCTGCGCGCTCCGCAAGGCGAGCCAGCCGTTTGGAAGCCAGGACCGATGAGAGCGGAATCAGCCCGCGCCATTTGGGCGGTCGCGGATGGAGTGCAGCCCTTGACGCCTGCGATCCTGGCGCACTACCGAACGGTCGCCGAGCGCGGCGGGTTGCATGAGCGGTATGTCCTGGGGCGAATCCTGGCGCGCGGTGATGGCGTGGCGGCTGATCCGCGCGAAGCGGAGCTGTGGTTTCAGCGCGCAAGCGAGGCTCCCGCTGCGGAATTGAATGACTTCGCCTGGACGCTGGCCACTTCCTCCGATGCGCGGCAACGCGATGCGCGCCGCGCCGTGCAATTCGCGGAGCGCGCGGTGGCTGCGGATGGCGGCGCCAACAATTTGAACACGCTCGGGGTCGCGCGCTATGAAGCCGGTGATTTCCGGGGCGCGCTTGCGGCCCTGGAAAAATGCGTGCAGCTCGAAGGCCAGGGGACGGCTTGGGATTTTTTCTTTCTCTCCATGGCGCACGCGCGCCTTGGTGAAACCGCCGCCGCGCGCGTCCAATACGACGAGGGCGTCCGATGGTCGGCCCAACATGAGTCAAATAATCAGGAGCTCGCGCCATTTCGCCGCGAGGCGATGGCCGCTCTTCACCTTGCACCGTGATGTCAGAAACTCCGCTCGCACCCTGTCACGCCTGGCTGGAAAGAAAAGATCATCCGGTGATTTCGTTGCACGGTGTTTGCACACTGGGACGGGCTTCGGCCAGTCAGGTGACGCTGACGGATCGGCGCGCTTCGCGGCGGCATGCGCTCATCCAACCGCAGGGCGATGGCGAATTCTGGCTGGTGGATTTCGGCAGCGCCAACGGCACGCTCATTAATGGACGGCGTGTCACGCAACCCACGCTCTTGCGCGAGGGCGACCAGGTCAAAATCGGCGATGAAATCCTGATCTTTCACGTGAGGCAGGGCGAGGCGGGGCCTCGAAAAGTGAATCTGGCCGGCACCAACCTGGCGACGTTGGTGGAGATCAAAACCATGGACTGCTGGCTCCTGGTGTTGGATATCAAGGGCTCGACCGAGTTAAGCGTGCGTTGTTCGCCGGAGGAATTGCCGGTGATGCTCGGGCGTTGGTTCGCGCATTGCCGGGAGACCATTGAAGGAGCAAAAGGCGAGATCAATAAATTTCTGGGCGATGGGCTGTTCGCTTACTGGAGCGAGCCGCCGGCGGCGACCGCCTCTGTCAAGCATGCAGTTCAGGCGCTCTGCCAGGCTCAGGCGCGGTCGCAGCCCGGTTTCCGCTGGGTATTGCATCACGGGCCGGTGGCGGTGGGCGGCGCGATGGCCATGTCCGAGGCGAGTTTGCTGGGCCGGGAGGTGAATTTCGCGTTTCGCATGGAGAAACTCGCCGGGCAACTGGGGTGCGACCGGCTGCTGAGTCGGGCGGCCTGCGCCAAACTGGGGCTGCTGGAAACGTGCCGCCGGGAAGGGGCGCACCTGGTGAGCGGGTTTGAAGGGGTGTTCGAATTTTATTCGTTTTGACAATGCCGGGGGCGGGCGCGTTGACATGGGGCGGGGCGCCGTGCTATTTTCCGCGCACGGTGACTATGAGTTCGCTCCTCAATCAACACGTTTTGGTGCTGAACCGGTTGTGGCAGGCGGTCAATGTTTGCACCGCGCGCCGCGCGCTCACGCTTCTGTTCGAGGGACACGCCCATGCGGTGCTGGGAGACGACGAAGGCGCGTTTCAAACCTTCAGCTTTCATCAATGGCGGGACATTTCCGAGCAGCAGCCGCACGACGACAGCATTGCCACGGTCTCCTTCAAAATCCGCGTGCCGCGCGTGATTTTATTGTTGATGTTCGATCGCCTGCCCAAAAAGGAAGTGAAGTTCACGCGGCATAATATTTTCGAGCGGGACCGCAATTTGTGCCAGTATTGCGGCAAGATTTTCGAGCGGAAAGACCTGAACCTGGACCATGTGATTCCGCGCGATCGGGGCGGCCCGACGACGTGGGAAAATATTGTTTGCTCCTGCATTCGCTGCAACACGCAAAAGGCCAATCGCACGCCGCAGGAGGCGGGAATTCACTTGGTGCGCAAGCCGAAGCGGCCGAAGTGGCGCCCGTTTGTGCAGGTCAACCTCGGCCTGCATCATCACGATAGCTGGAAGCACTTCCTCGACCTCGCGTATTGGAACGTCGAGTTGGGCGAGGATGTGCCCGAAAGCTAACTAAAACAGGCTGCTGGCCATGGTGCCGAGCACGCTAAGGGGCCCGGTGTCTTCCAAGCTCTCGGTGGCTTTATCCAATTTTTGCAGGGAAAGCTTGGCGTTTTTGAGGAGGCTGTCGTCGTTGATGAGTTTGCCCACTGAACCCTGGCCATGATTGATCTTCAGCAGGATTTCGTGGAGGTTCGTCATCGAGCCCGTGGTTTCATTGTAGAGCGCTTCGTCGTGCACCAGCTTGCCAATGGTGCCGTGTCCGGCATTGACCTGCGCGACCACCTGGTTGGCGTTGGTCATCAATTCGCGCGCCTGATCCGCGACGTCCGTGACTTGCGATGAAATGCCCTGGAAATTGCTGATTGTGCCCATCGCGGTGTTGTAAAGGGCATCCTCGTTGATGAGCTTGCCCACGGTTCCCTGGCCGCTGGCGATGCGCTCGGTGCTGAGGCGCACATTGGCGATCGTGGCGGTGAGATTGCTGGAATTGGCTTTCATGAAATCGGTGACGGGGCCGAGCAGATTGTCGATGCGCTCGCCGCTGAAACTCTTGGTGAGGTTTTCGACGCCGCTGGCGACGTTTTCGAGCTTCACCATCAACTGGCCGAAATCGGGCTGCTCGGCGACTTGCAGGGTGGCGCCTTCCGCCGCGGGCACGCCTTCGCCAAAATCAACGTTCACAAAATTCTGCCCGAGCAACCCGGTGAATTTGACGCTGGCCTTGCTGTCAAGACGAACATCGGCGTCGCGGTTGAGGTCCATCTCCACGTTGACCAGGCCGTTGGTGAGCGCGATGTGGCGGACGCGCCCGACTTGGACGCCCGCCATTTTCACCGGAGCGCCCAGCTTGAGGTCCTGGATGTCCTTGAAATTGGCGAAGACGTGATGGCCGCGCCGGAAAAAGGTGAAGCTGCCGAGCGACTCGAGGATGACGAGCGCAGCGATGATGGCGAAGGCAAAGAGCAGGCCCAGGCGGGACTCAAGGGATTCTTTCATTTCCGTGGTATCTCCTGATTAGTAATTCGGCAAAAATAAAGTTTTGGATTTTGGGATCGGGATGCTTTTTGAGTTGTTCGGGGGCGCCGACAAATAGAATCTTGCCATTCATGATCATGGCAATGCGGTCGGCGATGCCGAACGCCAGATCGCGGTCATGCGTCACGACGATAGATGTGGCGTGGAGGCGGTCTTTGAGCTTGTGAATTTCCTCTCCGATGGCCACTGCCATCACGGGATCCAACTCGGACGTGGGCTCGTCGTACAGAATCAGCTGCGGCTCGATCACGAGGGCGCGGGCAATGGCGACGCGCTTTTCCATGCCGCCCGATAATTCGTTGGGATAGCGGTTTTCCAAACCGGCGAGGCCGACGGTTTTTAATTTATCAGCCACGACGGCGGCGATTTCCCGCGGAGGCAAAAGCTGGTGTTCTTTCAGATAGAGGCCCACGTTCTCGCCGACGGTCAGGGACGTGAGCAGGGCGGATGATTGAAAAACCATCGCCATGCGATATTTATCGCGCAAGCCAGGGGCGTCAATGGGCTCGCCTTGAATGAGGATTTCTCCTTCATCGGGAGTTTCCAGCCCGATTAAATGTTTGAGCAGGACGGTCTTGCCGCTGCCGCTGGGCCCCATGATCACGAAAATCTCGCCGGCTTCCACCTTGAAATCGATGCCATCCAGCACCGGCCCATCGCCGAAGCTGCGGCGCAAACCGCGAACTTCGACGGTGACATTTTGAACCTGGGGCGGGGCGGATTTCATTTTTGCACCAATAACAAAAAGCGCGTCAGAAAATAGTCAAGGATAAGGATGACCACGATGGAATTCACGACCGCCTTGGTCACGCTGCGGCCAATGCCGCGCGGGCCGCCGCGGGTAATCAGGCCTTGATGACACGAGATGGCGCCGATGGCGAGGGCGAAAACCAATGATTTGATCACGCCGTTCCAAATGTCCGCCACTTCCACGACATCGCGCAAATCGGAAAAAAAACTGCCAAAATCCACGCCGATTTTATTGTTGAGCGAAGCCACCAGCGCGCCGCCCATCCAGCCGACCGGAATGGCGAACAGCACGAGCATGGGCAGCGCGAGCGCAATGGCGACCATGCGCGGCAACACCAAATAGGTGATCGGGCTGATGTTCATCGTCCGCAAGGCGTCGATTTCCTGATAGACCCGCATCGAGCCGAGCTCGGCGGACATTGCGGAGCCGACCCGGCCCGCGATGAGGATGGACATCATGACCGGGGCCAGCTCCTTGCAAACCGAGAGGCCGATCATGCCGCCCAGCACATAGCTCAAGCCGCGTTCCACGAGGACCGGGCCCGTCTGCAAGGCGACCACGCCGCCGATGAACAGCGAGAGAATGCAGACCATCAGCAAGCTGGCGTTGCCGATCTCAAATAATTGATCGGCGATCTTGCGGCGATGACGCCAGGACAGTGGCAGGGCGTTCAGCGTCTGCCAGAACAGGATCATGATTTCTCCGATGTTCCGAAACATATCAGGGTTTGAGCGCGGATTGGTTCATCGTGCGTGGCCCGAGCCACATAGCATTCCGGGGCGTTGGTTAAAATTCAAGAGACAAAGTTTACGCCACTCCGGCGGCGGCGCCACCGGATTTTCTTGTCACCCGGCATGGAGGAAGGCACGATGGGGCGGCTTTCCAAAACAATGAGTGTCGAAGCGCAAATCCAGGAGTTCGGCAACGCCTATGGGTCGTTGCGCCAAGAAATCGGCAAGGTCATTGTCGGCCACGACACGATCGTGGAAGGCACGCTGATCGCGGTATTTAGCGGCGGGCACGTCCTTCTGGAAGGCGTTCCCGGCCTGGGCAAAACCCTCCTCGTCCGCACCTTGAGCGAGGCGCTGGACATGAGTTTCAACCGCATCCAATTCACGCCGGATTTGATGCCCGCGGACATTCTCGGCACGAACATCGTGATGGAAACGCCCGATGGCAAACGGGAATTCCAGTTTCAGCGCGGCCCCATTTTTGCCCATCTGATTTTGGCGGACGAAATCAACCGCGCCACGCCCAAGACCCAGTCGGCCATGCTGGAGGCGATGCAGGAAAAAAGCGTCACGGCTGGGGGGCAAATCCGCAAATTGGAAGAGCCATTCTTCGTGATGGCCACGCAGAATCCCATCGACCAGGAGGGAACCTACCCGCTGCCGGAAGCGCAATTGGACCGGTTTTTCTTCAAGCTGCTGGTGGGCTACCCGACGGGCGCGGAATTGACGGAAGTATTGACACGCACCACGGAAAGCGCGAAGGCGCAAATCTCGCGTGTTCTGACCAAGGAGCAGGTGATCGACCTGCAACGCCTGGTGCGGCAGGTCCCGGTGGCGTCGCACGTCAAGGATTACGCCGTGCGGCTCGTCCTCGCCACGCATCCGAAATCCGACACCGCCTCGCCGATTGCAAATCAGTATCTGCGCTTTGGCAGCAGCC
This sequence comes from Verrucomicrobiia bacterium, assembly GCA_035551475.1. Taxonomy (GTDB): domain Bacteria; phylum Verrucomicrobiota; class Verrucomicrobiia; order Limisphaerales; family Palsa-1400; genus DASZMX01. The sequence continues at coordinate 34,745 of DASZMX010000022.1, forward strand.
CGCGCGGCGCCCAGACGCTTTTGCTCGCGGGGAAAGTGCGCGCGCTCATCCAAGGGCGGTTCAACGTGAGTTTTGAGGACATTCAAGTCGTGGCCCCGCTGGCTTTGCGGCATCGGTTGATTTTAAATTTCGAAGCTGAAGCCGAAGGCATCACCACCGATCACGTGATCGCGCAAATTTTGACCGAGGTTTCCACGGACGCGACCGCCATCCTGGCTTGACGGATTTTTGTGGCCAGTCTCCTGACTCCAGATTTGTTGCGGCGCCTGGAGCAATTCCAACTGCTGGCCGCGCGCCGCGCCAAAAGTTCCGCGCGCGGCGAACGCCGCAGCAAGGCCCGCGGCCAATCCGTTGAGTTTGCCGATTATCGGAATTATGTGGCGGGCGACGATTTTCGGTATTTGGATTGGAATCTTTACGGCCGCCTGGAACGGCTTTTTCTCAAGCTCTACGAGGAGGAGAGGGAATTGCCGGTGCGCATTTTCCTCGACGCCAGCGAATCCATGACCTTCGGCGCGCCGGCCAAATTCGATTTCGCGCGCCAGATTGCCGCCGCCACCGGTTACGTGGCGTTGTGCGGTTTTGATCGCGTGACCGTCCACGTCTTTCCCGAACTGACCGCCGGGACCGACTCCGCGGCCGACAGCGCGGAATTGGCGGCCCGCGGCGCGTTGCGGGCGGTGCGCGGACGCAAATCGTCGCTGCCCTTTTTTCAAAACCTGTCAAAACTAACGGCGCGCGGCGCAGTGAATTTAAATGAAGCCCTGCGCCGCGGCGCCATCGCGGCCCGGCAGGCGGGCGTGGCGATTGTCCTCAGTGATTTTCTCGATCCGGCCGGCTACGAAACCGGCCTGAACGCCTTGATCGGGCGCGGCTTTCAGGTCAATGCCATTCAGATTCTCGCGCCCGAGGAATTAAATCCTTCGACCTACGGCGATTTGCGTTTGGTCGATTCCGAAACCGGCGTGGCGCAGGATGTCACCTTCGGCAAGTTCCGGCTCAAAGCCTACCAGGAAACCGTGCAAAAATATTGCCAGCGCCTGCGCGAATTCTGCCAGGCGCGCGGGATGAATTTCTTCAGCGTCAGCTCCGATATGGCGCTCGAGCAATTGCTGCTGAAGGAACTGCGGCAATCCGAAGTGTGGGGCTGATCACCAGCTGCGCAAGTTCCACTCGTCCAGCAGATCCTTGGGGATTTCAAAAAGGAACCGCGACGGCTGCTGTGATTTGTCGGCGGAGCCGCCCGCCGTGCGAATCAGCGGATGGCAAAGATACAACTCATCGCGCGCGCGCGTCACCGCCACGTAAAACAGGCGCCGCTCCTCCTCCATCGCGTCGGGTTGGTCGATCGAGCGCGAGGACGGGAACATGCCGTCGCACAGCATGATGATAAAAACGACGTCGAACTCCAGGCCCTTGGCTTGGTGTATGGTTGACAGACGCATTGGCTCCTCGTCGCGGGGCCTCTCCTCCGTTTGTTCGGCCTCGACGCTGGTTTGCAGGGCCAATTGCGTGAGAAATTCCTCCACGGAGGTGAAGGTGGCGGCGTAGGCGGCGAGTTGCAGCAAGTCTTCGCGGCGCGATTGGTAATTGCTGTATTCCTCCTGCAAATAATCCTCGTAACCGGCCTCCATCACTAATTCGATCAGGCGCGAGGCGTTGCCGCGGACGGCCGGATCTTCCAATTGCGCGACGGTGGCCGTGAGCTGGGCCCAATCCGCGGCGGTTTTTTTGGGCGCGAGATCTTTGACGCGCTGCAGGGCGGTGGCCAGCGGCGCCTTGGCGTCGGACGCGCCGGCCGGAGCCTGGCTGAAGGCGAGCCATAATTTGTCCGCGCTTTTGCCTCCGATGCCCCGCAGCAGACGCACGATGCGCTTGAACGCCAATTCGTCGCGCGCGTTGGTGATGAATTTGAGATAGGCCGCGACGTCCTTGACGTGCGCCTGCTCGAAAAACCGGATGCCGCTCGTGATGGAGAACGGAATATTGCGCCGCGTCAACTCGAGTTGAAGTTCGAGGGCGTGAAAGTGCGAACGGTAGAGCACGGCCATTTTGTGGAGCGGAGTTCCTTCCTCGCGCAATTCCAGCGCGCGTTGCGCCACGAAGGCCGCCTGTTCGTGGCCATCCATCGCGACGACGAGGGCCGGCTTGTTGCCTGGACGCCGCGCCGCCGCCAGCGCCTTGGGAAATTGCTGCGTGTTGGCGGCAATGGCGGCGTTCGCCACCGCCAGAATTTCCGGACTGCTGCGGTAATTGGTTTCGATGCGATAGACCTGCGCGCCCGCGTAGCGCTCGGGGAATTTCAAGATGTTGAGGAAATGCGCGCCGCGCCACGAATAAATGCTCTGCGAATCATCGCCCACCACCATGACATGGCGATGCCGCGCCGCGAGCAGATCAATCAGCTCGCCCTGGATTTTGTTCGTGTCCTGGTATTCATCCACGAGAATGAAATGAAAGCGCCGCTGCAGTTCCTCGCGAATCTCCGCCTGCTCCCGCATCGCCCGCAGCCACAGCGCCAGCAGGTCGTCAAAATCCATCGCGTTGGCCGCCTTCTTTCGCTCCTGGTAACGCCGGTGCAATTCGGTCAACTGCGGCGACACCTCGGAAAAATATTCGAACTGCTCCTTGATCGTCGCCGCCACCGGCTCGTCTTTGTTGACGGCGAGCGAAAAAATTTCGCCCAGCACGTCCGCCTTGGGCAGGCGGGTGTCCTCCGCGCCTTCCGGCCATTCGCCGAGACAGGCGTCGATCAATTCCCGGGAATCTTCGCGATCCAAAATGGAGAAATCAGGCTGATAACCGAGCGTCACGGCGTGCCGCCGCAGGATGCGGTTGCCAATGGAATGGAAGGTCCCGCCCCAGAGCCCCGCCAAATCGCCGCCCAGCAGATCCGCCACCCGCCGCATCATTTCGCGGGCGGCCTTGTTGGTGAATGTCAATAACAAAATTCGCTCGGGCGGAATGCCTTGCTCGATGAGGTAGGCGACGCGGTAGGTGAGCGTGCGCGTTTTGCCGGAGCCGGCCCCGGCAATCACCAGGGCGGGCCCGGGCGGGGCGGTGACGGCGGCGCATTGCTGCTCGTTCAGCTCGCGCGCGTAATCGATCTGGAGTTGGACGGGCGGGGAAAAGGACTGAAGGACGTAGTCGCGCGACATTAACGCTTGGGCCGGTTCGACAATTCCCGGCAAAGCCGCGTCATGTTGGCCTCGATTTGCTCGAGATAAAGATTGGGCCCGTCCGGATACGGGTCGTTCATCGCGCGGTAGATGCCGAGAAAATCACGATTGATTTTTTGCTGCACGTATTTTTCCCAAAAGAGCGGCGTCTTTTGCATCAAATCATCCGCGCTGCTGAAAAAGCCGCCCACCCGCATTTTGGCGTCGCTATAGGAGGCGGCTTCCGCAAATTCCGAATATAAAATCGGCAGCTTGTCCACGTAATCATGCGCCGCCATCTGCCCGAGCAAATCCGCGGTGCCGAGGGCAAAGCCGACCATGCGCTCCAGCGGGTTTTGAAATTGGATCGATTCCAATTTCACATTGACACCCGTGCAGCGGATCATGTTCTGCACCGAGAGAATTTCCTCCACGGGAAAGTCGTTGGCCACCATCAATTCGCCCGCGAATTCGATGCTGCGATCGACGTGGGTGAGCGTGTATTTGGCGCCGGTGCCGTCGGCGTCGTTGCGCTTTTTGAGGTAGCCGGTGTCGTGCAGGAGCATGGCGAGCATGCCGAGCTCGAACATGCGTTGTGTCAAGACTGGTTTCTGGCCGTGGGCGTGGTAGCCGCGCAGCAGGCGGGTCATGCAGAGCTCGCCTTGGAGCGTGTGCTCCATGTCGTGGTAATGCGCGTCAATCTTCTGGTAATCCTTGTAGCGCCCCTCGAACCAATTGCGGAACCACTGAAAAATCTGCGTGATGAATTCCACGTTTCCCTCTGGAAACATGGCCCGATACCCCGCTTTGACTTCCTCTTCCACCTGGGAAGGCTGCCGGGTGTCGATCACTTCGCGCATTGGTCGAGCATGGACTGGATCAGGTGTCATTGCACGCTTTTTTTGTCGCCGGGCGGTTGGTTAAATGGCCTAGTCGCCGGGCGCGCTCTCGGGCACGCCTTTATGCACGGGGCTGCACCAGAGCCAATTAGGCGCCGGCACCCGGCTGCGTTTCCACCCAATTCCCGCATGCGCAAAATCCGCCGCCTGCGCCCCCGCATGATCGGAATAATGCCCGCGCGCCAGCCGTTGGGCTCCGCCGTCAAACCGCCCGACCGTCGCCGCGTTGCCATGCCGCCCCGAGATGCCTTGGTCGGGATAATTGGAGAAATCGTCGAAGGAATCCGGGCGGTTTTCGTCCGCTTCCCATTGCAGGATCGCCTCCGGCCGGAAATCGCGCAGGCGAAAAGTCGGCGGAAATTTGCCCGGGGGCGGTTTGACCGGAAAGCCGATGACGGCGGCGTTCCAAACATAACTGGAAATATACATGCTGCGTTTGAGGAAGAGGGCGTTTTGGGGCGTGTCGGCGGGGCAGGTCAGCAGCGCCTCGTCTTTAAGATACGAGAAGAGCTGGCCGCGATGAAAATATTCCAATTGTTTGCGGAGGGTGGGCGGGTAATTGGCGGCCGTGCCTGGCTGGCGGCTGGGCGGCACATCGGCCCCGGCGGCCCAGCAAGCGACGGTGGAGCCCCAGCCGGGTTGCGGCAGGTAATCCTCGTTTTCCCCCGCGTACATGGCGGCGGCGGCGAGGATTTGCTTGTTGTTGTTCAGGTCGTAAATGGCTTCCGCGTTGCGTTTTCCCTTGTCGAGAACCGGGAGGAAGAGCGCCGCCATCAATCCGATCATCGCCATGACCACTAACAATTCCACGACGGTAAATCCCGCGCTGGTTGTAGGGTGGCGCATTACATCCTTATTTTCCGGGCCAATATGGGTCTGTCAACCCGAAAAGACAGCATTGCTTTTTCCCGGCCCCTTGGGGGAGGATGGGGAAAGTGGAACTGCCAAGTCCTGTCCTCAGCGTCGTCGTCCCCTGCTGCAATGAGTCAGGGAACATCCCTCCTTTGCTGGAAGCGATTCGATCGTCCTTAAACCCGCTCCAGATTTCTTACGAAATCATCATCACCGATGACGCCAGCTCCGACGGCTCGTGGGAATTGCTGCGGAAATTCGCGGCGGAAGATCCGCGGCTGCGCGCGTTGCGTTTCGCCAAAAACTGCGGGCAATCCGCCGCCTTGTGGGCTGGCATCAAGGCTGCGCGCGGGCGCTATATCGCCACGCTCGACGCTGATTTGCAGAATGACCCGCGTGACCTGCCGGCCTTTTTGGAAGCCATCAAGCAATACGATTGCGTCTGCGGCTCGCGCGTGCAAAACCGCAAGGAAGGCGATTCCTGGGTGCGCCAGGCCTCCTCGCGCATTGCCAACGGCATTCGCAATCGGCTCACCCATGAGAACGTCACCGACTCCGGCTGTTGCTACCGCGTTTTCCGGCGGGAATGCGCGGCGAATTTAAAATTCTTCAAAGGCATGCATCGGTTTTTGCCCACGCTCTTTAAAATCGAGGGGCATTCCGTGATCGAAATCCCCGTGTCGCATCATCCGCGTTTTTCGGGGCACGGACATTACGGGGTGTGGAACCGCCTGTTCGCGTCGTTTTACGATTTGCTCGCGGTGCGTTGGATGCAGAAACGGATGTTCCGCTTTGACGTGCGGGAGAAGATCAACTTTCCGTCCGAACCAGCGACGAGGAGTTAATCACGGCGGCGTCGTCCCGGCGCGGCGTCAAAAGGCGCTGGAATTTCTGCAAGAACCACGGCGCCAGCCACAGACCAAGAACAGTCGCCGCGATAATATCCGAGAAATGATGGCTCGATTGCGCCACGCGTGACCAGCTCACGGCCAGCGCAAAAAGCCCGGTGACAACTCCGGCGCGCCGATTCACGAGCCAGGCCGCCACGGCCAACCCCACCAAGGTCGCGGCGTGGCCTGAAGGAAACGAGCTGAATTGATAATGGCCGATGATCCAATGCCCATCATGCCAGGGACCGTAAAAGCCTTCTGGAGTTGAGGCATTGGGCCGGGTGCGTCCAATGAGCGTGCGCAAGAGGGTTCCGGTAAAGCCCGTCGCCAGGCCAGCGGCGGTCACCGTGAGAAATGCCTGCGCCGTCTTGAATTGCCGGAGGGAAAACAGCACGCCGGCGAAAACGAGGCCCACCGCCCCGACCGCCCACCATTCACCCACGCGCGTCAGCCAATAGGCGAGCGTCCGGGCCACGCCGTCGGAATGCACTTGCAGCGCGCGGTCGATCGGGCCGTCGCCCAGCAAGGCCGCGCCCACGGCAAAAGAGCTGAGCGCGAGCCACCAGACCCACGCGGGAAAGATGGGCGCGGACCGCGTGGGCGGCGCTGGAATGGCGGAAGTCTCAGTCATTGGTTGTTGGGCAAAAGACCCACGATTTGGCGCAGATTATAAGCGCGATTCCAAAAAAGTCACATGAAACTCGTGTCATCTTGCGGGCGACGCGGCGCGTGACACCGCCCGGCGTTTTGCCCACACTCCGCCCATGACACGAATGGCCGCATGGCTCGCGCGCAAACCTTTTTGGACGGTGATCGTCCTGGGCTTGGCGTTGTTGCTGGGCGGCGATTGGATTTTGCCGCTGATTGACCGTGACGAACCGCGTTTCGCCGAAGCCTCGCGCGAGATGCGGCAGAATTCCAATTTCATCATTCCGTATTTCAATGGCGATTATCGGTTTGACAAGCCGCCGCTGATCTATTGGTGCGAAGCAGCCTCCAGCGCGGTTTTGGGCGACAACGATTTTGCCGCCCGCCTCCCGACGCCGCTTTTTGCCGTGGCCACCGCCGTGTTGCTGCTGCTTTGGGGCCGGCGGCTGGGCCAGCCTGACGCCGGGTTTTACGCCGCGTTAATGTTCCTCACCTGTTTGCAAGTCCTGGTGCATGGCCGGCTCGCGGTGGCGGACATGCCGATGATTTTCTTTTTTGCGGCGTCGGTGTGGAGCGGTTGGGAAATGATCCAGCCGCAGGCGCGGCCAGGGTGGTGGTGGATGCTCCATCTGAGCATGGCGCTGGGCTTTTTGGCCAAGGGGCCGGAGGCGTTTCTGCCGTGGGCCGTGGCGGGATGGATGGGCCGCCAACGCCCTGGCGCCGGAAAATCGCTGGTGTTGGGCGGATGTTTGACGCTGGCGCTGGTCGCGTTATGGGGCGTGCCCGCGCTCATGCAAACGCATGGTGAATATTGGCGCATCGGCATCGGCAAACACGTGATTCATCGCTCGCTGGGCGTGATGGAAGGGCACGGGGCCTCGGGCTGGCGCTATGTGGCGCTCCTGCCGTTATTTTTTGTGACGTTTTTTGCCAGCTTTTTTCCGTGGGCGCTGTGGGTCCCGGGAGAGCTGCGGCGGGGCGGAGAGGATGCGCTGGGAAAATATTTATTGACTCAAGCGGCGCTGGTCTTTGCCGTGTTCACGCTGGCGGCGACAAAACTCCCGCACTACACCTTGCCCGCTTTCCCCTGTCTGGCGCTGTGGCTGGCGCGCCGCGCGGCGGCGCCGCGGCGCTGGGCGTGGGGCGTGGCCGCCATGACTTGCCTGGCGGCGGTGGCCATCGCGCTGTTTCCGTTTGCCCGCTCGCGCATGCTCGCCGCCAATCTCTGGCGCGAAGCGGAGCCCGTGCTCCGTCCCGACACGCAAGTGGCCGCCCTCGGTTTCGAGGAGCCGAGCCTGGTTTGGGAATTTCGGCGCGTGGTCACGAATCCGGTGCAATTCATCGCCCTGCCGCAAGCCGCCGCTTTCCTGCGCGGCCCCGCGCCGCGCTGCCTTGTCCTTCCCACGAAAGATTGGGACGACGCGCGCTTCATCCATCCGGCGGGCGCCCGCGTGGTTCGCGCCACGGGCATCGATACGGCGTCGTTTAAACATTGGGACGTGACAGCCGTGATTCTGGACGGGCGGCCGTGAGCGCGATGGTGAATTGCTTCGACACGGGGCGGGGAATTCCTAGACTGGCGCGCAAGCGCGCATGGCTAACGATGCCCAGTTGACTCCCATGATGGCGCAGTATCGCCGCATCAAAGGCGAACTGCCGCGCGACACGCTTTTGCTCTTTCGCCTCGGCGATTTTTACGAGCTGTTTTTCGAGGATGCGGAGGCCGGCGCGCCTCTCTTGAACGTGGCGCTCACCAAACGCGGCGTGATGCCGATGTGCGGCATTCCGTTCCACGCCGCCAACGGTTACATCGCGCGCCTGCTCAAGGCGGGGCGCAAAGTCGCCATTTGCGAGCAAGTCGAGGAGGCGCGTCCCGGCGCGCTGGTCAAACGCGAAGTCACCCAAATCCTCAGCCCCGGCGCGCATTTCGATGAGCGCCTGCTCGTGCCGGATCGCAATAATTTTCTCGCCGCGCTTTGTCCCGCCGGAAAAATCGCCGGGCTGGCGGTGGTGGATTTGACCACGGGCGATTTTCGGGTGACGGAATTGGCCGGCGAAATCGCCGTGCGCGCGGAAGTGGAGCGGTTGCGCCCCGCGGAATTGATTTATCCCGCCGCCGCGGAAACGTTCGCCCGCGCCGTGCACGCCGGCCCGGCCATTCTCAATCCGCATGACGACTGGGTGTTTGCGCCGGAAACCGCGCAATTCACCGTGCGCGAACATTTCAAGGTGGCGGCTCTCGATGGGTTCGGCTTGAAGGGCCATCCGGCCGCCATCGGCGCCGCCGGGGCGGTTCTGCATTACTTGACACAGCAATTGCGGCGCGACGTTTCCAGCCTGACCCGGCTGTCGTTTTATCAATCGTCGGACTTCATGGCGCTGGATGCCACGACGCTGCGCATGTTGGAAATCCTCGAACCGCAGCATGCGGATGCGCCGCGCCAATCCTGCTTGTTTGGCGCCCTGAATCGGACCGCCACACCGATGGGCGCGCGGCGTTTGCGCGAATGGCTTTCGCAACCGCTGGCCACCGCCGCCGGCATCACGCGGCGTCGCGACGCGGTGCAACTTTTCATCGAGAACGGGCGTTTGCTTGAGGAATTCCGCCATGACCTCGCCGAGGCGCGCGATCTGGAACGCACGCTCGGACGACTCGGCAGCGGTTCGGGCAATGGGCGAGATCTCGCGGCTTTGCGCGGCGCTTTGGAGCGCATTCCGCAGCTACGCCAAATCTTGCTGGACGCCGCCTCCGCCTCCGGGCCGTTGCGCGAATTGCCCATCCCCGCCGACGCGCCGCCTCGCCCCGTATCGATGCTGGCGGATTTGGCGGCGGAATTGACCGAGGAGACCGAGCTGATCGCGCTGATTGCCCGCGCCATCGTGGACGAGCCGCCTTTGGCGTTGAAGGAAGGCGGCATGATCCGCGATGGGTTTGACGCCGGCCTGGACGAATTGCGCCGGGCCACGCGCGAGGGCAAAGATTGGATCGCCAAATTGCAGCAGGACGAAATCGAGCGCACCGGCATTGCTTCGCTCAAGGTGCGGTTCAATTCCGTTTTTGGATATTACATCGAGATCACCAAATCCAATCTCGACAAAGTCCCCGCCGCCTACATTCGCAAACAAACCATCGCCAATGGGGAGCGTTTCATCACGCCGGAGTTGAAGGAGGTGGAGGGCAAAATTCTCGGCGCCGAGGAGCGCAGCGTGAAATTGGAATATGAATTGTTCCAGCGCGTGCGGGAGGAGGCCTTGCGCGAAATGGCGCGCTTGCAACAAACCGCCTCGGCCCTCGCCCAAGCCGATGTGCTGGGCGCTTTTGCTGAAACGGCGCGGCTCTATAATTATTGCCGGCCCGAGATCGGGGACGAAGGGCTTTTGCACATCCGCGACGGGCGGCATCCGGTGCTGGAGCAAGCCGTCAGCGAAGAGCGTTTTGTCCCAAATGACGCCGCGCTCAATCCCAGGGAGCAACAACTCGCGCTCATCACCGGCCCAAACATGGCGGGCAAAAGCACCTACATCCGGCAAATGGCGCTGTTGACGCTGCTCGCCCACACTGGCTCATTTGTGCCCGCCGCCTCGGCGCGCATTGATCTGGTGGATCGCATTTTTACGCGCATCGGGGCCAGCGACGACCTCGCCCGCGGCCAATCGACGTTCATGGTCGAGATGAGCGAAACGGCGAACATTCTCAATCACGCCACCGCCCGGAGCCTTATTATCCTTGACGAAATTGGCCGCGGCACGAGCACGTTTGACGGTTTGAGCCTGGCGTGGTCGATCGTCGAGCATTTGCACAACCAGATTGGCGCCAAGACCCTGTTCGCCACGCATTATCATGAGCTGACCGAACTGGCGGCGCGTCTCCCGCGCGTCCAGAATTTCAACGTCGCCGTGCGGGAGTGGAACGACCAGATTGTTTTCCTGCGCAAAATCCTGCCCGGCGCGACCGATAAAAGTTATGGCATTCAAGTGGCGCGGCTGGCCGGAGTGCCGCGCGCGGTGCTGGAGCGCGCCAAGGAAATTCTCTCCAACCTGGAGCAATCGGAGCTGACGCCGGAGGGCAAGCCGCGCCGCGCCCGCCACGCGCAGTTGGAGAAGCTGCAAAAACTCGGCCCGGCGCCGCAAATGGATTTGTTCGGCTGATGCGCAAGTACCTTCATGTGATGCGGGTGGGTTTTCAGAACACGATGGTGTATCGCGTCAATTTTTTGCTGCGCGGCGCCTTTGGGCTGATCCCTTTGATCGCCACCATTTATTTATGGCGAACCATTTATCGCGGCGGCCACGCGGAGGTGGCGGGTTACACGCTGTCGTCGATGATTTCGTATTATCTCATCGTGACGATTGTGGACACGCTCACCTCGGTGACCGATGATGATTGGCAGATTGCGGCGGACATCAAGGACGGCAACATCAGCCAGTTTCTCCTCAAGCCGATCAATTACACGATGTACCGCATGTGCCTGTTTTTCTCGGGCAAGCTGATCTTTGCCACAATGTCGCTGCTGCCTATGGGCATTTTCATTTTTGTGGAGCGGCAATACCTGGTCGCGCCCGCCGGCGGCATGGAATTGGCGTATTTCTTTCTTTCGCTCGCGCTGACGGCGCTGCTGCAATTCTTCATGTCGTACACCATGGCGCTGCTGGCTTTTTGGGTGCTGGAAGTTTCGACGATTATTTTCATGCTCTTTGCCTTTGAATACATCGCCGGCGGGCATCTCTTCCCGTTGAATATTTTGCCGCCGGCCTTGGAGCACGCGCTCAATTTCACGCCGTTTCCGTATCTATTGTTCTTTCCTGTGACGGTTTATTTGGGGCAGGTCAAAGGCGCGGCGCTGGCGCAAGGGTTGGCGACCCAGGCCGCGTGGACGGTGGGTTTCTTCTTCCTGGCGCAGTTCGTGTGGGCGCGCGGCATTCGGAAATATTCCGCCGTGGGCGGGTGAAATTTAACAATTGCCTTCCGCGCGCGGAACTGGTATAAGTTCCTCCAACAGCAAGCGCCGACCAATACAACGTAACAACCGCTATGTATTTCGGAGCCGATTATCATCCTGAGCATTGGGTTTTTCCTTACGCTGGCACCGCCGAGGAGCCCGAATCCCGTTGGAAACGCGACATCGAATTGATGGTCGGCGCCGGCATCAATGTCGTCCGGATGGGCGAATTTTGCTGGGGCGTGTGCGAGCCGCGCGAGGGGGAGTATAATTTTACCTGGATGCGCCGCGTCATGGATTTGATGGCGGACGAGGACATTAAGGTCGTGCTGGGCACGCCCACCGCCGCGCCGCCGATCTGGCTGGCCCGCAACCACCCTGAAATTCTGCCGGTGGACGAACGGGGCCTGCCGCTATGCGAAGGCACCCGCCACGCCTGCTGCCTGAACAGCGATTTATTTTGGGAATATTCCAAGCGCATCGTGCGCGCCATGGGTGAGGCGCTGGGAAAGCACAAGCAATTGATCGCGTGGCAAATCGACAACAATGTGGGCGCGCACACCTTGCAGCCCTGTTTCAATGACGAGACCCGCCGCGATTGGCAGGCCTGGCTCCAGACCAAGTACCAAACCCTCGAGCGGCTGAACGAGATGCTCGGGACACGCTTCTGGGGGCAGGTCATTACGGATTGGGCGCATGTGCCCACCCCGCGCGTGGCCCCGGCCCCGCATAACCCCGCGCTGATGCTGGATTGGAAGCGCTTCACCAGCGACACCGTGGTGGCCTATGTGCGGATGCAGGCCGAGCTGCTGCGCGAATTGACGCCGCACGCCCCGGTCACCACGAATATGCGCGCCTTCGGGCAGCGAATTGATTTATTTGACATGGCGGGCGCGTTGGATTTCGCGTCGCTTAACAGCAACGCCACCATCAAATCCAAGGCGGCGGAAAACGCCTGCGAAATCGATTTCCTGCGCTCGCTGAAGAAAACGGACGTTAAAATCCCGGGCGCGGAGGACGGCTTTTGGGTCATTGAACAAAAAGCCGGGCATGTCAATTGGCAGGAGGTTAACTCGCTGGTGCGCCCCGATGTGGTGCGGTTGTTCACCTACCAGACGATTTCGCGCGGCGCCAATGGCGTGCTTTATTTTTTCTGGCGGCAGCCGCGCATTGGCCCGGAGAAATTTTACGGCGGCATCCTCACGCACGACGGCCGCGGCGAAAATAGAATTTACAAGGAAATCAGCCAAATTGGCTCCGAAGTGCGGCGCCTGACCGAGGCGCTCAAGGGCACCCGCGTGCAGGCGGATGTCTGCATTCTTTATTCGCACGACAACGATTGGACGCTATCCCTGCCGCGCCAGCCCACCCGGCATTTCAACTTGCGCGAACATGTGCAGCTTTTCCACACGGCGTTGCATGACCGGAATATGGCGGTGGATTTTGCGAGGCCGACCGAAGACCTATCAAAATACAAATTGGTCATTGCGCCCTCCTTGCACCTGCTGGCCGGCGGCGAGGCGGACGCCTTGAAACTGTACGTCCAGAACGGCGGCACGCTCGTGGGCACCTGCAATTTTGGGCTGGTGGATGAGCATTTAATGGCGCCGGAATCGGGTTATCCGCACGATTTGACCGATGTGTTTGGTTTGGAGGTGACCGAATTCGATCCCTTGCCGCCGGAAGAGGAAAACCATCTGGCGTTCAAAGGCGCCAATTTCCACACCAGCCATCTGCACGCGGCGCGGCATTGGTGCGACGTGATCGAGCCCAAAGGCTGCCAGGTGTTGGCGACGTACACGCGCGATTTTTATGCCGGGCGTCCGGCGCTGACGCTGAACGAGTTTGGCGACGGCAAAGCCGTCTATGTGGGCACGATGTCACACCAGCTTTTTTATTACGATCTCGTGTCCTGGCTGCGCAATCTCTGCCGTTTGCAGCCGCTGCTCAAAGTCCCGGACACGGTCGAGGTGTCGCTGCGGCAAAGTGAAAACACGCGCATTTATTTTCTCCTGAATCATCAAAGCACGCCGGTGCGCATTAATTTTTTCAAGCCGATGCACGATTTTCTGACCGGGCGCACGTTCAGCGGCAACTACGATCTCGCCCCGCACGGCGTGCTGGTGCTGGACGAACATTCCGAGGAGAATCCGGGCCCGGCCGCCGAAGGCGACGACACGGAAATCGTGGCCGAGGAACCAGCTCCCGCGTGAAGAAAGCCAAAGCCGCCAGCGCCAAACCCAAACCGCAAAACTGGGGCGAACGCCCGCGTTTCGACGCCCGGCGCCGCGCCCTGGCGCAATGGCGCGGCTGGGATTGGACGAGCGAGGAAAAATCGCGCAAAATTTCCGCGCGCAAATCCAGCGACGTCGTGCCGCACGTCCTGCAAAGCCTGGGCATTGACCGCCGCCTGTCCGAGACGGAAGTCCTCAAGGTCTGGAACCATTTACTGGATCCCAATGTCGTGGCGCATGCCCGTCCCACCGGCCTCAAGAACGGCACCCTGTACGTGGCCGTGGACAGCAATGTCTGGCTCGATGAAATTGTGCGGTATCGCCGCCGTGAAATTCTCGAGCGCTTGCAGACCAGCTTCGGCCGCGACTTGATCACGCGCATTTCTTTTCGCGTCGGTTGACGCTCCAGCAGCGCAATTGACCGTTAAAATAAAGCAATCCAACGAAAGCGCCGTTTTTCGCTCGCCGCTAATCTCGGCGTATGAAAGTAAGAAAAACGTCCGCCTTTACGTTGATCGAATTGCTCGTGGTCATCGCCATCATTGCCATTCTGGCCAGCATGCTTTTGCCGGCGCTGGCCCGAGCCAAGGAGGAGGCCCATCGCGCAGTCTGCTCCAGCAATCTGCGCCAGTGGGGCCTGGCCCAAACCATGTATCTGGATGAGAATCGCCAGATTTTTCCCGTGCCGCGCATCCCCAAGGGCATTCCAGGCACGCCTTCCACGTACAGCGACGATAATGTCAAGTGGAGCGACCTCGCCTCTTTTGCGGCCGCCGGCTCCGGCGATGTCGGGTGGTTCAATTCTCTGCCGCCTTATGTGGCGGGCCGGCCTCTTTGGCAATACGCCGACAACCCGTCCAATTTCGTCAACGGCAAATCGATTTTCGGCTGCCCCACTTCGGATGCGCTGCCAGCCAGCCGCGATCCGCTGCAAATCGTCATGTTCAATTTTGCCATGAATAACAAAGGGAACACGGGGCTGGCCGGAATTTTGTATGGCACGAATTTTACCGCCACCTGCATCCGGCGCCCGTCCGCGTTTGTGGCGTTCGCCGACACGCGGACGCATGCGTCCGAGACGCCGTTTTATGGCAGCGATCCGACGAAAGACTTGGGCGACTCGCATAACGCCCTCGTCCAAATGTCCTCGCGCCATAACGGCGGCGGCAATCTCGTTTTTGCCGACACTCATGTGGGCTATTTTAAATATAACTATGTCTGCTCCAACGCGGTGACCAAGGCCGCCGATCCCGGCCGGCCGGACATCCAATGGGCCTACGATGGGACGCCTCTGCCCTGACAGAAAAGCAAATGGCCGACAGTGCAACGCAATTAAGCGTTAGCCGCGGTTGGGCCGCTTCGGTATGATCCGGGGCATGGAAACCAACGCCAAACGCGCGTTCACATTGATCGAGTTGCTGGTGGTCATTGCGATTATCGCCATTCTCGCGGCCCTGCTGCTGCCCGCCCTGGCCATGGCCAAGGAAAAAGCGCATGCCATTGGTTGCCTGGGGAATTTGCGGCAATGGGGCCTGGCTAACACGATGTATATGGATGACAGCCGCCTCGTGTTTCCCGATGGGAAGATTCCCAATGGCACCCCGGGCGGCCCCGGCGATTACGACGAGGATTCGCCGCGCTGGACCGATTTCGCCACGTTCGCCGCCGCCGGGCAGGGGATGAAGGTTTGGTACAACGCTTTGCCGCCTTACATCGGCAAGAAGGCTCTTTGGCAGTACGCCAGCAATCCTGCGGACATCGTGCAAAGCAAAACCATTTTCACCTGCCCGACTTCCGATGCCATCCAGCCGCAATTCGATCCGCTCGTGCGGGTGGTCTTCAATTACGGGCTCAATTACAAGGGCAACACGGGGCTGCCCACCGACACGATTTTTCGAGCGTCGCTGGTGCGGCATCCCTCGGCTTTTGTGACTTTTGGCGACGTGCGCACGCATTTTACGGAACTGCCGTTTTACGGCGATCCAACCAAGGAAATCGGCGTTTCCCATTTTTTCGCCCGCATGGTGGGATCCCGCCATAATGCGGGCGCCAACATCGCTTTTCTCGACGGCCACGCCGCGCATTTCAAGTACACCTACATCTGCACCAACCAAGTCACCAAAGCCGGGGACGCCGCGCGCCCGGACATCAATTGGACGTACGACGGCACGCCGGTGCCGTAGGTTTGACAAGCCGGCCCGCCAATTTTGGGGGAGGGAAACGCATTTTATGGGGTGCGCACGTTCCATCCCCGGCGCAAGGTGGTGCCAGTGGAAAGCATCTTGGCCAGCGCCCGGGGTGAACCGGCGGCGGCAAATTCTTCAGCTCTGCCGCGCGCGGCAAAAGCGTTCGAGCCGGCCGCCTTGCTCGGCGCCAGCGAGAGCATGCTCGCGGTCCGGCAGTTGATCGATGAAGTCGCCCAGAGTGACGCCACCGTCTTGATCGAGGGCGAAAGCGGCGCCGGCAAGGAATTGGTGGCGCGCGCCATTCATCACAAAAGCGGGCGCCGCGATCATCCTTTTATTTCCGTCAATTGCGCGGCGCTGGCGGAGCCTTTGCTGGAGGCGGAACTTTTCGGCCACGTCAAGGGCGCGTTCACAGGCGCGGTCGCCACCAAGCCGGGCCGCTTTCAATTGGCCGACGGCGGCACGCTCTTTTTGGATGAGATCGGCGATTTGTCGCCGAAAGGGCAGGGGGACTTGTTGCGCGTGCTGGAGGATGGCGCCTTTCGCATGGTCGGCGGGACGGATCTCGTGCGGGTGAATGTGCGCCTCATCTCGGCCACCAACAAAGGCCTGCAACAGGCGATGCAGGACGGCAAGTTTCGCGAGGACTTGTTTTACCGGCTGCAAATCGTGCCCATTAACGTCCCGCCGCTGCGGGAGAGGCCCGAGGACATTCCCATGCTGATCGCCAATTTCCTGGAGTATTTTGCGCGCAAGCACCAGCGTCGCGTCAAACGGCTCTCGCCCGAAGCCATGCAGCTTTGCCAGCGTTTTCCCTGGCCGGGGAATGTGCGGCAATTGCGCAATATGATGGAACGCCTCGTGGTCACACAGCGCGCGGCCACAATTGCGGCGGCGCAATTGCCGGAGATGCTGCGCGCGCCGGAAACGGGCGCCCCGGAATTCACCGTGCGGCCCGGCGCGTCGCTGGCCGAGGTGGAAAAATTGCTCATCCGCCAAACCTTGACGCACGTCACCCGCAATCGCGCCGCCGCCGCCAAGGTACTCGGCATCAGCCGTCGCACCTTGCAATACAAACTCAAGCAATTCGGCCTGTTGCCCGCGCGCGGCGCCTTGCACCGTGCGTCGGAATCTTGTGCAGAAATTGCGCCAAACCCTGCGCTCGTGAGCGCGGGCCATCCGGAGAATTTCTCATAAACGCCTCGCCGCCAGTTCTTTTTCGTTCCGCCGCAAATCATGGCGCTCGATCTGCCTGTAGTCAGGTGATGGCGAAACGTCATCCTTGAACCTTAGCAACTGAAACTGGATATGGATAACTTGAACCACTCATCGCAATTGAATGTCCCGCCGGCGCTCCTTCCGACCGCTGCGGCCGCCCCGGCTTCGTCGTCGTGCGCTTGCGCTTCGACTACACCGGCGGCCGCCGCCGCTCCTGCCGCCGCCCCGGCGCAACCCAAACCAGGCAAAATGCGCAAATCACGCCTGGGCCGCAGCCACTAAACCGAACGGCGCGCGCCGGCGGCGTTGAGGAACCCGCTGCCGGCGCCTTCTCATCTGTCAAATGAAATAATTTATGAAAGACATTATCCACAACCTGCTCGCCCTGCAAAAACTGGAACTTTCCACCACCCCCCTGACCGCCCAGGACGAAGCGGCCATTGCCGGTTTGCGCGCGCTGGTGCCCAAGCCCGTGCTGGAGCATTACGACCGCTTGATTGCGCGCGGCAAGAAAGGCGTCGCCATGGTGCGCGGGACTTCCTGCGGCGAATGTCATTTAAGCATCCCCACCGGCACGCTGCACGCCCTGCCGCACCAGAACGACATTCATCTCTGCGATAATTGCGGGCGGTATCTCTGCCTCCCGGACCCCGTTCCCGCGATCGTCGTGACGGCGCCGCCGGTCAAGGCCACGCGCCGCTATGTTCGCAAGTCGGTCGCGATCACTGCCGCCGCCGCTTAAATTTTGACTTTGAATTGCTCGCCGGCTTTCAGCGAGCGGGCAAACGCGGCGAGCAGGCGCGGGATTTGTTCGAGATCACGCAAGCTCACCACTTCCACCGGCGAGTGCATGTAGCGGTTGGGCAGGCTCACCAGCGCGCTGGGAATGCCGCCGCGCGTCCAGAAAATGACGTCGGTGTCCGTGCCGCTGCTGTTGGAAATGGCTTCGTGCTGCAGCTTGATTTTTTGCGCCTTGGCCACCGCTTCCAGGCGCGCGACCATTTCCGGATGGTTGCACCCGCCGTGCGTGAGCGTGGGGCCGCGTCCGATGCGCACATCGCCATGCTGATGCTGGCTCACGGTGGGATAATCCGTGGCGTGGGTGACATCCACAACCAGCGCGGCATCGGGCTTGAGCGTGTAGGCGATTTGCCGCGCGCCCAGCAAGCCCACTTCCTCCATGATGTTGGAAACGGCCAGAATTTCCGCGCCGCATTTGCCGCCTTCGCTTAATTCCCGCAGCGCTTCGGCGACGGAAAACGTGCCCACGCGGTTGTCAAACGCCCGCGCCACCACCAAATCATTGCGCAAAGGCTCGAACGCGTCCGCCAGCGTGAGGGGATCGCCGACGCGCAGCAGTTTCTCGGCGGCAGCGCGGCTGTCCACGCCGATGTCAATAAAAAGGTCATCCATCTTCGGCGCCTTGCGTTCGCCGTCGCTCTTGGTCAGGTGCGGGGCGACGTTGCCCACCACGCCTTTGACGGGGCCGCCGCGCGCGTGGATCACGACCCGTTGGGCGCGGGTGATGGCGGGATCGATGCCGCCCATTTTGCGCACGTAAATGAAGCCCCGCTCGTCAATATAATTGACGTTCATCGCGATCTCGTCCGCATGCGCGGCCAGCATGAGGCGCGGCGAGCCGCCTTTGTTGAGAACCGCGACGGTGTTGCCGTAGGCGTCGCTGAACGTCTCGTCGGCGAAGGGCTTCACGTAATCGAGCCAGACGCGCTGGCCGCGGGCTTCGTGGCCGGAGGGGCTGGGCGTGTTGACCAGTTGTTCGAGGAATTTCAGGGATTCAGCGCGCATAGTTTTGGGCTAATTTCGGATCAATCTGACCTGGCGAACATAAAGTTCCGCGGCCAGCACAACCAGCCGAAAATCGGACGCCCGATTTTCCGAATTCCAGAAACGGGCGCCGCGCAGGTCGAAGGAGGCCGTTTTCCAGGCTGGTTCCCCGCGGAGCGCCACGGATTTGCCCGCCCCGGTGTAAGCGCCCGCAAACGGGGCGTGAGGATCGCTGCCGTCGAATTCCACGGTGAATTCGCCGCGCCCGCCGTCAAAATATTCCACTTCCAATCGTGCGGACATGGCATCCGACCATTTGAAGGAATCGTCCACCGCGAAATAGATATAGCGCCCGCGCGCCCCCGCCGCCTTGATGGCGGTCGAACCTAGCACAGCGGCTGAAGTCGTTTCGCCGTCGTCGTTTTGCAGCAGTTTCAGGCCGGCGCCGATTTCCACCGCGCGCGCGTTATAGAACGCGCCGCTCGAGGTGGCGGGGCGCCAGCCCTTTTTGAAACGATCGCTGTATTGGCGTGTCAAATCAATGTAGCGCCGTCCATATTCCTTGGATGCGCAAATCTCGGTGCCTTCGTGGAATTCGTTCCACGTTTCGAGCATGACGAAAGGGGTGGGGCGGCGCAGGAATTTCAGCCAGTTCTCCTCGTAGAATTTTCCACCCTCGCGCGGGACGACCAGCGGCGTGCGTCCCGGCACGGCCGAATGGTCGTAGCCCGGCCCCAGTTCCGCGATGCCGGCGCGTTTCAGGCCCAGCGCTCCGCCCCAGGCGCATGTGCTGTCGCCGTGGGCGCGCCAGGAATTCTGCGGCGCCAGCCACGGCGTGCGCCCGGAGAAATCCTCCGCAAACCGCGCGCGCATCTCCGTCACGAACGTATGGTCGTGGTTCCGCGCAAAATCCGCTGAGTAAAGTAGAATGATTGGTTTATTATCGATCATCGCCCAATCGCGCGCCGGGATGCAGGAAAAGAAATCGCGCACCGTCGCATAAAACCATTGCCGTCCGAAATCGGTGGTTAAATCGATATGCTCATGCCACGAATTGTATTGCAGCGTGCTGGTGTCGTAGAAGAGCCCGATTTTCGGCGGATGCTTCCCCGCGCGCACCAGAGCGTCGCGCGCCTCGACCAACGGCGCGAGTCCCTCGTAGCTCCAATGCAAGTCCGCCTTGGCGTCCTGCTCCGAGGGAGCGCCCCAAAAAACCATCAGCGCCACGTCGATCCCCGCCGCCTCCATGTCCGACAATTGCTTCTTATGCCAGTCCACCGATTTCCAGGAAAAGCCTTCCAGCGTCGGCGGGTGATCCGTCAGGGCGTCCGTGTTGAGCCCGGCATTGATAACGTGGGTTTTGCTCGGAGCATCGTACCAATAAAAATAATAAGTTCCCACCATCCGGTCGCCCGTGTGGAAGGTTTGGTTCGCGCCGAAATCGGCCGCCGTGGGATGCAAATAGGGTCCAAACGCCGGCGGGAGCTCGCGACCGAAAACGGCCTGCGCCAATGCCAGCGCCATTCCAGAAACGCGTAAAATGCGAAGCACGCTGCATCATTCCCCAGCCCCTGCGCCCAGTCAAAGTGAGTTACGGTTCAAAATCGGCCACGGTGACGGCTTTCAGGCGCGAGACGGCGGTGTCGTTCGGCCAGGAAGCATCGCTGAACCAGGCGTTGAGCTGCACATCGGGAAGGACAAAACGGCATAGTTTGCCGTCATTAGCCAAGGCCAGGATGGATGGCCCTTCGCTCGTCAGACCAGTCCAAAGAGCATACTTGCTCAGTGGGGTCTTCGTTAAATTGGCTCCCAGTTCCCACAACGTGCCGTTGGTTTTGAGCGCGATGACAGCCATGTTATCGCCGTAGCAGGCGAGACTCCAATCCTGGTCCGTCCCAGTTTGCGTGAGCCGTCCGAAATGATTATTCCAGAGCGTTCCATCCTCGGCGATCACCGTTAGGGAGGTTCCATAAAAAGCCATGGCGGCAACGCGGCGGTCCGGGAGGCGCAACCAGGGCTGGGGCGTGCTGATCATGACATTCGACCAGGCCTTGCTCGCGGACATCGCTGGCATATAACCCCAACGCCAGATGCTTCCATTCGCCTGGGCGGCGGCGGCGCCGATGGACGCTTGATTGGCGCAGATCGAAATCCAGTTTGTGTCGGAGCCCATCTGCTCGGGCGCCACCGGAATTTCCACATTTCGGCGCCAGTTCACGTCCATGCCCCAGCGCCAGAGGGAACCGTCGCGGGCCAGTCCCGTAAACATGAAACTATCGCTGGCCAGCGCGCGCCATCGCCGCTCCGGCAGGAAGGCGCGCGGCGTCTGGCTCACGTCCCAAAGTGTTCCGTCTTTTTGCAAGGCGTAACATTTATAAAAAGTCACCGCCACGTCAGACCACTCGGCTCCCTTGACAAATTCGTGGCGCGCTGGTTCCTCCAGACGACCTCCGCCCGGCGTTTGCCGATGCACCGCGTCCCATTGCAGCCATAACTGGCCTTGGGTGGTCACAACAGCCGTGCGCATTTCGGAATGCGCCACTTTGGAAGGGTGGCGGGGACGTTTTTCGGAAAGCTCCCCGGCATGATAGGGTTCCAGGGGCATCCAGGCTTCCCATGCGCGGTTAAAAATGATCGAGTTCACTGCGAACATGCCGATCCACGCCGTGAAGAGAGCAAGCATGTTCCAGCGCCAGAGCCGCGCGCCGAAACGGACCTGCCAGGTGTTTTTCCACCCGAGGATCAGCAGCGTCAATACTGTCAAACCTACCATACGCCCGCCCCGGAGCCATCCGCCCCACAGCGGGCGGCCGTGAACGAAGATCGGATGGACCAGCGCCAACTCGGCCACGCCGAAAGTGACCGCGATGGCGAAGATGGAAAATCCCAGCGCTTGCAACGTGTGGCGCGAAAGCGTGGAGGCATAAAACGCCGCGAAGCCAATTGCAGCGCAAAGGCCGCAGGTGGGTATCAGTTCCCAACTCAGCCCGGGGGCCACGCCGCATCTCCGCCCGATTTCCTCCAGGCCCCATCCCGCCAACGCGCCCGCCAAGCTCAATGCCAGCGCTGCGCCCAGCTTGAGGCCGAATTTCCAACCGCGCGAAACGGGCGCGCACAACTGGCTTTCCCACGTCCCCAGCTTTCGTTCTTCCGCCACGGCGACGCTTCCTGCCACCAGCGGCACAAAAAGCCAGAAGACGGGAAATGCCTCAACCAGGTCTTTGATGGCGTGATGATTTGTCAAATAAGCGCCGGTCAGCTTGCGCGCGGCGAGATTCAACCCATGCGCGACCGCCAGGGCCGCCCCGAGGATGAGCGAGGCTTGTTGCAGTTGAATTTCCTTCCAGGCCAGCGCCCGCCAAGGGGCGGCGGTCCGGTTTGCGCCCGCGCCAATGAACGAGGGCGGCGCCAGCGCCTCGCCCCATTCGGAAACGTCCTGGGCGCGGGTGAACATCTTCACCGCGGCCACCAACCCCGCCGCCGCGTACGTCCCCAACAGGACGGTTAGGCATCCGATCCCCAGCTCGTCCGTAACTTTGCCCGCGAGCGCCGCCACCGTCGTCAAAGTCAGCAGCACAGGCACGAACACGGCGAACCAAAAAGCGGCCGCGACCTGCCGCAACAGGAGCGTGCTCCACCATCCCCCGCTGACCGCGACGAGCGCGAGCAAGGCGGAACTTGCGCCCAATTTCCCCACGATATCGCTCCACCCAAAGCGCCACACCAAGGATCCCGCCTGCGCGGCCAGCGCGGCGAGCGTCACGACGGCCAGCGCCGCCAGTTTGCCGGCCCAAATACGGCGGCGCGAAATCGGTTGCGAGAGAAGAATCGAAAAAGTCCCCAGGTTGAATTCGGCTCCGAAGGACGACAACGCGGGAAAAACCAGCCCGAAGGCCAGCGCCACGCCCAGCATCCAGTAACCGCCATCGCCTTTTTCCCAACCCGCGAAATCCTGCCGGGAGAAGAACCACGCGGGAACCACCGCCAGAACGAGGGTCGCTCCCCCGCTGGGCAGGATCAACCGCAGCTCTTTGCGCAGCAGGGCATTCATGCCGCCTGCTCCTTGAGCATGCGCGACGCGACGAATATTTCCTCCAGCGACAGCGCCTCCCGCCGCAAATCCTCCGGCCGGAGCGCCGAGATTTCCGCCATCAACCGTTCGCAATTCCCATCCGTCAGCGCCTCCAGATCCCGTCCGTTTTGCGCCACCCGCAATGCTCCGTGCAGCGTCAATTTGGCCGGCGCCTCCGCGAAGCGCGCCCGAATTTTTTGAAATCTTTCCCGGGCGTGGTCCGCCTCCATCGTCAACAATTCGCGCCCTTGCTCGATGATGGTGAACCGGTCAATCAATCCTTCAAACTCCGAAATCAAATGCGTCGAGACAAAAACCGTGCGGTTCGCGGGATCGGTGGATTGATAGGCTCCGATCACGGTCTCGATAAATTCCCGACGCACGATGGGGTCCAGGCCCGACGTTGGCTCGTCCAGGATTAACAATTCGGGCTCCGGGCATATCGCGATGATCAACGCCAGTTGCGTCTTCTGCCCTTTGGAGAGGCCGCCGGTTTTTTGGTCGGGCGCCAGGCCGAATCTCCGCAGCAGATCGCTTTCGATTTCCTTGTTCCACTGGGAGCGGAAGGACGCAAAATGG